>NZ_JBMPOP010000009.1:0-187404 GCF_049340325.1 Undibacterium sp. Di24W
AGTCAACGTGAGCATAGTGACGACCTGCTGTTTCGTATTCTACGTGCGCTGTATTAATTGTAATACCGCGTGCTTTTTCTTCTGGAGCTGCATCGATCTGATCGTATGCTTTAGCTTCGCCGCCAAACTTCTTAGACAATACTGTCGCAATCGCTGCTGTCAATGTCGTTTTGCCGTGATCCACGTGACCAATTGTACCGACGTTAACGTGCGGCTTGGTGCGTTCGAACTTACCTTTTGCCATTTTATTCTTCCTTCAAAAAGAACGATTAGATTAATTACCTACTCCACCCACATTTGATAAGCAGAGCAGGATTTCCGATTTAAATTACTTAGCTTTAGATGTCACGATTGCGTCGATAACATTCTTCGGTGCTTCAGAGTAGTGCTTGAATTCCATAGAATAAGTCGCACGACCTTGAGTCGCCGAACGCAAAGATGTTGAGTAACCAAACATCTCAGACAACGGCACTTCAGCTTTAATGATCTTACCGCCACCACCAGCAATCTCATCCATACCTTGTACCATACCGCGACGTGAAGACAAATCACCCATCACTGTACCGGCGTAGTCTTCTGGTGTTTCCACTTCGACGGCCATCATTGGCTCCAGAATAACTGGACTTGCTTTACGGCAGCCATCTTTGAATGCCATCGAACCCGCCATACGGAACGCGTTTTCGTTAGAGTCAACGTCATGGTATGAACCGAAGAACAATGTCACTTTAACGTCAACCACTGGGTAACCAGCCAACACACCAGATGTCAATGTTTCACGAACACCTTTTTCAACTGCAGGGATGTATTCACGTGGAACTGTACCGCCTTTGATCGCGTCAACGAATTCGAAACCCTTACCTGGTTCTTGCGGCTCGATCTTCAATACAACGTGACCGTATTGACCACGACCACCAGATTGCTTAACGAACTTGCCTTCGATTTCTTCGCATGTTTTGCGAATTGTTTCGCGGTACGCAACTTGTGGCTTACCAACTGTCGCTTCCACGTTAAATTCACGCTTCATACGATCAACGATAATATCCAAATGCAATTCACCCATACCAGCGATAATTGTCTGACCAGATTCTTCGTCAGTACGTACGCGGAAAGATGGATCTTCAGCAGCCAAACGGTTCAAAGCCAAGCCCATCTTCTCTTGATCAGCCTTAGTCTTTGGCTCAACCGCTTGAGAGATAACTGGCTCTGGGAAAATCATGCGCTCTAACACAACGATTGCTTTTTCGTCACACAATGTGTCACCGGTTGTTGTGTCTTTCAGACCCACAACAGCAGCGATATCACCCGCCATCATCTCTTTAATTTCTTCACGTTGGTTCGCATGCATTTGAACCAAACGGCCAATACGTTCTTTCTTCTCTTTTACAGAGTTGTAAACGCTATCGCCAGAATTCAAAGTACCTGAGTAGCAACGGATAAAGCACAATTGACCAACGAACGGATCCGTAGCAATCTTAAATGCCAACGCAGAAAACTTCTCATTGTCTTTAGCTTCACGAACTACAGGCTCATCATCTTCATTCAGACCAGGCACTGGTGGAATATCCAATGGGGATGGCAAGTATTCAATAACCGCATCCAACATCGCCTGAACGCCCTTGTTCTTAAATGCTGTACCGCACATCATAGGAACGATTTCAGAAGCGATAGTACGTTGACGCAAAGCTGCTTTGATTTCAGCTTCAGACAAGTCACCTTCTTCAAGGTACTTGTTCATCAATTCTTCACTGGCTTCAGCAGCTGCCTCAACCATGTTTTCACGCCATTTTTTGGATTCTTCCACCAAATGCGCAGGGATATCTTGGTATTCAAATTTCATACCTTGAGATGCCACATCCCAGATGATCGCTTTCATCTTAACCAAATCGATCACGCCTTCGAACAAATCTTCAGCGCCGATAGGTACTTGCAAAGGCACTGGATTTGCCTTCAAACGCGCACGCATTTGATCGTACACTTTGAAGAAGTTCGCGCCAGTACGGTCCATTTTATTGACGAATGCCAAACGTGGGACTTTGTACTTGTTAGCTTGACGCCAAACTGTTTCAGATTGTGGCTGAACGCCGCCGACTGCACAGTAAACCATGCAAGCGCCGTCCAATACACGCATAGAACGCTCAACTTCAATAGTGAAGTCAACGTGGCCTGGTGTATCAATAATGTTGATGTGGTGCGGTGCGAAGTTATTCGCCATACCACTCCAGAAGCAAGTTGTCGCAGCGGAAGTAATAGTAATACCGCGCTCTTGCTCTTGCTCCATCCAGTCCATGGTAGCCGCGCCATCATGCACTTCACCGATTTTGTGATTTACACCGGTATAGAACAAAACACGTTCGGTTGTCGTGGTTTTACCAGCATCAATGTGAGCCGAAATACCAATATTACGGTAGCGCTCAATGGGGGTCTTACGGGCCATAGCTATTCCTAAATCTTTTAATGGACAAAACCGAGCGCAATTTTCATGAAGAAATTACGCCCGGCCTGATTCAATATTCTTACCAAAACCATTGCAACTACAACACAACGGTCTCTCACCTTACTATTAGAAGCGGAAGTGGGAGAAGGCTTTGTTGGCTTCAGCCATACGATGCACTTCATCACGTTTCTTCATTGCACCGCCGCGACCTTCAGCAGCTTCCAACAATTCACCAGCCAAACGCTGCGGCATAGATTTTTCGCTACGCTTGTTCGCTGCTTCACGCAACCAACGCATAGACAAAGCCAAACGACGAACTGGACGAACTTCAACTGGAACCTGATAGTTAGCACCACCAACGCGGCGGGACTTAACTTCCACCAATGGCTTAGCATTGCTAATTGCAGTTGCAAACACTTCCAATGGATCTTTACCCGATTTAGATTGGATGTGATCAAACGCGCCATAGATAATGCCTTCAGCAACAGACTTCTTGCCAGACAACATCAACACGTTAACAAACTTAGATACTTCTACATTACCGAATTTTGGATCCGGCAAAATATCCCGTTTCGGGACTTCACGACGACGTGGCATTTCAATTCCTTTCAATCTTCAGTTGAGCGGTCGATAACAAATTTATCAACGCTCGCGGTAAGCCATCATAGCCACCACTTACTCGGCTCATTCGAGACCGACACCTATCCGAATTACGGAGATTTTACAGAGGTTAATTTACAAGCTGATTACAAAACAAAATTCTAATTGATTAGAAAATTACTTCTTAACAGCCTTAGCGCGCTTAGAACCATATTTGGAACGAGCTTGCTTACGGTCTTTAACACCTTGAGTATCCAAAGCACCACGAACCATATGGTAACGTACACCCGGCAAATCCTTTACACGACCACCGCGCAGCAAAACTACGCTATGTTCTTGCAAGTTATGACCTTCACCGCCGATATACGAAATAACTTCGAAACCGTTGGTCAAGCGTACTTTAGCAACTTTACGCAAAGCCGAGTTAGGCTTTTTTGGAGTTGTCGTATAAACACGGGTACATACGCCGCGTTTTTGCGGGCTGTTTTCCAGCGCCGGAGATTTGCTCTTAACCACTGCAGAAACACGTGGTTGGCGAATCAGTTGATTGATGGTTGGCATCGTTTTTAATCCAACAAAATACAACGTTAAACACACACCCGGAAACGGTTGCCCGGGCACTTAAAATCTATATATTCACTTGCAAACTTAGCTTGCTAGCCCCCGAACATTCATGCTCACTCACAAATTGGCAGTGCGTAAGAATAAACCATATAAAATCGAGAACTCGCGAGTGTACACCTTTATTTCAAGCAAAGTCAATGAAAAACAATGGAAACAACAACTTAGCAATAAGTGATGACGAGGAAGATTGGGGACCTTGGTAAGCCAAACACAGATTTATGCGTTAACTATGCTGAGTTTCTACGATAGGTTGCTATCAAAGCTAAAATATCCCTCCTTGATAGCCCTGTAAATTTTATGGCTATGCATTTAATACCTCAACACGCAACCTACACTTACTTTAAGGCACATTATTTTAATGCACCACCTGCTACGTTTCTCTAGACCCTATTTGCTTGGTAGTTATTTCCTCGTTAGTTGTTTAGCATTTTTTAGTATCATCTTGGGCAAGTCGATTGAGCATGGTGGCCGAATTTTGGCCTACCAAGCTTTATCGTGGCTGGCGTTATGGGCATTTTTCAAAAAACCGCGCTGGTTTCATTTCGTCTTACTACCCGCTTTCTTAGCGATTCCCATAGAAATTTACTTACGTTTATATTACGGTCAAGGTATTTCCACGCATCATTTAGGAATTATTACGGAAACCAGCCCAAAAGAAGCGCTGGAATTTCTTGGAGGCAAGATTTGGTTATTGCTGTTCATAGCAGCTGCAATCTTGTTCTGGTGGTGGACGCTATTGCTGGCCGCAAAACATGAAACTAGCCTAACCTGGCAGCACAGCTCACGCTGGATCGTGCTAGCCGTCCTTTCGGCTTGCTTGTTATGCTGGACTTACGGTGCCCAAGTTGGTGTGGCGAGCGCGTCAGATTCAGAGAGCGCGTCCAGCAAAAAAGAAGCCAGCAGCAAACCAATTTGGCAACTCCGTTCCTGGGTCGAATTTGCAAATTATGTGCAACAACAACCGCCACTGCCCACTTGGGCCGAAGCTATATATGACGAAGAAAGCTTCTCTCGTAGTTGGCCGTTAGGGATTTTGTTACGTGGCGTGGATTTTTATAAAGAACGTAACTATTTGTCCACGCTCAGCAACAAAAATCGAGAATTCCTGTTTCACGCGCGGCAAGCTCCTGGCAATGACTTTCAACAAACGATCGTCGTCGTAATCGGCGAATCTGCACGCTATGACCGCTGGAGCCTCAATGGCTACCAGCGTGAGACTAATCCCTACCTCAGCCAAGAAAGCAATTTAGTCAATTTTACCGACATAATTACGGCGGTCGCTGCTACTCGCCTATCAGTTCCCATCATCACCACACGCAAACCCGCAGCACAAAGCCTGAAGGCCGGATTTTCCGAAAAATCATTCTTGAGCGCCTATAAGGAAGCAGGTTTTAAAACCTTTTGGCTCTCCAATCAAATGAGTTTCGGCCAATTTGATACGCCTACCTCGGTCATCGCAAAAGAAGCCGACGTGACACAATTTCTGAATTTAGGCGGCTTCACCAACAAATCCAGTTTCGATCAAATTTTGTTAACGCCACTGCAAAACGCCTTAGACGACTCGGCACCGAATAAACTGATAGTCCTACACACGCTGGGCAATCATTGGAACTACAGCCATCGCTACCCTCAAACGTATGACCAGTGGAAGCCCTCACTCTTTGGAGTCGCCAATCCCGCTTACACTGACCTCAAGAACAAGGAAGCTATTAACAACAGTTATGACAACTCGATCCTCTATACCGATTGGATCTTAGCGCGCATGATTCAACAACTGAAAGTGTTGCCGCATATGAGCGCGCTCTGGTACGTCTCGGATCACGGGCAGACTTTATATGATGGCAGCTGCAATTTAGCTTTCCACGGTCACAATACACAGTTTGAATTTCATATTCCTGCCTTCGTCTGGTATTCCGATCAATATGCGAAACAGCACCCAGAAAAGATTCGAACATTGAAGGCAAATCAACATGCCAAACTGTCGACCGAAAATGTATTTCATTCGCTGCTGGATATGGTCGATATACGCTATCCCGATGAAAAATTGGATCGCAGCGTCTTTAGTCCTCATTGGAAATACTACACGCGCTATGTAGATAGCTATGGATGGAGCAATTACGATGACGCAACTTTAAAAGGCGATTGCAGAGAAGTTATTGATAATAAGACGCCCCTGACACAGGAGAAATAACACCAAGGTCTCGATTACTCATTCCTCCAAATGATCCTATCGACAGAGCGTACTTTGTCCATCGGAAAAAACTTAATGGAAAGCAGGCCATACCTCGCAACTAAAATTGCCGTACGGGCAATTTGTGCCTTACACTTGCATTATGCGCCGCGACACTATTCCCTCCTTAGTTATCCCAATCAACAACGAGCCCACTGTCCAAGTACATGGTGCTTGGCTGACCGACATGCTCGCCGAACCGACGATCATGCGAGAGTTAAGCATCCAGCTTACTAGCTTGCAACTTAGGCCTGCTTTTGATTGGGACTTAAACGGACTGACCGCGCTTGATCATATCGGCGCTCAACTACTGTGGCAAACTTGGGGCAAACGCTTTCCCGAAAAACTCATACTGCAGGAAAATCACCGCGGCCTATTTGAGCGACTAGCGGAATTACAAAAAATCGCCGCACCAACGCCGCAAAAAGCAATGCGTACACCTTTTGGACGACTGGGCGGTCTGGCACTCAACTTCGCGCTACACCTAATCGCGATCACAGAATTAATAGGACAGTTAATCATCGATCTGGGACGCTTCGCCCGGCATCCCAGTAAAGGTCCGTGGAAGGAAATCTCGGCAAATATCTATCGAACGGGCTTTCAAGCATTGGCGATTACCGCTTTAGTCGGCTTATTGATCGGTGTGGTTTTGTCCTATTTATCGGGGCAACAATTGCGCAGTTATGGCGGCGATTTATTTATCGTGAACTTACTCGGCATCAGTATCATTCGCGAATTGGGCCCTATGCTGGCCGCCATCTTAATTGCGGGCAGATCCGGCTCGGCGATAACGGCACAACTTGGCGTGATGAAAGTGACGGAAGAACTAGACGCGATGCGCGTGATGGGAATACCAATTGGCTTTCGGCTCATCATGCCAAAAGTCATCGCTCTTGCCTTCACCATGCCGATGATTGTGATCTGGACTGACATCATGGCGCTTATCGGCGGTGCGATCTCGGCTCAAGTCATACTTGATATGTCGCCGGGATTCTTCTTTCACAAATTGCCTGATGCTGTCAGCTTGGCAAATTATTGGATAGGCTTGGGCAAAGGCCTGGTGTTCGGTATCCTGATCGCACTGATTTCTTGTCATTATGGATTGCGAATTAAACCGAACACGGAAAGCTTAGGGCAAGGCACGACTAGCTCTGTGGTGGTTTCAATCACGAGTGTGATTATTGCCGATGCCATTTTTGCAGTCATATTCAGTAATGTCGCTTATTAGAGTGCGCCAAGATCATGACCTCACCTACGTCTCCCCATACAAACGACATCATTATCGACATTGCGCATTTACGTACGCAATTCGGACGCACCGTTATCCATCAAGATTTGAACCTACAAATACAGCGTGGTGAAATCTTCTCCATCGTTGGCGGTTCAGGCTCGGGTAAAACCGTGCTCATGCGTCAAATGCTGGGTTTAGAAACACCAAAACGTGGTGCAATCAAAGTATTCGGCGAAGACATTCACGGTCCAGAAAAGCAGCATCTACCACATTTGCGACGTCGTTCTGGCATGTTATTTCAACATGGTGCTTTGTATTCTGCTTTGAACGTGATTGAAAACGTTGCACAACCATTACGCGAGTTGGGTGTTTTACCAGAATCACTCATTATGGATGTCGCCTACCTAAAACTACACATGTCAGGCATAGGTTTCGAACATGCAAAAAAAATGCCCTCCGATTTATCTGGCGGTATGATAAAACGCATTGCTCTGGCACGTGCAATCGCGCTTGATCCTGAACTATTATTTTTAGATGAGCCGACGGCTGGCTTGGATCCCGATAGTTCGGACAGTTTTGTCAGCCTGATCCAATCCCTACATCAATCCTTGCGATTAACGGTGGTTATGGTCACTCACGATCTCGATACGCTGTTCGCTCTGTCATCCCGTATAGGCGTGATTGCAGACAAAAGAATGATCGCCGTGGGCAACGCGCAGGAAGTAGTGCAAGTACCGCATCCGTTCATACAAACCTATTTCCGTGGCGGACGTGGGTTACGCGCGATGGAAGTATTGCAATCAAATATGCACAATACATCGAATACAGCTGACTCAAACACCGGAGTTCATTATGGAAAGTAAATCTCACGCCTTGATCGCTGGCGTGTTTGCGATAGTTTTAGCCACACTGGCAGGCTTGCTGGCGCTATGGTTAGGCAAAGATGAAATCCAACGCACGCCTTACACCATTGCTACACCTTTGAAAGTATCGGGTCTAAATATTCAGGCTGCAGTACGTTACAAGGGGATCAAGGTCGGCAAAGTCACTGATATAGACTTTGATACTAAAGTACCGGGGCAATTGCTATTAAACTTAGACATCGTGTCAGACACACCGATTACGCAATCTACTTACGCCACCTTAGGCTATCAAGGCGTTACCGGTATCGCCTACATTGAATTAGACGATGATGGCAGTAAGCCTGCTGCGATTGTAAAAGACGCCAGACTCGGCGCATTGATACCGCTGCGTCCCGGTCTATTGCAAGAAGTCGAAAAACACGGTCTGGCGATCTTAGGACAAACCGAAGAATTGAGTAAGCGCTTAAATACTTTGTTAGATCCCAATAATCAAAAATCGCTAATCAATGCGGTCAATCAAATCGGCCGCACTGCCGCTGCATGGGAAACTCTACCTGCCAAACTCGATCCGGTTTTAATTGCCTTACCGCAAACCGTACAACAAGCACGGGACAGTGCGCTGGCATTCAAACAATTCTCTGACAATGCGAAAGCCACCAGCACTAATCTGAACAATTTGATCAATAATATGCAAGCTGAAGATGGCAGCATCAACCGGCTCAGCAAAAACGTAGAAAATTTAAGTACCAGTTTGCAGTATGAGACTTTGCCAGCGATTAATGGCTTGGTGCAAGATGCACGCGGCACTTTGCGTGGCATCAATCGCAGCACAGACAATTTTAACGAGCGTCCACAGAGCTTATTGTTTGGCGCCAAACCGCCTGTGCCGGGGCCGGGTGAGCCTGGCTTTAGTAACACAGGTAAAAATAAATAAACGAAATCATAGCAACCATCACCCCCTATAATTAATCAGGATGATCCCATGATGATTCGATCCGCTTTATCCAACACATACACATTCAGTCGTTACTTGACTATCCTCTTCAGCGTGCCACTAGTACTGTTGTTTAGCGCATGTGCTAGCACAGAGGTACAACGTAGTTACGACTTTGGTAGCAACAATAAGCCCCCCATCGGCGGCCAGCTTGCAACGCTAAAAATTAGTCTCGCCGAAATACAAGTGCCAATGAACCTAGAAGGTTCGGCCATGTTGTACCGCCTGATATATGACAATCCACAAGAGTTGCGGTCTTATGCCAATAGTCGCTGGAGCATGCCACCCGCGCAATTGCTCAAACAAAAAATTATCTCGCGTATCAATCAGGAAGGCGGGACTGTCACTACTGGTGCCGATGGGACTTCGGGTCTACCCATACTCAGAATCGACTTAGAAGAGTTTGCCCAACACTTTTCCACACTGGAAAGTAGTCAGGTTCAATTACGCTGGCGCGCCAGTTTAATCAACAACAAACAACTTTTGGCACAAAAGGTTTTTAGCGCACAATCAAACAGTGGCAGTCCCGATGCAGTTGGCGGCGCTCGCGCCATGCCTCAGGCAAGTGATCAAGCAATTACGGAACTAATTGTCTGGTTACAGACTCAATTGAAATAGCCAATCCAGGCATGCCCAGCTGCTCCCAAGAAGACTTTAATTTCTTGGAATGCCAATTTATCTGACTGATACTACTTCGAATAAATCACATAGTGCCTGCTAAAGACCTCACTGCCTCGCCCTTATCTCGCGCCTGCCTAGTAGCCTATGCCGTCTTGATCGTCTACGCTAGTCTGTATCCGTTTTCTGGCTGGCAGTTTGAAAACATCGCCGCATTTGGCGCACAGATTTCTCAATGGCCGCGTTACTGGTCGCAATTCGATGCAGTAGTCAACGTGATAGGTTATATGCCATTGGGTGTCTTGATCGTGTTTTCGCTTTACCCAAGAATATCGCGCCTCTGGTCGGTCATGATCGCTTGTGTGAGCGGAAGCGCACTGAGTTTACTCATGGAAAGCGTGCAGTATTTTCTACCGACACGCGTCACTTCACTTTTAGATTTAATTACGAATGCCAGCGGCTGTGCGCTCGGCGCCGTGCTAGGTGGATTACTGCTTCCTATTATTTTAGAAAATGGCAGGCTGCATCAACTCAGAACACGTTGGTTGCACATGGACTCCGCGAGGGAGTTAGTGATCCTAGGCTTATGGCCGTTGGCGCAAATTTTTCCCCACGCGTTCCTCTTTGGTCATGGTCAAATTCTGCCCATCATTTCTTTATGGTGCGAAGAATACTTAGATGTCAGTATCGATCTGAGTGCGGTTTTGCGTAACGACATCGAGCTTAACGCTGAGATGTACCTATTGTCCGAAACAATCATCACCGCATGTGGCTGCAGTGGTGCCATCTTAATTTGTCTGTCCCTACTTAATCGCCGTGCCCCCAAATTTGCACTAGCGTGTTTATTATTGTTGGCAGCCTTAGCGATCAGAGCACTATCCAGTGCCTTGATGTTTGAACCTGAAAATGCTTTCTTATGGCTGACACCAGGTGCCCAAGGCGGCATTTTGATCAGCGCAATTATGCTATATGGCTTTTCATTCGCCCCCAATCACGCGCAACGCCGTCTGGCGGTTTTATTGCTGAGCCTTAGTCTATTGATGGTGAATTTGATCCCCAGCAATCCTTATTTTTTGCACACACTGCAAACCATGGTACAAGGAAAAATGCTGAACTTTTATGGCGCAGCCCAGTTTTTGTCCGTGGTTTGGCCGTTTGTCGCGCTGTGGTATTTATTGCAATCAAAATCAAGTGTCAATACCAAGTAACTATTTAATTAGAATTTTCCTATGACAAATACTCGCCTGACACTCAGCCAAAGTTTTCTGGCCTTTGTACATTCAGAAAAAGCCAGCGGCGCCTTCCTGATAGTGTGCACGGCCTTATCCCTAGCTCTCAGCAACTCAGCGTTCAGTAACGACTATCTGCAATTCTGGCAAACCCAAGTCGCCGGTCTAAGCATAGAGCTGTGGATCAACGACGCTCTGATGGCGATCTTTTTTCTACTGATCGGGCTTGAATTAGAGCGTGAACTTTACAGTGGCGAGTTATCAAACTTTAAGAATGCCTTGCTACCTATTGCCGCCGCCTTAGGAGGCACAATCATACCGGCACTAATTCATTACGCGATGAACCACGGTACCACGACGCAAGCTGGCATCGGCATCCCGATGGCGACCGACATTGCTTTCGCGCTCGGCGCATTGGCGTTACTCGGCTCGCGCGTTCCCAGTGCCTTGAAAGTTTTTGTCGTTGCCTTCGCGGTGATTGACGATCTGTGCGCCATTATCATCATCGCGTTGTTTTATACCGCGCAAGTCAAACTGCACTATTTGGCAGGTGCGATTGCAATCTGGCTGGGCTTAATCGTTTTAAATCGCCTTTTTCGGGTCATGGCTTTATTTCCCTACTTGATAGGCGGCGCTGCAATGTGGCTGTGCATGTTACTTTCGGGTGTACACGCTACGATCGCTGGCGTCATGTTGGCGTTTGCAATTCCTTATTCGGCTAAAGCGGAAGATCAGACTTCCCCCTCACATAGGCTAGAACATGGCCTGCATAAACCGGTGGCTTTCCTTATTTTGCCGATATTTGCGCTGGCGAATACTGCGATTGTGATTCCTGCAGACTGGATGCATAGCTTTAGCAGTAGCAACAGCTTGGGTATAATCGTTGGTCTAACATTAGGCAAACCCTTGGGCGTGAGCTTATTCTGCCTTGCTGCTGTTACCTTGGGCATTTGCCGCCTGCCAGCAGAACTGAGCTGGCGTCATATCAGCGGTGCCGGTATTTTGGGTGGTATCGGTTTTACCATGTCTATCTTCATCACCAATCTTGCTTTCAACGGGCAGCATGAAGTGATCAACGCTTCAAAAATGGCGATATTGGCAGCTTCATTATTGGCGGGTATCGCTGGATTCTTATATCTGTATGGTGCTAAACCAGTTTCCACAGAATCCACATAAGTGGACTACTTGCCTTCTGCAACCGTATCCAATGCTTGCTTTTGTGCCGCAGCTGCTGCCTCTGCGTCTTTTGCGACTTGCTTGGCTTTTTCCAATTGCTGGCGTTGGTCTTCGATAACTTGTATGGTCGGTTTGGAGGCCATACTAGTAGCACTAGCAGTGCTGTCGGGCGCAGCGGACTGATTCGATTTGCCGCAAGCACCTAAAACCAGTGCGCAGCTCAGGCACAGCAAATACTTTGGTATCAACATTTATACACTTCCTTTCCGATTTAAAACCATTAGGGCGATAGATTATTTCTAAACAGACAGACTATTGTGATCCATTATAAGAATTTCTCCGGTCGTCAGAGAAAACACGCCAATCGTTGTATCATAGCGCCTTCAGTTCCTCCCTTTTAGTTTTTTTCGAAGCTTCTCATGTCTGACAATCTCTATTTTAAAAAACACGTGTTCTTCTGTATGAATGAACGCGACGATGGTCGCCCATGCTGTGCCGCACGTGGTGCGCAAGCTGCGCAAGAACATGCAAAACGTCGTATCAAGCAGCTAGATCAAAATGGTGCAGGCAAAATTCGTATCAATAAAGCTGCTTGCCTTGATCGTTGCGAACAAGGCCCTGTTCTAGTCGTCTACCCACAAGGTACTTGGTACACCTATATTGATCAAAGCGATATTGACGAGATTATCGACGTCGATTTGATAGGTGGTGGTGTGGTTGAACGTCTCAAAGTTTAAAACAAGCGTTTAAGAAACTAAGCCTTTATGAATATCCATACCGAACAGTTTTTAATTCCAGGTAATGCTGGTCAACTTGAATGTGCCGTCAATCATCCCGATCCAGAACTGTTTAACACTCCCGTGGGCCTAGCTTTAGTTGCTCATCCCCATCCTTTGTTTGGCGGCACGATGGAGAATAAAGTGGCGCAAACTTTAGCGCGTACTTTTGTCTCACTAGGCTACGTCACCGTGCGTATGAATTTTCGCGGTGTTGGCAAATCCGAAGGTGTGCACGATGCAGGCATAGGCGAAACCGACGACATGGAAACGTTGTTGCAACACATGCGCCAGCGCTACCCCAATTTGCCTTTAGTGCTAAGTGGATTTTCCTTTGGTACCTTTGTGCAATCACGCTTACATCAACGTTTAACTGCGGCCGGCATTCCTGTTCAACGTTTAGTTTTGGTTGGCGCCGCTGCAGGCAAATGGGAGATGCCGGACATTCCCGCTGACACCATTTTGATTCATGGTGAACTGGACGATACCATTCCTCTACAGGCGGTATTTGAATGGCTCAGACCACAAGACATTCCTGTGATGGTGATCCCAGGCGCAGATCATTTCTTTCATCGCCGTCTGCCACATATTAAAAAAATCATCAGTGATCTATGGCCTTGAATTCATAACACTGAGTTAGCAACATCTCGTTTTCCGTTTTTAATTTTTGTATTTACGCACTACACATAATGAAAAAATCACTCACTTCACTGTTAGCATCCGTTCTACTTGCTACCGCGGCTTTAACCCAAATTTCGGTCGCCTATGCTCAAAATCTGCCTAAACCACTGATAGAAGCGAAATCTTGGATTCTTCTAGATGCGACCAGCAATCAAGTCATCAATTCAGATAACGCAACTTTGCAAATCGAACCAGCTTCGTTGACGAAAATCATGACGGCCTATCTGGTGTTTAATGCACTCAAAGAAAAGCGCCTCGATTTAAATCAACAAATCACAGTCTCCACTCGTGCCTGGAAAGTCGATGCTAGCAGTTCCAAAATGTTTATTGACCCAGCTACACCTGTCAGTATCGGTGATTTGCTATACGGCTTAATCGTGCAATCTGGTAACGATGCCTCAGTGGCCTTAGCAGAAGCGGTTGCTGGTAGCGAAGACGCTTTTGTCGTGCAAATGAATCGTGAGGCAGCACGCCTTGGCATGAAAGCCACGCGTTATGCGAACTCTCATGGCCTGCCTAGTCCGGATAATTTTTCTACCGCCTACGACTTAGCAATTTTGGCATCGCGCCTGATCGCCGATCATCCTGAATATTACAAAACGTATTATTCAACCAAAAGCTTCACTTACAACAAAATCACACAAGCTAATCGTAATCGTCTGTTATGGCTCGACCCTACCGTGGATGGCATGAAAACTGGCCACACTGAAGCCGCTGGTTATTGCCTAATCTCTTCTGCGATTCGTCCGAATGGCACAGGTCAACGTCGTTTGATTTCTGTCGTGACCGGCACTAAGAGCGATCAGATCCGCGCGCAGGAAAGTTTGAAACTACTGAATTGGGGTTACCTGAATTTTGATACAGTCAAACTGTACGACAAAGGCGTCGCTATCGCCACGCCAGACGTCTGGAAAGGCAATCAAGGACAGATCAAAATCGGATTTAATCAAGACCTTTATGTGACCTTGCCAAAAGGCAGCGCCGCCCGCATGAAACCAGCTTTGGAGCGCAAAGATCCACTGGTAGCACCGATTGCTGCGAATAGCAAAGTCGGCACTATGAAGATGATGTTGGATGGAAAACCTGTGGCAGAATTTCCTGTTCTGGCACTAGAAGAAGTACGCCAAGCGAGCATCTTTGGCCGCGCTTGGGATTCGATACGTCTATTATTTAAATAGGCTTTTTGGCTGATTTAAAAAACTAATCAAAACAAAAATGCCCGCGCTGAATTGATCAGCGCGGGCATTTTTTCACTAACGATGGCAGCTCTATTTAGCAGCTTCTTGATCCAAAACCGATTTCGCTAATTTAGGTAGAAAGGCCACAATCGCTAGCCAAGAAGCGAACTGCAAACCTGCGCGCAAAGCCGCAAAACACAAAGCAAACACCAGCATCTGTGGTACGGTTTCCAAACCACCGATACCCGCAGCCTGCACCAATAAAAAGGCAGCATAGCCGGAAATAAAAGTCACCGGGAACATAAACCACCACTGCTTCTGTAAATTCTTAGGCATTATTTTTCCCTTCGTATAATTCAACCCATTATGGTTCAGTACATTCCAGTGCATGATACTAGGAAATACTACTCAGTAGCCGATGCCGCATCAGTTGATTTGTTTTTTAACAGCGCATAATCCTGTCCATACATAGCTATCAAAATCATATCGCCGTTCGCTGCCACACGAAACGCGCCATAGCGTGCTTTCTCATACGCTTGCGCTTGACCTTCTTCAAAAAAAAAGCCATTCGTTGCAAATTTCACCTGATCATTGCGTATCCGATAACGCAATAAAACTTCAGCTGCTGTAAGGACCTCGCCAGCGCGCGCAATACGCTGAAAATGTCCGACGCCATACTCATCCAAAGTTACGACCAGATGACCATCACGTGGATAATTAGGCTCAGCCTCACCCTTAAGTGGCGAACGCAATCCCCAACGTGAGTTAGGAAAAGCATCGTTCGTAATCTTAAAGCGCAGTGCCATGTAATCACCCTGCATTAAAGACCGAGGGTCGACCGGCGCTAACTCCAGCAACACCAATTTGCCATCCGTCAGCAATTGCTCACGCTGGACAATGATCCAATTCACTGCCGCCAGTACTAGAAGTCCAGCCGCTAGCGCCAGTACGGTTCGTGTCTTCACACTCAGATTCATTATTCTTTGCCACATTTTAAACTCCCTCCTCGACCACAAGTTCTGCCTGTGGAAACAGACGAAGCAGTAGCCAGCGGATCGCAAATAGAGAGGATGCCAGCCCCAGCAACACCATAGATTTGTAAAGCAGCGTCACCTGCAATTGATAGTAATAATGAGAAAGAAAACTTAATAAGGCCAATAGCCCCAAACCTAACAAAATACGATTTGAAAAACTAAACGCAATCAACATCAAGAGCAAAGCACTACTCAAACCGGGGGTAATGTAGCTAAATCCACACAAGAGCACAGTCGCGGACAAGGCAGCAATAGCACGCGAAGAACTGAATGCTAGCTGCTCACGGCGCAACACTAAAATGACAGCGATCATCAGCGCAATACTCACTAAGCTACTACCGATCAACCAGCCGTGTTTCATCCACGTTAGATCCGTTCCACGCCAATAGAATGGTTGCACAAAACGACCGCCTTCAGAACACACGAGTGCAATCGCTAAAGCATATGAAACTGGTCGCCATAAAGCGGCTTGTCGTAACAATCTCGGCGACCACCACAAGGCCAACACTGCTATCGCTAACACGCCTTGCATTTGTCCATAAATTCCGGCACGCTGCAGCAAAAAGTAAGCGGCACAAATTGCAGCTAGACTCGTCAAAAAGCGATGAATGAAATTCGGCACGCATATCGTTAGCAACAACTCCAACACCAAGATGGCGGCATACAGAGTAATGCTATCTTCACGAAACTCTTTAATTAAGCCGAAGAAGAAAAACCCTTGCCCTGCCAGGCTGACTGCCAAAGAAAATTGTTCCAAAAAATCTTGATTTTTTACAGAGCGAAACAACACGTAAGACAGAGTGCATAAAGCAATACCGATACAAATACTGGCGATAGCACTATCCATCACGAAGGAAAATCCGATACCAATAAATGCCATCAAAAATAGCGCTCCCAACCAGCCTGCAAAACCCAACATGACACGGATATACCAAGCTTGACTGACACTATTCTGATCAACACTAAGCACAGGCAAATCACCTTGCACCAATTGCCGCTGCGACAGGCGACGCCACAAATGCTCACGCTGTTCCGGCGCATCACCAAAATTTAGAAGCGTATTCATGCTTGCATCTCCTTCGCAATTTTTTTCAGCCAAATACCACCCCAAGCCGAAGAGCCTATGATTAGCAAGCCAACCAATAGAAATCCACCGGCGTCACTATGATGCAACACGGTGCGACCCACTAAGGCATTGACGCTGACGATCAGACTCAGCACACTACCTGCCAGCACAAACAAATCTTTAATAAATTTTCGATACACAATAAAGCTCACTAACAACCAAGCCAGATAGACCAAAAACGCCGCTAACAGGCGTAGGTATCCACCAGATTCCAAACGATAACTATCTTCGAATATGGCATTAAGCACCAGCACGGTAACCAATACACCACTGGCAGTTGCCAGTACCCGCACCGACCATCGTTCGCGCAAATGCTGCACGCCACGCCATGCGGCAAACTCCCAAAAGAATAAAGCCAGGGTATTCAAAACAAACAAGCTCCATATCTGCGCATTGGTACTGAAAAGCATGCCCCAAAATCCACCAAAGGTTTGGAAATACAGCATCACTGCCATATTCACCAATACCAACCAAAATAAGTACAGAGCACCTAACCGCGCCAACACAACCCAAGCGAGCGTGGCAATCGCCCACGCACTGAATAACTCAAATGTATCAGCGCCCGTTTGATAAGTTTGCCCAACCAGCGCCAACAAGGCACCGACAAACAGACTCGCGAGTAGTAAGCTAGCCTTCCCCGCCATGCTGGTAAGACTAAAACGCCAACAAGCCAGCAAACTCAAGATGACGACCCCTTCCGCAATAGCAAACTTGGCATAGCGCCCCATCGCCTGCCAGTTATAGGCTAGGAAGAAAATCAAGGCAGCGCCCAAAGCGATTACACCGCACCACAACAACATCTGATCAATGAAACGGCGCCACTGAATTGTTGTTGGATAAAAACCTGACAGCGTTAGTGCTTCTGATTCTCTACCTCGCACAACACGACCTTGCGCTATCCAATCTAATACTTCGATTTGCTTCTCCATCTCACCTCCATGCACAGATACGTACTGCAACAAACCATGCAACAATAATAACATCCCAACGCCAGCAAACGTCCAGAACTACGTGAAAAGTCGCGAGAGCTTCGGCGTTTGGTGGCACTTCGCGCGACTTCTCTATATCAAAGTCATAAGTGTTTTACGTCTGACCGTGCAAACAAGGCTTGCAGTCCACAGGATAGGCGTTCAAACTATTGGTTTTGGTGGAAATGCCCCCATTTAGGCATCAGAAGCAGGTAGAAATAGCAATTTTTAACGCATTTCTTATACAAACCTAAGTTGTTCTCAGCCACCTTACTTTTTCAAGAAGTTTTATGATGCAAGAAATCAAACCCGAAGATAGCCTTATTGAATATCCTTGTGACTTCCCTATCAAAGTGATGGGTGTTATGCAGGATTCATTTGCGCAAACCATTGTCGAAGTGGTGATGATTCACGATCCAACATTCCATGCTGGCAAATTAGAAATGCGTCCGTCCAGCAAAGGAAATTATCTAGCTTTGACGGTCACCATTCGTGCAATTCATCGTGAGCAACTCGACAATCTGTATCGCGACCTATCGGCACATCCTATGGTGAAGATGGTGCTATAGGCACACGCAATTAGCCTGACCATTATTTGAATATGTTGATAGCACCTGTAACACACCAATTAGAAACATTTCACCTTCATGCAAGCATTACAGTTAATCGTCGACAAACAAAAAATCGGTGCCCGCTTTGTTATCTCGGCACCGATGCTGGGATTAGATCCCGTGGCGTTTGATCGTCTTGCGCAGTCATGGATCGCTACTGGTGGACCTGGCTTTGTATTGGACGGCATTCCATTTCGCAAAGTCGTGGATGGCCAATTCTTCATTCAAAGAGTCACCGTTAAACGTCTGGCAGAAACGCTATGACCGAGGTGACAAGCAACGTAGCAATGAAAACAGGTGCCGACGCGCTAAAGATTATGATCCGGCAGCGCGGACAAGAAGAATATTCAAGCAGCTTCGCCGCCATGCGCGCTTTTACCGATGCGCGCACTGCCGATACGCCCGATGAATTGTGGATAGTCGAACACCTACCAGTTTTTACATTAGGGCTAGGCGCAGATCAATCACACGTGCTGGCTCCACACGATATTCCCGTGATTCAAACCGATCGCGGTGGCGAAGTGACATTTCATGGTCCCGGCCAAGTCGTGATTTATCTTTTGATCGATCTCAAACGTCGTCACACTAAAGGGCGTTTATTCGCTCGCGAATTCGTCCATCAAATTGAACAAGCGGTGATTGACACCTTGGCAGCGTATAATATTGCAGGTGAACGGATTGCCGGAGCGCCCGGAATTTACCTGAAAGACGGTGAATGGCAAGGCGCGAAAATAGCCGCACTAGGATTAAAAGTACGCGCCAATGGCTGTACTTATCACGGCGTGTCGCTAAATGTGGCGATGGATTTGCAGCCGTTTTCCTGGATTAATCCTTGTGGCTACGAAGGGCTTGCCACGATTGACATGCGAACGCTGCAAGTACAAGTTCCACTGGAACAAGTACAAACCGCCTTAGCAAATCGTTTACAACATTTATTGACCGTTGCCTAATTGAGCTAATAACTAAGCAACTAATTAAGCGACTAACTGAGCAATGACCTGAGCCATGACTATCGAAAATACCCCACTCGCCACTGATAATACCCACTACGACCCAACAGAAAAACAAAAGGGTGCGAGCAAGACTTCCCGTATTCCCATCAAAATCGTGCCGGCTGAGCGTCTGCCTAAACCCGATTGGATACGCGTCAAAGCTGGTTCACCAACCACGCGTTTCTATGAAATCAAAGACATTTTACGTGCCAACAAGTTGGTCACGGTCTGCGAAGAAGCCACTTGCCCGAATATCGGCGAATGCTTTGGCAAAGGTACTGCGACTTTCATGATCATGGGTGACAAGTGCACACGCCGCTGCCCATTCTGCGACGTTGGTCACGGTCGCCCAGACCCACTAGATATTAATGAGCCTTTAAATTTAGCGAAGACGATTGCTGAATTGCGTTTAAGTTATGTCGTCATTACTTCCGTTGATCGCGATGATTTACGCGACGGTGGCGCAGCGCATTTTGCCGAATGTATCGCCAAAATCCGCGAGCTATCGCCGATAACTCGCATCGAAATTCTGACACCAGATTTCCGTGGTCGCATGGATCGCGCCTTAGAAATTCTGAATATGGCACCACCGGACGTGATGAATCACAATCTGGAAACCGCACCACGTCTCTACAAAGAAGCACGCCCTGGCTCTGACTACGAATATTCTCTTAACTTGCTCAAACGCTTTAAAGAACAGCATCCGAACGTACCGACCAAATCAGGCATTATGGTCGGCTTAGGTGAAACCGACGAAGAAATTCTGCAAGTGATGCGCGACATGCGTGCTCACAATGTCGACATGCTCACCATAGGCCAATACTTAGCACCAAGTGGTCACCACTTACCAGTGCGTCGCTATGTACATCCTGACGTGTTCAAGATGTTTGAAGAAGAAGCTTACAAAATGGGCTTTGCCCATGCGGCAGTTGGCGCGATGGTGAGGTCTTCGTACCACGCGGATCAACAAGCACATGGTGTTGGGACAGACGCCAAATAACCAAGTACGACTACCCCAAAAAAACGGCGTAAGGTGCGAAACCTTATGCCGTTTTTGTTTTAAGAAATCCAATTTTATAAACATTGCCACATTGCAAGTTATTGTTTTTTAAGGATATTCCTAAAGTTTATTCAAGTAATTGCCGTTACCACATGATCTCTAACTTTCTTGCAACACAGATTATGTTACCGCTGCAACTGACCCGCATTTTTGATTATCAACAGCCTGGTACAGATGCACAGCATATGACTCCGACACGCACTGGTGTCAACGAAGCGTCAAATCTACCTACCGGATCCACGCTAAAAAGGATCCCTGAAGAAAGACGTAAGCAAGAAAGCAGGCGCAACACTGACCGCCGCCTGATGCAGCAAGCTATCTTTCTCAATACACGCAAAACCCAAGGAAGGCGACATTCAACGGGAAGACGCGCAAGCGATCTAAACCATGAGATGCCCTATCGCCCGATTTATTTCAAAGGCTAACGGTAAAGTTTGTAGCAAATAAATCTCAGCGGTATTTTACGTGTAAAGCATAACAAAATTCACATGTAAACTTTCGTTAATTCCAAGCATTTGTCCCTGAAAACCGTCGAGAATCTTATAAGATGACGCGTCAAATTAAGACGGGCACGAATCGTGCTAAGTAGCTGCCTGTTGCGACGATAACTTTGAGCAAGATTCTTAATATAAATTTCGCCGCGTGTCATTGTCTCAAATCGCAAGCAAAGCGTAGGTATAAACAGAGTGAACGGTACGACTACTTTCACCATGACAGTCACCAATTAGGCAATAAAAATTAGCAAGGAAATATCATGTCTATCCAGCGGATTTTACAAGTGTGGGACTTGTTTAAGTCTGATCCACCACATCCAATAAAAAGCGATGTTGCCGCTAGCATCCCGAATAGTCCACGACCTTCTACGGCACAACGTACGTATATCGCGAAAGACGGAAGTACACAAATTGAGCGCCGCGCAAGCACCGACCGACGTCAACACGAACGTCGTAAGGTAGTGAGTCATCCCTATTTAGACACGCGCAAAAATAACGGCAGACGTCGCAGTTTCGGCAGGCGTCTCCGCGATCAAGATATGGAAACACCTTTCTAGTATCGAATTTAATAGAATTTATTTTTTCACCCGCCGCTCCCACTCAAATCTGAAACAACTCGCATTTCGAATGCGGGGAAGCGCCTTCATTGGGTAATACTTAAAAGCAAGTAATTGTTTGTTATTTACTTTTCTGTCTAAAAATACGACATCCAATCAAGCAGTACGCAGTTTGCACGATGCGTTCACTAATTATGAGACTTTTTTATGCAGTTTTTTTGCTAAGTGGTCAATCAATTGGTAGGATGGAGGCTGCGCGGAATTTATAGCATTTTTAAGCTGTTTTTACTGCATTTCATGCATTACAACGCAAAATTGCATAGTTTTAACAGAATTTCTTGCTTTTAAGCTTCGCACAATATTCACTCACTTATTCTTTGATTTGAACCGGCAATATGCAAAATAGTCTGACCCGCAAACCCATAGAAATAAAAATATCCACGGTTGTAGCAGTGTCCGTCATTTTAAATGAAGCTGCATTGCCTACCTTAGAAGTCGCATTGAGAGAAATGACCGGCGGTACGCCCGATTTCTTTGACGACGAATTTGCCATCATTGATGTAGAAAACATTGCTCATGAAACCTTAGATTGGGCAAGTCTGATTGCATTATTCAAGTCCTGCGGCCTGCACGCAGTCGCGGTACGCAATGCAGCAGAAGATCAACATGCCGCAATTCGCGCCCATGATTTGAGCATAGACGTAGTAAGTAAAGCGAAGCCTGAATTACCTAAAGAAGCACCGGTCGCAACTATTGAGATGGCATCTGAAATCGTCGCAGCACCTGTAGAAGCGACGCCAGCACCGATGCCTGCAGCTATCGAGCACATACCCGCCATGGTGATTGATACGCCAATCCGCGCGGGCCAACGCGTCTATGCGCGTGGCTGCGATCTGATAATCACAGCCTCGGTCAATAATGGAGCAGAAGTCATCGCCGACGGCAGTATTCATATTTATGCACCATTACGTGGCCGCGCTTTAGCTGGTGCACGCGGCAATACGAACGCACGTATTTTTACGACGGCAATGGAAGCCGAATTGGTGTCAATCGCAGGTATATATCAAACGTTTGATACAGGTTTTCCTAAGCTGGCAGCAAATCAAGCGGTGCAAATCAAGTTAGTTGGCGACAGTATTGAAGTATCATCAATTAAATCTGCTTAGCTGAATTTATTTTGATTTTTATCCTTAGTTTCATATTTTAGTTTCGTTTTTATACAAGTTCATCGAAGGAGTACCCTGTGGCA
This sequence comes from Undibacterium sp. Di24W, assembly GCF_049340325.1. Taxonomy (NCBI): domain Bacteria; kingdom Pseudomonadati; phylum Pseudomonadota; class Betaproteobacteria; order Burkholderiales; family Oxalobacteraceae; genus Undibacterium; species Undibacterium sp. Di24W. The sequence goes on from NZ_JBMPOP010000009.1 coordinate 22,726, forward strand.
AGAATCATCGTTGTGACATCAGGCAAAGGCGGTGTAGGCAAAACCACTTCAAGCGCGAGTTTCGCTTCTGGTTTAGCTCTGCGTGGACATAAAACAGCCGTACTCGATTTTGACGTCGGCTTACGTAATCTGGATTTGATCATGGGTTGTGAACGCCGCGTGGTGTACGACCTGGTCAATGTGATCAGTGGTGAGGCGACTTTGAACCAAGCACTGATCAAGGACAAGCATTGCGATAATCTCTTCATCTTGCCCGCATCCCAAACGCGTGACAAAGATGCCTTAACCGAAGAAGGTGTAGAACGCGTGTTAAACGATTTGATCAAAATGGATTTTGAATACATCGTTTGTGATTCACCAGCGGGCATCGAACGTGGTGCAGTAATGGCATTGACATTTGCCGACGAAGCAATCGTCGTCACCAATCCAGAAGTTTCTTCCGTGCGCGACTCGGATCGTATTCTCGGTATTATTCAAGCCAAATCTAAACGTGCGCAAGCGGGTGGCGAGCCTGTTAAAGAGCATTTATTAATCACTCGCTACTCTCCAAAAAGAGTGGAGGCTGGTGAGATGTTGTCGTATACCGATGTTCAGGAAATTCTACGGATTCCTCTGATCGGCGTCATTCCAGAATCAGAAACCGTATTGCACGCGTCAAATCATGGTAACCCAGCAATCCACATGAAAGGCAGCGATGTCTCAGAAGCTTATGGTGATGTCGTGTCACGCTTCTTAGGCGAGCAGCCTCCATTGCGTTTTGTCGAATATGAAAAACCAGGTTTGCTGCAACGTATTTTCGGAGGTAAGTAAGATGGCTTTGCTTTCTTTTTTGTTTAACAGTAAGCCGAAAAGTGCCAACGCAGCGAAAGAGCGCCTGCAAATCATCATTGCTCGTGAACGCAATGGCGGTCGTGAAGGCTATGACTTTTTACCCGCGTTGAGAGAAGAATTAATCGCTGTGATTTCTAAGTACACCAAAGTAAACCCTGAAGATATTAAAGTGTCTTTAGATAAGCAAGGCAATTTAGAGGTTTTAGATGTCAACGTGATTTTGCCCGACGCTGAGTTGCGCAATTGATTGTTAGCACTGATTGATTGCACTAAATGAGCAAATAGTTAACCACGGTGAGAAAACTAGATCCCGTTTTCTCGCTTCCCTTGTCATATTCCTCACCGAGCTTTTACCCAAGACCCTATGAGAATTGCCATACTAGACGATGACCAAAATTTGTTAGATCTGACCGTCGCGACCCTAGTCGATGCAGGTCATTCTTGCCACCCTTTTACCAGTGGCAAGGCGATGATGCACCAGCTACATCGTGAAAGTTTTGATCTTTTGATTCTGGATTGGCAAGTGCCCGATTTAAGTGGCACCGAGATTTTGCATTGGGTAAGAGAAAAGTTATCAGCGACCTTACCGGTTTTATTTATGACCAGTCGCTCCAGCGAAGATGATATCGTGACAGGTTTGGCTGCAGGCGCAGATGATTACATGATCAAACCTATACGTAGGGCTGAACTCATCGCTCGGGTCAATGCCTTGCTGCGGCGTGCATATCCGACCCAAACTGCCGCCGAAATTATCCAATTTGGTCCTTACGAATTTGATGTACGTAGCAGCCGCGCCAAACTTAATGGCGAAGCGATAGAGCTCACCCAAAAAGAATTCGATCTCGCTTTATTGTTATTCCAAAACCTGGGTCGCCCTCTGTCTCGCGCCTACATTTTAGAAGCGGTATGGTCACGTGATATAGAAATTCCTTCGCGGACGATGGATACTCACATCTCACGGGTACGTAGCAAACTGGATTTGCGCCCTGAGAATGGCTATCGATTAGCGCCCGTTTATAGCTACGGCTATCGCTTAGAACAAATCACCAAAGAATAATTTACATTCGTATAAATAGCATTGCCTCACGTACCGCGAATGTAACTGCATGACTTGCGCTACCAATGTCAATGCGTGAACTCATGTAAAGTTAATTTTATTCCCTTACGATCTGAAGAGTCATAGTTCTTCAGATCCTGCCTGTGCTGGAGAAATGCATGAAGCCGTCTTATCTCAATACTTTCACTGTTCCCTTCTCGGCTTCGACGAAGACTCGATCAGCATTGATGTGCCTCTTGGTATCCTGCGTCATAAGCTGCACCGTCATCTTGCCAAGCTTGGGGCAAACGCAAAAATTAAAGGGCACACCTGGCAGCTATAGCGTCACACCAGCAGAGGTGACCTATTACGCCTTAGAACACGACACCCTAACCACCATCGCGAAACAGTTTACTGATAAAGCCAACAACTGGGATTTGATAGGTAAGCGTAATAAAATCAGCAATGACAGAACCATACCCGTCGGCTCAGGGATTATCATTCCCGCGGAATTATTAGCTGAAGAAGCGAGCACAGCAAAAGTATTCGCCCTTGCTGGGAAAGTGATAGAAATTAAGAAAAATGGTGTTGAAGCCGAATTAGAAATCGGCGCCATCGTCAACGAAGGTAGCCAGATCATTACCGGTAAGAACAGCTTCGCGACCTTAGTATTAGTGGATGACTCACGTGTTTCTGTGCCATCAAACAGTCAAATTAATTTCGCAAAATTAAGAGTGAGCAAATTCACCAAAAGTCCACGCACTGAAATCAAGCTAGTACAGGGAAAAGTGGAGTCAAAAGTGACGCCATTAAGCCAGAACAAAGGTCGTTATGAGGTGACCTCGCCATTGGCTATCGCTGGCGTGCGTGGCACCCACTTTCGGGTAGGCATCAACGATAACGGCATAGGCAATGAAGTACTGGAAGGTGGAGTTGCCGTCGGCAAAACAGAAACACCGAATGCGATGTTGCTGCCTGCGGGACAAGGCAATGTAGTGAGTGCGACCAGTGTTGGCAAAGCAATAGAATTACTACCTGCACCAAGCTTGCTTGATGGCTTCCAATTACAAGAAAGCCCTACCCTGCAATTTGCTGTAACACCGATCAACAATGCCATCGTCTATCGCGCACAGATCAGCACCGATGCGCAAGCACAAAATGTGGTGAGTGAATTAGTCAGCAAGGACACGCGTTTCAAATTCGAGAATCTAAGTGACAGCGCCTATTTCATCCGAATCACAGCAATCGACGCGAACAATTTAGAAGGCATACCATCAACGCAAGCATTTGTTTTAAAAGCACGTCCGGAACCGCCTTTTTTGCTACAACCAAAACATAAAGTTCGCTCCGAATCTGTCACATTTAAATGGACTGAAACTAACATTGCGAAGAATTATCGACTGCAAGTTGCGACTGACAAGCAATTCAAAAACATCGTACTGGATCAAAACAAAATCACCGAAGTAGAACTGAGCACCTCGCAGTTAGGGCTTGGGCAATTTTTCTGGCGTGTAGCGACGGTCATCGAGAAAAATGCTCAGCCTGACCAAGGACCGTTCTCGCCAGCGCAAGCATTCAACATTTTGGCTCCCCAAAGCATGAGCCCAGTGAGCGACACAGGTGAGAATATGATGAATTTCAGCTGGCCTGCAGAACCGGGACAGAGCTTCTTAGTACAGATTGCTGAAGATCCACAATTTAAAAAAATCTACTTTAGTAAAGATTTAGAGGTCGCCAATGTCAGCATTCCACGCCCCGAAGTTGGCGTCTACTACATCCGCGTACGCGCCACTGACGCCGACCGCTTTATTGGCAATTTTTCACCCGCCCAAAAATTTGAAATTCGCCTACGTTGGACTACAGGCAATGGTGAGCCACTGAATTCTTCGGCTGGTACAGTACGCCCTGTTAACTAGAGCACCGTCAGTAAAACTATCGTGAAGAAGCAACCAAGACCCGTCAAAAATCACAGCATCGCGTTGCGAGAATGGTTGATTTTGACTTCTGGTTTACTACTACTTACCATAGTAATGGTCATCACCGGCACGACTGCGAGACTTGATCAAACTATCTATGATCGCCTTTTACAGACCCAGAACCGGCCAGCACGGGACGACATCATCATCGTCGCGATTGACGACTACAGCCTGGCCGAATTGGGCAAATGGCCATGGCCACGTGAACGTCATGCGGCACTAATTAATCAACTCAATCAATCAGATGCATTAGCCATCGGTATCGATATTTTATTCTCTGAAACAGAATCGAATGGAATGGTGCCAGAAAAAACTACTAGCACTAGCACAACCCCTAACGCAGGCGATGCGCAATTAGCTAAAGCGATCGCCGCAAAGGCTAATGTGGTATTGCCATTGATCTCAGAGCAGGCAGGCAAGGGTTTGCGCGCAGCACCACCATTAGAGGTGTTGCGCAACGCGGCTTCGGCACTCGGGCATATCCATGTAGAGCTCGATTCGGATGGTGTTGCCCGCAGCGTATTCTTACGCGAAGGAATGCAGGGACAATGGTGGCCGCACTTTGCACTAGCAATGCATGATCTAGGATTAAGCACCAAACGCGATCTCAACACTTCCGAAAATTTTGCCGGCGCGACTTCGTTCTTCAAGCAGTTTTCTAATGATCAGAAAGTGTGGCGACGTGACTGGCAGATGCACATTCCGTTTTACGGCAGCAGTGGTCACTTTAGTTCGGTACCTTATGTCGCCGTGCTGCGCGGCGAAGTGCCTGCCGAATTTTTTCGGGGAAAATATATATTAGTCGGACCAACTGCGACCGGCATGGCGGATGCGTTTCCAACACCAGTAACGTCCAATGAAGGGGCACTCGCTGGTGTCGAAATTAACGCGAACATTCTCGCCAGTTTGTTAGATGGCCGTAGCATTACACCATTGAGCCTGTGGCAAACGGCATTGATTAGCAGCAGCGCCGTGTTACTGGCTCTGCTCAGCTGTTTCTTATTTTCTCCACGTATTGCATTAATTACGGTCGCGACACTCTGTATCGGCCTACTCACGGGTAGTTTTCTTCTATTGATGGCAGGATTTTGGATGACGCCTGCAAGTGCCGTTATCGTGCTATTGATTGCCTACCCACTATGGAGCTGGCGCCGTTTGGAAGCGGCAATTGGTTTCTTAGGCGAAGAGTTTATTCTGCTGGATCAAGAGCCACATTTGCTGCCTGAGTTCAATCCTGACCTGACCCTCAAAGATACGCACGCAAGTGCCACGAAGAAGGAAATTCAAGACAAACTAGAGCGCCATATCAGCGCCATGCGCAAAGCAGCACGACGAGTACGCGATTTACGCCAGTTTGTCACAGACAGTCTATATAGCCTGCCTGATGCCACGATGGTGACAACCACCGATGGCAATGTGGTACTAACCAATCCAGCTGCTGTTACGTACTTTAAAAGTATAGGAATGCCGCATGTGATTGACACTTTGGTGCCATATTTATTTTCTAATATGAGCCATCCGTACACAGAGTATTCAAGTGCAGTCCACAATGACGCGCATCACAGCAATACATTTAGCTGGTGGCACATTTTAGATCTACAACAAACCCAAGTTCTGAGTAAAGGTGTCGAAGTCGTCGATCCCAAAAATCGCGACTTAATCATTAAAAGTGCGCCCTGCTATTCAGGACAAAAAGTTCTAATCGGTTGGATTATCAGCATCCTCGATATCTCTGAAATCCGTCAGGCAGAGCGCCGCCGTGACGAAACGCTGCATTTCATTTCCCACGATATGCGTGGACCTCAATCCTCAATACTGGCATTGATCGAGTTGCAAAAAAATGCCAAGACCGCCATAGCGCATGAAGACTTTCTAGGACGTATAGAAAAAGCAGCCAACACGACACTGGGTCTGGCGGATAGTTTCGTACAACTGGCGCATGCCGAATCGAATGAATACCGTTTTGCTGATCTCGATTTTCAAGATCTACTAATTGATGCCACCGAAGAAATGTGGACGTTAGCTAGAAGCAAGCGCATACAAATTGTGACCAACATTCCCGAGGGCGACTATCCAGTGCGCGTTGATCGCAGTCTAATGACGCGTGCTTTGACTAACTTACTTTCCAATGCCATCAAATATAGTCCAAGTGACACAACCATCACTTGTACACTCGATTTCAAAACCAAAAATTTGAACGACACCATCGTCTGCCACATACAAGATCAAGGATATGGCATCGCCCGCTCTGATCAGAGTCGCTTATTTCAACGCTTTCAACGCTTAGGACATGGAAAAGCTGCCGAACAGATTAAAAATGATGGCATAGGACTAGGTATGGTTTTCGTTAAAACCGTTATAGATCGCCATTTCGCCCATATTAGTTTTACCAGTGTACCTGGAGAAGGAACCTGCTTTACAGTCGAAATTCCAGCAAACAATATTTAAATTACAATTGATTTGGAGCAAGAAGCTCTAAGCGATCATGAAGGATGAGGCGAGTCGCGCTATAATGACAGCTTAAAACCTCGAAATCCTATGCAACTACTCGCCGTCGGCCTTAATCACACGACTGCCCCTGTCTCACTGCGAGAAAAGGTGGCTTTTTCTCCTGAGCAGATTTCTCAGGCGGTGGTTGGCGCGCGCGCCTGGTTTGCCCGTAGTGGTTCGCATCTCGCTTCTGAGACAGCCGTATTGTCAACTTGCAATCGAACTGAGTTATACGCCGTCGCCGACGTGGATAATCCTATCGATATGACCGCGCATTTTTTGGCAGATTTTCATAAACTTCCTTACGCGGATTTACGTCACCATCTCTACACACTGCCGCAAGACAATGCCGTGCGCCATGCCTTCCGTGTCGCATCGGGTTTAGATTCTATGGTCTTAGGCGAGCCGCAGATTCTCGGGCAGATGAAAGAAGCAGTGCGTCAAGCCGATGAAGCGGGTGGACTTGGCACTTATTTGCATCAATTGTTTCAACGTACCTTTGCGGTGGCGAAAGAAGTCCGGTCAACGACCGAGATCGGTGCGCATAGTGTTTCTATGGCGGCAGCGGCAGTACGTTTATCACAACGCATTTTCGACAAAATTGCTGATCAAAAAGTGCTGTTCATCGGCGCAGGTGAAATGATAGAACTGTGCGCAACGCATTTTGCAGCACAAAATCCTAAAAACATCACGATCGCCAATCGCACTTTAGAACGTGGTGAAACACTCGCCAATCGTTTTGGCGGCAAAGCGATTCGTCTGGCTGAGTTACCGAATTGCTTGCATGAATTCGACATCATCATTTCTTGCACAGCATCTTCACTACCCATCATCGGTCTCGGTTTAGTCGAACGCGCAATTAAGACCCGCAAACATCGCCCAATTTTCATGGTCGACTTAGCGGTTCCACGCGATATCGAATCCGAAGTCGCACAACTTGACGACGTGTTTTTGTACACCGTCGATGATCTCGCCAGCGTCGTACAAAGCGGTTTAGAAAATCGTCACGCGGCGGTAGCACAAGCCGAAGCGATTATCGAAACTCGCGTGCAGTCGTTTATGCATTGGGTCGATGGCCGTCACGTCGTTCCAGTCATCCAAGATTTGCACGAAAGCAGTGAACAAGTACGTCAACACGAATTGGAACGCGCCCGAAAAATGCTGGCACGCGGCGATGATATTGAAGCGGTGTTGGAAGCATTGTCTAAAGGCATCACGGCCAAATTCCTGCATGGTCCACAACAAGCTTTGCATCAAGCACAAGGCGAAGAGCGCGCGCATCTGGTGCGCCTGCTGCCACAATTGTTCCGCACTAAGCGTTAGCTGCTACCAGCTACCTGAGCATGCTGTATGCATGCACTACGCCTGTCACGTCGTCACGACGACTTCCCCGATTTAATTATTCCTGGCTCAACGACATTCAAGAATATCGAGAGCCCCTACAGCATAAAGCGAAACAAAATCATGAAACCATCCATGCTACATAAACTCGATCAACTCTCTGAACGCCTGGTCGAGGTTGGTCAATTACTAGTACAAGAAGGTGTCACCAATGACATGGACACCTATCGCAAACTCAATCGCGAACATGCGGAATTAGAACCTTTGGTCGCGCTGTATCACAACTATCAACAAGCGCAGAGTGACATCGTTGAAGCGCAAGAGATGTTGAACGATCCTGACATGAAGGACTTTGCACAAGAAGAAATTCTAGCAGGCAAAGATCGCATCGAAGCCTTACAACGCGAACTGCAAACCATGTTGTTACCGAAAGATCCTAACGATGAACGCAATATTTTGTTGGAGATTCGCGCGGGAACAGGCGGTGACGAAGCAGGTTTGTTTGCAGGTGATTTGTTACGCATGTACACCCGCTTTGCTGAACGCAATCGCTGGCAAGTCGAAGTGATGTCCGAATCACCTTCCGAGCTTGGCGGCTATAAAGAGGTCATCATTCGTATCGCTGGTTTTGGTGCCTATTCCAAACTCAAATTTGAATCCGGTGGACATCGTGTGCAACGTGTACCAGCGACAGAAACGCAAGGACGTATTCACACCTCAGCATGCACGGTCGCGGTCATGCCAGAAGCGGATGAGCTAACTGACGTAGTCATCAATAATGCCGATCTCCGCATCGATACCTTCCGCGCATCTGGTGCTGGTGGTCAACATATTAATAAGACCGATTCCGCTGTCCGTTTGACGCACATCCCAACTGGCATCGTGGTTGAATGCCAAGATGGTCGTAGCCAACATCAGAATAAAGCCCAAGCCATGCGCGTGTTAGCGACCCGCATCATGGACGGTCAATTGCGCAAAAAACAAGCGGAAGAAGCCGCCACCCGTAAGAGCTTGATCGGTTCTGGTGATCGCAGCGAACGCATACGCACTTACAACTACCCACAGGGCCGCATGACGGATCATCGTATCAATCTGACTCTGTACAAACTGGATTTCATTATGGATGGGGATTTGACTGAACTGACCAATGCGCTGGTGGCTGAACATCAGGCTGAGTTGTTGGCTAGTTTGGGGGATGATTGATTTGAGTTACGAATCTGTCCTTCAATAGGAAAAAATCACTGATTTACGCAAAAACGTAAATCAGTGATTTTTCTTAAACGAGAGTCAAATTGACCTATTAAGAGCGTGCAGGCATACCCAAAATTTTACGTGCTTCATCAGGAGTCGCAACAGCCCTATCATGTTCACGGCTTATGCGTGCCACACGTTCTACTAATTGTGCATTGCTGCTGGCGAGTTCGCCTTTGCGGTAGTACACATTGTCTTCAAATCCAACGCGCACATGCCCACCAAGAATAATCGCCATCGTTGCCAATGGCAATTGTGCTGCACCGATGCCAGCGACTGTCCAACTTGCATCTGCTGGCAATTGCGAACGCATATACATCAATGCCTCTGGCGTACCAGCCATCGCACCAGGAATACCGAGTACGAAATCAACGTGCAATGGCGCGGTGATTAAGCCTTTTTTCAACCAGCGATTCACGGTCGTGATCATGCCGGTATCGAAGACTTCATACTCAATTTTGACGCCCAAGTCTTTCATGGTCGTCGCGAAGATATCCATGTCGTCGGGGTGATTCATGAACACGTCGTTACCGAAATTAACCGAGCCCATCGACAGGGTTGCCATTTCTGGTTTGAGCGTGACTGGTGCGAGGCGTTCTTGCGCCGTCATGCCGACTGCACCACCAGTCGAAACTTGCACGATCACATCGCAACGCTCGCGGACTTTGGTGATGATTTGGCGATAGACTTCTTTGTCTTGCGTTGGTGTGCCGTCGTCGTAACGTCCGTGTACGTGGACGATGGAGGCGCCAGCTTTGGCGCATTCGAAAGCCGCATCGGCAATTTCGTCTGGGGTGATGGGGAGATTGGGTTGTTGTTCGCGGGTGACTTCTGCGCCTGTTAGGGCGGCTGTGATGATGAGTTTTTCCATGATCTTGGTCTCTTTATTCAGTACATTCTTTGCGCATTCTTGCACAGACTTTTTAACTTATTTGTAGGGCGGGTGCAACCCGCGTTGTTCTGCATTTATCTATCTTGTTTCGACGTTCTAGCTTACTCGTCGTTCACAGGTCGGGTGTGGCCCGACAGCCAATTACCTTTTTTGCTTCGCCAAAAAAGGTAATCCAAAAAAGGCGACCGTAGACTCGCCCCTACGGGGTGCTTACGCTTCGCTCCAGCATAATTTGTGCATCACAAAAAATGGGAAAGTGTTAAAACTCGCTACGCTCAGACAACAACACTTTCTTATCCATTTTCTGTGAAGCACAAATTACATCGTCTCAAACGGGGGTAGGTCAAAAGCAACGACCTACAACTGCTAGAGGTAAAATAATTAGCCGTCGATGCTGATTGTTTTGGTGTTGCTTTTGAAGTTGTTTTTGACTTTGACTTTCATCCACTTCTGACACTGCCAATTGTGCGGGACAGAAAATGGATAAAGAAAGTGTCGTTGTCTGAGCGAAGCGAGTTTCGACACTTTCCCATTTTTTGTCCCGCACAATTGGGAAGCCGAAGGCCAGTGGCAGCGTGGTCGCCTTTTTTGGCTTACCTTTTTTGGCGAAGCAAAAAAGGTAAGTGGCTGTCGGGCCACACCCGACCTACTAACCGATAAACAACAAAAAACATCAAATCAAGACTCAAAAACCAAAGCAGCGCGGGTTTCACCCGCCCTACAGAAACTACATCACAACAACCTCAAACCAAGCAAAAACAGATCAGCGTTTAATCCGCTGAAAATCCGCTGGCACAACACAAGTCCCAGAAGCCTTACAAACCACCACAGGCTCAGCCAACACATCAGCAGCAGAAACTTGTCCAGCAATCTTCGCAGGAGAGATCACCTTACGCGCTTCAAACTCCATCTTACGTGAAGTCTTGCCCATAGAAACAATACGACCCGTCGCTTCAATATAATCACCAGCAAACACCGGTGCCATAAATTGCACATTATCGTAGGCCACAAACAAACCTTCATCGCCATCGCTACGGATCAACAATTCTGTCGCCACATCGCCAAACAAATTCAACATCTTCGCGCCATCGACCAGATCACCTGCATAGTGCGCGTCGTGCGAACCCATGCGCAGGCGAATCAAACTCGTGTATTTGGATAAATCTTCCATAACATCCTCTTCTTTGTGTGCTTACGCAGCGTGACGCTTAATCCATTCATGAATCGCAAACGATGCCACATCTTCTGCATACGACTTGGTACCGAAGCCAGCATCATAACCAAGCTCCTTCGCCAATTCGTGACTAATACGCGGACCACCAACAACCAAGATCACCTTATCACGCAAGCCTTCCGCTTCTAACAAGTCGGACAACTTAGTCAAATTATCGAGGTGAATATTTTTCTGCGTCACAACTTGCGACACCAAAATCACATCGGCTTTTTCTTCGATGGCACGCGCAATCAATTCCTCAGAATCGACCTGCGCACCCATATTGATGGCGCGCACTTCGTGATAGCTCTCTAATCCTTTGTGGCCGTTATAGCCCTTCATGTTCATGATGGCGTCAATACCCACGGTATGCGCATCAGTTTCAATACAAGCACCGATCACGACCATACGACGCCCCATCTTCTCGGCGATCAAAGCATCGATCGCGTATTTATCGAGAGTCTCGTATTCTGGCTTCACGACTTGGAAGCTAGACAAATCGACTTGATGTTTGCACTGACCATACACGACGTAAAAGCTAAAGCCTTTACCCATGTCCTCGCAATGAACAACGGAGGGTTCTTCCAAGCCCATCAACAGAGCTAGACGCTTCGCGCCTTCTTTGGACGTTTCATCGAGTGCCACCGGCAAGGTAAATGAGACCTGTACACGACCATCGTTCATGGTGTCGCCGTAAGGTTTGACCCATTGTTCTGGTTTCTTGATATCAGCCATTGTTGTCATGTTTTTCTCCTTACGCTGCTTTAGTTAGCAACATCGTTGGTAACATCAATTGTGGGAAAGGATTGTAGTAATCCGCTGCTTTGCTGATCACACCAGCCAAACCTTTACCGCCAGTTGGTGTGCGTGAGATCTCTGCAAAGGTGCCCTTACCAATCGCTGCTGACAAGCCCATCTTTTCTATCTCTGCCAAGATGCTTTCTGTCTCTGCTAACACTTCTTGCGCACGTGTTTCTATCTTACCGCCTGATTTGAATTCGATTTCAGAATTCAGATCCTTCATGGTGCCGAACACATATTTCGCATTTTGAATCGCCAAGAAACGATCTTGAATAAATGGCGTATGAATCGCTTCGGTCATCATGCCGAGCAAGTGAATATTTTGATTGGTGACCGTACTAACGATATTGAACAAAGTGTCCTGTACCTGACCTTTGAAAATATTGCCTGTCATGTGTTTGGTTGGTGGCATGTATTTCAAAGAGGCATCAGGAAATACCTGACGCACTAATTGTGCATGTGCCATTTCCCACAAGAAGCCGTTTTCTAATTCTGGATGAATTTCGAAAGCGTGACCGAGGCCCATTTGATCTGGCTGCAAGCCTGACAGATAAGCGAACTGTTCGTTAATCAATTGCGAAGCCAAAACGGTGTGCGCGGCTTCATAGGCATCGGCCGTCGTCAGGTAATTATCTTCACCCGTATTGATGATAATACCTGCATAGGCGTTGACCATACGTGAGAAGAATTGATCAATGAAGGTACGTTTCATATTGATGTCGCGGAAGATGATGCCGTACATAGAATCATTGAGCATCATATCGAGACGTTCAATCGCGCCCATCGCCGCGATCTCCGGCATACACAAACCTGAGCAATAGTTGGTCAAACGGATATAGCGACCAAGTTTTTCACCAACTTCGTCCAAAGCGGCGCGCATCAATTTGAAGTTTTCTTGCGTCGCGTAAGTACCGCCAAAACCTTCGGTGGTTGCGCCGTAAGGCACATAGTCGAGCAAACTTTGACCAGTAGAACGAATCACCGCGATGATGTCTGCGCCTTGCTCGGCAGCAGCACGCGCTTGCACTACGTCTTCGTAAATATTGCCTGTCGCAACGATCAGATACAGCCAAGGCGTTGGTGCTTCGCCCATCGTCTCGATTTGTTTGGAACGGTAAGCGCGTTGATTGGCGATACGTTCGCACATGATCGCTGCTTGTGCCTCGGTTGCCTTGCGCGCAGCATCTGCGTCTTTTGGCAAAGCCAATGTCAAGGTGCCTTTAGAAACTGCTTCAGCCACTTCTTGTGCTGTCATGTTATTTTCTTGCATAGCGGCGACCACGATCGGTGCTGCGCCATGTTGCAATAAATTTTGCGCTTGCAAATGATCCACGACCACGTTTGGCAATGGCACATAATTTTCATCAATGCCGTCGATGCCCAGCAAACGCAAAGTCGCGCGTTCTACCGTTGTGGTTGTGTACTGTGACATTTCATCGAACACTTGACGTGCGATGCGGCGCGCTGAATCGCGTGCACGATCGATTTGTGCCTGATCTAGTTGTAAATGGCTCATGCTACTTCTCCTGTTTCTTTAATTTTTTCGTCCGATGTCGCCTCTAGTACAACGTCACATACGTCGTAACCGATGAAGGCATTCTTTGCCACGTCCAAAAACTCAGCAGCTTCAAAACTGCCACCCATGGGCGAAAATGGGTTCAAAGTAATCCCGGTTAAATTAATACCACGATACCCGACTAATTTCGCACCGAGCTTTTGAAAGATCAATAAATCGGTGTTTTCTATGAATAATTTTGTGCCATCTGCAACAACTACGGTCAATGCCGGATGACGTTCCGCCAAACTACTTAAGGCGCGCCACAATTGACGCCCTACAGCACCGCTAACCGCAATCGTGCCGACATTCGCATCGATAAATTCCATCAACTTCGCGCCCGCATTCAAAGTAGCAATTTCTTCCAAGAAAAGTGTCTTACCGTCTTGATCCCAAATACCAACACCACCTTGCGTGAACACTGCTTCACATTGCGCCTTTACGCTATCATCAGCTTGTTTAATGCCGAGGATGCCGAGGCGATCACGCGTCTTACGAATCACGTCTTGGATGCCACCGCCGATTGCGGCACCGGTTGCCAGAATCACGCCGTCAGCAATGGCTGGAGACGCATGGTGACTGCGACCTAAAGCGCCATCTAAAATCACCAAACTGGCACCGCACTGACGCAAGCGTGCGATCACTTTTAATTGATCACTGCCACGCGACGCACCAGCGACTTCCATCTCACCGTATTCCAAAACTTTGACGACCAAAATCTCACCCATAGGGCTGTCGATCTGCGTCGAGTCAATCAACTTCCAACGCACCTTAGCGCGCTGCAAAGTCTCACGCGCGGTGGCAACTAAATTGCCAGGCCACACCATGATCGGTGGTTTTGGGTTAAAAAATACTTGATCGCGGTCTTCACCATCACGACCTATTGAGGTTAAACCGATATCCACTTGCCCCGCAGCAGCTTGCGCCAGCACGTGATTCATCGCAACTGTCTTACCGGTATTTTTGGTCATGCCCATGACCGCTAAGGTCTGCATGCCACTATCATGGATGCGCTGCCATAGCGGGCTGGTTTTGATGTTACTTAAATTAGGATGTTTGAACTCCATCGTCAGCAACCTTCAATGTGATTAAACGTAGAGTTCAGTAAACAACTTGCGCAGTGTTTCACTCTCGCGCAATAAGGCTAATGAATGTTCAGCGTGACCAGTCGCATAGCCATTACCGACGATCATTTCTACGTCTTTGCCAACGCCTTCCGCCCCCAAGGCCGCAGCGGTGAAGCTAGTTGCCATCGAGAAGAAATAAATTTTGCCGTGCTGTTTGGTGGACAGAATACTGCCCATTTCGGTGTTCTGAATATTAACGCAGTTAATGACCAAATCCGCCATCGCGCCATTCGTCACATTGGACACAGCTTCCATCAAAGCTAAAGCATTGGTCGCATCGACTTGTAAAGTATGATCAGCCCAACCTAAATCCTTCATGCGTTGGCAGTCTTTTTCGAAAGGAGAAACACCGATCACGCAACCGTTTTTACCAGCGCGTTTTTTCGCTTCGTACACACATAAAGTTCCTGATTTTCCGCCGCCACCGATAACGACGACGGTGTCACCTTCTTTCACCAAACGTGCTGTCTGTGCAGGTGCGCCAGCCACATCCAGAATCGCGAGCGCCATCTTTTCATCGATGTCTTCTGGCAATTTGGCGTACAGGCCAGTTTCGAACAAGATCGCTTTGCCTTTGATATCGACCTGATCTTTTTGCATGTGAATCTTGACGATTTCATCGATACGCAACGGTGTCAAAGACAAAGACACCAAGGTCGCAATCTTGTCGCCCACTTTCAAATCGATTTTGTCGGCAAGTGCGGAACCGATTTCTAAGATCGTACCAATCAACATACCTCCAGAACCAGTCACTGGATTGTGATGCTTACCGCGTTTCTCAACGATGCCTTTCACAATTTCCGCAACCTTAGCTTCATCGCCATTGGCTTCTTGTTTAATTTGCGTGAAACTGGCAGCGTCGATATTCAATGCAGAAACATCGATCAGGATTTCATTATCAGTGATCTCCATCGTGTTGTCGATTTTCCATGCGCCTTGTGGCAAGACGCCTTGTGGTTCGATAACGCGGTGGATGCCGTATGGGGAGCTTGGGGTAGTGAATTTCATGATGGCTTGAGTGGAGTAATTGTTGGGTGAGTGCCGCGAATATCCCCTCTCCCGCAAGCGGGCGAGGGTTAGGGTGAGGGTGATTCAGCTTTGGGAAAGCTTCAATCTATCTACAGATTACAAATTCTAATCACGCAGATAAATAACGACATTCATTCCTGCAAATCCCTCATCCCAACCCTTCTCCCGCTCACGGGAGAAGGGCTTCAAATGCCAGATTCTTAGTTGCTACGCGTAGGCAAGCTGAAGTCATGACCCAAGCCTGGCATGTCGATCGTCATGCCTTTGTAGTTACGGCACTTGACTGTCGTACCGCTACCGTCTGGCAACTCTTCTTCACGTACATAAGTTGGGATGATAGGCAATTTACCCAAGCCACCCAAGCCGTCAACCACGAAGGTTGGTACCGCTGGACCACTGATCCAACCACGCAAACCTTCATACAATTCAATCATGCGGTGATGTGGCACGATAAAGTGCGCTGCACCTTCAACCATATCTGTGGAATAAACGTAGTAAGGACGTACACCCATTTCAATCGTCTGCATGAACAAATCACGCATGACCATCACATCATCATTAACGCCTTTCAAACAGACCGTTTGCAAGCCCATCATGATGCCGGCTTTTTGTATCATCTTGACGCGTTGACGCAGCAACGGTGTGATTTCTTTTGGATGACCGATATGGATATTGATCATCTGTACGCGATGTTTTTCCAAGACTGCGCACAACTCTGGTGTCACACGTGTTGGCAATTGCACGACCATACGTGAACCCATACGCAAGAAGCGAACGTGCGGTGCACGACGGCGCAATTCGCCGAGGATGTAATCCAAACGCTCATCGGTAAATGTCAGCGGATCACCACCAGACAAGAGCACGTCTTCGATCTCTGGATTGCTCGCGATGTAATCGATGGATGCTTCGATTTCGTCTTTGGCGACAGAACCATCAGGCTGAGAAACCATACGCTTACGTGTGCAGAAACGGCACAATGTCGCACAAGTATTCGAGACCAAAAACAACACGCGACGTGGATAGCGATGCACCACGCTAGTACCAGGAATGGTGTCGCCTTCTTCACCTAATTGATCCAAAGAGGTCGCGAAACCAGGAATGGTTTGTTCGTGATGTGAAGGCATGTATTGCAAACGGATAGGGCAATTTGGATCATCTTTATCCATCAATTTCGCCATATATGGCGTAATTGCCACTGCGAACTTTTTGTAGACGGTGTTATCCACATCTTCCACATTATTCAAAACACCCATCAATTCAGAATGGTGAGAATAACGACGTGTGAACTGCTTTTGCCAAGATTCAGACTCTGGATCATAAGCGTCTAATTCCGCGCGTGTCAGTAATTTCTTGATAGGATTAAACTCGACTTTTTGGTCCATGATGTCTCTCTCTTTATATAAGGAATGCCAGCAGAATGTGATAGATACCCATGTGGGCGACAGGGAGATAGTGTAAAGAGGAGTTGTGCCGCCACAAACGCACAAAATGACTTAAACACAAGTCAAAAATCAGTCATAATGTATGACAATCAAACAAAGTGCCTGAAATCCAGCGAAAAATAGCGATGTCACAACAATTAGATCCACTAGACCAGCAAATCATTGACCTACTTAAAGTTAACGCGCGCCTGCCGATAGTTTCGATGGCAAAAGCCTTAGGCTGCGCCCGCAGCACAGCACAGCTGCGTTTAAAGTCATTAGAAGATCGCGGCATCATCAGCGGCTACACAGTCGATATTTCCGTGAGCCGCAGCCGTCCCAGCATTCGGGCGATGGTCTTAATCTCCATCGAATCGCAACATGAACCTGAAATCATGCGCGCACTCACCAAGCGCCATGAAATCATTAAGCTCTATACCGTCAGTGGCCGCTATGATTTGTGTGCCATGTTATCAACCGAATCAACACACGAGCTTGATGCCGTAATCGACAAGATACGTTTGATTAAGGGTGTGGTGGACACGTTTTCGACGATTTTATTGTCGACTAAGTTGGATAGGCCTGAATAAAGCTACCCCAATTTAGAGTTTGAATTGAGTACGCAAGCCTTGGCTATTATTGAGGTAAAGGACTAGGACGTAGCGCGTATTTATCGATGAATTGTTGTATGCCTAATGGATGTAATTTTTTCCAGCTCTCGAATTCGGTTCGATACGCTTCATCAAAGAAGAATACAAAGATTGCGGCCTCAATCTGCTCATCCTTCACAAATTGACGTAGCTGTTGCAATAAAGGATCTCGCAATGTTGCGTTTTTGTGTTCCTCTGGGAATACACTCTTCCAGCTAAGACGCTCTGCGTCAAATGGGTTGATTGCCTTGCTCATATGCTTGACATTTACATTCCCAGATTCACCAGCTGCAAGCAAATTGACTTTGCTTATCCCATATTGCAACCAAACGGCGCTATCCACATCGCCACCTTTAGCATCGATCTTAGGATCAATCTCAATCGTGTAATGTTGTGCTCCGTCTTTGTTTGTGACTTTCAAACGAACAGGGCGCTTCGCATTCAAAATCTGCAATGGACCACCGCTCATTTGAGCCAATGCTGAATATTGATCCCATGCTGGTAAGTAGTTAGGCTGAATTTCTATCGATTTCATCAAAGACAATTTCACCATTTCAATGGGACGTCCCATTTTTGTCTGCGCATGCGCCAAAAAACGCCAGGCCTGAAAATTGCGTGGATTAATGTCGATAGCCTTTCGGTAACGAATCTCTGCCTCATCAAATTTAGCTAATTGAAAATAGCAATCACCCGCGTACAAGATCGCATCAGCAAATGACGGATCCAAGGAAAAGGCATTTTCATATTTGTTGATCGCTGCTACAAAATCAGCCTTTTGAAAAAGTCGCTCGGCCTCATTGAAAAAATCCATCGCCTCCCGACTTGCAGAAGAACGTCGCGGCACGGCGGGTGCAACCAATGAGCGCAATGTTTCTTGCGCCAATGGGTCGCCCACAAATAGCTCAAGCGCCTGAGTGGCTGCGGCTCGCGCTCTATCGCGGTATTCTTCAACATATTGTGGATCAGTTTTGGTCGACGCAAACAAATAAAGTGCTGCTGTATGCGACCATGGTCCTGAAGCTTTTGGATCAGCCTTGCTAGCTAAGTTAAATTTTTCCAAAGCTTCATTTATTTTTGATTGTGACCACAAGACGTTTCCCTCTTGAATCAGCGACCTTGATTTCGCGTTTCCAAATAGCGCCTCCTCGTTGGTTTGAGCATAGACACCAAACACGATCTGACAGCACAGAAAGAGTACTAATTTTAAGAGATACTTAATCATGGATTTGAAATGAGAGTGCACTAAAAAATATCAATAAAGAAAAATCGCTCTGTTACTACTACGAAGAAAAACCAAGCAAGCGTCGTCAATCCATGTTCTAAGACGTGTAAAAGAATTTCACGACAGGTCAAATCTCACACACTGAGCTTGGCATTTATATAAGCACATATCTAGCCATTTGCCGCTTGCTCATTCGGACAGCAGATTAGGCTTTTTTTTGACATTCAAATTGGTGGATGCCGAAATAAATGTCGCGACGCTCTAAATCTCAGGAGACAAATGCACATGCTGTAGTTTCCAATTACCTGATACTTTACGCCACACCATACTCAGAGCAAGACGACTCTGTACTGGCACAGAACTTGGCGCGGCAATCGTTCCCACGCGATAGCCAATGACAATGGCGGTCTCACCTGCGATCTGCACTTGTAGATCACTCGCACCTAAGTCGATCATCGCGCCCGAACTAAATACGCCTTCGAAAATCGACATATTGAGCCGCCGCACGCCTCGCCAATCAGGATTGAACTCTGTGAATCCCTCTGCGGGCAAATAAGTCGCGAAGGTTTTCGCATCTTTATTGCTAAGCGCTTTGTATAAGGCGTGAACTGCTTGCGCTACTTCTTGCTCAAGTGGATCGTTTGCACGCGCTTGTTGTGCGTACACAGTCGAAGGTATAGAAAGACATATGAAGCTGAGTAGAACGAAGGCGAATCCAAGCCGGAACAGGTAAACAGCATCTTTCACGGTTGAAGTTCGAAAGTGAGTGCGAGACGTAGCAAACATAAAATATCCTATAAACATGAGACTTCCAGCTTAAGGGTACCTGCTCGTCCGAAAAAGCAGTTTCATCCACATAGAAACCGCAATCCAACCCACAGTTTCCTATGCAGGCTAGAAGTGAATCAAATTTAAGATAACTGAGGCTATCAATGCGAATGCTGCTGGCATCAAATCTATTTGCCGACAGCATGAACCGACAAGGCAGACTTATGACTTACTCAGCTTTAAGAGCGGCAACAGTAGCTGCGTCAAGAACTCGCGCTTGTACAATCAACTGCGCCTTAACATCAAACAAGGGAGATTGCTTATAGCTGCCACTCAGACGCGCCGCCAAGCTCATGCCTATAAAGCGGCATATCACCGGAAAGATGCCGTGTTGTGCAGGTTTAGCTACACCTAGCGCCGCTGCGGTTTCAAAACGCGCTGTGATAGGCCCGAAGTCTTTATCGATGTTGTCTCTGTCTAAGGCGGTATGAATTAAGCCGATAAATGCCATTTTGGGATCCGACATGATGTTACCTAATGGGGTTTTACAGCAGGTCGTGTACCAGCGAACCATGCCCTTATCAGTCAAACGAATTGCGGCAAGCTGTTCGACTCCCTGTGAAAACTGCAAGCGCGCCTGGCTCACTTGTATGACCTCGGTGCCGCCTTGTGCATCGAGTGTTCCCTCACCCGTTCCTAAAAAGTGCGCAAATGCACGACAATCGCGACAGTAGCAAACAATGTGATTATGAATGCCCTTGCCGTTGATTTGAGCACGGACAGTTCCACATTGACATCGAATAGCATGCATCGAGTAACTTTCAAATGAAAGAATAAACAAAATCAGACAATGGCAATACTTTTTCGCGGTGATTGAGCGTCAATCGGTCAGTGGATTTTGTTAATCAATTTCTTCGCGATCTCCGATTACGCAATCTTGACAAAATAAAACCCTGCTTCAGAGAAGCCGAAGTATCTTCAGGCCTTACTTTTATACCACGAATACCCAAATACGCAACGACCGAGCCAACACACAACATGAGCCATGCTTCCATAAAAACCCCGAATTGCCCATAGAATGCTTTCAACATCGTAGCAATCCAAGCGTGACGCTTGAGTGCCGACAAATAAGAATGGTCGGCTAACAAAATCGATATTGCAACGAGTATAAATAACATGCCGATGAAAAAAATTCCAGCACTGATAATTTTATTTCGCATCATCATCTTCGTTCGATGAATGAACTGGTTGGCGAGAACGATACATCGTAACGCAAAATGCTAGTAACGCCGCCACGATACAAAGCCAATGCAAGATGTTGAGTGGCAGTAAATGCAAAAACGGATTCATCGAACCAAAAGGAGCAAAGGGTTGAATATCACTATGCATAATGCCATCGAGCACAATATGTGAATACACGCCAATGGTCGCGCCAAGAGAGACCTGCGTTATTGACAATCCCGACCAATTGTAAAGATCCGGAAACCATGCCACACGCTGTTGAAGCTTTCGCATCACTGCAAAAATGAGGACGACAACAGGGATAATAAAAGTAGACCCGAAAAAGCTATGAAAAAAACGATGCAATGGAAACTGTCCATTCAGCATGTAATAAGCTGGCTCAAAATCCAATAGAACATTACTCAATGCAAATGCAATGAAACTTACTCTCTGGGGAAACAGCGCTTGAACTGCAGCGCCCGGGCCGAAATGGAATGGGGTAATGGGCATGATCTAAGTAAATTATTAAACGTTCTTTGCCATCAATACTTACGACGACAAACAATGCAAACTCATGCCATCAATTTTTGTGTTCTATTCTTAAAAAAGCTTCACCGTAGATCTGCACCCGCACATTATGCACGGGAGCAGCATTGCTGCGATTTTATTTTATGCACTTTTAGCACCGATTATAGCAATACTTCTGCTTGTTTTGACACCTCCTGAGCCGATGCAGAACCACCTCTCCAACTACGAATAGCATGCCCCTTGACTGCATACAGAAGAATAAACACATAGCATGGCAACATGATCCAATAGGCACCTTGGGCATTGCCCGTATCGGAAAAATGACCGTAGATCATTGGCAGTAAAGCACCGCCCGCGATTCCCATAATTAAGAGCGCTGAACCACTCGCGGTATACTTGCCCAATCCTTCTAAAGCTAATGGCCAAATTGAAGGCCAGACCAATGCATTGGCCAGACCTAGCAAGGCCAGGAACATCACCGTATTTGGCACCTCTGGTACGCCTGCCCAGGCAATCAGATACTGTGACATCGTAGTATCAGTTGCTGAGCTAAAAATTACGCCGATCGTAAACCCAATGCCACTCAGCGCCGACAATAGCAAGGTAGCTTTTTGCGATACCAAGCGCGGGATACAAGTCGCACCAAACAAATAGCCGAGCGCCATAAAGCTCATGGTGTAGGAGGTTAAAACAGCAAAATTATTCACGCCCAAATGGTGACCATACAAACCTATGGTATCTCCTGCTATCACCTCCACACCGACGTACGCGAATAAGGCAATCGCACCCAATACCAACTGTGGAAATTGCAATACCCCAAAGCGCTGCACCGCGGTGTCGTCTTCACTGTCTTCTACATCCAGCTCAGGGAGTTTCGAAAAATGAATGAGCGACATAAACAAGATCAAACCGACAGCCATTACACCAAGACTAAGCGTCATCCCGTTTTTATAGTCTATACGACTAAGGATGGCTGCAGACGGCAATGCCATCACGGTGTACGCAATATAAAACGCAAAAGTCACCCACAGCGCCTGAAAATCATTGAGATCGCAAACAATCTTTAAGAATGGAATTAATGATCCATTAAGCCAATTGACGAATCCTAAAATAAAGAATAAAAGGCTGATGAAAAACATCGCGATCACAACATGCTTGGTTGATCCAGCGGCTTGAAAAGGCTTGGTCATAACAGTTTCCAAAATAGATTAAAACTGAGAACTGCTTAAGATGAAGCTCTCTGCAACAGAAGAAAGGTCACCGTGATTAAGGGCACACCAACCCCACTTTACAATTTCAGTTCCCATGAGCTCATCAAGATTGCAACACATCGTCATCGTTGGTGGTGGCACAGCTGGCTGGATGACTGCCAATTTGTTGGCGCAGCGGTGGGCTAAACACGGAACAAAAATCAGTCTGATCGAATCAGCCGACATCGGCACCATTGGTGTTGGCGAGGGTTCGACGCCTTTTTTGCGACATTTTCTCCAACTATTACAAATACCTGAGCAGGTATGGATGCCAGCTTGTAATGCCACGTATAAATGTGGCATACGTTTCCCTGGCTGGTCGAGTGTGGTTGGCTACACAGACTATGTACATCCGTTTTTTAATCAGGCCGATCTGGCACTCGGTAACGAATTTTTTAGCAATGCCTGTCTGCGTCGGCGAGGTCATGATGTCGATGCCAATCCACAGGATTTTTTTCTTGCCGCCGAACTAGCCCGACAATGCAAAGCGCCGGTCTATTTGCCACCTCAACGAACAAGAAACTATCAATACGCTGAACAGGCAGATGCCCCAGCTACCGATTACGCCTACCACTTCGACGCTGGGTTACTCGGACAATTTCTAAAATCACACGCGCAATCACTAGGCGTACATCATCAAATTGATACCATTGCCGACGTCAAACTGCATGAGAACGGCGACATCTCGCACCTGCACCTGCATAGCGGTACAGCGCTGCACGCTGATTTCTTTATCGACTGTAGTGGGTTCCGAGGCTTGCTGATCAATCAGGCTCTGGGCGAACCTTTTATCAGCTACAAAGACAATCTATTTAACGACCGTGCGATCGCTATTCCCACGACATTAGATAGTCGACTGCCGATTGCTTCCGAGACGACATCGAGTGCACTATCGAATGGCTGGGCGTGGAAAATTCCCTTAAGCAGTCGGGTTGGTAATGGCTATGTATACGCTTCCGACTTTATCAGCGATGAACAAGCCGAGACCGAGTTACGTCAGCATCTCGGCACTGCGGCAGAACATTCCGAGGCACGACGTTTAAAAATGCGTGTTGGTCGCGTCGAACGTCACTGGCGCAACAACTGTTTAGCAATAGGATTGGCACAAGGTTTCATTGAACCATTGGAGGCCACCGCTCTGATGTTGATTCAAATGTCAGTCGTCAATTTCGTGAGCACGATAGAACAAGCGCAATTTGGCCGCCACCTACAGAACCAATACAATCAAGGCGTCAATCAGATGTTCGAAGGCGTGCGCGATTATGTGGTCGCACACTACCATCTGAACACGCGCAACGACAGTGAATATTGGCGCGCCAACCGCAACCATTGCCACCTCTCAGATCGCCTAACTTCCCTCCTAGAAGTTTGGGATCAAGGTGGTGACTTCGAAGCCGAATTGAGCCGGCACGGCAATGCACTTATGTATTTGCGACCATCGTGGCACTGCCTATTTGCGGGTATGGGACGATTTCCCAAATCTGTTCACCGAAATTCGCAGACAATACAGAGTATCAACTCGGCGCAAGCCAGAAACGCCGTCGCGCAAATTGCTGAATCATTTTACTCACACAATGATTATCTGCAATTGATCTACGGTCAAAGTTGGAAAGCGTCGATGACCTGAAGTCTCGCATCCAAGTTAGACTAAATTCACCAACTTCAACAAATAGGCTCACGTACCGATTTACCGCAACAGATAGAACTGCAGTCGAGGTTCGTACAGTTTTCCGTACTCAAACCATGATTTTGTAATGAAATCCGTACATTGTGCAAGTGCACAATTGCCGTGCGTCAGTAAAATCAACATTTCATTCGTGTGAATGAAATCTCTGATTCTCTCAGTGTCATAATAAAACCCGACTGATTACCCATCTAGTCAAATATAACAACAAAAAAAGTGGCGTCGGGAATAGTCTTCCCGACGCCTTTATTTTTTGAATTTACTCTCCAAAAAATTTCCAAACTAAGAAAGAGACATCATGATCGTAGGCGTACCTAAAGAGATTAAAAACCACGAATACCGCGTGGGTATGACTCCCTCCTCTGTGCGTGAATTAACTTTACGCGGACATCAAGTACTGGTGCAGAAAAATGCAGGTACCGAGATCGGTTTAAGCGATGAGCAATACAAGGCTGTAGGCGCAGAAATAGTCGAAACCGCCAAGGAAATCTTTGAACGTGCGGAGATGATTGTTAAAGTCAAAGAACCACAACCAGTTGAATGCGCGATGTTGCGTCCTGGTCAAATTTTATACACCTACCTGCACCTCGCTCCCGATCCTGAACAAACTGCTGCCCTGGTGAAATCCGGCGCGATTTGTATCGCTTACGAAACCATCACGGGTGCAAATGGCGGCTTGCCCTTATTGGCACCGATGAGTGAAGTTGCGGGTCGTATGGCTATCCAAGCGGGCGCAGCCCATCTGGAAAAATCCAAAGGCGGCATGGGTTTGTTACTAGGCGGCGTACCGGGCGTCGCGCCGGGGCACATCGTGATTATCGGTGCTGGTGTGGTAGGTACCAATGCCTTACAAATGGCGGTTGGTACTGGCGCACGTGTCACGGTTTTAGACAAGAATGTGGATCGTTTACGCCAACTAGATCTGGTGTATGGCAATCGCATTTCCACGCTGTATTCCAATGCACAAGCGATCGAGGAAGCGGTACTCTCGGCCGATTTAGTCATCGGTGGCGTCTTGGTACCAGGCGCGGCTGCACCAAAATTGGTTAGCCGTGATCTGATCTCTCGCATGAAAAAAGGTGCCGTTGTAGTTGACGTCGCGATTGACCAAGGCGGTTGTTTTGAGACTTCTCATGCCACCACGCATGCCGAACCGACTTATGTCGTTGATGGCGTAATTCACTATTGCGTAGCAAACATGCCGGGTGCAGTGGCGCGTACTTCAACTTTCGCCTTAAATAATGCAACGGTTGGCCATGCAGTGGCATTGGCGACTAAGGGATGGAAACAAGCATTGCGTGACGATGTTCATTTGCGCAATGGTTTGAATGTATGCGAAGGCAAAGTGACCTATGAAGCTGTAGCACGTGATTTGGGTTATGACTATGTCGCTGCTGATGGTGTATTGAGTTAATACAGTGGCTGCGCGAGACGGGATCAGAGCAAACAAGATACCGCGATGATCACCGATACTCTATAAAAAATGCCGACCTTATTTCAACTCATATAGGTCGGCATTTTTTTATTCGCAACAAAAATACTTACTTGCCAGCACTAACGCCACCAATACCATCGACAGTTTTACTAATCGATTTTGGATTCCCAAAATAATTTAAAGAACCAATACCTTGAACATTGGCTTTTAGTTTTTCTGTTGCGGTCACTTCCACCGAACCTATGCCTTCCACCGTCGCATCAACGTTTTCTGCGACTAAAGCTTTGGCGTCAACAAAGCCCACACCTTGCGCGCGCAATTTAAAGTCACGCACTTTACCGCTCATTTTCAACAAACCAACGCCTTCATAGTTCAACTCAAACCGCTCACCTGCAATCTTACTCACAGTCGTTAAGCCTGCACCTTCCATTTTAAATTTCGTTAATGCTGGCATAGTCACTATCACTTTTAAATCATCGGAGATACGAATATTCTTTTTTTCTTTGTAGCTGATTAAAAGCTCATCGCCAGAAATATCGGTGATAATTTTTTCCATGTATTTGTCATCACCTTTAATCGTAATTGAATGTGCACTACCCACCACAACTTCTACCGATAGCGCCCCTTGGGTACGTATCGTACTAAATGGTGTCACCTTACGTACTTGTTCAGCGGCACTGGCTAAGGTACTCGCGAGAGCGAGGCCTAGGGTGAAACATGAAATCCAAATTTTGCGCATGATGAGCTCCAAAGACGAATGGGTTAGTAATTGATCGGACAATTTATTCACAACAAAACTGCAATGTAACTAGTTTGCCTATCTTTTTGTATTTTGTGTGACAAACGCGATGAAATGTCATTTTATGGGTTCAGAATGCAAAACGCTTACCCGCGAGCGAAAATAGAACGAAAAAAAAACGGCGCATAACGCGCCGTTTCATCTTGCAAGTAACTAGATTACTTTGCTGGTGCTGCAGGTGTTGATGCAGCTGCCTTTTCCACAGTTTTTTCTACCGCTTTTTCAGTGTGTTTTTTTACCGCTTTTTCAGCATGTTTTGCTGGCGCTGTCATTGCTTTTACATCGGCACTAGCAGCAACTTTTGCTGCAGCGGGAACACTCGCTGCGGAAGAAGCAACTGTCGCGGCTGCTGGGGTCGCTGGTGATGCTACTGCACTTGCCGCTTTTGTTGCTTCAGCTTTCGCCGCAGCTTTATGTGTGGACGCTGCACTTGATGCGGCGGACGCTGCCGCTGGTGCTGGCGCTACGCTCGTTGCTGGAGTTACAGCTGGTTTTGCTGGCGCTGTTGGTGTTTGATTAGCGTGTGCCAAAGCTGCGCCAAAAGAGATTGCTGTTGCAACGAATGTCAAAGCGATTTTTTTCATGATAATTTCCCTGTATATTGAACTGCAAAGTTAAGCTACTTAAGAGTGAGTACTAATCCGGTGCTACATTTTTTCTTGCTGATTCGCAGTGCTTGCTGCGTACTCCAATAACGGGGTCGAACTTTTATCTGTTGACACGAATTTCAAATATTTTCTAAATTTTTTTGGGAAGCTAGCAACGCA
This sequence comes from Undibacterium sp. Di24W, assembly GCF_049340325.1. Classification (NCBI taxonomy): domain Bacteria; kingdom Pseudomonadati; phylum Pseudomonadota; class Betaproteobacteria; order Burkholderiales; family Oxalobacteraceae; genus Undibacterium; species Undibacterium sp. Di24W. The sequence goes on from NZ_JBMPOP010000009.1 coordinate 50,013, forward strand.
AATTGAGATGCGGTACCAACACAATTTGAACAAAAAGATAAATATGATTTAAGGTGAGTTACTTAAACACATTCAACATACACACTCAATTAGCGAGAACTACAAACGTTAAAAAACTATTTAACACTTCGCTTCTCTTCGCTTTGATTAGAACTATTAGATAGACCTAAACGGAAGAGAAGCGCGCCGAAATGGGGACGTATCTACACCTTTCAAGCCCCTAAAAAATTTAAATTATTTTCTCTTGAAAAGCACTTTTACCATCTGCATATCGGTATCAGCAGATGCTCAAGTGAGGTCTGTGAATTTTCTTAAACCACATATCGCTTCACTTTATAAGGATATATATCATGCGTAATTTTGACTTTTCTCCACTCTATCGTTCTGCCATTGGTTTTGATCGTTTAGCTCATTTATTTAATGAAGCGCAACGCGCAGAAGCGACACCGAGTTACCCGCCCTACAATATTGAATTGGTCACCGAAGACCAATACCGCATTAGCATGGCGGTCGCTGGATTTGACCGCAGTGAGATTGAAATTGAAACCGAGCGTGATGTATTGAAAGTAGTTGGTCGCAAAGCCAAACCTGAGACTCAGGGCACCTATTTACACCGTGGTATTGCGACACGCGATTTTGAACATAATTTCCGGCTAGCGGATCATGTCAAAGTGATCGGTGCACGTTTAGACAATGGTCTATTGAGTATTGAGTTGCAGCGCGAAATTCCGGAAGCGCACAAGCCACGCCGCATTTTGATTGATGGCGAAGCCTTACGCTCTGTCGCACCTGTTGATCAATTACAGGCTGCATAATTTTTCAGCTTCCTCGCTGAGTGAATCTCACTTAATTACTCCTTTTTTTGGTTCCCCTCCTCGCGTGGCTGGCAACAGTCACGCTTTTTTTCATATACTGTTTTGAGTTTAAAGTTAGAGGTAGCTAACGTCGCCCTCGTTCCCCCCAAGAAGAAAGCAAACAGACAAGCTGAGGTCGCCCTCGAAATCGGAAATCAGCCCGACTTAAAACTAGATTTCAAAAATTGGTTTGAGAGCCTTGAGGAACCTATAGAAAGAACGACAAAATCCTGAGTTGAGTATACGGGTAGGCAGGTGGACAAATAGAGATTAGTGCTTATGCGGAAACTTAAGCTAAAACTCAATCTGAAAAAAGCTCGACCAAAAGCTTGCGTAACCAGAGGTTGCCATCGTCCTGTGCAAAACGTCGGTGCCAAAATATATTCGTTTGTAGCCTTGGCAATTTGATCGGCGGTTTCGTGTACGCCAAGTCGAAAGCCGCAGCGGCACTGGCTGCTAGTTTTTGTGGCACCGTCGCCACCAGATCAGTGGTGCTGACGATATAGGGTACTGAAGCGAAATGTGGCACTGTAAAATTGGCGCTGGCTGATATACCAACTTTTTCTAGGCTTTGATTAATTTTGTCGTAAGGACTTTCTTTGGTCGATACGATCAAATGTTCGGCACTTAAGAATTCTTTTGCTGAGATATCTTCTTTCAAAATCGGATGCCGTTGCCTATACAGGCACACATAGTCTTGCTGAAACAGTCGTCGATGATACAGTGCGCCAGACATAGCTTCAAAGGCACCGATCGCCAGATCTATTCTGCCGGTTTCCATTTCTGCCATTAAGTCGACGCTATTGGCACGTATGGTCGAGATTTGTATTTGCGGTGCGTGAATACGACATTGCTTGATCAGTATCGGCATGAAATGCATTTCGCCAACATCCGTCATCGCTATCGTGAAATGCCGCTGACTGTTTGATAGATTAAAGACATCCTGCTGATTAAGTGCTTTCGTAATATTGGCAAGCGCTGCGGCAACTGGATCGGCCAATTGCTGAGCGAATGGCGTCGGTTGCATGCCCTGCGAGGTGCGCACAAATAACTCGTCATTAAAGGTTTTGCGCAAACGCGCCAAGGCATTACTCACCGCTGGTTGCGACAAATTAAGCTTGCGCGCCACACTGGAGATCTGTCGCTCTTGAAACACTTCTTGAAAAACCACGAGCAGGTTTAAGTCTACGTCTTTGGCTTCTATCATAGTCGCTCCTAACAACCGCCCATAATTGATTTCGTGAATGATCTACATTTTAGTATTTATATCGTAAAAATGAAGAGATTGCACTACATTAGCGCATTCTCGTGTTTTCTTTACTTTGGATAAGATCATGACTACTAATTATATGAGCGGTTTCGCCAATGAATATGCTACCGAAGCGCTACCAGGCGCATTACCGCTGAATCAAAATTCACCTCAGAAATGCGCCTATGGCCTGTATGCCGAACAGATTTCGGGTACCGCATTCACTGCGCCACGCCACGCTAATCGCCGCTCCTGGACTTATCGTATCCGCCCAGCGGCCATGCATCAGCCCTTCGTACAAATCGATAGTGGTAAATTGACGAATGATTTCGCCCAGGTTCCAAGTACACCCAACCAATTGCGTTGGGATCCACAGCCGATGCCAACCACGACTAGCGATTTTATTCAAGGCTGGTTGACTATGGCGGGCAATGGCTCTGCCGATGCACAAACCGGTTGTGCCATCCATCTGTACGCGGCAAACCGCGACATGACGGACAGATTCTTTTACAACGCCGACGCGGAATTACTGATCATTCCGCAACAAGGTCGTTTGCACATTAAGACGGAACTCGGCTTAATTGATATCGAGCCGCAAGAAATCGCTGTGATTCCACGTGGCGTGCGCTTTCAGGTCACACTGCCGGATGGCGAAGCACGCGGCTATGTATGTGAAAATTTCGGTGTGATGTTAAAGCTACCCGACTTAGGTGTGATCGGTTCCAATGGCTTGGCAAACCCACGTGATTTCTTGACGCCTACCGCTTGGTACGAAGACCGCGAAGGTGACTTTGAATTAGTCGCAAAGTTTAGCGGCAATTTGTGGAGTGCGAAAATCGGCCACTCTCCCCTCGATGTCGTCGCCTGGCATGGCAATATGGCGCCGTACAAATATGATCTGCGTCATTTCAATACGATAGGCTCTATCAGTTACGACCATCCTGATCCCTCGATATTTTTGGTCTTACAATCACCGAGCAATACGCCGGGTGTTGATACTATCGATTTCGTGATTTTCCCGCCGCGTTGGTTAGCAGCGGAAAACACCTTCCGCCCACCTTGGTTTCATCGCAATATTGCCAGCGAATTTATGGGTTTAATTCATGGTCAATACGATGCCAAATCAGGTGGGTTCCGTCCGGGTGGTGCCAGCTTGCACAATTGTATGACCGGACACGGACCTGACGCGCCGACCTTTGAAAAGGCAAGTAATATCGACACCAGTACGCCGCAAAAAGTCGATAATACGATGGCGTTCATGATAGAAACCAATACCATTCTGAAACCAACTCGCGCCGCTATGGAATCGCCGTTACTACAGGCAGATTATTTCCAATGCTGGCAAGGGATAAAAAAGAATTTTGATCCGTCACAAAAGTAAAATATTTTTTATGACAATTTAGCCGCAGCGTCACAGAAAATCCAGAGTAAGCTATAGGTAAAGCTCTGCACATTCTGAGCCTCTGCGGTTGAGTATTTTATCTTGCTAAGAAAGTCACTATGTCAGTACAACTTAACGATACCCACAATCCAGCATTACGTAGCTGGGTCGCATCCGCCAATGATGGCAACACGGATTTTCCGATTCAGAATTTGCCCTTTGGCGTGTTTCGCCGCACAGATAGTAACGAACACTTTCGCATTGGTGTCGCCATCGGTGACCAGATTCTGGATCTGACTTTAGCACAACAGGCGGGTGTATTTTCCACGATCATGGATGCACGTTTGGCGCATGCTCTATCAGCGAACTCCTTAAATGCCCTGATGGATTTAGGCAATGGCGTTTCCTCAGCGGTGCGCGCTGTCTTATCGCATGCCTTACGCGAAGGTGCCTCGGCTCAGGCTGGCTTACACGCAACCTTGGTGGCGCAAACAGATGCTGAGTATGCATTGCCTGCACAAATTGGTGACTACACCGATTTTTACACCTCAGTGCATCACGCCACTGCTGTCGGTAAATTGTTCCGTCCAGATAATCCATTATTACCTAACTACAAATGGGTGCCGATTGGCTACCACGGTCGTTCTTCTTCAATTGGTGTATCGGGCCAACAGTTCCACCGCCCTATCGGGCAAACTATGCCACCGACAGCAACAACACCTATCTTCGCTGCAGCCAAGCGCATGGATTATGAATGCGAAGTCGGTGTTTTCATCGGTCAAGGCAATGCTTTAGGTGACGCGATTGACATCAGCCAGGCAGAAGAACATGTGTTCGGTATGTGCTTGCTAAATGATTGGTCGGCACGTGATTTACAAGCATGGGAATACCAACCTTTGGGACCTTTCCTCGCAAAGAATTTTGCCTCAACGATTTCACCGTGGGTTGTCACATTAGAAGCCTTAGCACCGTATCGCAAAGGCTGGGCACGCGATGCGGCCGACCCGCAACCCTTGCCGTATCTGGATAATGCCGATCTGCGCAGCACTGGTGCGTTTGACATACAACTGGAAGTCTTGGTACAGACAGAAAAAATGCGCCAAGACGGCACACCAGCTCAACGCCTGTCGCTGTCGAATTTCAGCCATTCGTATTGGACGGTATCGCAAATGGTTACGCACCACACCGTCAACGGCTGTAATTTGCGCGCAGGCGATTTCTTAGGTTCAGGTACACAGTCTGGTCCTTTAGCAGAAGAAGCGGGCTCCTTATTAGAGCTGACAGAAGGTGGGAAGAAAGCGATCATCTTGAGCAACGGCGAACAACGTATTTTTATCGAAGATGGTGACAGTATCATCATGCGCGGTTGGGCGCAAAAAGATGGTGCCCCCCGTATCGGATTTGGTGAAGTTGAAGGTCGCTTGTTGCCTGCACGTGATCTGACTTAAGCCTCAATCAGGTAAGCTAATCTGGTAAGCAGTAGAGGAAAGAAAAGTGCGCGCGCTTTTCTTTCGCTAGTACAATATGGAAGGCTGTCCGATCACTCTGTGTTAGGATTTATATGTTATCCCTAAATAGATCATTGCTTATCTTGATTTGCCTCACTTCGCTACCCACATTGCGACTTCACGCAGAAACCATAACGGTAGCTTGGCGCCAAAAACCACCTCAGCAATATATAGAAAACGGCAAAGAAAAAGGTGCACTACTCGATCTTGCTAAACAAGTGTTTGCCGATGCCAAGCTTAATGCGCGCTTTGTAGAGGCGCCAGCCAAAAGAATTTGGCATAATTTTTCTAACGGCACCACCAGCTACTGTTCTTTTGGTTGGTACAAAATTTCGGGACGTGAGGCCATAGTTCAGTTTAGTCAAAGTTTTCACAAAGACCCGCCTCATACTCTTATTGTCGGAGCGAAAGCATTAAGTAAAGTGCAGCCGCACAAAACCCTGATAAATTTGCTGCAAGATCCACAACTAAGTTAGGCCATCGTTGATGGCGTCTCTTATGGAGAGACGATTGATGATCTATTCAAACAAAGTAAAAATCGCGTCATACGTAGCACTGCCGCGCCCGCCATTATGGCGCGTATGATCAACGCTGATCGCGCCTCATTCATGTTAATCGACCGTGAAGATTGGCATCATTTGCAGGCGACAGAAAGCAATTTGAATTAGCTGACTCAGCTAGACATGCAAGATATGCCACCTGGCTTAGACCGCTACATCATTTGCAGTAAAGATGTACCTGCTATTGTGATGAATAAAATCAACGCGTCCTTAGCCAAAATAGCCGCCACTAACAATTTGAAATGAGGGATCGAAATTAGCGATCTAAATAGCGAATCAATAAAGGTAGCTCCTAGCCTGCTTAACTAAATTTAAGCTTCACCAACTGTACCTTTGAATTCGGCCCAACTAATGGGGTTTAAACTAAAAACGCCATTTCACGCCAGCTTCCAGTTTTTCTTGCCGCCCTCCTTTCACCGAACCAGCGCGATGAAATTCAAATTCGCCTCTACAAACTGACTCGGCTTGATTCCACGTCCCCAACGGCACAATTTCATTGGCCAAACCTGACTCTCTTTAGCTAATGTGACCTCTGAAAAAACGTTGATTGCAGGCCTGTGCCAAAGCCACTAAAACATCATTCCATTCCAACGACTTTGTCTGAATAGAAGCATGCTTGGATACCAAGTACCTATGCCAACCATAATAGATTCAAAAAAAAAGCAACAAAATACATATAAAAACAATAATTAATTTTTAGTAAAAACTAAATGCACATAATTGATGTAAAAACATTGAATCATCGCCGAAAAGCAATTCTCAACGGCGATTCTTTCTTCTTTAAGCCGCCACATTAAATTTATCCAAAAGTCTTTCTATATGTATATACATATTAGGCATTTTTAAATATATCTCAGGCATACTGAATCTCAGTTTTTTCTGTTTAACTCTGCTTTCGCTTCATCTTCACACCGCTGTTTGTAATGCAAATCCAATATTTGAAGCAGCATTTTTTTTATTATGAAGCGTCAATTCGAAACGGGGCTACGGCCCAAAACACAACAGGGAGATAATATGAAAAAGATAACTATGACACCCACCCGCATCAGCTCAAGCCTGCATTCAGCGCTGTTGGCGGCGGCTCTTTTTAGCGGCGGCAGTGCGCTGGCAGCCGATAATTTACTGGTCAAAGCGAAACAAGAATTAGGTAGCGTCAACGCGGTGATCAATGGTCTGGCAGCACAACATGCCAACCCGAATGCTAGCTTTCTGCGTTCCACGGTTAGCGCTAAAGATACTAGTCAAGAACTAGACACCGACATCACGGATTATCACTTTAAAGATGGTCAGCTGTCTGTGTCTGGGAGAGCTCGTGGCATTGCAAATTCAAGTTTCATACTTAAGGGAAATACACAAAGCATCAAAGGATATTTGGTCAGACATGACACCAAAAAAGCTTATGAATACAGCACCGATGCCAAAGGTGTAGTCAGCGTAGTCGAAGTCCCTATCAGCAAAATCATTCCCGATCTGGATGATCAGTGGCTAAAAGCAACAACTGTCAATAATCTGGCTGGCGCTATTCATCCTGTGTATAGCGCTATGGCTTTACGTCAGGCGCCACATATCGGCCCCTATAATAACGAGGACGTGACTAAACTAGAAAGCAAACCCGGCAGCCCATGGGTGTTTTACCTGAATCACTCCGCAGTCATGAGCGGCTCGACGCCTTTGAACGGTGTGACTAAAGAGAATATGTACCGCGCATGGCAAATCGTGGCGGATCAATACTCCATGTATAACATCAATATCACCACCAATCCTGCGGTCTACAACGCAGCCAAATCTGCGAATATTTTACGTACGGGTGTGATTAACTTCGTCAATCAAGATGGGCGCTCCAACGCACCCTTGAGTTCTTTCGGCACAACTTCTGCGGGCACTTTATACAGAAACCCTTCCAGTGGTTTTGATTATGGCTACGGCATCGGGATGACGGCCGCCCATGAAGTCGGTCATCAAATGGGAATGAACCATGATCACGGCGGTACAGGGGGGGAATATTTTGAAGGTATCGCAGCCTACCAATGGGGTCCTATCATGGGCAATTATTGGATGGGTGCCAACTGGGCAGCTAGCCGCTGGACTTGGAGTAAAGGTGAATACAGCACTGCCACAAATTTCGAAGACGATTTACGGATTATGAACGTCAATGAATCTGTGCCCTATGTCGTGGACGATAACCCATCCGGCAAAGCACTAAACTTGGGCAGTAATGGAGCAATTAGTCCGACCAACAATTTTGGCCAAATCGAAAGAACTGGCGATACCGACAGCTTTACTTTTACCGTGACAGGTACTGGCAAGCTGGACTTAAAAATAGATCCGATTGAGTATTTTGGGATGCTGGACGTTGACGCCAAAATTTATACCGCAGCAGGTACTTTGGTCGCTAGCAGCAATAAACCAGTCAACCGTTCCGCAGAATTTATTGCGCTAAACTTGAGTGCAGGTGATTATCGTCTGGTGATCGCAGGCGGTGCCGAGGGCACGCCGCAAAATGGTTTCTCCAATTACTCATCTTTAGGCTACTACGCCATGCAAGGTAGTCTGACCGGCTCAACGCCACCACCTGACGTTATCTTGACCAGCGGCGTGGCACTTGCAGGTCAAAGTAGTGCCACGGGCACCTGGAAATACTACGCAATCGATGTACCCACTGGAAAAACCAGTGTCGTATTCTCCATCAATGGTGCAAATGGCGATGCTGATTTATTCACGCAATTGACCAGCAAACCCACGACGACGGTCTATAAGTGCAAATCAGACGGCGCAACATCGATAGAAAGTTGCACCGTCAATGCGCCAGCAGCAGGTCGTTACTACCTAGGCGTGTATTCTTATGCCGCATACTCAGCTTTGACAGTGAAAGCGACGGTTAATTAAAAAAAATTGGCATGTTGTAGCTACACCCAGGAACGGAGCCTCGGCTCCGTTCCTTTTAGTGACACAAGTGCAAAATAATTCAAAAAAATCCAATTATAAAAAATTCGCTCAAAACACGAGCCAGATCAAACAAGAGTTCAATACCGGTCGGTTATACTTGCCCACTTTACTTGCTTTTATCTGAAAGAATGTATGTCGAATGTACCTGCCTGCCCTGTTTGCGGCTTAGAAAACACTTACCCCGATGGTGAAAATTACATGTGTGCTGATTGCGGACATGAATGGCCTATACAAGCTGCTGCCGAAGAAAACGATGAACGCATTGTGAAAGACTCCAACGGCAACGTGCTGGCGGATGGCGATGCAGTGGTCTTGATCAAAGACTTAAAAGTAAAAGGCTCATCCACGACCTTAAAACAAGGTACCAAGGTTAAGAGCATACGATTAGTCGGTGGCGATCATGAAGTAGATTGCAAAATGGATGCTGGTAACTTTATGCTGAAAGCCTGTTACCTGAAGAAGGTTTAAGTTTCTGAGGTGCACCGAGAAAGTAAAAAAAATCAGCGCTCAATTAGCGCTAATTTTTTATTTCTTTTTTTAGAAACTAACTATCCGTAGGTGGAACCGGCACCGGCAATACCAAGCCAGTCGCGCTGGAAATCGCCTTCCAGATGACACCTACCACGGCATTCCAAAGTTTTTCTATCGTCACCAACACCAGACCACGTAAGGTTTTGGCGAAACTTAGGGTCATGTCTTCAATACTATTTAGAAAAAATTCTTTGGTGTCGGGCGTGATCTGTCCAGTGCTAATGCCAACCGCCACAAACTCCGATTGCTTCGCAATGGCTTCTATCTGGCGCTCAGAGAAACCACGAAAAGTAGTGACATCCGCATTCAAGACACCCGTCGCAGCAGCTTTCATATCCTGCATCAGTTGATTCACATCGAATGCCATCTTCTTGCTCCCTCAAAAAATACCAGTCTATTTTTAGAACACAGATCAACGCTGTAAAAAATTCTCGTAGGTGATCGCCTGATCAAAATAAATACTTGCTTGCCCTTTAAACGCAATTACCTCATACGCCGTAATACCTTGTTTCTGATCCGTATCACGCATCTTACTTAGTGTCACCGAAATCTGTCTAATGGCTTGGGCGCTGGGCGGTGTCGCATCATCATCACTCAAAACAGTCGTACCCCGTTTTTCCAAAAAACGATTAATACTATCTGTCACCTTATTTTTCGGCATTGGTCGCGCGCCCGCAGCGAGCGCCAAGGCATCTAATCTGCCAATCAAATTTGAATAGCGATCAGCACGTGTGGCAAAATCCTGCGCTTTAGTACCCGACGACATAACCGCGAATAAAGTCATCGCGTCGATACTACAGCTGTTCAGACTATCCACCACATTTTTATCGTAAGCGGGCGCCAATTGCGTCGCGCAGCCGACTAAGAACAACAATTGCAGTAATAAGATTCTTTGCCAAAGCTTAAGAGCTCGTCGCATCATGCGTCCTTTTTCATTTCAAAAAAGATGGAAGAAAATATTTTAAATTAAATTTATCTATTAACTATACATTGATCATTACAAAGACCGATGTTGGCGTAACAAATGTAGCGCAAGCGCGGCCAACACAAGGCCCATGAAATATCGCTGTATTGCTAGCCATTGCTTATTGACGGCAAACCACGCAGCCATGCTACTCGCAGAAAACATAATGATGAGATTCATACTGCCCGCAATAAAAGTTTGTATGCCGCCCAACAAAAAGCTCTGAAACAAAACAGAGCCGCCATCTGGTTGTATGAATTGCGGTAACACCGACATATAAAACACGGCGACTTTAGGATTTAATGCGTTAGTTAAAAAGCCCATCATGAATAATTTCTTTGGTGTTTCATTGGGCATACTTTGCGGATCTAGTGGTGAACGTGCGCCGGGTCGCACCGCCTGCCATGCCAGCCACAACAAATACAGTGCGCCGAAATATCTCAGAATTTCATAGCCCAAAGGAATCGCCATAAACAAGGCTGTTAATCCTATCGCAGCGGAACACACATGTACCGCAAAGCCGCACACCACGCCCAACCATGAAATAAAGCCTGCGCGCGTGCCCTGACAAATCGAGCGTGAAATCAAATAGATCATATTGGGACCTGGCGTGATTGCCATCAAAAGAGAGGCGCCCGCAAAGATCAAAATTGCCTGGTTAGAAATCATTATTTACCAAGTAAAAACAAAAAATAGCCTCGGCGCAGAAAGGAAACTAGCCTAACTTAATACTTCTGGCATCGCTTTCACCCTTACCTACACGGAATGTTTTGCCAAACGGATCCAGAACATCGTACGTACGCCTTCTTCCGACACAAAACCAATTTGCCCCTGCATTTTCTCAATCAAGACTTTAGAAATATGCAGCCCGAGACCTGCCCCTTCTTTCTGACGCACCGCTGCATGACTAGCCTGCGCGAACTTTCCAAATATTCGCGAATGAAATGCAGCGGGTATGCCAGCACCATGATCTTCCACTTGCAATTGATAACAATCATGATCAGGCAAAATACGGATCGTTACCAGCCCACCTACTGGCGAGAATTTTGCGGCATTCGACAATAGATTCGCCATTATCTGCATCAATCGATCAACATCTCCCCACACCATAGCAATTTTCAAATCGGTGTGCAGTTCAAATCTGACTTGATGCATTTGTGCGTAGGCAGTATTTGCATCTATTGCTTGTTGTGCCAACTGGCATAGATCCAGCGATTGAAAGGACATAGTCATCTGCCCTTTTGCCAATTTCTCGAGGTCAAGGATATCGTTGACCAGTATACTCAAACGTTGACTATTCCGATTAGCAATTTTCACCAGATGCAATGCTTTGTCTGGCAACTCGCCCGCCACACCCGCTTCCAACAATACCATAGAACCGCGAATAGATGTCAAGGGGGTGCGTAGCTCGTGACTGACGATAGAAATAAACTCGGATTTCAAATGGTCCACTCGTTTTTGCTCACGTAAATCAAGTATAAAGCCTACCCATTCATCTTCACTTTGTTCCAAGCGCGAAACACCTAGCATGACCGGTATCGGTTTGGCGTCACCTGCAATGATTTCCGTTTCGAATGGCGCTACTGTCTCGCTCTGCGCCAGACTCGCAACCGCAAAACGTTGCTTGCTACTTTCAATTTGCGTACTGAGCGAAAACCAGTTCACACCATTGCCCTTCATAGGCGTGGCGCCCAAAGCATCGCGCCCTAAATCCAGCATCTGCAATAACACATCATTCGCGTCTATCACGCGACCCGTTTTATCGCACTCCATCATGCCTATCAAACTAGAATTCATCAGACGTCGCAGTCGCATTTCGTTGACCTGCAATGCCTGGTAGTTCCTCAGTATTTCATCCTCCAATTGCTTATTCTTTTCTGCCGCTAACGCCTGCTCGGTGATGTCGGTAATAAAGCCGTGCCATAGTATGCTGCCATCACTTAATTTTTCTGGCTGGGCTTGACCTTGCCGCCAGCGAAGCCCTTGCTCCGGCAAAATTACTCGATACTGACAGCGCCAGGGTTCCAGACTCGTTGCGGATTTTTGTATTGACTCTTCCACCTTAGCTTGATCATCTGGGTGCAAGCGGGAGAAAACTAGTGAAGCATTTTGCATCACTTGTTCTGGAGTGACTTCATAAATCTGCTTTATCCCTTCACTGGCATAAGGAAAGCAAGCATTGCCATCGGGAGCCAATTGAAACTGATAGATAGCGCCAGGTACTTGTTCAGACAAACGAGCAAACAAAGCAATCGCGTTGTTCAATTGTGCTTCCGTTTGCTTTTGCTGTAACGAAAAACGATCAATACAAATCAAAACAAAACCAAAACTAAGGAAAACAGCGAATACATAGAAGACCAAATAGGCGAAGTCATTTATGGGGTTCGCGCCAAAAGGTGCGGTCGCCGGATTGGTATCCAGTACCGCATAATAGAAACTACGAAACAGCAAAAAGCAACCACAGCAAGAATAGATAGTCGCTAAAAAACGGACGCTAAATAAATGCTTATACACACTGCTGAATAATAATTGCGCGCTCTTTAAGATGACAATAGACACCAATAAGGAAATCCACACATTGCGCGCAGAAAAATCTAATTGAAAAACCGTGTAGTAAGTTGTGAAACAGGCCTCAATCAAAGGCAAACTCAAATAGAACCAAGGCTTAATTGTTTGTCCGTTGAACTCTACCAGTATGAAAAGGTACCAAACATAAGAAGACAGCAACAGTGCCTGACCGACCACAATAGACACAACATCTGGGATCACACCTCGGAATATGCCCAATATTGCCCAAGCAAACGCTTGCAACAAGGTTGCTTTTGCCCAGCGCGATAATCCGTTTACTTGTCCTAATGAAGCGCGTGATGCTGCGAACAAAGCGATACCAATCAACAAGCTACCAAAAGTGATGAAAAAGACTATCGTCCTTGGGTCAAGATTCATGCTAAGCGGAGCTCCATCTGGAGATTGTGTAAACCATTGTTAATATTGGCTCAGAAACAGGCCAGCATCACTGGTTCCGAGCGATTACTCAAAGCGATTAACCAAAACGATCAACGGATGAACTCAATTTCACCGACCGTCAAACTGTTTTAATGATGCCAACAGTTCTTGAATCTTAGGTTCGGGCTTCCAATAACCAGGTCCTTTCATAACTTTGCCGCGTTCGTCATAAATAGGCAATCCGTCCGCGCCAAGCTTAGAAAAATTCGATTGCATAATGATCGATAAAACCTGATCCAAAGGCAAACCAAATTTTGCCATCTCCGAGGCACAATACACCTGAATATCACCGAGTAAATCCGCAAGCATCGTTAAGACTTTGAGCGGATCTTCACCCGCGATTTGCGCGGCGATAATTTCATCAATCTCATTTACTTCCTCCATCAAAATATCTTTAAATGCCGCCATACGATCTGCAGCGGGTACACCGACATCCAGACTAGGACTTGCGTTCACAGGCAGTTTATAAATGCCATTAAATTTTTTGATATCGTGCGCAAATTCACTCATTGTATTTTCTCCATTCGATTTCTTTCATTTAGTTTTTTCATGAAATTTTAGATCTTATTAATTCGCTTTTGGCAGATTCATTTTCGGTTAGGACGAGGTGTCCCACTTTTCACACGAAATTCAATCAAGCTTTGATGCCAATCAGGCGTTATCCAGTTGCTCCGAACTTGTTGTCAAGCCAGACAAAGCAAGGCTAGCCATTCTCAACATAGTGGCAACTTCTTCGCGATTGCTCGGTTTGCTTAAACAGGCATCAAAACCTGACTGCAAATACGTGGCACAACTTTGTGCATCGTCATTACCTGAGTAGGCGATAACAAAACTAGGTGTTTGTGCATATTGCGCCTGATATTGGCGGATACCTTGTAAGGATTCAATGCCACCCATAATCGGCATATCGAGATCCATGATAATGATATCTGGACGTTGCAGCATCACTTTTTCCAGCGCCATGCGGCCGTTGATTGCAGAATCCAGCGTATAACGCTCTTTAGGAATATATTCGGCCATCACCATTTGATTAAAATCATCGTCGTCCACCAACAGAAGGGAATACTTCGAATTTGGCGCAGTAACTATCAAACCATTCACATGCTGGCTTGGCGACGCTAACGCCTCGCTATGACGTGCTGTTTGTGGTGCCTGACTACGATTCAAAGACAAACACAAGCTGGTACCTTCAATCTCTGATGTCTGCATCGTTAAACTACCGCCCTGCACGGTCGCTAGCAAATGTGAGGAGTAAGTGCCTAACCCTGTACCGCCACTTTTGCCAGAAGTCGAATACTTAGCAAAAAATTGTTCGCGGAGTGCGACTGGCACGGTGCCCTGGTTATGGATACGTAACTGCACCAGCACATCATCGACCAGTGTGATATCGACGGCAGTATGCTCAGGTGCAGCCTCCACGGCGTTTTTGATCAAATTACCTAGGATGGAATAACATAAAGACTCATCCCCTTCGACATACACAGTCGCAGCATTTTCAGGCAATTGTATGTTGACGAATTTAGACTTTGCCTGCGCTCGCAATCCGACTGCAACAAGCTTAGCGATTGCTATTAAATCTACCGCGACCGGACGGAATACATAACTACCGCTCTCCATACGGAACAAATCTAAGGACAAATTCACCATGCTGATTGCGCGATTCGAGGCATTCTCTATCATGCCGAGAATTTCTTCTTCTTGCGCTGACAAAGTGCGTCCTGCTCGAAATAATGAAGGAGCTGCGGCGATGCTGACCAAGGGTGTTTTCAGATCATGCCGAGCGATTCTCTCTACGTCTTCTAACGTTCGCAACGCTAGTTGCAATGCCTGATTTTTTTCATCTAACTCATGGGTTCTCTGCGCCACCCGTTGTTCCAATAGACGCTCAGATTCCTGCACCTTACTCAGCATCACGCCGAACTCATTATTCAATATCCGGAGTTGCTGGTTTTGCTCACACAAGGTTCGTTCATGTTCGTAGGCTAAGAAGGCTGACTTCACCGTAAGAATAATGTCATCGTGATTAAATGGCTTTTCTAAAAACCGATAAAGGTTCGCCTGATTAATCACTTTTTTGACACTGTCAAAATCGCTTTGACCAGTCAACATAATAGTGATGGTTTTGGGGCTACGGTGGTGCAATTGAATTAACAACTCATCGCCCCGCATTCCCGGCATGATGAAATCCGAGATAACAATGCTCAGATGCTGCCCTTGTTGTTCCAGATCCTCCAACAATTCTAAGGCTTCGGCACCACTCTCAGCGATTTCTATCAGCAAGTCATTACCCATTGCATGCGTCAATAAAGTGCGCAAGGCGACTAAGACTGTGGTGTCATCATCGACACATAAAATGATTCCGCTATCGATCATAAGCTGCGCTAAGTGTAATCTAGAAAAAACACAAAAACATGAAGACGGTGAATGCGCCGCCCTATCGATTTAACATATTGCTATGTGACTCTGAGATGCTGCTTAAAGCATGGGAAACCGGAATACCACGGTTCAAGTATTCCTGAATTTTCTAATGATCGCAAGCAGACAGACACACATTGTGTGCAAATCTAATCAGAATCGCCCATCACATCAAGAATGACACGGATAGCCATTGCTAATTGACCACACTCCTCACGCAGCATTGTGCTGCAATGCTACTATACAAACACATTTCTTCCAGCCTTGAGCAAACCAGCGATGCCTATTATTCCAGCACTCACTGTCGTCATCAGTGCGGCACTCTTGGTGTTAAGTCAAAGTATGTCATTTGCTCATGCTGCAACTGCGACAGCAGGCGCCAACATTGAATTTAAGAGTGCCGACAAAACCTTATTGACCAATAAAGACTTTTCCTACGCCCAACATTATTTCGAGCGTATAGGTAATGAAGACTCTCTGCCTATGAATATCGTGACCGCGCTGGCGCAAGATGCTCAGGGTCTGATTTGGATAGGTACGCAAGGCGGCCTAGTACGTTATGATGGCTATCATTTTGAAAAATTTGTACACAACCCACGTAACCCCAATTCAATTTCTGGCGATTACATTAAGAGTTTGTGGGCGGCGCCTGATGGGCACGTCTGGGTTGGCAGCCTGAGCAGTGGCATCTCCATTTTCGATCCGGCCACCGGAAAGTTTTCAGCCTTACGTTATGGCGAACAAGCTGACAAAACATTGGACATAGGTGCCATACAAAGCATTAAAGGCGATGCCCGTGGTGGCGTCTGGATTGTTGGTTCAGACCAAGGTCTCTTGTATTTAAGTCCAGACCGTAAAAAAATAACTTCATATCGACATAGTGCCGACGATCCACTGAGCTTACTTGACGACAAGGTGCGCAGTATCTATCTAGATCAGCAAGAAACGCTGTGGATAGGCATGAGCAATGGTTTGCAGCGTCTCAAAAAGAATAGCCCCAATTTTGAACTGGTCGCAACTGATCCCAAACAAGCAGATTCCTTGATCGGTCATGAAATCCGCAGTATCTTTCAGGCACAAGATGGCAAGATCTGGCTAGGCTTTGTGAAAAACGGTGTCGCCTGGATAGATCCCAATAGTAAGCAATTGCATCGAGTAAAACTAGACAATTTTGGTTTAAATAGCCTAGGTGATAATGTCATCGACATCATCACCCAAGTGCGGCCCGAAGAAATCTGGCTTAATCGCTACGGCTACGGCATTTATGTATTGGACGCGAGTAGCGGTGAACTTATACACAGGATACGCAACGATGCGGCCGTGGCCGGCAGTTTGGCATTCGATCAGATTGGCGCCATGTTATTTGATCGCTCCGGCATGCTTTGGGTGGGCTCATGGGGTGGCGGGCTGCAACGCTATAGCAATCATCAAGAAGCTGTGCGCATGCTGCGTCAGAGCCCCAATCGAAGTAGTGGTCTGACACGCTCCAATATTCGTAGCATGCTGGAAACCAGTGACGGCAAAATCTTAATTGGCTCAGACGGCAATGGCATCGATATTTTTGATCGTAAATTAGGCTTAATCGGTGGTCACCGAACAGACACGGATAGACCAGACAAAACCATCGCCACAGCGGTACTAGCGTTAGCGCAAACAGCCGATCAAAGCATTTGGGCTGGTACGCGACTATCCGGCTTACAAAAGCTCACAATGGGTAAAAAGGATTGGCAAACTTATTCGATGGAACATGGTCTGCCGAGCAATCAGATTCGCAGTCTTTACACCAGCAAGAATGATGACTTATGGGTAGGCACGACCTTGGGGGTCGCGCTAAGGAAAGCAGGTCAACAAGGGTTTACCAGTTTCACGGAATTTTCTGGTGTGCCGATGAATAGTTATGTGACCTCATTCACCGAAGACCAGCAAGCACGTATTTGGATAGGTAGCGAATCGGGATTGTGGCTGTACCAACCAGGCAGTAAGCACTTACAACAAATACTACACGATCCTATGTTGCGAGATAGCTTAAGCTCGAACGAGGTCAACGGATTATTGATCGATAGTCAGGGGCAATTATGGGTCGATACCGCACAGGGTTTCGACAGACTATTGAGCTGGGATGGCAAGACCGCCAAGTTCGAACATATCAGCGATCAACTCGGTCGTCCCGGTCTCTATTTTGGCGCCAATTTATTAGAAGACAAACTCGGCCGAATCTGGACACAATGGTATGTGTATGACCCCAAAACCAAGCGTCTACACGATTTATCCAAATCGAATGGAGTTGATATAGGAACAGCGTGGGTAGGCTCTTACCTTCGAACGCGCGATGGCATATTTATGTATGGCGGTACGCAAGGTGTCGCAATCATACGACCGGAATTATTTCAGGCCTGGTCATATCAACCACCGGTCGTGGCGACTGGCCTTAAAATCAATGGTATCGATCAGGCGATGGGCATACTCCAGCATGGTTTGCAGCTACATCCCGAACAACGTCATTTTGAAATCGAGGTGTCCGCCCTCGACTATCTGTCGCCGCAAAAAAATCGTTACGCGTATCGTCTGCTAGGCTACCAAAATGAATGGATAGAAACTGATGCCTCGCATAGAAGCATTAGCTATGGCAATCTATGGCCGGGTGACTACACTTTGCAAGTTAAAGGCAGCAATCGGCAAGGCGATTGGAGTCCATTTGAATTGTCGGTGGCAGTGAAAGTACTCCCTGCTTTCTGGCAATCGACTTGGTTTATTGCACTCTGCTTATTGCTGACGGGGAGTTTGATTTATACCCTGTATCGCTGGCGCTTAGCACGTGTCAAAGAAGAGAAACGTAATTTACAAAAATTGGTCTCGGCAAGAACTGAAGATATTTTGCAATTAGCAGAAGCAGGTCAAGGATTAACCGCGAGCCTGGACACAGAACAAACTTTTGAAAAAATTCATAAGCAAGTTTCAGCGCGCTTGGACGCGCATGTATTTGGGATCGCCTTTTGCGAAAACAGCGATCAAGCCGACGCGTTGATAGAATTGGATTATCTCGTCGAAGACGGTGCCCGTCAGCCCGCAATTCAATACACGCTCAATGAACAACATACCCCTGCGGTTTGGTGTGTGCGTCAAAAGCGTGAGCTGGTTACAGCTAAGCTTGAAGAATTATTACAGTTCATAGACAGTATTCCTCGCCCCAAATATGGGCAGGCTATGGAATCGATCATCTACCTGCCGCTGTTTGTCGAAGCCAAAGTCATCGGTTGCATGACGGTGCAAAGTCCACGCCAGCACGCCTATAGTCAGGATCAATTAGAATTCTTACGCGCCTTAGCAAGTTATGTTGCGATCGCCGTAGCCAATTCTCAATCGCACCGCCATTTATTGGACGCGCAAAGACAATTAGCACAGCAAGAAAAAATGGCCTCACTAGGGCAATTAGTCGCGAATGTGGCGCACGAAATTAATACGCCTATAGGGGCGATAAAATCGAGCGGCAATAATATTTCTACCGCGCTCGACATGGCGATGCACGAGCTAGCTGAGTTGATGGCTATGCTCGATAAGGACGCACGAGAATTATTCATGGCATTAATCGCGCAAGTCAAAGCACAACAGCATCTGTTCAATACCCGTGAAGAACGACAACTGATCGCCAGCACCGCCGAAGCACTAAACCAATTAGGATTAAACGACACCCGTCGCAAAGCCAAAGTCATGGTGCAATTACGCACGCAACATCAGTTAGAACAATTCTTGCCATTACTCCAGCACCCAGAGTCAGATCGCATACTACAAGCCGCCAGCTCCATCGCCGCCATCGTACACAGTGCAGAAAATATTCAAGTCGCAGTGGACCGCGTCGCAAAAATTGTGTTCGCATTTAAGTCGTTCAGCCGCATCGGCAATCACAACGAAAAGACACTGGCCAATCTGCGCGACGGCATGGAAACCGTGCTTACGCTTTATCAAAACAAAATCAACCAAGGCACTGAACTGATCTGCCAATTCGAAGAAATACCAGCGCTGCTATGTTGGCCGGATGAGCTGGTACAAGTCTGGGTTAATCTAATCCATAACGCGCTACAAGCCATGAATTATCAAGGACGATTGACGATACACCTACAAAAAATCGACGACAACGCTGTCGTCAGCATCAGCGATACCGGCGCCGGCATACCCGAGGCAATACGTTCGAAAATTTTTGACGTATTTTTCACCACCAAGCCAGTCGGCGAAGGCAGCGGCCTCGGCTTAGATATCGTCAAGAAAATCATCAACAAGCATAGAGGCAGTATCAGTTTTGAGAGTGAGACTGATAAGGGTACGACGTTTATTGTTAGTTTGCCGTATGAAACTAATGTGTAGATGAAAAACCTTAAGAGTTATTCCCTTAACATGTGCAATCTAGGAAAACCGATGTGGATACTCTGGGCATAAGTTAAAATGTTGTCTATTTGCTTTTAGCGCGCACACGCTCTCACCTGCACAGCACCTCATGTCTCAATTCGACCATCTAGCTCCTGAAGATTTTCCGTTTCTGTACGCACTTGCGCTATTCGACGCGCCTTTAAGTCAGGCTGCGATGCTGGAGCTTTTGCTAATGCGTCGAGAATCAATCGGCAAGGCGGGAGAAATCCCTAGCATTTTGACCGTGCGCGATTACCTGGCGCGCTTGCATGAACAGCAGTTGGTCGTGCCGATTAGCGGTAAAGGCTATGCCTTGGCAGAGGATTTACAGATGCCGGTTTTGCTACATTTGAAGCAGCATACGGATCTGGGAAATTGGATCAACAGCATCCGGCAGCTGCTCGCAAATAGAAAAGAATACGATAACTGGAAAGCAAAGAATGCCGCCTTCTGTCGGCGTGAGTTACTGTTTTCTTTATTCATTAATGATGCCAAAGGTACCGTCTATTGGCGAGATGAGTTTTTTTCTGCAAAAAGCGAGGATAGAACAACACTGGGTGAAATTCTGTTCCGCAGTGCGCCAGGGGAAAAAGTCTTCTCTGGCTTTGACAAAATTGCGCAAGCCTCCTTGCTATCTGACCTCTTCTTTGATGCAAATTGGCATATTAATGATGTGCAACGAGCATTTAACTATGCCCGCCAGCATCTGGCCGAATTTGGGCTGGGAATAGAATTTCTATTTGAACAATTTGCCTGGCAATGCCTGCTGCGCGGTGAATTTGAGGTACTGGATGCAATCGCAGATTTATGTCCCGAATCAGATCAAGCGACCTATCAATTCATACTCGCCATCAAAGAAAATGACTACCCAAAAGCCTTGCTTCTGAGCGAACACATCGTCAAACAAATCAAGGTAAAAACAGGTAAGCGCAAAATACACTTGAGCGATCTAGCAGGGCTGCTGTACACCGTGAGCTTGCTCGCCAGTGATGCACCGGAGCATAGAAAAAAACTGAAAGAACACGTCGATGAAGGCATCAAACAAAACGATGGCTTCACCTACTATCTATTGGAAGCGCTGAGCAATCATCTAAACCAAGGTATCGCGCTGCAAGCCAAGCGCTACGTACTACAACGTCAGCTCAGCGTGGAAACCCTGTTCGAAGGATTGGCGCTGTTCTGGGAAGATCAAACGCAACGCGAAGATGTACACAGCCGTTTGCAAGCCGCATGTCAACAATATCAACAGCGCGGTTACCATTGGCTGGCGGCGGAAACAGATGCCCTGCTGATTAAGCAATTTAACGACAGTCCACAATTAGCGGGTTGGCATCAAGAACGGCAATTGCAACCTCTGTTTGCTGCATTCAAAAAAGAAGAAAGCTGGCAACGAGCCTTGCAAGCCTTGTCGAATTTAAACGTAGCGGAACCCGGCGACCATAAGAAAACCACCGCTGATACGCGTTTGGCTTGGATGCTCACGCTACTACGCGACGACGCACAGTTAGAGCCGCGCGAGCAAAAAGCCAGCGCCAAAGGCGTCTGGGGCAAAGGCCGTCCTGTGGCATTAAAACGCTTATTAGAAGAAGACGAAGCGCTGTCCTATTTGAGCGAGCAAGATAAAAAAATCGCGAGCTGCATACGCAAAACTTACGGTGGCTATTATGGCGGCAGCGAATATATGCTGGATGTTGAACGCGCCTTGCCGCTTTTACTGAATCATCCGCATATCTATTGGAACGATGCGCCAGACACTCGCGTAGAAATCACCAAAGGCGAAATAAGCTTACTACTGAAAGAAAAGAATCAACAAATCAGTCTGCAATTAGAACCCGCTCTGCAACAAGACCAAGCCTATCTGATACGCAAAGAAACGCCGACCCGACTGCAGCTATTTAGCTCTAGTCCAGAGATCAAACAAATCGCGGGCATTTTAGGCACAGGCTTAACCGTACCGAGTGCCGCCAAAGCGCAACTGGTTGATGTGATCGCTGCGATCGCGCCGCATCTTTCCATCCATTCTGATCTGCCTGAGTTGGCGCAGCATATGCACACGGTAGCAGCTGACTCAACTTTATTTGCGCATCTACTTCCCTTGAAACAAGGCTTGCGGGTGCAAATTCTAGTGCGTCCTTTAGTTGAATCTGGCTGGTTCACGCCGGGTAAAGGGGCTGCCCACGTACTGGGCGAACACGAAGGCAAACCTGTGCAAGCCAGCCGCGATCTCGCACAAGAAAAAAACGCTTTACAAGGCTTACTGAAAACTTGCCCCGCTTTCTCTGAAGCAGAAGAAAACAATAATGAATGGCAATGGCAGGAACCAGAACAATGCCTTGAGTTATTAACGCAACTAAAAGCGCTACCTGAGGCGCAATTGCAATTAGTCTGGCCTAAAGGCGAACGCTTCCGCCTCCAAGGTCAGCGTGGTCTGGGCAATCTGCGCCTCTCGATCAAGAAGCAAGGTGAATGGTTTATCGCTGGTGGTGAAATCAGTCTAGATGACGGTAGGATTTTGGCCCTACGTGAATTACTGCAGATGGCGGCGACCAGCAAAGGTCGATTCTTAAAATTAGGCGACAATGAATTTCTCGCCCTGACCGACTCCTTCCGCAAACGTCTGGACGAACTGCGCCTATTTGGCGAATTGAATGGTAAAGATGGGATACGACTCAATCCTTTAGCCGCCGCCGCGATGGCAGAACTAGCAGCGGAAGCCGGTGAATTAAATGCCGATAAAGCGTGGCGCGAGCAAGTGAGCAAACTCGACGCACTGGCGCAATTTACACCGCAAGTACCATCAACTTCACAGGCGCAACTGCGCGATTATCAATTAGAAGGTTTTCAGTGGTTGGCACGCTTAGCGCATTGGGGCGTGGGTGCCTGTCTCGCCGATGATATGGGCCTGGGCAAGACAGTACAAACTTTGGCGCTCTTGATTGACCGCGCACCGCAAGGCCCAGCCTTGGTGATTGCGCCTATCTCGGTCGCAATGAACTGGCAATCCGAGGTCGCCCGTTTTGCACCGACCTTGCGCGTACGCGCCTATCAGCAGCAACGCTCATTAGAAGACTTAGGTGCTTTCGATATTGTCATCGCCAGCTATGGCATGTTGCAACAAGATGCCAGCGCCTTCGCCAATGTGCATTGGCACAGCGTGGTCTTAGATGAGGCGCAGGTCATCAAAAACGCTGCTACTAAACGCAGTCAGGCCGCCATGGCATTACAAGCCGATTTCAAAATGATCGCCAGCGGCACGCCGATAGAAAATCATTTAGGTGAATTATGGAATCTATTCCGCTTTATTAATCCTGGGCTATTAGGATCAAAAGAAAGCTTCGCTGAACGCTTTGCCTTACCGATAGAAAAAGGCGACAAGGTCGCGCGCGCCAATCTCAAAAAATTGATTCAAGCCTTCATACTGCGTCGTACCAAGACTCAAGTGCTCAGCGAATTACCGGCTCGTACCGAGATCAATCTACAAGTCGAGCTGAGCGATGAAGAGCGGCATTTATACGAAGCATTACGTCAAGAAGCGCTAGACAAAATAAGTCAGGCCGATCCTAGCAAAGGGCAAGCCATGCAAGTACTGGCCGAGATTACCAAACTGCGTCGCTTCTGTTGCCACCCAAAACTGGTCATGAAAAACGCCAAAATCAGCGGCAGTAAATTAAGTGTATTGCAAAGCACGGTAGAAGAATTATTAGAGAACCGCCACAAGGCACTGGTGTTCAGCCAATTCGTCGATCACTTAGCTTTAGTACGCGAGTGGCTAGACGAACAAGGCATCGCCTATCAATATCTGGACGGCAGCACGCCCGCTCTAGAAAGAAAAAAACGCGTCGATGCCTTCCAAGCGGGACAAGGGGATATTTTCTTAATCAGCTTAAAAGCCGGCGGCACCGGCCTGAACCTGACCGCCGCTGACTACGTCATCCATCTCGACCCTTGGTGGAATCCGGCAGTAGAAGACCAAGCCTCCGACCGTGCCCATCGTATGGGGCAACAACGTCCCGTCACCATTTATCGCCTGGTGACACAAGACACGATAGAAGAAAAAATCCTCGCCTTACATGCTGAAAAACGTGATTTGGCAGATAGTTTGTTGGATGGTGGGGATGGGGCGGCACGTTTGGATAGTGCGGCTTTGTTGAGGTTGATTCAGGATAATGGGGTGGGATAGGTTTTGGTTTTTTGGTTTACTTATATGATTCGAGCTTTAATGTTTGAGCATGGATTAAATTTTTAGGGCGGGTGAAACCCGCGCTGTGTTTTTTTCGCGCAATTGATTTTTGTAAGTACTCATCGTTTGCAGGTCGGGTGTGGCTCGACAGCCAATTACCTTTTTTGCTTCGCCAAAAAAGGTAATCCAAAAAAGGCGACCGTAGACTCGCCCTTCGGGTGCTTACGCTGCGCTTCAGCATAATTTGTGCGTCACAAAAAATGGGAAAGTGTTGAAACTCGCCTGCGGCTCAAACAACAACACTTTCTTATCCATTTTCTGTGATGCACAAATTACATCGTCTCGAACGGGGGTAGGTCAACAGCAAAGTCAATAGCGAATTCAAAAGCAACGACCTACAGCTGCCATTAGAAAAATGTATGTTTGTCGAGACTGATTGTTTTGATGTTGGGGTTGTTTTTGACTTTGACCTTCATCCACTTCTGACACTGCCAATTGTGCAGGACAGAAAATGGACAAAGAAAGCTTCGTTGTTTGAGCGTAGCGAGTTTCGAAGCTTTCCCATTTTTTGTCTTGCACAATTGGGAAGCCGAAGGCCAGTGGCAGCGTGGTCGCCTTTTTTGGGTTACCTTTTTTGGCGAAGCAAAAAAGGTAACTAGCTGTCGGGCCACACCCGACCTACAGACCAACGAGCAATCCAAAACGTTAGAACGAAATACAAACAAAAACACAGCGCGGGTTGCACCCACCCTACACATTACCTCAATCAATCCTACCAAAATCCTGCTGCATCCACTTCAAAGCAGAAGCCTGATTCAACTTAAAATCCGGTCGCACTTTGATTTTTGCAATCTGCTCCCCTTCAGGATCAAACGCACTCAAATAAGCATAAGGATCATCCTCATCCGGAATGATCTGCAGGCAGATCTTGTAATCCATCTCCGCGCCACTCACGATCAAATTCTTATTCAAAGTCGCATACAATTGTTGCTCATGACGACGGACGAATTCGCTGGCGGTTTTCACTAGCGTGTTAAACGCATTGTGATCTAAAGGCTTAGGATTTTTTTTATCGCGTCCCATAGTCCACGGTCCGATCAAGGCCGGTTCTGCCTCACCGTCTTTGTACATGGCGACCGCCCAACCATCGTCATCATCATTCTTAATCACGCGTGCGGTCCAAGCTTTAGCTTGCCACACCCGGGCTTCTTGTATTAGTTCTAAATCTTGATCTGACATCGTCGCGATCTCTTATTTCTTCACTGCTGCTGGTTTCACGGCCGGTTTTGCAGCATTAAAGACTTTGACGATACTGACGCCTTCGCTACCTGTGTCACAGGTGTAAGCGCCATCTTTTAATTGTATAAATTGTTCCGCTTCCAACTCGAGCACTTGTCCGTTGACGTTCAAAGCACAACTACCGGTCAACACATAAACACGAAAACCATGTGAAGCTTTGATCGTGATGCTTTGATTGGCTTCGTAAGTATTGCTGTAAAACTTATAGTTTTCTGAAGGACGGTGCTGTTGGCGTACGCCGACTTCAGAGATGCTGACGTCTGAAATATCAGACCAGGATTGAACTTGTGACATGGAAATTCCTTGAGAATAGTGTTGAAGTGATATTTCTATTGAACACTGCTTTAAGTACATAGACTCGATTTACACAGGAAAACTGAGGTAAACCATGTAAAACAGCGAAGAAGATGCCGGAGTATACGTGAAATTAATGATTTCCGACTCAGGCACCGAGCAGAAACACTTTCGCTATTGTCAATTCACTCTCAAATTCATTCTCTAACTCATTCCCTAAACAAATGCGTAAAATTTCGACTTACCAAGAGTTTTTCACTACAACCTTTGATCAATATCTGCATACGCTCTGCATCCAATCGTTCTGCCGCCAAAATCGCTTTGGTGTTAACGACGGTGGATCGATGTACTTGCCAAAATTTTTCACTATCTAAACCATCAATTAAATCCTTCAACGCGGTGCGGATTAAGGCTTCGTAATCTGCGAGTACCACCCGTGTGTACTTCGTATCCGATTGAAAAAACAAAACCTCATCAACATCAATTAGTTTAATCTGCTTACCGACGGTCGCCTTGATCCATTTCATCTTTTCTTGCTTAGGCATAGTGCCAGGCGCAGAGTTTTGCAGAGTTTGCTGCAAACCGCTCAACAAACTTGATAGGTCGCTTGGAACCACATTTAATTTCTCTTTAATACGTTCTATCGTTTTTTCCAAACGCTGCTCTTGTACCGGCTTAAGCAAATAGTCGACGGCTCCCGCATCAAAAGCCTCAATTGCGTATTGATCATATGCCGTGATAAAAACGATATGTGCTGCTTTGCCGATTTTTTTCGCGACCTCAATACCGGACATACCAGGCATACGAATATCTAGAAAAACAAGTTTGGGCTCATGCTCTAAAAACCCATCCCACGCATCGTTTCCATTCTCCGCCACTTTTACAATCTCCGCCTGTGGCCAAACACGTGCCAATTGCCCGAGCAAGCGGTCACGCATCAAAGGTTCGTCTTCGGCGACTAAAATTTTTATCGTCATTGGTTTATCCAAATTTGAATTAAAGTGCTGCGCTTTGCACAAGCGGTAAGGAAATCTCAGCGATAACGCCGCCCTCTTCCGCTTCACTTATGTCGAGTCCAGCTTTATCCGAATAGGCAAGACGCAAGCGATCACGAATATTTTGCAAACCGATACCGTTGCTTGGCTTGTCACTCAAACCTACACCTGTATCTTGTACCGTAATGCATAAATCGTTGCCTGAAACCTCAGCGTTAATATGAATACTGCCGCCTCGAATTGATGGCTCTAGCCCATGCTTAATCGCATTTTCTGCCAAGGTTAATAAAACCATACTTGGAATTTTATACGCCCGGAGTTGTTCCGGTAAATGCATGCTAAATGTTAAACGATGTGCCATACGCACTTGCATCACTTGCAGATAAGCTTGCACCATCGCGAACTCTTCTTCCAAACTGATCTGCTCGGAGCGCATCTCACTCATACTCGCACGTAAAAAAACTATCAAATTTGCGGTTAATTGTGCTGCTTTCGATTCTCCATCAAGCCCCTTTGCACCTTGTTCTGCTAGTTGCTGTACCGCTCCTAAGGTATTAAATAAAAAATGGGGTTCGATCTGAGCACGCAACAAACGCAATTGAGATTCACTCAATTCACGTGCGACTTTATCGCGCTCTGCTTCCCATTGCAGTTGAGTCGCAATGCGCTCATAGCCTACATTACGCCACGCTGCCACTATGCCAACCAAAATGCCATACACCGCACTGATCACGGCAGATATCGTTAAGATTGTTGGTGCGCGCTCTAGGAGCAATGGCAATATAGGCTTATTCGTCATTAACGCAATGACAGCACTAGCAATAAAAGCACCACCAAAAACACTGATCTGCGTGAAGAAAAATATCGTATATTTTTTCTCGACGACGCGACGATAATTGAACCAAATTGAAGTCAATGCTAATAGCAAACTGAAGCCAACAACATTAGCAATCAACATCGCGCTAATTTTAGTAATGTTCTCTTTCCAAAGAGTGATCGTCAGACCCACGCCACAAAAAAAGAGCGCGCACGCAAAAAGAACTCGCCATAGACGCCAGCCATTATATTTCTCACAAAATTGATGCAACTGCCTACGCTCTATCGCAGTTAAACGTTCGATGCTACGTGCAATCTTTTGGTTCAATGAACCTTGCGCTACTTCGGGGGTGAGTAAAATGGCCAGCAATTCGTCTTGCCAATTGCGATGCCATTCAGTGAGTCGTCTCCACATCTTCATTTTCTCCGCATTCCATCAAAGTGAGATCATGCTAATACCTAGCACAGAGATTTTCCAGACAGATACGATCAAGGACGAAAACACAGGGTTCAAATACGATTTGATTAAACGAACAGTCTGTTACAAACTGGCGACACCAATCTAACTTCGTCAAATCGGTTTAATCAAACTGCTTAGCAAATTGGGAGAATTGCTCAGTCAGTTGCTTGACTTGCAGGCGCAAAGCTTGCACTTCATTTTCTAAGCTAGCTATACGATCCGCGTTGCTGCCACCGACCTCACTTCTATGCGACCCTATCGGTCGAGCGGCGATAGACTGTGCATCTTCTTCGGTGCTACTCAAGAGATGCACATAACGCGCTTCTTTGCTGCCAGGTGCTTTCGCTAAACGCGTGACCAAAGGCGGGTATTTATCCATCAGATAGTTCAGAGTCTTCTCTACTTGCTCGACCGAAGAAAAATCATGCAAACGACCACAACGACTACGAATTTCACCCGCCGTTTGCTCACCACGCAACATCAAAGTAGCGAGCACCGCTAACTTATCCTGATCGAATAAGTATTTGATTCTGAGTCTATGCTCATACTTCGCGACGCGAGCACCGGCCTGATGTATCACGCCTGCCAGTTTTTTCAATACCAAACGATCGATTGCTTGCACTACGTCGTCTTCCGTCAAATTCATGACGGGGTCGCGACTGCTAAGTTGATTGCATGCATTCACCAACGCATTGAGTGACATAGGATAATTGTCTGGTGTGGCGGCCTCTTTTTCAGCAAGAGACGCAAGCACACGCACTTCAACATCGTCCAACAGTGACGCATCATTCTCTGCGACAGGCTGATGCGCCGTGCTCACATCTATTGCTACATTCGAAAGTTCTTGATTCATGTCAATCCCACCGCAAGTTTTTAATATTCATTGAATTTTACTAGTATAAGGGTTTACTCAGTACATTCTGTCGGCACAGCTCATGTCGCGCATCGTATTTGATGCATCTCTATACTGGCTTAAGTCCAACAAATTGTGACTCCATTAAAATGCAGCATAGTCTTCAGTAACAAAAACGAGGAAAGCCATGAACTCCACCACCATACTCACGACGAATACTCGCTATCATAAATTGACGATAAGTCTGCATTGGTTGATGTTGCTACTTTTAATCGCCGTATATGCCACCATAGAATTACGTGAGTTTTTCCCCAAAGGCAGTGATCCGCGCAAAGCAATGAAAATGTGGCATTTTATGTTGGGCTTATCCGTCTTAACATTTGCCTTGGTTCGTCTGTTTGTGCGCGTCACCAATCAGACTCCACCGATAGTCCCCACCCCACCTAAATGGCAAACCATGATCGCGAATATTATACATATCGCGTTATATGGTTTAATGATAGGTATGCCAATCGCTGGCTGGCTAATTTTAAGCGGCGAGGCGCAAGTTATACCTTTCTTTGGGTTTGAATTGCCGGCCTTAATTGCGCCAAACAAAGATCTGGCACATCAAATCGAGGAGCTACATGTGAGCTTTGGGAAAGCGGGCTATTTCTTGATTGGGCTGCATGCAATGGCCGGTTTATATCACCATTATGTCGTCAAAGATAATACTTTACGTCGCATGTTGCCCTGAATTTGCAGGCATCATCGTAAAACAAAAAAAGCCGGTAAACAGCTAAGCTTACCGGCTTTTTTACTCAATAATCCGAATTCATTTCGGCGTAAAACTCTTCTTCAAAAAATTAATCAAGGGATTAACAAAGCTTGGATCTAAATAGAGATGGGGATCGCTATACGAGGCAACCTGCTGCTTTATATCCATGGGTACTTGTTTCAAAATATGATTCATCCCTTTGATCACATGCAATTGCGCCATAGGTTGCGACTTAGACAAAAGCAGCGCCTCACTGACCGTTACTTGGATATCAGTGTCCCCCTGAAAAATCGCCACGGGCATTTTAAGTGTTTTAATCACATCGGCGGGTGTGACGTTAAACCAAGAGATCAAGTACGGCTGCACACTAGGTCGGTACAAAGCCAATAGAGGCGCAGGAATTTCTTGCACCAATTCACCTTTTTCTAATTTACTCAAAATAGTTTCATTTAACTTCAATAAATCGGGTGGAAGTTTATCTTGCAATTGCGTACGCAGAATTTTTGAAGCAGATCGTGCTGGGCCAGATAAAGAAACGTATGCAGCCACATCGCTACTTTGCGCGGCCAGCATACCCACACTGGAGCCTTCGCTATGTCCTATGATAGCCACGCCAGAAAAACGCGGATCGGCATTGAGTTGCTTGACCCATAACTGCACATCGGCGACATACGTTTGAAATCGTAACTCTGCTTCAGATTTACCTGCAGCGAAGCTTTCACCAACGCCACGCTTGTCGTAACGCACACTAGCAAAACCCGCAATCGCCAATTCTTCCGCCAACATCTTTAAACCGTCATTTTTGCCTTGCAATGCGGGACTATTGCCATCTCTATCAGTGGGACCGGAACCAGAAATCAATAAGATAACCGGTGGCTTGACTTTATGTCCCGGAATTAACAAGCTGCCATACAGCGTGTTGGCGCCTTCTCCCGAGGTGATGCTTGACGTTATAAACTCGGCACGCGCCTGCGCTGCAAAGCACAGCGCTAACATCCAAGCGCAAAAGAACAAACCGTTTTTAAGTTTCATAGGCTTCACCATTCAAGTCGAGTCTAACTTTTTTACATCACAAAACTGTACCCTAGTTTGTACATAAATTCCAGATCACGAACTGAGCAGTTGTACGTTTATGCGAAGCCGCCTATGCTGTAACACTTTGGCATCGCCACTTGATCTGACTTTTTGGAAGCCCTCACAATGAAAAAACTCAAGCAACTAATACTTGTTCCAGCGATGGTGTGCTGGTTTGCCTGTAGCACGTTGGCAAACGCCCAGACTATGCCAAAAGATGCTGATCCGCAATTGTGGTCACGTGCCTTAAAAATACACCGTAGCGCTATCATTGTTGACGGCCACAATGATATTCCTACACCCTTGGTCGATGAGGACTTTAATCTGGCGCGCAACACAATTGGACAATTTCATCTCGATGGTGATCCTTTCCATACCGACTTGGCGCGACTGAAAGCAAGTGGTGTGACTGGCGAATTTTTTTCCATCTATGTCTCAGGAGACACCTTGAAAACCGGCGGTGCGATGCATAGAGCCATGGACATGATAGATGCACGCAATCGAGAAGTTGAGAAACACGCGAAACTTTTAAGCGCCTGTAACAGCAGTGCCGATATTCGACAAGCGAAACAGCAACACAAAGTCTGCGCCTTGATGGGCATAGAAGGTGGTTACGCGATCGAAAATTCGCTGCATGCGCTGCGCAATTTTTATAGGTTAGGCATACGTTATATGACACTGACCCACAACGTCTCGCATGATTGGGCTGACGCGCATGCGGATGTCCCGAAGAACAATGGCTTAAGCAGTTTTGGAAAAGACGTCGTGAAAGAGATGAACCGTCTCGGTATGCTGGTAGACATTTCGCATGTCTCAGAAAAGGTCATGCAGGATGTGCTCGATATCTCCAGCGCGCCAATTATTGCTTCGCACTCTGGAGCACGTGGTGTCAACGACCACACGCGCAATGTACCCGATGCTGTTTTGAAACGCTTAGCAAAAAACGGCGGCGTGGTCATGATTAATTTTTTCCCAGCCTTCCTTGATGCCCGAACCAATCAAGAAATGCAGCAACGTAAGGAGAAGTTAAAGCCGGAACTCAACGCTTTGCAAGCAAAACTTAAAGATAGTCCCAACGCTTACCCACAAGCCGAACGTCAGATATTGGCGCAGCATCCTATCTATATCGCCAGTTACACTCGCATCGTGGACCACATTGATTACATCAAAAAAATTGCGGGCATAGATCACGTGGGTCTAGGTTCAGACTACGATGGTATTCCTATGCTGCCTGCTGGCATGCAAGGGATGGAAGATCTGGCCTTAGTCACCTTTGAGATGCTGCGTCGTGGCTACACTGAAGCTGAGATAAAAAAAGTCTTGGGCGAAAACTTTTTAGGTGCTTTCGCTCAGGCGGAAAAAGTCGCGAATGTACGCCACCGCTCTATCAGCGGCGATGGCAGTCTCAGTAAGTTACCTAAATGAGCTACCTAAACAAGCTGCCTAAACTTGTAAACTCCGATCATTCGATTGAACTACGTGGCTTACCAAGAACGCCAAGTTTTTAAGCCGCGCGCAATACGTTCTACCGCTTGCTCTAAACGGCTCAGATTTTGGGTATAAGCAAATCGCACATGTTGATGTGATTGATGCTGACCAAAATCTAGCCCAGGCGTGAAGGCGACAAATTCGGTCTCTAAAAAATGCTGGCAGAACGCGTATGCGTCCCCGCCCAATTCGCTGATGTCAGCATACAA
Source organism: Undibacterium sp. Di24W (assembly GCF_049340325.1). NCBI lineage: Bacteria > Pseudomonadati > Pseudomonadota > Betaproteobacteria > Burkholderiales > Oxalobacteraceae > Undibacterium > Undibacterium sp. Di24W. The sequence goes on from NZ_JBMPOP010000009.1 coordinate 82,253, forward strand.
ATAGAATGCCCCTTCTGGCTCAACAGCGATTTTAAATCCAAGATTTCGCAATGCGGGCAATAAAAAATCTCGGCGTCTTTCGAACTCGTGACGGCGCTCTTCAAATATCGCAATGGTGTTTTCTTCGAAACAAGCAAGCGCCGCATATTGCGCAATACTAGGTGCACTGATGTATAAATTTTGAGCCAGTTTTTCCAGCTGAGAAACAGCATCGTCCGGTGCAACCAACCATCCAAGGCGCCAGCCTGTCATGCCAAAATATTTGGAAAAACTATTCAGGACGAAGGCCTCATTGTCGACCTCCAATACACTACTGGCATCAACACCGTATGTTAGTCCATGATAAATCTCGTCCACCACCATGTGCCCGCCTTGCGTACGAATCGCTAGCGACAATGCTTGTAATTGTTCACGGCTAAGTAAAGTTCCGGTGGGATTCGCCGGTGAGGCAAGTAAAGCACCCACCGTATCTGCATTCCAATACTGGGTGACTAACTCTGGCGTCAGTTGATAGTTCTGTTGCGGCGTGACGGGAACCAATTGTGCCGAGGCCTCGATCAATCGCAAGAAGTGTCGATTGCAGGGATAACCGGGATCAGCCATGAGCCAATGCTTACCCGGGTCTACTAGCAAGCTGGTGGCGAGCAGCAAAGCACCTGAACCTCCTGGCGTAACCAAGATACGACGTGGGTCGATATTCAAGCCATAACGCTGCTGGTAAAAATGACTAATTGTCTCACGCAATTGCGGCAGGCCTCGTGCTGCGGTATAGCTGGTTTTACCTGCAGCCAATGCCGCCTGACCCGCCGCAATGATAGGTGCAGCGGTCACAAAATCAGGCTCACCGATTTCCAAATGAATCACATCATGTCCCGCCGCCTGCAACTCATTGGCACGTGCCAGTAATGCCATCACATGAAAAGGTTCAATCGCCCGACTGCGCGCACTGTAGGTCTTACCGGAAGTTGTCATATCAATGTCTGAATTAGAAAAACGAGATAGGTCGATGGAAGCTGATCGCAGGTGCACAGTGTAGTGACTAAATCTTAATTTGGGAAATATGCAAAGCTAATTGCACCATCACGAGAAGTGATATAGAAGAAATATTAAGTAAATTTAGCTTCTAAATTGCATCCTTGTTTGCCTAAGTATTCTCCAATAAAGACAAAGCTTCATCATATTCATATTGTGCAATATGCTGATTCAGTCTTTCTAACAATGTGCCATCGAATAAACGCATTAAGGCTACGCGATGTTCTTCAAAATACTGAGGGCAATCGCCGCTGTAGTTAGCAAGCAGTTCGCGCAACTGCTGCAAGACATCAGCCAAAATGTCGTGACTGATATCCGCAGTAGTCTCAAGTTCACTAGCCGTGGGGTGATATGCTGCGACCTGTTGCACTGGCAAACCCTGTTGCAGCTCGACCAGTACCAGACTTAAAGATTTGTCCAATCTTTGCCATAACTCGCGAACCTCTTCCGAGTTCACATTCTCCGCTGTGCAGCTATTCAATGAGCACTCCAATTGCATGGCATCTAGTTGCACTTGCTGCGCACCTATACTTCCGGCTAAGCCTTTTAAAGTATGCACCAGCATCGTGGCCTGACTCAATTGACCGAGTTCCATCGCATCACGTAATTGCGCTGCCGTATTTATTTGCCCTTCAAGGAAGCGGCGCAAAACTTTCAGATAGAGGTCATGTTTCCCCATCATTTGACTAAGCCCGCGCGCGCTATCTATCTGCTTCAAGCAAGCAAAATCAAATCCTACTTTGGCGCCGTTTTCTTCACGATTTTTATCACTATCTGAATTGCCATATGCTACCAACTCTTGTGCCACCTGGGCGGGCTCGCCTGTACTCGCTTTATATTCTAACCAGCGCGCTAAAGTAGTGAATAAGGCATTCGGTTGCACCGGTTTCGCCAGAAAATCTTGCATGCCTTCGTCCATACAACGCTGCCGCACGTCCGCCATTGCATGGGCAGTCATCGCGATAATAGGCACATGATTCAAATGTGGATTTTGGCGTATCTGCCGCGTTGCCTGATGTCCATCCATACCGGGCATTTCCAGATCCATCAGAATCAAATCATAGTAATCATAGGGAAGTCCCTGCAATTTATCCAAAGCCTCTTGCCCAGCACCAGCAAGTTCAACTTTAATCCCTACCGTCGCTAACAACTCCACAGCAATCTGTTGATTAATTTCGTTGTCTTCGACCAGCAATACTCTGGTATCGGCATATTGATACTGGGCGCTGGAGATGGTTCTTCCTATCTGCAACAATGCCGCTTCACTACAGGTATGGAACGGTAGAAAAAACTCAAAATTGGATCCCGCACCTAAACGACTTTGTACTTGAATACTGCCACCCAATAGCTCAACCAATTGGCGCGAAATGGACAAGCCCAAACCAGTGCCACCAAACTTGCGGCTGGTCGAGCTGTCGGCCTGATGAAAAGCGGAAAATAAGCTTTGCATCTGAATCTCGTTCATACCAATACCAGTATCACATACGGAAAAATGCAGTTCCAAATGTTGTTCTTCTGGACTAGTCATATCAAAATCGTCGGCACTACGCAAATCAAGTCCAATGCGAACCCGCCCCGTTTCAGTGAACTTGATTGCGTTGTTCACTAAATTAATCAGGATCTGTCCCAATCGCATCGCGTCGCCGACCAAAAAACGCGGTATATGCTCAGGAATTTGTATCTGCAATTCCAGCCCTTTATCACTGGCTTTTTGTGCGGTAACCGTCTGCACATGCAAGATCACATCATCTAAAGAAAAGGGACTGAAATCAACTTCCATCTTCCCTGCTTCGATTTTAGAAAAATCGAGAATATTATTGATAATGCCAAGTAGGGCATTACCGGCATCATGAATTTTACTCAGATAATCACGTTGCTTAGCAGTTAGATCAGTACGCAAAGACAAGTAAGCCAAACCGATAATTGCATTCATGGGCGTACGAATTTCGTGACTCATGGTGGCGAGAAATGCGCTCTTCGCTTCATTTGCCAGCTCTGCCATTTCACGTGCGTGCTCTTCCGCCGCAATTTTCTCCGCCAACATTTGCTGATGTCCACGCTGCGCTTCAGCTTGCAAATCCTGATCCAACAAGGCCGCAGTACGCGTGATAGAGCGGATTTCATCAGGGCGATATTGATTAAAATCGAGTTTGCCACCAATCAAGAGAAATCCGGTCAATTGCCCACGATGGGTAAACGGGACCAGTAGCGCATTTTCGCCCGTCTGGCCTTGCAAAGATAGAGGCAAGCGCGAGCTAAGCATGCGCGCTAGATCGCCACCTAAGGCATGGATACGATTCGGGGCATGTGGGAAATCACCCGTAATTAAGGTACAGAAACCTTCATGAGAATTATAGATCGCGGTGTATGCACCACCTGCATAGGCGCGTAGAGCATCCAGATAATGCGCAGCTAAAGCATCCTGTCCTGTGACATTCGCCGCATTTGCTACTGCAACTTGCAATGCTTCCTCCTGCGCCCGCCACTTAGGGTACAACCAGGTTCTGACCAATTGTTCTGCCACAGCCAGAAACGGCTTGTACAAGGCAATCAAGATAAGCCCACATACAGTATCGAACAACAAAGTTTGCCACCGCACTTGTATGTTTAACAATGGCGCAAGCAAATACTGCATGAAGACGAGACATGCAATGATGCCGCCAGTGACCAAGGCATAGACACTAAAACGGTTAATGGCAAAACTAAAATCGAACAAACGGTTACGCAATAGTGCATAGCCCAGACCACAATAGGCTAAGAAAATAATGGACGAATTGAAGAACTCAAAATAGGCGACTGCCCGCTCTTCATCCATGATGCGAAACAAATTATGGAACAAGTAAATCGCATAGATATTACCCATGCAGAATCCTATCCAGGCCAATCGTTGGCGCGTAACACCGCTACTGACCCGCCATGAAATGACTAAAGCACCGAGGGACAAAACCACAGATGCAATTGCCAGACAGCGACGCATCATCCGTAAATTTACCCACTCACGGACTTCCCACGGCAGCATCCCCAACTTCAAAAAAATATGGTACAGGGTATAACTGGCAAACACACCGGCATATACATAAAAACCGTAACGTACCCAGGGCAAACGCCAATGAGGTCGATCTTCAGGAAAAATCAGGCAAAAATACGTGAAGAACACATAGCCGACAAAGAGCTCAATAGGAAACAGATAAACGCTTAAGAAATCTTGAAGTTCGCCACCGGGTAAGTAGGGAATAAAGGTATCGGGGATAATCACAAGCATGGCAATTGCCAATATACGCATCGCGCTGCTTGCCAAATGACGCCAGGAAATTACGGCAATAATCAATAAGGCGATATAGGTAGTCGCAAACTGTACGACTGTAATTGCCTGCCAAACCGTGGCATGGGCAAGATTTTTTAAAACAGGCTGAACAGATACCGCTTCAAAAACGTCTTTATCTGATGATCCACGGTAAAGACGCAATGCCACACGGTCTTCCCGTGCCAGCAAGCGCCCGTCATCACCAGGATTTTCAAAGATTACATAATCACCGACTTTGGCGCCAATAGCCGCTAAAGGTGAGCTAGGGATAATTTTATCGATCGGCAAGCGATAACTTTTATCTGGTGCACCAAACACCACGCCTAAGTTAGCCGCAACCTGCGGTGCTGCGGCACGCTCCCATTGTCTGGTTGCCCAAATATTCAGCACGCCAAATATCAAGACCAAGCTAAACATCAGGGTCTTAAATTGGGTATTACTGAGTAGTGCTGACTTCATTTTTGCTTTTAACTTTAAACAAGATTAGGTTAAGCCAAGAGTAGCGTAGAGCAAGCAAAGCGAGACTTAAGCAAGGCTACACTAGCTCTTACAAAAAAATAATGCTGTCTCTTTATTTTGAGAAACTCAATTCTAAATGTGAAGCGCATATTTCTAGGTGTTTTTACAGAAATATTGTAATAAAACACTGTGATTGTGGTGCAACTGGTATCTGTACGATGTGATTTTGCGAACTAAACACGAGTAATATGGCAAGGGTAGCTCCCGCGATTCAGTTGGCAGAGGATGTTGATATCAATTAAACATTGGCCTAAAGAAGATCAAGAACGTGTATTACGCGAAGCTTAGCAAAGGATTAAAGCTCAATAGAGAGTGAGGTATCTATCAGAAAAGATCGAGGCCAATTCTGCCCTATTTTTTGAAAGCAATCACATGCTCGCATTCAAGTTCAATCCCGATAGCCTCACCGATCGAATGATTGTGATGACTAGGCACCAAGGATAAAATACGATTCCCCGATGGTAATGCCAAGGTATAGAGAAAATGAGCGCCGCGAAACACCTTGGCGACGACTTCAGCTTTGAGCGGACTACTATCAACATGCACGATATCATCAGGTCGAATCAAAACTTCCATAGGACAACCTAAGCAGCAGTCGATGGATTTGATACGGCACATTTCGCCTAATTCAAATTCAATACAATTCGCGCCCGTCAATTTGGCCGGTAACAAAACGCCCTCGCCAATGAAATTAGCTACGAAGCGATCAACCGGCTCGTGGTACAAGTCGTAGGGCGATGCCCATTGGCGTAATGCGCCATCGGTCATGACGCCGACACGATCCGCCATGGCAAACGCTTCTCGCTGATCGTGCGTGACTAAGATGGCGGTGGTGCCGCGCTCTTTCAAAATGCTGCGCACTTCTTGACCCAAGCGTTCGCGCAATTCAACGTCGAGATTAGAAAAGGGTTCATCCAAAAGTAAGAGTCGTGGCTGTGGCGCTAGAGCACGTGCTAAAGCGACCCTTTGTTGCTGGCCGCCGGATAACTCGTGCGGATAACGCGACGCGACATGACCAAGTCCAACCAGATCGAGTAGCTCGTTGCTCGCGCGATTGTCTTTGGCTTTCAGACCAAACGCGACATTTTCTGCCACCGTCAGATGGGGGAACAATGCGTAATCTTGAAACACCATACCAACTTGGCGCTCTTGCACAGGCACTTGTTTTTGCACTGAGCCGACGAGACGATCTGCAAGCTCAATGGTGCCCGCTGAGATCGCTTCAAACCCCGCGATCGCACGCAGCACGGTGGTTTTTCCGCATCCTGATGCGCCTAGCAAACAGCCGATCTCACCCTCTTCCAGTTCAAAGGATAAATGTTCAACGACTTTGCGTCCCGCATAGGAAACGGCTAGTCCATCAACCTTGAGTAAAGGGTTCCTCACTAAAGCACTCATGATTTATTTTCCGACTTGTTCACTAACAAAATTACGGGAACAATGCCCGCAATTACGATCAACATGCTAGGCAAAGCTGCTTTTTGCCACATGCCTTCGGATGTCATTTCAAACACGCGCACCGCTAACGTATCCCAACCAAATGGCCGCGTCATTAGCGTGATGGGCATTTCTTTCATAACGTCGACAAAGACCATCAGAATCGCTGTCAATACACCGCCGCGCATCAGTGGAATATGTAAGCGTCGCAGCAAACCACACTCACTCACACCGAGCGTGCGTGCTGCATCTTCTTGGTTATAACTGATTCTCTGCATCGCGCCATCAAGCGGCTGAAATCCAACTGCCATAAACCGCGCCGCAAGTGCTAACAACATCACCGCCACTGAACCTTTCAGAATTTGCAAAGTGTCCCATCCCAAGGCCTGTGCGATTGGCAATAATTGATTATCAATCCAAGCGATCGGAATAAAAACACCGACCGCCAATACCGTACCTGGCACGGCATAGCCAACCGTGGCGAAACGTACCAAGACCGAGGTGATCTTTGATGGATAGCGGCGTTGAATAAACACGATAAGCAATGCCAAACCCGTGACCAGTATGCCAGCCAACAGGGAGATGCCGATCGATCGCACGATAAAGCCAAGGTAACGAGCATCAAAATCCTCCTGCCATACTTGCGCGGTCCAGCGGACTAATTGCAGCATCGGGATCACGAAACTGATGGCGAGTACCGCACTACAAGTGAGGCTCGCACACCATCCTTGCACTCGACTCAATACGATACGCTCTGCAGCGACAATGCGACCATGGTAACGACGGTCACCACGCGCCCAGCGCTCCATCGCGAGCAAGAGCACAACAAGCAAGACCAGTAAAGACGCCAATTGGGATGCCGCAGGCAGATTAAATAAGGAGAACCATGATTTATAAATGGCGGTCGTAAAGGTATCAAAATTAAAAATCGATACCGTACCAAAATCTGCGAGCGTTTCCATCAAAGCTAAAGTCAAGCCACCAATCAACCAAGGTCGTGCCATTGGCAACGCCACCTTCCAAAACGCACGAGGACGCGACACGCCCAACATCTGCGCCGCTTCGAGAGCGCGTTTGCCCTGCGTCAAAAAGGCATTGCGGGCTAACAAATAAACGTAGGGGTAAAACGTCAAGGACATGACGAGAATCACACCACCCGTGCTGCGAATACGCGGAAACCAAGCGGACGATCCGGTCAACTCACGCACATAGCTTTGTAAGGGTCCTGTAAAATCCAAGAGATCGACCATCACAAAAGCCAATACATACGCTGGCATTGCCAATGGCAACATCAAAGCCCAGGCAAAAAAACCGCGTCCAGGAAATTGGCAAACAGCCGTCAGCCATGCCAGAAGCACGCCAAGCAACAGAACCCCTACCCCAACTCCCGCTAACAATATCGCCGTGTTTTTAAACACCGATGGCAATACAAATTCAATCAGGTGTTGCCAGACCTCGGTTTGCGGTTGAAAAAAAGCAGATAGGACGACTAGCAAGGGCGTAATCGTAAGCAAAGCAATTGGCAACAGGATAAATGCACCACGTGCAGAGAAAAACCGCATAGACTTCCAAAAAGGGAAATGGGCAGGCTCAATTAATGAGCTGCCCAATCGTATTCACTGACGTTAACTCTGGTTCACCAAAGTGGTCGAATGCATGACCAAACTCATAGCAAAACTTGTTTGTCGCTTGCGTCTTATTTGTATCCAGCGCGATCCATCAGTTTAACTGCTGGCGCTTGCAATTCACCAGCTTTGCTCATATTAATCAGATTGGATTTAAACGGCCCCCATGAAGCAACCAGTTGGTCAGGCTTGACCGTCGGATTGACTGGAAACTCGATGTCTTTATCCGCGTAGATATTTTGTGCTTTGCTAGACGACAGCCACTCCATCAATTTGATCGCGCCAGCTTCATTTTTGGCATGGCGCGTCAAACCCGCACCAGAAATATTCACATGGACACCTTCGGCTTTTTGGTTAGCCCAAAATAGCTTGGTTTTAAATTGCGGATTTTTATCCACGATACGACCGTAGTAATAGGTATTGGCGATACCAACACCACATTGTCCAGCTGCGATCGCTTCGAGTAATTTGGTGTCGTCTGGGAACACATCGGTCGCCAAATTAGCAATCCAGCCGCGCACAATTTTTTCTGTCTTGGCTTCACCGTATTGAGCGATCATCATTGCGACCAAGGATTGGTTATAGACCTTTTTGCTTGTGCGCAGGCACAATTTGCCTTTCCACTTCGGATCCGCTAAATCCTCGTAGGTGGAAAGCTGTTCTGCTTTCACCAAATCGGGGTTAAAGAACATCGTACGTGCACGCAATGAAAGGCCGTACCACAAGCCATTGTCATCACGTAAATGACTAGGCACATTCTTGTTCAAAATCTCCGATTTAACTTGTTTGAGCAAGCCAACATTCGCGGCTTGCCAAAGATTCCCCGCATCCACCGTAATCAACAAATCAGCAGCGGTATTACTCCCCTCAGCTTGCAGACGCGCCATCAGCGGTCCTTCTTTGTCGGTCAAGACTTTAACTTCTACGCCAGTCTCTTTGGTGTAGGCGTCAAACAGAGGCTTGATCAATTGTTCGTTACGAGCACTGTAAACAGTGACAGACTGTGTTGGCGTTTGCGCGTGCGCCGCACCAGCAAGGGATAGACACGCCAAAGCGGTCAACGAAAGATGTTTCATCATGAGAATGTCCAATGAGAAAAAAACGATGTTCGAACTTTATCATGAATGATAATCATTCTCAATAAAATTCAAGGGGGAATCATGACGAAAAGTTGGTCACTGGCGAGCCTGACACGATATGGATGCGGTCGGCACATTACGCCGAACCGACCGCATCCAAAGGAACATATTTTTACAAATTACTCAACATCAAACGCCAGCAGGAAAGCTATAACTCGCGCCTATGCCAAGCGGGATACCAAACATCCAAAAACACAGCAAAAATGCAGTCCAAAGCACCAGCAAAGAAATTGAGAACGGCAGCATCAAGGCAATCAAAGTTCCTATCCCGGTCGATTTCACGTATTTCTGACAAAACACCACGATCAATGGGAAGTATGGCATCAGCGGCGTAATGATATTGGTTGAAGAGTCACCAACGCGATATGCGGCTTGGGTTAAATCTGGCGAAACGCCCAACTCCATCAACATTGGCACCATCACAGCACCAATCAAAGCCCATTTGGCAGAAGCAGAGCCAACCAATAAATTCACCAGACTTGTCAGGATCACGATTCCAACTAACGTGACACCCAAGGGCAACGCCATCTCTTTCAAAGCACCCGCACCTTTAATCGCGAGCAATGCACCGAGATTAGACTGGCCAAAAGCATAGATAAATTGCGCGCAGAAAAATGCCATCACGATGTAGTAACCCATACCGCTCATTGCTTTACTCATTCCCTGAATCACATCGCGATGATTTTTGACCGTGCCAGCCGCATAGCCGTATACCACACCAGGAATCAAGAACAACACCAAAATCAAAGACACAATCGACTGCATCAGTGGTGCTGAGGAATGCGTCAAACTCGTATCAGTTCCACGCCATGCTGACGTTGCTGGATACGCTGAGATAAACAATAAACCTACGCTCACCAGCATCGCCAACACCGCAAAGCGCAAACCGCGTCGCTCCGCTGGTGTCAAAGGATCTAAAGTCGGCAAGCCAGCCGGATCACCATCAATCGCCGTATTTTTCAAACGCGGCTCGATCACTTTATCGGTTAAGAACCAACCAATAAAAATAATCAAAATCGCGGAAGCTGATGTGAAGTAAAAATTATTCAAAGGATTGATAATCAAATCCGTCGCGGCCAGATTAGACGAAAGTCGCGCCGAGGCTTGTGTCAGCCCAGCCAATAAAGGATCGAGACTACTAGGAATAAAGAAAGAGGCTGAGAAGCCGCCAGAAACACCGGCAAAAGCAGCAGCGATACCTGCCAGCGGATGTCGTCCAGCCGCATAAAAAATCACCGCGCCCAAGGGGATCACCAAGACATAACCAGCATCCACGGCGACGTGGCTTAGAATACCCACGGCAACCAGTACTGGGGTCAATAACATTTTAGGTGTCACTGCCAAAATCGACCGAAGACCCGCATTGATAAAGCCCGTATGTTCCGCAACGCCAAGCCCAAGCATCGCAACTAGCACCACGCCCAAGGGTGGGAAGCTAACAAAGGTACTCACCAACTTCGCCATAAACGCGGTAAATGCGCCACCATCTAAAAGGTTATTTATCTGTATTGGCTTGCCATTACGAGGGTCGATTTCATTGAAACTCACGCCAGAAAGAGCCCAAGAAATGCCCCAAACGGTGAACATAAACAAGGCAAACAAAATCGCTGGGTCAGGTAATTTATTACCGACACGTTCAATCGCATTCAGAGTTCGGTTAAACCAGCTTTGCCGCAAAGGCGCTGCTGTAGTTGTCGTTGCGTCCGTCATAGTTTTCCTTTTTCTAATGTCTCTAATTGAAATAAATGATCCAAACTTTGCACTAATAGAAATAAAACAGAAAAAATTACTGCGCGATTCCATCTTTCGCGGCGCTAATTTAGCAGATTTTTCTATACTAGTTTTTTGCACCGGCATTAAGAATCAAATGGATGGGAAGTTAATGGCAAATTAACATTCCATTACTACTGCATTGCACCGCTGTCGCAGAGAGCGCTAAGGCGCGACAAAACAGATTTTGTTCGGGATCACAGGCTCGATACAACACAGAACTTTACTTTTCTACTACTTGTCCACGAGAGCCATGCGCTTGGCGCACCTTAATCGAAGCTTATCTAGGGGAACCAACTGAACTTGGCACGTGCGCCTCAGTCGCAGTGGACATCACAGCCACATCCTTAACACGAAGGTTGGATATTCAATAAGGATTGCTGCTACAGGTGGAGCCGATGTTTCCGATTCCTCTCATCCTATCTCAAAGAATAAGATAGCAGCGTGCAGTAAGAATGATATCCATTACATGGAATTGCAAAAAGCTTATACTCATTTTTCCAATATCAATTGCCTCACTCATAAGAAGCAACTCATGTAAGATTTCATATTCAATCTGCATCACAAAACGGAGGAATTGATTCATGCTAATTAATTGCGTTGCTTATCAGGAAGGCAAAAAACTCGCCGACATTTTGGTAGAAGATATTAGTGAATATGTCAAACGCAGTGATTGCTTTGTCTGGGTTGCGTTAAAGGATGCTGAACCTGAAGAACTGACGCAGATGCAAGACGAATTTGGCCTGCATGAATTGGCATTAGAAGACGCGATGAAGGGTCATCAACGTCCTAAAATTGAAGAATACGGCAATTCCTTGTTTGCAGTGATGCAGACCGTCGAACTCATTGATGGTGAATTATCCTTAGGTGAAGTCGATGTCTTTGTTGGAGAAAATTATGTGCTCTCAACTCGTAACCGCAGCCAGCAAGGATTTCTCGGTGTACGCGCGCGTTGTGAACGCGAACCACATCATTTGATGAAGGGTTCCGCTTTTGTTCTGTATGCCTTAATGGATGCGGTGGTGGATCGCTATTTTCCAGTGATCGATGCGTTGGAATCAGAACTGGAAACGATAGAAGAACATATTTTTACCAAAGGCTCACAACGTTTAAATATCGAACGATTGTATCAACTCAAACGAAAAATCATGACACTCAAACATGCGGTGGCGCCACTACTGGAAGCGGTTGGCAAACTCGACGGTGGGCGAGTACCTCCAATCTGCGTCGGAACACAAGAATATTTCAGAGATGTACATGACCATCTGTATCGTATTAATACGTCCATAGAATCGATACGCGACACCATCAGCACCGCTATTCAAGTCAGCCTATCCTTGGTAAATATTGATGAAAGTGAAGTCAATAAACGACTCGCAGCCTGGGCCGCGATCTTTGCGGTAGCGACCGCTTTCGCGGGAATCTGGGGAATGAATTTTGAGCATATGCCCGAACTCAAATGGCAATATGGTTATCCCACTGCGCTTGCAACCATGATCACTGTCTGTACTTACTTATATTATCGTTTCAAAAAATCCGGCTGGCTTTGAGTTCAAACGGCCAAGCTTTGTATAACTATTTACTAAAAAATAGAAATGGATGAAAACACCAGACCGACAGAGGTAAAACGATCCGCTTGGCGAGAGCTTAGGCGGTCGCCATAACTGACGCTAAGTTGAAGTTGATCAGGTATCAAGGTATGGCGAATGCCCAGTTGAAATGAAGGTTTGACCTGAGTTTGTCCATAGATCTCGGCGGTCAACGCAGTTCTCGAGTTTAGAGAAATCTCTGTGCCCACACCCCAAGTCGCCGCATCACTTTTCGTGTTTTTGTTGTGCGACCAACCCAGATTCGTGTGCACAATCACTTGGTCCTCACGAAATGAAAAACTGACAGGCGCCCTGATATAAAGATCACCGACCATCCCTTGGCTAGGATCGAATTGATTTCCAAACACCAATCCGGCTCCCCAGCCATTGCTGTCCATGGTCTTAAACAAGGTTTTCCCTTGCATCTGAAATCGATTTACTGACCTCATCTGGTTAGATACGAGTCTGGCGCCACCCATTGCCAACTCCAAATTTCCCGTTAAATTGCAAGCCGGTACTGCCCAATACTCCGCACCGGTGAGATTTTTTTGTCGCCATGATTCGACCTGACATGTTTTATTCGCGACGACACCAGCATCGTCAACGATCATAGGACGACCTGCAATAGCGCTTGGGATGAAAGCAAAAGCGATGAGTGAAACAAAAACCTGCTTTAGCGGAATACGAGACTTGGATTGAATTGTTATCACGACCTTAGCCTAAACTGGATGGGTGAGCTTTTTTTGAACACGCTACTTTACTTTCAAAGTCTATTTGCATTTTTGATTTTTTTATCGATATCCGCGAGGCAGTTTCCAAAAAATACTTGCTCGATATACCTATAGATTGACGCACGTATTGTAAACCCCTATTTTTTCTGATTGATGACATATCCCGGCTCAAAATTATGAAAAGATGTGACCAACTTAATGCGACATTGCTCGCACACTTCAAGTTCAAAAAAAGTCAGAATCAAGAAAGAATGTGACTTCTTTCGGAAAGATAACACTTCTCTATTACTTAAAAAGCCTTATTCAACATCGCTACAACAGAAGTCTTACCAAGGAATTTTCCATTCGCTGGTGAGGCATAAGCGATTTCACCGGCATTGGTGCCGATCACAGCTAAGGAAGCACTGAGAATACCGAAATCTTTCGTGACACCGATTTTCCAATCTGTATAAGCTGAAATACTGTTGTTCTTCACTTGCTGATGACCTGCATGTAAGTTCAACACCAAGTCAGTGTCAATTTCAATATTCGCACCGATGTCCAGGTAGTCGCTGTTTTTGCTGTTCGCAAAACCAAACAAATTTGTTGTGGAGTGCGAGTATTTCACATAGGCTGGACCATAGTTGAGCTGTCCATAAATCTCTGTCGTATTTGCACTCACCGCCAAGCCATTCGACGGATACACATAGGTCAAGACACCAACGTCATAACTGATATCGCTAGTCAATGAGCCGCGTTTACCCGCATACAAATCCACTTCAACACTACCACCACCGCCAGCATCTTTGGTCCATTTGATAGTGGACGCCCAAGCACCTGCGTACAAGCCTGATGGATTATTCACATAATCCGCGCCTCCTTGCAGAGCTGGCTGCAGACGTGTTTGTGAAATACCGCGATAACGGTAGTCTGAGGCCAATGCCGCGTTGAAGCTAACTTCATCCTCTGGCTTCACCGTTGGTGCTGCGTCTTGTGCTTGCGCAGCTTGACTGCAAAACAAAGTTGCGACTGCCGCGGCTAACAATACGTTTTTCATTTTACTTCCTTTCAAATTAACGACCATGTCGTTCTGGTGAATGTGCTTGTTGAACCAACGTTCAGCAAGGACATGAATACTTTTTACTTCGTCACTCCTGCGTAGGCAGTAGTCCAGTGTCTTTCATTGACCAAGTACCGTCACTGGATTCCCGCTAAGAGCACACGGGAATGACGAAATTTGCGGTACATCGATACCTTGTTGTACTTCAAAGATTCGATATTTTTTCCTGAGCGTATCTACAAAAATTCAGGCGTAAAAAACCCCTATCGACAAATCAATTGATCGTCGATTACAACTCATAAAGCTATTAATTTATTGCGAGCTAGTGCGGAAGCATCAAGCGATATCCAACCGCTGTTTCAGTTAACAAGTACTTAGGCTGAGTAGGATCATCTTCGAGTTTTTGCCTCAGATAACGCATATAAATCCTGAGATAATGACCGCTTTCGCCATGAGATGGCCCCCAGACCTCCTTGAGCAATTGAGGATTGGTCACCACTCGCCCAGCGCTATTAACCAATACCTTCAGCAATCTGAATTCTGTTGGTGTCAAATGCACGACTTCATCCGCTTTGGTCACCAATCTCGCTTTCATATCGATCTTCACATCACCAAACTGTACGATGCCACTCAGGTCAACGCCTGGTTGACGCTGCCGTCTCAAGGTTGCTCTGACTCTGGCTTGTAGTTCGCCAATCCCGAACGGTTTGGTCAGATAATCATCGGCACCGGCATCGAGTGCGCGGATTTTTTCAACTTCACTGACTCGTGCTGATAAGACGATAATCGGCACGCTAGACCAGCGTCGTACATCTTTAATGAAATCAATGCCATCGCCATCCGGCAAACCCAAGTCAAGTATCACCAGATCGGGTTGTCTGGTGCCCGCATCAATCAATCCACGTTGCAAGGTGTTCGATTCATTCACCTGCCAGCCTTCTTCCTCTAGGGCGGCGCGCACAAAACGACGGATCTGGGGCTCATCTTCGACCAAGAGTGCACTCGGCGCACTCGCCGCACCAACGCTAGGATCTTTCGCAGTATGACTCATTGTTGTTCCTGTTTTTCGACGATCATGGCTAATGGTCGCTCGGTATGCAAAGTATTCATCAATTCAAAGTCAGGCATTTGTGGTGGCACGCCTAATGGCAAAGTAAATAAAATACAGGCACCACCATCGGGTGATTTCGCCGCCCGTATGTGGCCATGGTGCGCTTCCACTATCGCGCGGCAAATTGCTAAGCCTAAGCCTACACCTGGCTTGGATGATTCACGCTCACCACGAGTGAATTTTTCAAAAATCGCTTCTTCTTTGCCGACTGGCAAACCCGGTCCATTATCATAGACCATCACTTGTAAATTGCTATCCAACAGATCCACGCTCAGTGTGATGCGCGAACCTTCTAGCGTATACTTCGCTGCATTTTCTAACAAATTACAGAGGACACGCTCAATCAACACCGCATCAAAATTCACTAGTGGTAAATCATCAGCCAGTTTCGTTTGCACCTGATGCGCTCTCAACTGCGGTGAACTGATGCGTATCGCACTGCCCACCACTTCTTCGAACGGCTGCCACTGTAAATCTAACTTAACTTCGCCACTCTGTATGCGTGCCATATCGAGTAAATTGGCAACCAGGGCACTCATGCGTAAAGCTTCTGCATAGAGCGCTTGCGTCATGTCTTGTTGTTTTTGACTGAGTTCCGGTTTCGATGTGCTCAATGCTTCGGAAATGCCAACAATCGAGGTCAATGGCGTACGTAAATCATGCGATAAAGCGGCCAAGAGAGAATTACGTAATCGTTCCGACTCCATGTGCAATAAAGCGCCTTGTGCGATCTCAATATAGTGCACACGCTCTAAGGCGATCGCAGCCAATGCGGCAAAGGTATCCAATTGTTGACGCTGTTCGGGAATCAAGATCCAACTGCGACTTTCCGGTTCAATCGCCAGCAATCCACGCGTACGCATAGGTGCAACCAAAGGTAAATAAAAGTACGGACTCGAAGGTAAAGTATCAGTGCTGATACCGGCCGCTTCCACTTTATCAAACGCCCACTGCGCAATACCCATATCTAGACCACTCGCTGCGGATTCTGGCAATTGCAAGCGTCCTTCATCATCGGGCAATAGCAAGGTAGCTTTGGCACGAAAAGCGCTTTGTATTACAGCTTGCGTTGCCTCGGTGATCTGCTCGCTTTGCAAAAAACCTGACAAATCACGCGCAAATTCATACAGAGCCAGCGAACGTGCTTCTCTATGTGAGGCGACTTTGGCTTGATAACGGAGGCCGGCGGTTAAATGCCCAGTAATCAACCCGACCGCCAGCATGACGCCAAAAGTCATGACATATTGCAGATCGCTAACAGCAAAAGAAAAGCGCGGTGGCACAAAGAAAAAGTCAAACGCCAATACACCCACCACCGTCGCCAGGACTGAAGGACCACGTCCGAATCTTACTGCGACCAATACCACCGTCAGTAGGAATAGCATCGCAATATTGACGAGATTAAATACCACCAGTAAAGGCGTTGCCACCACCGCAGTGACGACGCTGGCGAGTGCCGCATACGCATAGCGCAATGCGCGTCGTTTGCCTGGATTGCCGTTTTCTAGCGGTATTGGCTTGACATCTGCAGTGCGCGTATCTTGATCGACTTCAACTTGATTCGATTCACCACCTATCTCGATCAAATCCAGATTATGGGCACGTGCCGCCAACTGCTGCGCCAACGTGGTACGCCAGTTGAACACCGCTTTACGCCGGCCAATCACGATGCGTGAGAAATTATACTGGTTGGCATAATCGACGATGGCTTGCGCGATATCATTGCCCGTCAATACGGCCGTCTTGGCGCCTAAATCTTGCGCCAGTTTCAAGTTCTTTAAAATACGTTCGCGTGCTGGCGCTGGTAATTTTTGTAGACCGGGGGTCTCAATATAGATGGCTTGCCATTCCGCGTTCATTTGCTTGGACAGACGCGCCGCACTACGCACCACATGATCGGCGTTGGCTTGTGGTCCTATACAGACCAACAAAGCGGCATCGGTTTTCCACACTGCATTAATCGATTTTTCTATGCGATAGGCTTGGACATCATCTTCCACTCTATCGGCAGTACGGCGTAAAGCTAGTTCGCGTAAAGCGATTAAATTGCCTTTGCGGAAAAAATTTTTCGCGGCACGCTCGGCTTGCTGGATTTTGTAAACACGACCCGATTTTAAGCGCGCGAGTAATTCATCGGCCGGAATATCCACCAACACCACTTCATCAGCTTCATCGAATATAGTATCTGGCAAAGTCTCAGCAACACGAATGCCTGTGATACCACCCACCACATCGTTCAGGCTTTCCAGATGCTGAACATTCACCGTCGTAAACACGTCAATGCCAGCATTTAACAATTCATCCACATCTTGCCAGCGCTTCGGGTGACGCGAACCTGGCGCATTTGAATGTGCGAGTTCATCCATCAAGATCAAAACAGGCTTGCGTTCTAGAGCCGCATCGATATCAAATTCATGCAAAGTCTTGTCACGATAGCTAATGGCTTTCAAAGGCAAGACTTCTAGTCCATCCAACAGTGCAGCAGTCTCATCACGCCCATGGGTTTCGACCACACCGACCAAGACCTGTTCGCCATTTTTCAGTAATTTATGCGCAGCAGACAGCATCGCATAGGTTTTGCCGACCCCAGCGGAGGCGCCAAAATAGATGCGTAATTTGCCACGTGTTGCACGCCTTTCCTGTGCCTGCACATGAGCGAGCAGGACATCAGGATCGGGGCGTTGGTCGGTGTTGTTTCCCATAAAAATATGTGTGTTGTCGATTACACTAAATTACTTAGCTTGCGGGAGTGCTAGATTCAACTGCAAAACATTCACACGAGGTTCGCCAAACAAGCCCATGACAGGCTTCTGGGCGAATTGTTCGATCAATGCGCGTACCTGAGTTTCCGTCATTTTACGCTCACGCGCAATTCTTGGGACTTGATAATACGCAGCTGCCAAGCTAATTTCTGGGTCTAAGCCACTGGCTGAGGCGGTCACCAAGTCAACCGGAATCGCCGCTGTATTGCTAGGGTCTGTGGCTTTCAATGCCTCGACGCGGGCTTTCACATTATCCAACTGCGCCGCATTGGTCGGGCCTAAATTCGAACCACTAGAATTGACAGCATTGTTCGCCATCGGGCCTGTCGCGGAAGGGCGTCCCCAGAAAAACTGCGGTGAGCTAAAGGACTGCCCGATTAAACTAGAGCCGACCACTTTACCATCTTTGACGATCAAACTACCTTCTGCCTGATCGCTAAAAGCGACCTTCGCGATACCTGTCATGGCTAGTGGATAAGCAATTCCTACTACTACCGTCAGTCCCACAAACAGCATCACTGCTGGACGCAAAGTGGACAGGATAGAATTATTTGTACTCATGATGTTTCCTATATTTATGCAAATGAATTGGTTAAGCCAAATTCAAGAAAGTCAAAATCATATCGATCAATTTAATCCCAACGAATGGCAAAACAATACCGCCCAGACCATAGATCAAGAGATTGCGACGCAGTAACAAAGACGCACCGACGGCACGATACTTCACGCCTTTTAATGCTAAAGGAATCAAGAACACAATAATCAAAGCATTAAAGATCACCGCCGACATGATTGCGGAATTCGGGCTGGTCAATTGCATGATGTCTAGCGATTTCAGCTGCGGATAAGTCGCCACAAATGCTGCTGGAATAATCGCAAAATACTTAGCAATATCATTGGCAATCGAGAAGGTAGTCAAAGAACCACGCGTCATCAACATTTGCTTACCGATTTCGACAATCTCCAATAACTTGGTTGGATTCGAATCCAGATCCACCATATTGCCGGCTTCCTTCGCGGCTTGAGTACCCGAATTCATCGCCACTGCCACGTCAGCTTGTGCCAAAGCAGGCGCGTCATTGGTGCCGTCACCGGTCATTGCCACTAAGCGACCTTCAGCTTGATAGCTGCGTATCAATTTCAATTTATCTTCAGGCGTTGCTTCAGCTAAGAAATCATCAACACCAGCTTCGGCCGCAATGGCTGCGGCGGTCAATTTATTGTCACCCGTGATCATCACAGTTTTGATACCCATGCGACGTAACTCGGCAAAGCGTTCTTTGATACCACCTTTGATGATATCTTTGAGTTCTATCGTACCCATGACCTTGCCGTCATCTACCACCACCAGTGGTGTACTACCACGACGAGAAATGTCATCCACTGTCTTAGTGACTTCGGCAGGGAAAGCGCGTCCTGCTGCTTCCTGAAACTTACGCACCGCGTCAGCCGCGCCTTTACGAACCACGCGAACCACACCTGCACCGATATCGACACCACTCATACGCGTTTGTGCTGTGAAATGCACAAAGTGTGCTTGCAAAGAGGCCATATCGCGTTCACGTATATTGAAACGCTGTTTTGCTAACACCACAATACTGCGGCCTTCAGGGGTTTCATCAGCGAGAGAAGCCAATTGCGCAACATCGGCCAATTGCACTGCTGTCACGCCGGGCGCTGGGAAAAATTCTGATGCCTGACGATTACCCAAAGTGATAGTACCGGTTTTATCCAGCAACAAGACATCCACGTCACCAGCAGCTTCCACTGCACGACCGGAAGTCGCAATCACATTCGCTTGCATCATACGACTCATCCCTGCGACACCAATCGCGGACAACAGGCCACCGATGGTGGTTGGGATCAAACAAACTAACAAAGCAATCAAGACAGTGATGGACACAGGTGCAGAACTCAAACCTAAAGCCGTCGCGGCACTCACGCTAAACAATGAAAACGGTAACAGCGTGACAGTCACGATTAAAAAAATAATCGTCAAGGCGATCAGCAAGATCGTCAATGCAACTTCGTTCGGTGTTTTTTGACGTTTAGCGCCTTCGACCATGGCGATCATACGATCAATAAAGGCTTCGCCCGGATTGGAAGTCACACGTACTACCAACCAGTCAGACAGTACACGGGTACCACCAGTGACCGATGAAAAGTCCCCCCCCGATTCACGAATCACTGGCGCAGATTCACCGGTAATAGCACTCTCATCCACGGTTGCCACACCTTCTATGACTTCACCGTCAATCGCGATCACGTCATTGGCTTCGACCAAAAACACATCGCCTTTGCGCAGATCTTGTACATACGCCGGCAACCAAGTGGTGCCGTGTTTTGGCGTTGCCAACTTCTTGGCGATCACGGATTGCTTCAAACCTTTCAATGAAGCAGCTTGTGCCTTGCTGCGACCTTCGGCCAGTGCTTCGGCAAAGTTTGCAAACAAGACGGTGAACCACAACCAGATAGAGATCGCTAGAATAAATCCAGCATCAGCTTCACCTTTACCGAGCAAGGCTTGCACATACAACATAGTGGTGATGATACTGCCAACGTACACCACAAACATAACAGGACTACGCAGTTGCGTACGTGGCGTTAATTTCCGAAAAGCATCGATGATGGCGGGCTTGATCAACTTCGCATCAAACAGCGCCAGACGATTTTTCGTACTGGCAGTATCCACACTAGAGACTTGTTCGGTTTTAGCACCGGCTAGGTTTTTTTGTAAATTCGTTTTAGACATCAGATTCTCCTAGGGCTTAGCGTGGCTTGCTGGACTAAACATTTGTAAATGTTCGACCACAGGCCCCAAAGCCAAAGCGGGTACATAGTTCAACACACTGATTAAAACCACGGTGCCCGCCAACAAAGCGATAAACATAGGACCATGGGTAGGCATCGTTCCGGCGTTCACTTCCAGACGTTTTTTCGCCGCTAATGAACCAGCAATGGCGAGCACAGGGACGATGACGGCAAAGCGTCCAAACCACATCGCAATCGCCAACATAATGTTGTAGAACGGCGTGTTGGAAGACAATCCTGCAAAGGCACTACCATTGTTATTCGCAGCTGAAGTAAAGGCATACAACACTTCCGAAAAACCATGCGCGCCGGGATTCAAGATACCCGCACGTCCAGCTTCGCTCATAACAGCGATTGCCGTACCAGCCAACACCAAAATCGGCGTCACCAAGATCGCGATGGAAGTCATTTTCATTTCGTAAGCCTGAATTTTTTTACCCAAGTACTCTGGCGTACGACCTATCATCAAACCGGCGATAAACACCGCTAGAATCGCGAAGATCAACATGCCATATAAACCAGAGCCAACGCCACCAAACACCACTTCACCAAATTGCATGAACGCCAGCGGCACCAAGCCACCGAGCGGCATCAAAGAATCATGCATAGAATTCACTGCACCACACGATGCAGCGGTGGTCACCGCTACAAACAAGGTCGAAGCACTGATACCGAAGCGACTTTCTTTGCCTTCCATATTGCCGCCAGCTTGCAAGGCGCTCTGCGCTTGATCGATATTCAGAGCAGCGTAGGCAGGATGGGCTTGCTGTTCAGCTGCCATTACACCTAAGGTCATCACCACGAATAAGATACTCATCGTAGCGAGCACCGCGATGCCTTGACGTTGGTCACCGACCATGCGCCCAAAAGCGAAACACAAACCAGCCGGAATCAGAAAGATCGCAATCATCTGGAAGAAATTGGCTAACCCCGTTGGATTCTCAAACGGATGTGCGGAGTTCATATTGAAGAAACCACCACCATTGGTACCCAACATTTTGATCGCTTCTTGCGATGCGACAGGTCCCATCGCCAAGGTTTGCATCTTGGTCGTCAGAGTTTCCATCACCGGTGCGCCTTTATCGTCTTTCAATGCTTGTCCATCAGGACCGTTAATAGGCTGACTGTAAGTCACAGGCTCTATCAACTGTACTTCTTTGTACGAAGAGAAATTTTGAATCACGCCCTGACTAATTAGGAAAGTCGCGAAAATCACCGACAGCGGCAATAATAAATACACCGTCGAGCGTGTCATATCAACCCAGAAATTACCGATGGATTTAGAGGAATGAAGCGAGAAACCGCGGATCAAAGCAAACACCACCGCAATCCCAGTCGCTGCGGAAAAGAAATTCTGTCCGGCGAGCACCAACATCTGAGTCAGATAGCTCATGGTCGCTTCGCCGACGTAAGCTTGCCAATTAGTATTGCTAACAAAACTTACGGCGGTATTAAAAGAAGAATCCGCACTGACATTCGGCATACCCTGAGGATTCAAGGGCAACCAGAATTGCAAGCGCTGCACCGCATAGACCATCAAGGTACCAAAAGCATTGAACATCAATAAAGCGATGGCATAGCCCTTCCAGCCCATTTCCTGATCGCTCTTGACACCAGCCAGTTTGTATAGGCCTCGCTCTAAGAAGCCCAACCAATTTAAACCGGAGACCTTGGCTTTTTCATCCGCGATTTGGCTAATTAACTTACCCAATGGATAAGCTAAGACCAACAAGACCACAAAAAAGACCAACATTAAGAGTAAAGATTGATTAGTCATCACAGCTCCTCTGCATTTAACAATGCATATACCAAATACACTAGCAATGCCGCCGCGACCACGCTGCCGATAACATAAAAGCTATTCATTATTTGCTCTCCTGCTTGTTTTGCTGCTTGTTATCCATCTGATGGCACACTGACGCTAAGGCCACCACCAGTAGAAAAAATCCCAAGATTCCTCCTACATATACAATATCGATCAAGTTTTCAATCAAGTTATCCATCCCATCCTCCATAAGCATTTTCTGCAGATAGAAGCATAGTAAAAACCGTATAAGAATCTTGTTAAAAGACAGGTGCGTGGTGTAAACAAAGTGTAAAAATTGCGGCGTTTCCTAACACTTTTCTAATGAGCACTATGTTAGGCTTTCGTATGACTACGATTTTGAGCAAACTTTTGCGACATCTTTACGCACTACGGGCATGGTTCTTCCTGCTCTTGTTGTTATCCATCGCGACCCTGCTTTCGTCCTTGCTAAGCACTTTTGTCAGCTTCACCAGCCAGGCGATGCTCTTTGTGCTGGTCGTGACGATCGCGGCCTATCAGTTGGACAGACTGCAATCCATCGTCGGAGCTGTGGCGTCTGTCTTACTACTGAATTTTTTCTTTGTACCGCCAACTTGGACTTTTCACGTCGAACAATCTGAGCATTTAATTGCGCTAGGTACGATGCTCGTCTTGGCGCTGGTCATTAATCAATTGACCACACGTCTGAAACAAGAAACCGTACTGGCTCACTTAAACGAAACACGTGCGCGGCAATTACAAGAGTTGGCGATAAGCCTCGCCATCACAGAAACCACTACAGCCATTCAGCAGTTGGGACAAGCGGCATTTGAGCGCGCCTTTCAAGGTAGAGCATGCTTGGTAGTTGCGGATCAGAACCTGAATCTGGACACTCGACTTGATTTAAGCAGGCAACAAATCGATGGACTGCGATGCTGTATGAAAGAGATGCAATTTCTCGGCGCGGGTAGTTTGCGCTGGGGCGATTTGGATGATTGGTATGTTCCTTTGGGTAGTGCTGGTCAAATTAGGGGCGCGGTATTGATACAAACGGTACTACCGAATGACGAAGATGGACAAGAACATGCCAAGGCCTTATGTTCACTTTTAACGCAGGCATTCGAGCGTTTACAACTAAACCTGAATTTGCAAACTGCCCAAAACGAAGCTCACAAACAGCAACTTCAGAGTACTTTTTTATCGGCAATCTCGCATGATTTACGCACGCCTTTGGCGGTGATGGTAGGTGCGGCAAGTGCTTTACAAAGCCAGCGCGACAAGCTGGCACCTGATCAGCAAGATAGCTTACTAAAAAATATCGTTGACGAAGCTAACTATCTGACCAGTGTCACCGAAAACACTTTGCAGTTAGTGCGCCTTACCCATGCAGAAAACAGTCTGCGACGTGATTGGGAGTCGATAGAAGAGATCGTCGGCGCGGTCTTAGCGAGAATCAAACAGGGAAATAACGAATCACGGATTCAAGCGACATTAGCGAAAGACTTACCTCTATTACGTCTAGACCCGGTACTCATCGCCCAGTTGCTTAGCAACTTACTCGATAATGCTTTGAAATATAGTGATGAACTAGTAGAGCTAGACGTGACCGTTCAACATAAAACGCAAGCTACATTCATGCAAGTAGCGATTAAAGATCGCGGTCCCGGCATTCCTGATGCCGAGCATGACAGTATTTTTATCGCCTACTCACGTTTAGCGCAACATGATCAATCCAATCAACGTAGTGCCGGTTTAGGTTTAGCCGTTTGTCGCGCGATAGCAAGGGCCCATGACGGCAACTTGGTGGTCAACAATAGGGATCAAGGCGGCAGCTGTTTTTTGCTCACCTTACCGATTCCCGCAGTACCTTCATTCAACACCGAACTTAGAGTAACGATCCCATGACGATACGCGCCCTCATCGTCGAAGACGATAAAGAAATCCGCTCGCTGATACGCGCAAGTCTCAGCGTAGAAGGCTTCGAGGTGCAGACCGCCACGTCGATCAGCGAAGCAAGCGCGATGTTACAACATGCTTTGCCCGACGTACTTTTACTCGACCTAGGTCTGCCTGATGGTGACGGCGAACAATTGGTGCGCATGCTACGAGCACAGCACAATTTACCCATTTTGATTATCTCAGCGCGTCATCAAGAAGAACAAAAAATCCGCTTGCTCGATGCGGGCGCCGATGATTTTCTAGTGAAACCATTCAGCGTACCAGAGCTTTTAGCTCGCATGCGCGTCGCACTGCGCCATCGAGGCACCCGCCTGGCGGCTGCGATCACCGAATATACGCATCTGGATTTATTCGTCGATTTGGCCAAACATATGGTCACTCTACGTGGACAAATCATCCACCTGACACCGACAGAATTCAATTTACTTGCGCGACTGGTACGCAGCGCAGGCTATTTGGTCACACACAGACAGTTACTCAACGATGTCTGGGGATCAGAATATATTGAACATACTCATTATCTGCGCCTGTACATGGCGCAACTCCGCGCTAAGTTAGAAGATCACCCGGCCGAACCACGTTATCTGTTGACGGAAACCGGAGTTGGTTATCGATTGGCGATAAGCGATGAAAATTAGCCTATTAGCATCAATTTTGTATCCTTATGCCTTCCTAACACAGTAACAAAGACAATCGAAACCTGTTCAATTTTTGTCAGGTTTTTATGAGTCACGTATCAGATAATCAAGACACGCAGCGCGATAGCGTCGCCGCACTCACCTTGGGCGCATTAGGCGTGGTATATGGCGACATCGGCACCAGTCCGCTGTACACCATGAAAGAAATTTTCAGCGCCCATACTGGCGTGCCGCTAGACACACTGCATATAATCGGCGTGGTCTCTGTCATTTTTTGGGGTCTCATGACGGTCGTCACTTTGAAATACGTGACACTGATTTTGCGTGCCGATAACCGCGGCGAAGGTGGCATCATGGCATTAACAGCGTTAGCCAGCAAAGCCGCTGGCAGCACGCACTTGCGCCGAGTCAGCTTACTCTTGATCGGTGTGCTTGGTGCAGCTTTGTTCTATGGCGATAGTGTTATTACACCTGCCATATCTGTCTTGAGTGCGGTCGAAGGTTTAGAAGTTATCTCACCCAATTTCAAACCCTACATTTTACCGATTTCGATAGGCGTGTTAATGGCCCTATTCGCGATGCAGCGTTATGGCACCTCAGTCGTCGGTAAGCTATTTGGACCCGTGATTGTGCTATGGTTCGCAGCATTGTCGGTCTTTGGCATACTGCAAATCGTACAGCAGCCCGCCATTCTTGCCGCGCTCAATCCATTGTATGCAATTCAATTTCTCTGGGCACAAGGTGCACATGTCTTCATCGTGGTCGGTGCGGTAGTCTTGGCTTTTACCGGTGCTGAGGCCTTGTATGCGGATATGGGACACTTCGGCAAAAAGCCCATTCGTCTTGCCTGGACCGGTTTAGTCTTACCTGCTTTGGCTTTGAACTATATGGGCCAAGGCGCACTATTGATGCGCGATGCAACGGCAATCGACAATCCTTTCTTTCAATTATTTCCCGATCAATTATTGATGCCCGCCGTAATCCTGGCAACGATTGCTACGGTGATTGCATCGCAAGCTGTGATTTCTGGCGCGTATTCGATGACCAAACAAGCGATGCAACTTGGCTTGCTGCCTCGCATGCAAGTGCATTTCACTTCGGTCAAAGAAATTGGCCAAATTTATATTCCTAGTGTGAATTGGATTTTATTGGCCGGTGTTCTGTTGACTGTCGTCGGCTTTGGCAGCTCGTCCGCGATGGCGGGTGCGTATGGAATTGCGGTCACGGTCACCATGTTTATCACCACCTTACTTACCTTTTTCGTCGTACGTCACGGCTGGCATTATCCTTTGCCACTCGCCCTCGGCGCGACCGGCATATTCATGGCCTTAGATACCTTATTAGTAGTGTCATGTTCATTCAAAATCGTCGAAGGTGGCTGGTTCCCTCTCGTGTTAGGCGCTCTAATTTTCACTATCATGTCGACTTGGCGTCGTGGTCGCGAATTATTAATCACGCATATCCAACAAGATGATCCTGAGCTATTACCGTTCATCACAGCTCTTTCAGAAGACAGTATGCATCGCGCCGCCCGCACCGCAATCTATGCGGTGGCCAATCCTGACACCGTGCCACAGGCCTTGATGCACAATCTAAAACACAATCAGGTACTGCATGAACGCAATCTGATCTTAACCGTCGTATTTCATGATGTACCTTGGATCGCCGATAACGAGCGAGTACAAGTAGAGGCATTGGTACCTGGTTTTTGGAAAGTCAAAGTCAATTACGGCTTTAAAAACGAACCCGACTTACCGAAGGCTTTAGAGCGCTGCGAACAACATGGTTTGCCTATCAACCTGTTCGAAACCTCGTATTTCTTGAGCCGCGAGATCGTAGTGCCGACCAAAGGTACAGGTATGGCGCACTGGCGCGAACTTTTGTTTGCTTTGATGTCGCGCAATTCACGTAGCGTCGCGGACTTTTTTCACTTGCCGAATAATTGTGTGATTGAATTGGGGACCCGAGTACAAATCTAATCAAGTCCGTACAAAAAACGACGAGCACCTTGGCAAAGCCGGGTGCTCGTTTTTTATTGGCCGTAACCCAAATCTTGAATTTGCTTTAAACGCCCATCTTCAAATGTCAGCAACTGCATAAAGCGTTGCGAACCAAAGTTATACACCCACTCTTCAATTTGGATTTCAATCTCGCGCTCGGATTCAACAGAATTGCGATTACCTTGCATAGTCACTGGCGGCAGGGCTTGATTACCAATCGATTGACGCCCCCCAATTCGACGTCGCTCCACCCGTTGATCCCGCGTCGCCGGGTTACCGCACTTATTCATGACCTCCGCTTTATGCATGCCGACATCGATCACATAGGAGTTACAACGGAAGCCTAGTGCCTGCGCCGTATTTGGCATGCAGAAAAAGCCCATACTTAGCGTGCAAACGAAAGCGTATAAATAATTTTTCATAAGGAAGGTATCAAAGTAAGCAAGGCTTAACACAAACAGAATCACGCAGGAAGAGCTTTTTAACGATATGAGAATTGATATGGTTGACCACTCTGTTTTTTTAATGAGCATACAAGTCGCTTCTTCATATAAACAAGCAGAAGATAAGGTAACAATGCCAATAAATTTCTCGTTGGCCTTAAAGTTAGAAAAAGTGCCCGAGACATATTCAATTCAGTTTCCTTAGGAGCTGCATTTAAAGTGAAAGTCAAAGAGTTTCAATCACAAAAATACTTAAAAAAATCTATCCTCAATTTCTGCATTAGACAAAGTAATGTTGCTCAATACAAGTGCTATCCTTGTTGAACCAGATCGCGGCAATTTCGATGCTTAAATGCAACACATCATTCAGACTTGATTTAAGACAATGCTTTTGGTGCACAATAATTGTAAAAGGTTTGTGAAAATTCACTTTTAACTGCAGCTCCCGGAGTCAGCGCCTATGAACGACATGCATGCAAGCTCAGACCTGAGTAAGTCGGTCGCGATTAACCAAGGCTTGAAACAAGTGGTCGATACCTCCCATCAAATTAACTTAGTCGCAATGAATGCGATTTTGGTAGCGAAGCGCGCAGGCGCTCAATCTGCGGGCTTTAAGGTGGTCGCCATGGAGCTCAGGATGTTTAGCCAGAAAATGGAAGAGAGCATGGACAAACTCAGTTTGATGATCTTTCAACTGGTTCGCCGTATTGCCGACTTACGTAAGTTAGAAAAGAACCTGCGCTCAATCACCGCTGCCATGCAAAAAAATGCCAATGGCGCTCATCAGTTTGAGTATGCCTACACACACAAGCAAAGCGCCTACCAAGCGCTAAAGGATGCCACTGACCATGAATGGCAAACCTTAGAAAATGAAATTTGTCGCTCACTAAATCTATGCAGCTCAGGCGCCATGCTGTCACACAATGCGCGTATCGAGGCTGCTTATGGCGGCAGTATGCTAGCGGATATGCAGCAAGTCGCGGGGCGGATTGAAGAGATTATGAATCAAGCGATTTTTCATCTGAAACAATTAACCAAATCGACCAGATCCTCATGAAAAAATATCAAACCATTTTCGAACAAGGCGATCATCAATGGGCTGTCATCACGCGCGATCCTGAAAAACCAGATTACCTAATCGACACCAATGAATATTTGGTAATCCAAGGTGATAAAGCCATCTTGACCGACCCTGGTGGGATGGAGATATTTCCAGAGGTTTTCTCTGCTATCAATACCGAATTCGATGCGAGAAATATTCAAGCTTTGTTCTCCTCGCATCAAGACCCTGACGTCATTTCATCGCTCGCTTTATGGTTAGATTTCAATCCCAACTTACAGTGCTATCTGAGTTGGTTGTGGCGCTCGTTCATCCCCCACTTTGGCGGCAATGCGACGACCTTTATGTCCATACCAGATGAGGGCTTGGATATTCAATTGGGACGTCTGCGTTTGCGAGCCGTGCCAGCGCATTATCTGCATTCTTCTGGCAACTTCAATTTGTACGATCCGGCTGCAAAAATTTTGTTCTCTGGCGATATTGGCGCCGCCCTTTTGCCACCAGGCGAAGACGACTTATTCGTCAAAGATTTTGATCGCCACATCCGCCATGCCGAAGGATTTCATCGTCGCTGGATGGGCTCGAATGAGGCCAAACTAGATTGGTGCCGTCGAGTCCAAGATCTGGAAATCGACATGCTGTGTCCACAACACGGTGCGATTTATCAAGGTGCAGATGTTATGCGCTTTATCAACTGGTTTTCGGAATTACAAGTCGGCTCGGGGTTACGCCGTTAGCTTAGCTCCGACGAAGTAGGGTTCAACTCCTGCTGCCTTAATGAGATAGACGTTCTCGCGCAGCGGCAGCAACACGAAACACGGCTGCAGATTTAAGGATTGCAAAAAAAGACCGAAGAAGAAAATAAGTAATGCAAGCGAAGTAGATTAAATTAAAAACATGACTTATGATAAACTTTGCTTTCCTCATCTTTCCGTCTACCCTATGAAACATGCTCTTCATTTCCTTCTCAAATTTTTACCGGCCGCGTTCCTCCTTAGTGCCTGTTCGCAAATGCCGATAGTTCCGGTAGAAAAAATTGAATTCAGTGACACTGCAAAAAAGGCATTTGAGCAATACCAGAAGACCGAAGGAAAAAAGGCATTCGCTGTTTCTAGCAATGGCGCTTATGGCTTTAGTGGCAAACAAAGTTCAAACGATACTGCTTTGCGCATTGCACTGAAAAACTGTCAGAATCGGGCGGCTATGCCATGCCGTATTAGTCATCTAAATGATGAGATGTTTAACCCGCAATACCAAAACTATGCGAATGCCTCGCGCAATGCACTAGCCAAGCTCAAGGCCGAAGGTAATCAGTACAAAATCATAGAAAGCATGGATTGGCATATTCCCACGCCTACACAACTGCGTTCGGTAGAGGACGGCGTACATTTCCCAACCCCCTTGCACTTGAATGGGATCAACACCCTACAGACTGATGCGCTGGTTGAGAAAATTAAAAGCGGCAATTTGCTGCTGATTGACGCGCGCTATATCAGCGAGACTCCTGATCCCAGTTTACCAAACGCCTATTTATTTGAT
Organism: Undibacterium sp. Di24W; assembly: GCF_049340325.1. NCBI lineage: Bacteria > Pseudomonadati > Pseudomonadota > Betaproteobacteria > Burkholderiales > Oxalobacteraceae > Undibacterium > Undibacterium sp. Di24W. Next base: position 112,547 of record NZ_JBMPOP010000009.1, read on the forward strand.
TACGCCGGCGTCGCTTATAGCGATGAGGCTCGCGATAAAAAAATCTCGCAGGCAATCGACAGGATGATGCAAAAAATCGCCCCCGACAAGGCACAACCGATCGCGGTATTTTGCACATCAGTAGAATGCTGGCTGAGTGTGAATACAGTAATGCGCCTTCAGACTTTAGGTTATACCAATTTGTATTGGTATCGCGGTGGAATACAGGCTTGGGCTGTCGCCAAATTACCCTTGATAAATACCGTACCTTTCGTTACTTTCCAAGGCTTATAAACAATACCGTTCCTGGCGTAGATATAGAAATGGGCACGCGTTACAGGTGCCCATTTTTTATCTCTGAAAAGTAAACTTCTATTCCGTTCTGGCAGCGGTACTAGCATTAATTATCTTGTCCGCCACGAACCAAGCATTTTGTGGCTTCGCTGCCAGTGCTTTCATTTTTTCACCAATAAAAATTTGCGGCTCTGAAGGATGGAGTTTCATTTCGATCTCACGCGCTGCAATACGCTTTTTAGTCAATTCAAACTCCGCGACCAAAGACAATTTTCCATCATGTTTGATACCATACAAGGCATCGACAAAGAAAGTGTTCTTCGCCAATGGCTGACAACCGTAAGAGACTTTTTTCTCCGCCGCTGCAGTCAGAATGATCCGATTTTCATTCTGCAAAGCAGGGATCAATGAACCAGAATAACAAGCAGAGATAATCAAAATGGTCGGAGTATCTTTTAATGGCGCCAACGCAGTCGCCAAGTGATAATCCAAAATACTAGCGTAGTCACGTCCACCAATCTGTGTTGCCAACAATTTGGTATAACCGTGAGTCGACAACATAATGGTCACAATGTCGCCTTTCTTAACCTGGCTAGCAATGGTCTTTACCGTGTCATTCAAACTACCCAAATGTGCGAACGGCGTTTTGATTTTCTCCGTCTGCAAGGCATTGTCAAATACAAAGGATAGAGTTTGCGGATAATTTTCACGCAAGCGACTCTCGGTCAATAAAACATCGCCACGAAACGCTTCAGAACCAGAATGAAAACCAAACCCAGCAAACCAAAGCCTAGGTTCAGTCATACTTACCGCCTGCGCCAGTATTTTTTCTCGCTGCTCCTGCGCTAAGGCTATCGAGCTCTGTTGCGCAATCGGGTTTTCAGGAGTTAAGCCTATTGGCGCCTTAGCCACTGGCGCGGTTTGGAGGCAGCCACTGAACACCAAACAAATCAAAGGAAAAATGAAAGAAGGTCGAATAAATTGCATAGCAGGAATTTGAAAGTATTTGGATGACAATGGCTTAGTTCATATGAGTGATTCGAACTTTTTATAAATGCATTTAATCTAGGCTCTTAAAATTTCCAATATTATAACTTAAATGAAAATATTGCATTTATCTTGCTGTATATACGATACAGATAAAACCGTTTCCGTTTATGATTCTCCGCTCGGAAATCTATTTTTCTGATGAACCCATAATCGGTGATGTCAAAGACAGGAAAAGAAAGCAATTTTTAATGAAATACGTCAATGCCTCCCATCAAGTACACGCTCGCTCAAGCTAATTCCTCAGTATCTCGATTTGTTGAGCGCGATCAGGTTTGGGCGAAGCGGCATTAGGCTCAATTACCAAACTTAGTTACCAAACTTAGTTGCTACAATCAATCACGCAATTTATCAATCGCATTTACCATCACGAGTTCACACCATGACATCTAAGCTTAAAGTCGGCATTCTCGGTTATGGCTACGCCACGGCAACCTTTCATGCGCCATTGATCGATGCGGTGCCGGGATTGGAGTTGGTCGCTATCTCCAGTAGCAACCCCGCTAAAGTGCACGCTGACTGGCCGCAACTTCAGGTATTTGACACGCCGGAAGAGCTCATCGCGCGTGCCGATATTGATTTGGTGGTGATTCCTACCCCTAACGACACCCATCATACTTTGGCTGCGCAAGCTTTGACTGCTGGCAAACATGTGGTAGTGGATAAACCCTTTACGCTGGACACTGCGGAGGCGCGTGATTTGATCGCGCGTGCCGATGCGGCGCAAAAATTATTATCGGTATTTCATAATCGGCGTTGGGTCGCGGATTTTTTGACGGTAAAGAAACTAGTGGCATCGGGTCAGCTAGGGCGTATCACGCATTTTGAATCGCACTTTGATCGTTTCCGTCCCGAAGTCAGGCAACGTTGGCGCGAGGGTAACGGCCTTGGTAGTGGTCTATGGTATGACTTAGGCCCACATTTACTCGATCAAGCAATCTGCTTGTTTGGAACGCCGCAGACTATCTACCTCGACCGCGCCTTGCAACGCGATGGTGCATTAGCGGATGATTGGTTTCATGCGGTACTCAGTTACGGCGAATTACGTGTGATACTGCATGCCAGTATGTTGGTAGCGCACGAAGGCCCCCGCTTTATTATTCACGGAACTAAAGGCAGCTACACCAAAGAAGGCATCGATCCACAAGAAGACGCGCTGAAAGCTGGCCTGCGTCCAGGTGACAAAGACTGGGGTGTCGATGAAACCATGGGCAGACTCGATGTCATGCGCGGCACATGGATGCAGCATTCACAAGTAGTCAATGAACGTGGCGACTACACACGTTATTACGCAGCCGTACGTGATGCGATTTTGCACAGCGGCCCCAATCCAGTTCCTGCGACAGAGGCTCTGCAAGTGATGCAATTGTTAGAGGCTGGCATGCTCAGTGCTCGCGAAGGCCGCATGGTGAAATGCTAAACAGGGAGTAAGTGTCAACGCTTGCGATACCAAACAAAGTACAAGGCACTCAGCACAATCAAAAATGGCACGCCCGTCGCAAGTGTCATTTTGAATTCTTCGGTGAACGCCGTTGTGATCATTAAGGCCAGCATCAAGCCTGCGCCCAGCAAAGTCAACCACGGAAAACCCCACATCCGAAATGGCAGTTTTGGCTTGTTGTGTTTGTCCCAGTAACGACGAAAATTCCAATGCGTGACAAAGATCATGAACCACGCAAACATCGCACCGAACATACAGATCGCCATCATCAACACGAAGGACGATTTTGGGTACAAGATACTCAAAATGCCAGCAACGGCAATCCCTGCACAAGACAAAAACAACGCTTGCATAGGCACGCCTTGGCGATTCAATTTTCCGAATACAGCGGGTGCGAAACCAGCACGTGACAGACTGAACATCATGCGTGTTGCGGTGTAGAGTTGACTATTCATTGCCGATAAAGCGGCGACCAGGATCACAAAATTAATCACGCCCGCTGCACCTGGAATATGTGCAGCCTCCATAGCGGTCACGAACGGACTCTTACCTTGCCCCGCTTGTGTCCAGGGGACGATGGCCAACACCAATATCAAGGTCAGTATATAGAACACGACCAAGCGTACTAAGGCGGAGCGAAAAGCGCGGGTAATCGCCTGCTCAGGATCTTTGGCTTCGCCCGCCGCGACCGCAATCATTTCTATACTTAAATAACTAAACAAGGCGACGATCACGGCCAGCCACATGCCGGTAAAACCCTTAGGCAAAAAACCGCCGTACTGCGTGTAATTGGCGAATCCTATGGTACTTTGCGCGGACTGCTCGGGTGCGAAAAATACCATCCATGAACCAAGCACAATGAACACCACTATCGCGATAATTTTGATCGTGGAAAACCAATATTCGATGGTGCCGAATACATGCACACTCAAAGCATTCGCGAACACCAGACTGGCTGAAAACAAGGCAATCCACAACCACGCTGGCGAATCGGGTAACCAGTATTGCATATACAAAGCAATCGCCGTGACCTCGGTGCCTATCACTAATACGTTCGCCGCCCAGTAAGAATACCGTACGACAAAACCCGCCCAGGGATTCACATAATGTTCGGCAAACGCGCCAAACGAACCCGAAGTGGGATGTGCGACCGTCATTTCCGCGAGGCAGGCAATCAACAACAAAGCGATCAAGGCACCAATGGCATAACTCAAGAGCACGCTAGGTCCAGCAAAACTGATCGCAAAGCCACTGCCCAAGAACAAACCCGTACCAATCGCACCACCAATTGCCAACATCGACATTTGCTTGCTATTGAGGCTGCGCTGCAAACCTTGCTCGCGCGCTACGATTTGTTCAAAACCACCGTCATTATTATTGTTCTGCATAGTCGCTCCGTTGATCACCGACTTCTTATTGAAGTCGTGTCGCGCATTATAGAACGTTGAGGTGCGGCAAGTAGAAATAGGGGTAATAAGTGTGGTTCAAACTCACTAGGGAGCGTTTCAAAGCTTACGAACAAAAAGATAATAAAAGTTGGGAGTATTTGATTAATGCTTGACTCGTCAAGCATTAATCAAATACAATGCAATCTTAATGCGGTGTTGTTTCAACATTCCAGCATTTCTTTAAAACTTCATTTATTCAAAAAAAGGAAACCAAATGGCTAACAACTCCACTGCTATGCAATTAATCATGTCGCTCAGTGTGTTACAGACCCAGATGTTAAAGAAAGTCGACCAACAGCTGAGTGTACATGGCATTAGCTTTACCGAATTCACCGTCATGCATCACCTAAACAATGCACCCAACTACAGCATGCGTCGCATAGACTTGGCCGAGTCAGTAGGCTTAAGCGCTTCCGGTGTCACGCGTCTATTACTGCCTATGGAGAAAATTAATCTGGTGGAAAAAGAGGTCAATCCACGCGATGCACGTGTTAGCCTGGTGAAGCTATCTGACGCTGGCATCAGCTTGTTTCAAGATGCATTACAAAGTTTCGAAATCGGTGCGGCGAACGCGACACGTGGATTGGATCAGGATCAAATTGTGCAACTGCATACTTTACTAGAGGCAGTACGCTGAAACAGTTTTGTCTGAACCGCGATCGATAAAAAATAAAACTGATCGTGGTTAAAACATTTGATTTAGGGAATTGAAATAATTACTTTAAGCGCCGCGCTATCACTTGCGTGCTCAAACGTCTTGTAGGCATCGATCACATGATCCAAATCGAAATGATGTGTCACCAAAACTTTAGGATCAATTTTTTTCGCCTGCAAAGTTTGCATCAACATTGGTGTACTGATCGTATCAACCAGGCGCGTCGTAATCGTAATATTTTTATCCCACAGTTTTTCCAGATGTAGATCAACCTTGGTACCATGCACACCGATATTAGCGATAGTTCCACCGGCAGCGACTAACTTTTGACACAACTCAAAGGTAGTCGGCGTACCGACCGCTTCAATCACGGTATCCACACCCAATCCATTCGTCATTGCCATTAAGCTGGTCACAGTATCCGCCGCAGAGCTCTTGATGGTCGCGGTCGCTCCGAGCTCCATGGCAATTCTCAGCCTGTGCTCATTCAAATCAATCATGATGATTTGAGACGGCGTATAAAATTGTGCCGTCAATAAAGCGGCTAAACCAATAGGGCCAGCACCGACTATCGCCACCGTGCCACCAGGCTGGATTTTGCCGTTAAGCACACCACACTCGAATCCTGTGGGCAAAATGTCGCTGAGCATAACAATCGCCTCTTCGTCCGCCCCCTCAGGAATCGCATACAAACTATTATCCGCATAAGGAATCCGCACAAACTCTGCCTGCGTACCATCAATGCTATTTCCTAAGATCCAACCGCCGGTAGTGCAATGGGAATACATAAGCTTGCGGCAAAAACTACACTTACCGCAGGCACTGATACAAGAAATCAAAACCCGGTCACCAACTTTGTGCTGGCTGACACCTGTACCAATCCCATCAATCACACCCACACCTTCATGTCCCAAAATACGTCCGGGCGCACAGGTCGCCACATCGCCTTTTAGAATATGTAAATCAGTACCGCAGATGGTCGTTTTCGAAATACGGACTATCGCATCGGTCTCAGCCAAGATAGTTGGCTTCGCATGCTCTTGTAGTTCTTTTTTGCCGGGGTCAAGATAGACTAATGCTTTCATCATGTTTCCAATCAGGTAGATATGATTACAAAACCGTCGTGATCAAAATAGTTCAATACAGTAAGCATAAACACCGCCACAGAGGGCTTCTGTACGTTAGGGCACAATGAGAGGAGACTGTTGGGACAGGACTTCGATGCGAAGTACGCAGAACCGCCGGATCATCTCCAGAGCAGCTGAGGGCCAGCAACGAAATATCGTTATTCGCTTTAAGAATAGAGTGACATGCTGAATTAGATTTAAGGGATACGGGAATTCTTACTCGGCGAGATCACAAACAAGAATATCTCCAAGCATTTTTTGGTACTAGAAATATGCCCTTATGGCACTGAAAACAAGACATCCCCGACTAGCAACACCATCGAAAGCTATTGCATCTGACCGCGATGCGACGTCCGCAACCGCAAATTAATTACAGCTAGCATTGGCGTTCTGCTCAAGTCTAAAAAAGATCCTAGGCAATGATCATGCAACATTGCCACGATGGTATCGAAAAACCGTGCAAGCTTGCCTTTTTTCACGAAAGACATAACTGTGCGTCTAAACAATGCCACGTTCAGTCAAATAAACCTGCCATTACGCAGTGTATGTCAACTTATTCAATCGCAGTAGCGGCTGTGAGCGCTCTCAAAATTCAGGAACTAAGTAGCAACTACCTTGTCCGACTACAGCACTGTTTTTTGAATTTTTCTCATTCAACCAGGGATTACATTATGAGCTTGGCCGCATTTTTTATTTCTGTAGCACTACTGGGCAATACTTACGAAACGCCTGCCAGTGATACCGATAAAGCCACAATAGCAGCAATTGAAGCGACTTGCTTCGATTACATTGATGGTCAGTTAGAAGGTAATCCAGCCCGGGTTGCACGCTCGTTGCACCCCGACTTAGCGAAGCGTTCGGTGATCGGTGATACGCCCGACGAGAGACTCGGTCTGCGTCGTATGTCTAAAGAAGAATTAGTTGCGCTCACGAAAAATGGCGCATTGAAAACATCACCAGAACAATGGGATCGTAGTTGCAAAGTGCTGGACGTCAAAGATACTGCCGCCTCCGTCCGAATGGAAACGCCTTGGTTTGTTGACTATTTCCATATGGGTCGATTTGGTGATCGTTGGATTATTGTGAATGCACTGTGGTATAGCAAGCCAAAGAAAACACAATGACCACGTTTGAGACGCAACCATGCCATGACTGCACAATAGATCATGCTACATATAGGACTACGATGACCAGATGAACTGGCTAAGTCTTGGCACTTACTGTGGACGTTGATTTATCTGCGTGATTGATGGATTCTGTCGGCCTTCAAATCTGGCGTTCAAATGCACTTAGCCGACAGCTAGATCGTCGGCTAAGTGATTCAGGGTTACATTCTTAAACTGGTAAAAGTTTTCGATTGCTCGCACCTGGTAAAACTTTTAAGGTTTTTCCAGCAAGCATAGTGTAAGTTTTTGACTTCACTGTACTGACATAACGCCATTCAGAGCGCGTTTCGGTTGGCGTTGCTGTCACGATCATGAAACCGCGATTTTTGGTTTCTGCATAAACCAAAGGCCCGATAATTTGCTCTAAACCTGCGGCAACTGCAGCGGGATCTTCTTTGGCGAAGATTTCTTCAAATCCCGGCGAAGTCACAGAGGTGACACCAAACTCGACGCCAACCGCAATACCATTCATATCGCTCAGATCACTAGCCCAGGTGTTATGCGTATCACCCGCCAACGCGATCAAATTTTTGTCTAAAGCTTTGGCAGTGGCAAATACCGTTTCGCGGGCTGCTGCATAGCCATCCCAAGCATCTAAATTGTAGGGAATAGCAGGTTGCGCCAAGATGGCTTTCTCAGTTGCGGTCAGCGAGACTGGCGCAGTTTGCGCTTTCACTAATAGTTTAGTGTAGTCAGAAAAACTTATCTGGCCTAAAACCAAAGGTGCAGGAATATTCATACGTGCCATCAACACTTGCTGACCCAGAATCTGCCAAGTCGCGGTCGACTTCGTCAATTGTGTTTGCAACCAAGTAGTCTGTTCTGCCCCCATCAATTGGCGCGTAGGATTGGCTATATCTTGGGCGAATTTTGCTGCATCAAACGCGCCCGTCGCATTGATATAACTGGCATAAGACAATTGTTTCTCACGGCCGATCAAACGCGTGTCCAACATATGCAATGAAACCAAACTACCGAAATCAAATGAACGATAAATACGATCATTTTTGCTCGCATCTGGCAGACGAATTGGCATCCATTCGTTATACGCCTGAAGTGCGGCAGCACGACGTGCGCTAAACGGTCCTTCAGTTGCTGGATCGTGGTTTTCTGCGCCACCAATCCACGTGTCGTTGGCGAATTCGTGGTCATCCCACACCGTGATAAATGCCGACCTAGCATGCACGGCTTGTAAATCAGTGTCGCTGCGATAAATCGCATAGCGGCTACGATAATCACTTAGCGTAATGATCTCAGTTTTAGGTTCGACCAGACGATTTAAAGCCGCCGCATCTTGTGATGCATAACCGTCACGCGGGTATTCATAAATATAGTCGCCCAAGTGGATGACTGCATCGATGTCGGTTAACTTTGCCAGTTCACCATACACATTAAAATAACCAGCGGGATAATTGGAACAGGTGACTACAGCCAGTTTCACCTGATCGACTTTACCCACTGGCAATGTCTTAGTACGGCCAATGGGAGAAATACGGCTATCAAAATTGAATCGATAGAAATATGGCGTGTTTGCGCTCAAACCAGTGACATCGACCTTCACAGTAAAATCACGACTTGCATTCGTCGACAGGCTACCTGACTTCGCAATTTTAGAAAACTGCTCGTCCGTCGCGACTTGCCATGTGATCTCAAAATCTCTGCCGTCGTAGTTAACAGAAGGCGTAGCACGCGTCCAGATGATGACGCGATCACTGAGCGGATCACCGCTGGCCACGCCATGTTCAAAAGTAGCGAACACAGGTGATGTCCCCGAACCGCCACAAGCACTGAGTGCGAGACTGCCAGAAACCGCTGCAGTCGACGCAGCAAATGTACGGATAAATTGACGACGTGAATTTTGAATTTTCATGGCTAAACTCGAAGTGAAGAAGGACTCGATCTTATTAAGAGAATATGACGCATCAATGACCTAACCGATTTATTGTCAGAATTAGAAGGAATACTCGACACGAGTGTAGGCGCAAAAATAGGCGCACAATTTATGTGCATTTTTCTCAATCGAGGTTCCATGGCCTGCACTTAAAAGTAGCAATTGGCGCAAATACGCAACACAAAATTCGGCAAGACCACTTTTGCACAGAATACGAATCAGAAAATTATGAGAATGCCTTATGATTAGAGATATCCATACATTTACGCTTCATGCACTTCAAAAATGAAACTCCAGCAAATCAAACTCATCACCCTACTACTTTCAAGCATTTTCACCTGCACCATCGCAAACACCGCTAACGCTGGAAACCCAGAAGCGATCGCCGCATACAAAGCAGGCGACTACGCCACAGCCTACAAAGAATTTTCAAGGCAAGCCAAACGCGGCGATGCGTTCGCGCAATCGAATCTTGGTCTGATGTATAGCAATGGACAAGGCGTGCCACAAAATTACGAATTAGCGATGAGCTGGTTTGACAAGGCGGCGGAACAAGGTGACACCTCAGCACAGTACTGCATAGGCGTGATGTACCACAAAGGTCAAGGCGTCACACAAGATTTCGCACAAGCGATTAGCTGGTACAACAAGGCGGCTGAACTAGGCCATGCTCAGGCACAAACCAATATCGGTACTCTGTACTACACCGGACAAGGCGTCGCTAAAGATGAAGCTAAGGCTGCAACATGGTTCGCCAAAGCGGCAGAACAAAAACATGAAAGCGCCTTATACAACTTAGGCGTGATGTACAAAGAAGGACGCGGCGTCTCGCAAAATGCCGTGGTCGCCTTAGCCTTGTTCGAATTGATCGCCACTGATCCAGCAAGTAACGGTGCGAAAGCTAAAGCAGTCACCGCAGAGCGCATGAGTGCTAAGCAAATCGAGGCCGCCAAACAACTAGCGCTAGAAGTGGTGAAGCCAGGTAACTTTAGCAAAGCAATTATTGCAGCACTCAAAGAACCTAAATAAAATGTTCGGATAGTTCACTTAACTCAAACTAGAGTTAAGGAAAGAGGATTCTGAAACGAGTGCGGGTGTATTTCTGCACTCTTTTTTTTGTGACGAAAGAGTATGCCGTTGCGATGCTCTACTTTGCTTTATTAACCGCAGTACCAGATAAAAAGACAAAATCGAGAATAGACAGCAGATATTTGCCACGAAAATTGAGAGAACTGAACCACACCTATGGCAATTAACTTGCGTTCACTACTAGCCTGCACTAGCATGATCAACTTAGCTTGAATCTATCTAGCAATTACCCAATCAAATTCGCCCGTTTCTGAAAGTCTGCAACGCCTATGCCTGCGCTCCCAGAATTACAAGAACTTGAACGCCTCATACAAATGGGGAAAAACCATCTCGAAGTTAACGTCGCCTGCGAGGTGCAAGTTCGGCACAAGTGTTTTCCGGTGTATCAATTGGCGCTTGGCAATCCGGATCCGCAGCTACCTGCCATAGGATTTTTTGGCGGCATTCATGGCTTAGAACGAATAGGTACTCAAGTGTTGTTAAGCTATTTGCGCGGCTTGCTATCGCAACTAGCTTGGGATAAAAGTTTGCAGCAATTATTACAACAAGTACGTTTAGTGTTCATGCCTTTAGTCAATCCTGGTGGCATGTGGAAATCGACGCGTGCAAATCCCAACGGCATCGATTTAATGCGCAATGCGCCGATTGAAGCGCAAGGAAAAGTCCCATTCTTGCTAGGTGGTCATAGGATTAGTCCACGTCTGCCTTGGTATCGTGGTGGCGTCGGTACAGATATGGAAATCGAGAATCAGGCACTATGCAGAGTAGTGCGTGAACAACTATTGAATCGGCAGTTTAGTATGGCAATTGATTGCCACTCTGGTTTTGGTATGGTCGACAGAGTCTGGTTTCCACATGCACATAGTCAACATCCGATTCCACACTTAGCGGATATTTTGCGCCTCGAAGAATTGTTTCAGGAAACGCATCCCCATCACCGGTACCTGTTCGAGCCACAGAGTTTGCAATACAAAACGCACGGCGATATCTGGGATTATCTGTACTTACATCATCAAGAACTGTCAACAAAGGTAAGCACAGCGACTGGCACGCCCAACACGTTTTTGCCCCTGACTTTAGAAATGGGTTCATGGTTATGGGTGAAGAAAAATCCTCGTCAATTATTCTCAAGGCATGGGATGTTCAACCCTACGGCAGAACATCGTTTGCATCGTGTATTACGGCGTCACGCATCATGGTTAGATTTTTTGGTGCGGGCAAGCTGTGGCTATCAAAATTGGCTGAGCACAGGACCGCAACGCCTGCGCTTACAAGAACGTGCCGTTGCACGTTGGTACCGTTCATGAAAGATCGGAAATGACGACTTGGGTATTATTACGAGGCCTGATGAGAGAATCGCGACATTGGGGTGATTTTCCACATCAGCTACAAAAAGTGATAGGCGATGACGGCATTGTATGCCTCGATTTTCCTGGCAATGGCCCGCTTTTCAAACAAAACAGCCTGACCACAATTCCCGAGATGGCAAACGATTGTCGCCAACAACTACTGGCAAAAGGATGCAAACCGCCCTATCACGTATTAGCCATTTCACTCGGTGCAATGGTCGCGGTTGCCTGGGCAGATTCATTTCCTGATGAGCTGAAATCGCTCATCTTAATCAACACCAGTATGGCCCCGCACAATCCATTTTATGAGCGATTACGCCCACAAAACTATCCTCGCTTGTTACACACTTTATTATTCGGCAATACCCAAAAACGCGAAGCGTTAATTCATAAGTTGACCAGTCAAATGGTTGATAAGAACGCTGCCGCTGCCACCATCGATCAATGGATACACTACGCGCGAGAATGTCCTATAAAGCGCAGCAATATTCTGCGTCAATTACGCGCGGCCTCACAGTTTCAGGCACCAGAACATGCGCCCAAATCGGCGATCTTACTTTTGGCGGGGCAACAGGATCAATTAGTGGATATGCATTGCTCTCAAACCTTGGCTGAAAAATGGCAAGCGCCATTGCGCATCCATCAGCAAGCCGGACATGATCTGCCTCTAGACGATAGCCAATGGGTAATCAAAGCGATTCAAGCATGGCGCCGTGATGTTTTTCGCGACAAGAAATTTGACGTAGCTTAGCCAGCACCACTAGGTAGGTACTCGTTCAATACGGCATGCATAACAACCGTAGGCGGGAAACCGGACTAGCACGAATTGAACTTCTGGTCGAATCAACAAAGCTTGCAAGTCAGCTTCGCACTGCTGCGGAACTGTAAGGCAGGCATCAACAATGCGCTCTTGCGCTGAATAGGCACGTAACACGAATTGTGATCCAAGATACGCCTGTTCGATGAGATCAGGCAAATGCTCAAAATGCGCTTGCGTCTTCATATATTCATGTTCATGGGCACGAATAAAAATCGGACCATATTCCTTATACGGCCCAGCAATCTCAAACGGACAGTAACTCGCCAAAATCAACTCATCGCCAGCCTTAGCCCTGTGCAAGCTATCGCGACACGGCTCGCCACCACACGCTATCAGTCGTACGACAGCTTGACCTTGATCATCCACACCTAACTCACGGGCGCGTTGCAGGAATGTCGATTTCACAGGAGTTATTTTGTAAGACATATCGGGTTGCACTTTTCGTTCCAATCTTTGTTTCATGCTTTGCACCTTGTAAGTTTCGAATTAAGCCTTGCCATTATCAAATACAAGCTTTAACAATGATCGCCAGATTCGGACGCACAATTGAAATTCTGTGTCCTTAAGATAAAGTGCCTGAGGATTTTTTCACATTCAGATCGGCAAAAAAGTGCATCGTAAAGATTAGCAAACAGCACTTGTTATACCGAGCCAGATAAGTAATACTATGTTACTAACAAATTACTACCGATGACATCGTTTAAAAAGACAATGTGAATTTCGGCGGTATAAATTTCGCTGTAATTTCGCTGTAGTTTCGCTTTACATAGAGACAGGAGAGCACCATGGGACTCTGGAATAAACTAAGTAATGAATTCATCGATATCGTCGAATGGTTGGATGACAATCCCAATGTGATGGTGCATCGCTTTGAGCGCTATCAGAACGAAATAAAAATGGGCGCCAAACTCACAGTGCGTGAAGGCCAAGTTGCTGTCATGGTGAACGAAGGCCAGATGGGCAAAGGACAAGTCGCCGATGTATTCATGCCTGGCATGTATGAGCTCAGCACCGAGAACATGCCGCTCCTCAGCACGATCAAAGGCTGGAAATATGGCTTTAACAGCCCATTCAAAGCCGAAGTTTATTTCTTCAAAACCACCCGCTTTACCAATTTAAAATGGGGAACCGCTGGTCCTGCGACTATGCGCGATCCCGAATTTGGCGTGGTGCGTGTCACTGCCTTTGGTATTTACGGTCTACGTGTTCGCGATGCAAAGACGGTCTTGCTCGAATTGGTTGGCACACAAGCTGACTTCACCATTCAGGACATCGAAGAAAATCTGCGCGGAAAAATTGGCGTGCGCATCAAAGAAGTCATGCCGGAAATCGGCGTGCCGGTCATCGACTTAGAAAGCAAAGTCAGCGTGGTCGGCCAGCGCATACAAGAAAAGATCGCCAGTGATTTTGAGCAGTACGGCTTAGAGCTGTGCGAAGTACAAGTACAAGATATCGGCTTGCCGGAAGAAGTCGAAAAAGCCATCGATCAACAAGGTGCGATGCGCGCCATCGGCAATATGCAACAATTCGCCCAATACCAAGGTGCACAAGCACTACGCGATGCGGCACAAAATCCCGGTATGGCAGGTGCGATGATGGGCGTTGGTGTGGGTGGCATATTAAATCAAAGCATGGGTAATTTATTTCAAGCGAATAATACACCAGCAGCGAATCCGGGCATGGGCGCTATGCCGCCACCTCTGCCTGGGGCAACGCCTTACTTTGTCGCTGTCAACGGCGCGCAAGCAGGTCCGTTTGAACGAGCTGCTTTGCAAACGCAAGTCGCTAATGGCACATTAACACGCGACAGCCTGGTTTGGCGTCAAGGTATGGCAGCTTGGGCGAAAGCTAGTGATCAGGCAGATTTACAAGACCTGTTTGCTGCAATGCCGCCACCGCTGCCACCGCAATAAACTTTTTAAATCCTGTTCACACTGATCTCATTTCAAACGATTCGTATTGATTGAGATCAGCATCAACTCAGCCACCGATTCTTGGATTCGCTTGTGACAACCAAAACTTATCCCTGCACCCAATGCGGTGCCAAACTTGAATTCGCACCGGGTCAATTGGCGCTCAAATGCCCATACTGCGGCAATCAGAATCAAATCGAATCCGACGCGACCGAGCAGGCGATTGCTTACGAAGAATTGGATTACGAAGCTTACTTAAGCAAACAAGCTGGCAACGAAGCGACGATAGAGCAGCAAACTGTCAAATGCACAGGATGCGGCGCGCAATCGCAATTTGGACAAAACATCGTCTCTGATCGCTGTCCGTTTTGTGCCGCGCCGATGATTGCCGCCAACGCCTACGCCAAGCGACAAATTCAACCCAAAGCCATCGCACCATTCGACATCAAAGAAAGCGATGCGCGCAAAAAATTTAGCGACTGGGTCAACGGCCTATGGTTCGCCCCTAACGCTCTCAAACGCGCCTATCGCGCTGAACGTGGGTTGAAGGGAATCTACACGCCATACTGGACCTATGACGCCAATTCTGACACGACCTATCAAGGCCAGCGTGGCGTCGATTACACCGTTACCGAAAGCTACGTACAAGATGGCGAAACCAAAACACGCCAAGTCACCAAAACGGATTGGTACTCGGCATCAGGCGAAGTGCAAGTCAGTTTCGACGACGTCTTAGTGATCGCCTCCAAAACGCTACCAAAACAATACGCTGACAATCTAGCACCGTGGAATTTGAATAAGCTACAAGGCTATCGCGATGATTATGTCTCCGGCTTCACAGTCGAGGCCTACCAAGTTGCGCTAGAACCCGGCTTCGTCGATGCCAGAACCATTATGGAAGAGGCTATACGCAGCGCGATCTGCCGCGACATCGGTGGTGACCACCAACGCATCACAGCAATGCAGCCACGTTACTCCAACATCAGTTTCAAACACATCTTGCTACCGATCTGGTTATCGTCCTATAAATATGGCGAAAAGACTTATCGCTTTTTGGTGAATGGGCAAACGGGTGAAGTACAGGGAGAACGCCCTTACTCGTATTGGAAAATCGCGGGTGCGGTTTTGTTGGCGTTTGTTGTGGTAATGGTCGTGATTGCTTTGACTAAGAAGTAGATTGGAAATCTGGAAAAATGTCTCGCAGAACGCGAAGACCTAGAGACAATGAAGTTTCAACATCACGGCTAACTTGTTGTCGATCAGAGAAACCCTCAACAGCGCTGGATTTGTTATCGCGTATTGATCTGCAAACTTCGCGCATTACATTATCGCCAAGCTCATGATTGCAGAACAGTGCATTCGTGCAATCAGAGCTGTTGAAACTCAAATTCAATTCCTGCCTATTTACTCAATTTCTAATAAGACTTTAACACTGGTATCGACTGCGCTTTTCTCGATATATCCCACCGCGTCTGGGTTACTAGCGACTATTTTTTTAACCTCCGCACTTGAGGTTACCTCCTTCGGTGGTGAAGCTTTTCCGGAGAAGACTAACCGTGCCCAAATTGCTTTCACCTGCGCGGGAGTCTTGTCTGCAACTTTGCTGTAGAAATTTTTTCTTACTTCAGAAGTTTCACTTTGATCCACTAACATTGGAGTCCCTGCACCTTGCAATTGACTCGATTTACCGAGAAATAAAGCAGCAGCTTGTTCTTTGTTAATACTGGTTACCGCACTCTTAGCGCCAACCACCATAGCAATTTGAGCATGTGCGAGGCCACAGAATGAACTAAGCAAGAAAGTCGCCAATGTCATGGCGAATAGTAAGGTCTTTTTCATGATGCATTCTCCCTATTTCAAAATACGCGGTCATAACTTAAGCGCAGAACGGTTGCATCTCCACCAAAGTTCTTGGTGATATCAGTGTGACGATCAATTTGTGTTTTGATAGCGCTACTAGCATCAAGTTCGTATTTCAAGCTAAGTGATAAGCGTTTATAAGACTGCGGTACATATTTGGCTTGATCGGAGCTCTTCTCTTTGTATTCCGCGTAATTAAGAAAGGGAGTCCATTCTCCTAAATGCACTCCTGCACCTAGGGTGAATGCAGGGGCTTTGTAGCTATACCCACTAGCGCTAAAATCTCGGCGCAACTGCGTCACCTCTGACAAAATAAACCATTTATCGAGATCAAGATTTACCGCGACGCCAAATGCACTTAACTTAGCGGTTTGGTCTTGTTTCAAGTCGAAAACTTGTGATCGGGCGTTCGCCTGCATATAAACGCCTCGCACTGTCAATGGGCCATTATTTAGTTCCACATCAGTGCCGATGATACTTTTCCATGAAACCTCGGATTTATTCGGGTAATACAAAGTCAAATAGAGAGGATCCTTTGTTTTCTCAGAGCCGCCAAAAATACTTGCAGATAGATTGGTATCACCGAAACTATTGTTATATCTCAAGCTGGCACCATTGAAGTTGGTCACTTCCCAACCGTAAAGCTCAGGCGGGGTGCTAACCCATGGATAGGAAAGACCAATGTCTTGAAAGTCGGAATAGTAGTACAGCGGAATGCGTTTGCGACCTACTTGCACTTCCCAATGCTTATCCAATTTATAGCCTGCATAAGCCCATTGAATATTCGGGGTGCTATCGGTCCCACGCACCACGATTTGACTCACCAAACTCAAATTGGCACTGGGTTTGTAATTGAACTGAATACCAGCTCGTGACTCTGGTTTAAGCGAAAAATTATCACGGTACACGCCGGCATTTCCCCAATCGGCGGTATAACAGGGACAATTAGCACCAGCAATCGGAACACCATTGACGTCGCCTTGAATCACTTTGCCCCCAGTCAGGGAAACAAACCCGGTAATTTTAAAATCGGTTGTTTCTTGTGCTAAAGCGGTGGAAATGTGGGAATTGACTAGCACGAAAGAAACGCTTGCTAGATACACGAACCGTTGCAGACGAATTGAAAATCTCTTGATGCGTGAATGGACAAAAATCATGATGTTTCTCCCAATAATTGGATACACAAAGACACTGTCAGACACCATATAGTCCGTCTTTTCTTGCTGCTTTGCAAGAAGACTGCGTTGTAACGCAATCAGATTGCATACTGACGTTAAATCTGTCTCCGAAAAAGCACAGGCCAGCGACACCTATGCCCATATGCTCACATGTCAGAGCACCTCGAAAATAAAGCGACATAAGGCCGCATTCAATGAAGGGCATTGACCCAGCGCTACAATCGACAAATACGACCGATACGCAAATGCTGTCAACAGCCAGATTTGACGCCATTTACAAATACTAACTAGTGATCAAAGTGGCATATGCGGCTAAATAACTAAGTTGAGATCAAAAAAGAAACGCCTTTGTTTAATTTGTATACTGGAAAAATTCGACTCTTAAGATTCGCTATCAATAGCTGACACGACATCGCGGTCTAACAAGCTTATTCCAATATCAGCCTCAAACCCATCTTGTTACCAATCTGGCTCTCCAGGTACAAGTATGGCAAAAAGACTTATCGCTTCTTAGTCATGGACAAACAGGTGAAGTACAGGTTGAAAGATCTTACTCGTATTGGAAAATTCGGGCGCGGTGATGGTCGTGATTGTTTTGACTAAGATGTGAATTGAGATTCAAGAATTGAGGGAAATAGTTCTCTTTTATTGCCCTCAATTGGTCATTTTGAAGACTGATATCGGGCCTTTGTCCTCAGCCGTCTTCGCTTCACAAGTATTCATTTCGGGCTTTTTACGAAACGCATTGCATTCAATTTTCACTTTCGGACAGCTTGCTAGAAAGCGATCATGAGCAGCATTTCTTTCCGGCCCAAAATCCATGCTGTACAAATTCACCGCTAGGACAATACACTTTTGTAGCGCGGGCTCACCAAGTGACAAAATAGACGTATGTTCTGAACCCTTAACTGGCATGCGTGTTTTGTATTCTGGCCATTTTTCTGGCTTTGCCATGCGGGAAAAGTCTGGTGCCGATGGAGGAGCTGTTGACGCAATGCGGCTAGGCGGTGAGATAGGTAAATGGTCAAAATTCGGCGGATGAATTATGCGAGGTAGCTCGACCACCTGAAGTTTTCGGTTAGGATTAAGATCGATCTGTGGCGCAACCGAGCTGGTAGTTGGCAATTTCGATGGTTTGATATCGCTTTCTTTGGACGTACTAGGCGCGTTCCGCTTATCGCCATAATGCACTTTTCCATCCTTATCGACCCACTTATAAACGCCTTGTGCGACAAGATTTTCGCTTACACAAGTCATCATTAGACACAAGGCAGCAATATTCAGGGCGTGATTTTTATGGCCGAGTGAGTAAGTCATAACATTTTGTGTACAGATGAAAATGTTTATTATAAAGCAACGGGAGTGTTTATAGCCGCTTTCAGGCATTGATTGCGCTCAGCATGAAGAATTTTTGCCTTATGAAGCAGTCGTATTTTGCTTACCTTGCTGAAACATAAACTCACCTGAAAAACGATCTGCATTGGGCTTAACTGCCTGACTCAATGTCTTCGGAGCACCATACAGAGTATGGCAACTTTGCATCAATCATCCTTTTGCTTGAGACAATAAAATATGTTTTCAAATTTGAAGCAAGGGTGGAGTTAATGATCTTGATAGGTCATGTATTTAGTGCTCTTGCACGCTAAACTTTAAACCAGTCATCAGTGTCGCCCGCACTACAAAATTCGAGTGATTTTTTCATCGACGAACGACACTGTGCTCCTGCTTTCACTGAGGCAAGGAGCACAGCTAATTGCGCCACGTCTATGCATTTAGTTCGCTGGTATCGAGATTACTTCGCACCACGTGGATCAACCACATTCACCGCCTCAGGCGAAGGTCCATAAGCGCGGATATCTGGTCGATACATGTCCTCGGCATAAGTTCCTGGCACATGGAAACGTCCTGGTGTAACGACACGTAGCATGTAGAACAGATTGATAGCATTGCCATTGAGTCGAACTGCGGCAACGAACCTATCGTCTCGGTATTCTTTGTGCTTGATGCGTTCATCCGCCATTGCAGCTGCGAGGTTCACACCATCGATGCTAAATTCACCTGCTTGCGGACCCTGCGAGATGTTGAGATTTTCTACCTCTAAACCCGCTGGGATATGATCGATCACCATCGCATCTTCGATGACTTGTTTAGACTTGGCGGTGACGCGCACTATCAGCATATCGCCGACTTTGAGATTACCGCCGTTCCAAGGTTTGCCAGCAACGGTGAACCATTTACGTTCTAAGCTAATTTTTTCTGTGCTTGGAATTGGTAATTTCAATGGATAACCACTGGCTTCAAGCTCTATCCACAAGGGATTAGTACCTTTGTTTTCCAGCGTGATACCTTTGATTGCCAAGGCGGGATCGAAGCTGCGACTCTCACTGTTTTTTGAGCTGATAGTGCTGCTGCCATCGGCCGTTTTGAGGACCACTTCCCATGGATCAGTGACGGTTCCACCTGCTGCACGTGCAGCTAAGAATAAAGCGATGCGCTCTTGCGTGGAGAAATAGCCACGTGGTTTGCCGAGACGATCAGCGAGGTTGATCAACATGGTTTCACGTTGTGGATGAGCGACCTTATGACGCAACATCAAAGCGTAAGACATGGCTTGATCACGCACCGCGGTCCCGTAATCACCTAGGTAATCCCAATCCCAGTCGGTGCGTATGCCATACGGTTTGGTCATCGCATCATTGAAAGCAACATCAGCACGTTTTTGATCGCCCATCATTTGCAATGCCAAACCTAAGTGCACCAAAGCGAGTGGTGATTTGGCGCGATCACGATAGCTATCGTGCAGCAGGCGCAAAGAGGCTAACGAGGCTTTTTGATCACGTGCCAACATATAGCCGATGTGTGCCAACTCGGCAAAGCGTTGGTGACTATTGCGGATCAAATCATAATCGCGCCAGTCGTACTGACCGCTGGCATTTGGTTTGACGGCTGCAGGTAGTGGCGAGAATTGATTTGCAGCACCGTTGAGCTTTTCAGTCATCCATTTTTGTGCGCGCTTGGTCATTTCTTCAGGCACATTAAAACCGGCTTCGCGAGCATCGGCTAAGAAGCTGGTGACATAAGGTGTCAACCATAATTCATAAGCGCCGTCGTTACCATTCCACAGACGGAAGCCGCCTTCTGCACCTTGCATGCCAGCGATACGGCTGATCGCACCTTCGATAAATTTAGCACGCTGTTCACGCGTGTGCGGTGCCAGACCGACTGCTTTAGCGCCCTCTTCATCGATGTAGACATGAGGGTAAGCCGCGCTGGTGGTTTGTTCTAAACAACCATAGGGATAATCAAGCAGGCCTTTGACGATGCTGCGTACATTCAATGGTGGGCGATTCGACATCGCCACGCTCAGGGTGGCCGAGCCGCGGTAGAAGCGTTCAACCATATTCGCATCGAGTTTTTGCGTCGCACCCGGCTCTATACGCAAACGACGCGCATCTTGTTCACGTGGTACTGGCGGTTGAATTTGCAGTGCGAATTCTCGATGAATCACGACCGGCTTTGCACCTGCTGTTTTAACGTCAAGGCTGATACGTGACAGACCAAATGGTTCTGTCGGCTCCACGTTAAACCGCAAGATAGTTCTTTGCTTAGGAACTAGTTTGACATTGCGCTCACCCTCGGCGATTTTCAATAATTTATCTGCGGAGAGTTTGATGTTAATGCTCTGCTCGCTCTGCATCATATTCGTTACATCGAGTGCGAAGGTCGACGTATCGCCAGGGCCGATAAAGCGCGGTGTAGCGATCTCGGCTACGATAGGGGCGCTGACCACGACTTCTTTATCAGTGCTGCCATACGCATCATCAGTCGATGCAACGACCATCACGCGTAAAGTGCCGTTGAAGTCAGGAATATTCAGAGGCACATCGGCTTCGCCTTTATCGTTGAGCTGGACTGGTCCTGAAAAGATATCAACCAGTTTCACTTTCTTAGGCATGCTCTTGGTGTCGCGTTTACCTGCGTCACCGCCCCATTTAATTTTGCCGGGGGTACCGTCCATACGCTCGATTAGTTTGCCGTAAATATCGGTCAACTCGGCGCTGAAACGATGTTTACCGAAGAAGAAATCAAACGGATCTGGGGTTTTAAAGCTGGTGATATTCAAGATACCCACATCGACTGCAGAGACCGTCACCATGGCTTTTTTACCCGCCGCATTATCGACTTTCACTTTCGCGATCATGCGTTTTTCTGGTTCGACTTGGGCAGGTGTCGTCACACTTACTTTTAATTTACGTGCTTCGCGTGCCAGCGGTAACCAAGTCAGACCTACAGCACGTGCAGGCGTGACTTTATCGCCTTGACTACCGGGACGGAATACGACCGTTGAAATGTACATGTCAGAGCGGTTCCACGATTTGTCGATAGGAATGCTTACCGTCGTACCACCCGTGCTAACGGAGACTCGCTTGCTCCATAAAACTTTATCGGCTTCGACTAAGACCAAGGCTTCACCATCGTGTGGTGGAATGATATTGAGTTTGACGTCGTTGCCCGGTTTGGCTGGTGCGCCTTCCAGTTGCATGCGCACGCGATCAGGACGATTGCCTACGCTTTCACTGTCCTGTGCATTCCAACCTGCGTAAAAGAAATAACGGGCGACTAGATTCGTTTCAGGATCGGTGACTTCTAAACGATAACGTCCCCACTTCACAGGTACCGTGAGTTTGGCACGATTTTTTAATTCTAAAGCACCTGCATGTATGGTCTCTTCACCTTCAGAATAACCTGAATGCCAGCCACGACCCGCGTCATAACGCCAGTAATATTCACGATCTTCGCGTACCAATTTAAACGGCGCTTGTTTGAGTGCAGAAAACTTGCCGGCAGTATTCACACGGATAATTTCAAACTCCGCCATGCTGCCTTCCCGTGCCACATCTTTTTCAAACAATGGGCGTATGCCTATTATGTTTTGCGCTGGCCACCAAACGCGTTCTATCGAGCGCACAACAGGACGACCACCAGACTCTAGTAAGCTAAAGGCGGCACGCACTTTCAAGGGTGATTTTGCGTTTGCGACAAACGGGACATCGACTTCGGCTTTACCGCTATCATCTAAGGCAGCTTCTTCTAATTCAGAACGGCTTTTATTCGTATCATCGGCAAAATCGCCAAAGATAAAACCTGGCCATTCTTTGGCGACAGGATTTTTCAATCGCTCCTGCGCCACGCTACCGAGCAAACGATTGCCTGCCGCTGGTGCGCCGTATAAATAATCACCTTGAACCGCCACACTAAAATTGGTGGTATCGGCCAGCGGTGTGCTGTCAGATTTCAAACTCAGCTTCATGCGTTCTGGCAAAAATTCTTCCACTTGGAAAATGTAAATAGAATCTGGACGTTTCGCGCTAGGGTCGGCACGGAACTCCAAACTCCATTTGCCGGTTGCGGCGTCTGGCGGCAGATCGATTTTGTTCTGCAAATAACCAGGCGTCTTAGAATTGGGTTGCCAGATGCTAGAGCTGACCACGTCACCACTTGGTTTCTTTAAATCGACTTTAATCGGTGCGGGTGGTAAGGCGACACCTTCAGCGGTACGTGCCATTAAAGATGCAGTGAATTTTTCACCCGGACGATACAGGTCACGCCCCGACCATGCGAAGAGTTTTGCGTCGCGTGGCAAATGACCACCGATATCAAATTCAGCTAAATCCAAACCCGGCTCTTGCAAAGCAATGATAGAAGTTTCTTTACCGCGTTTGGCTAACAATAATTTGGCGCCATTTGGCAAACCCGGTAAGACACCATGGCCGTCACCATCGGTTCTGCCGCGCAACAAGACTTTACCGTCGTCGCCTAAGACTTCTAACTCAATACCACTCTGCGCTTTTCCATCCTTTAGAGAAGTAGTGAACACATCGGTTTGTTTGAGCTGACGACGCACGTGCAAGCCGATGTCGCTGACATAAAAATAAGTGACTTGATAATCGTAATCATAGTACCCAGGACGACGCATCACGGCGACATAAATGCCTGGCTCTTTAAGCTCGGTAATTTTTTCAACGGGTAAGAAACTGACTTTGCGACTATTTGGCACTTCATTGGTGACAAAGCGATTTTGATACACGCTTTGAGCGATACCTTGCAAGGCATTGAGTTGCCAGCCTGAGGTAAGACCTTTGAGTTTGTTCCGATTGCTGTAGTAATCGTAGTAATACTCGCCTTCACCTTCGCCCTCGCTTGCAGTGTCGTCTTCTTCACTTTGTTGACCACGATTTTTGCCGACTACCATATCGATAAATTTGGGTAATTTTTCTGGTGAGATACGCAAAAATTCCACGTCAACTTCAGGAACATTCACGCTCACAACTGGCAGGCCACCATTTAAACCTGCTGGCAAGACTGTACCTTTGCTGGCGAAGAAATAAGAGGCAGCCATCTCGTCGCTGATCACTTCACAAGTCTGTGCTTGATCTAATTTTTTACCAGCACTGGATGCGATGGCGGCACTCAGATTAACTTTGTATTTGTGCCCGGCTTTGACGAATGGAAATAGCAAGACATGCGGGTTATCTGACACGATCCAACCACCTTTTACCAGCTCACTGGGCTTGGATGCTGCGGTTGCAGCAGCATCGGCTTTCTCTGTTTTTTTAGGCTTAGTTTTATCGGCTTTAGTGTCGCCGAGGTCAGATACCTCGATGAGTTTATCGAGCGCCTGGTCGGCATCTACACTCTGCGAAAACATGACCGCCAATGCAGGCTTGTCATCATGTAAGCGAGCAGTGCAACTTCCCATCGCAAAAGGCGCATCTGGATTAGCAATAAGCGCATCACCACCCACCGGGAGATGTTGCTTCTGCTTTTTTATCCACCAGGTTCCCGCGGCAGCCGCACCTAATGCGGCGACCAGCAATACGATACCTAAAGTTTTTTTTGAAAGTTGTGCCATAGATCCGTCCAAGTAATTTGCAATTTCATAGTGAAACTTTGCCTATTTTTCTCCCAATAAATGACACTGGAATGAAGTGAGAAGCAATCAGCAACGGGTTTCGAAAAACCATAGGAATATAGCATTTTTGGCACGAATACAGTGGTATTCGTAAAAAGAATGGAAACGTAGTTTTTAATTTTCCACGTGGAAACACATATGAGTATTTGCAACATTAAATTGCAATAAGTGCACAGTAAAAACAACACTATGAGCGTTCAAATTTGCTCGATAACGAGGTGCTCATGTAGTATGGATCAGCCTGTTTCGATGACGAAACCTGCATACCAGTTGTAAATGCGCGTTGTATGACGAACCCCGTCTACAACGATTTCTAAATAGATGGGAGAAAAAAATTGAACAAGAAATCAACTGAATCCAACAAAATCGGGAAAAAAGACGTTTTCGTAAAAAGCGCTGTCCAGGTAGCGATCTTGTTATTAGCCACAGGTTCGATGGTACATGCGCAGGAAGCAACGCCGGCGAAAACAACAGAAAAAGTAGCGCCGCCGCAAGAAATACAAGTGGTCGTGGTAACCTCAACAGGTACACGTGGTTCTCAACGGACTATGATCGACACACCAGTACCAGTAGACGTATTGGCTGCTTCCGAATTAACCAAAACAGCACAAGCCTCTCTCGACAAAGCCTTAGCTTTCCGTGTTCCCTCTTTCAATACAGTACAAACCCCAGTCAATGATGCAACTTCTTTGCTTGATCCTTACGAAATTCGTAATATGGGTCCTAGTCGCGCATTGATCTTGATTAACGGTAAACGTAAGAATTCCAGCGCTTTGGTCTACACACAAACCTCTCCAGGTCGTGGCGAAAGCGGTGCAGACATTTCAGCGATTCCTCAAGATGCGATTAAACGCATTGAAGTGTTGCGTGACGGTGCGTCAGCACAATACGGTTCCGATGCGATCGCTGGTGTGGTTAACATTATTTTGAAAGACAACCCAAGCGGCACATCGATTACAGGTCGCACTGGCGTGACACACGAAGGCGACGGCAAAATGCAGGCGCTGAGTATCAATCACGGTTTGGCTCTAGGCGACAGCGGTTTCGTGAATTTGACGTTTGATGTTTCCAAAAATGGTTTATCTTCACGTTCAGGCATCGTCAGTGCGCGCGGTGAAGCGGCAACTTTTGGCGATGGCCCAAGTACTTTCGCAGCTGATTTGGCGGCCGTAAATGCCTTCCTTTCAAAAAAACCAGATGCAGGTAACATCAACGGCTCACCAGAAACACGCGCAGCAAAATTCTTGATCAATTCACGTTATGATTTTTCGGGCGGCGTTTCCATGTATGCCAACGCTGCATACATCGACAAAAAAATCGACAGCTACGCGAACTATCGTACGCCATACTGGCGTCCAACTGACTACGGCCTTTTGACCCCAAGTGGCGCGCCGTATCAAGGTTATGTTCCTGGTTTCTTGGGAGCCCTGAAGGATTACAATGCAACAGTGGGCGCCAAATTTGAAGTCGATGGTTGGTCATCTGATGTCAGCTTGACTTTCGGTGGTAACGAACAAACGTACACGGTCACAAATTCTGTCAACCGTGGTATGGAAAATGCATACTTAGATGCAGTGGCAAAGAAAACTACGCCATTGCCGCCGCATGGCCAAACACGCTTTGATGCAGGTGGTTCTAAATTTAACCATACCGTTTTCAATGCTGACTTCTCTAAAGATATCGCTAAAGGTGTCAGTTCCTATTTCGGTACTGAGATCCGAGCAGAACAATACACATTGCTCGCAGGTGAACCGGCATCATGGCTGTATTCTGGCTCTGACTCTTATGCGGGTAACACACCAACCAATTCTTTCACATCAACACGTTCTAACTACGGCGCCTACGGCGGTACGGTTTTTGACATCAGCGATGCTTTCGTTGTTGATGCGACAGCACGTTTCGAACGCTATAGTGATTTCGGAAATGCGACAATTGGTAAATTAAGCGCCAAGTACAAATTGAATGATGAAGTGACATTGCGCGGCTCCTTATCAACAGGCTTCCGTGCGCCATCTTTGCACCAGATCTACACGCAGAAAACACAGTATTCTTTCTCAGGTGGCCAAATTCAGGTGTCCGGTTTAGCGAGCAATGTTTCTGCAGAAGCGATAGCACTTGGTGTACCAAAACTAAAAGCAGAAAAATCCACCAGTGTCACTTTGGGTATTGGCTACAAGCCAAGCAAAGACACCAGCATGACTTTGGATTACTACAATATTTCCCTCAAAGATCGCATTATTTTGGGTAAAGAAATTAAACCTAGCGGTGATCCTAAGGCAGAGTTGGATAAGATTCTGAAGGCAGCAAATATTGTTTCTTTGAGCTTCTTCGCAAATGCTTTGGATAGTAAAACTTCCGGTATTGACTATGTCTTTAACCAGCGCAATATGAAACTAGGCGATGGCAAATTGGCGTTTAACTTGTCGGGCAACTACTCTTTGAAAAATGAACGCGATGGTGCGGTCAATAATCCGGCAGCAATTGCGAAGGCTGGTCAGTCTGTATTGGATATCACTCAAGAAGCTTTGATGTTCACGTCTCGTCCTAAGTTCAAAACCCTCGTCGGTTTCGACTATGATATCAACGACTTCAATTTCTCTTTGAATAATACGGTGTTTGGTCCAACTAGATTTAGAAATGCCGATTTGGATCAAAATCTGGAAGTGGTCTTCAAAACAAAAGCTGTGACCGATTTTTCTGTCAACTACCAAATCAGCAAAAACATGACCTTGGCGTTCGCAGTGAACAATATGCTTAACGTTACACCATCATGGAAATTGCAAGCTGCTGGTGACAAAGCGAAAGGTCAGGCAATTTTGGATAGTAAAACAGTGGATTACACGGGTCGTACACCTACTCAAATCCAATCTGACAACATCACATTTGACCAACGTTACTCTATGGTCACCTATGATGGCTCTCATTTCAGTCAGTTAGGTCGCATGTACAACCTGTCTTTGAACTATCGCTTCTAAACCTATGCCGTCGATCGTGACGGTATAGTTAAGAGTGAATACTCTGAGCAAAAAAAGAGACCGCAAATATTTGCGGTCTCTTTTATTTTCAAATCGCACTTAAATCGCTAATTCCCTCAAATAACGCATCCCCTGAATTGATCTGCTTCCATACCATGACAGCATTTCGCCATCGACCAAGATCACAGGCTTTTGAATTTGCAGCTGAAGTTGTTTAGCATCTTGCACATTGAAACTATACGGCTCGGTCGACAACAAAACACAGTCAACATGCTGCAAGCTGACATCATCCCACTCAAATACAGGGTATCGTTGCGAAGATTTACTGGATTGCCATTGTAAGTAACCACGCCTTTGCAGCAAATGAGCAATATAGGTGTCACGACTGACCGTCATCCATGGATCTTTCCAGATGCAGTACAACACTTGCCTGACTTCAACGTCAGGGTTTAATAGAGCCCACTGATGCTCAAATTGTTGACAGAGTTCTTCAGCTTTTTGGTTGACGTTAAAGATAGCGCCCAACAGACGAAATAAAGCCAGGTTATCGCGTGGTTCGATAGGATGTGTGACAACGACATGTGGAATGAACTCAGCTAACAGCTCAACGGTCGGCTTCTCATTTTCATCGATATTCACAATTAAGTGCGTCGGCGCCAATTTGCGGATTTTTTCTATATTCACATCCTTAGTACCACCGATTTTAGGAATCGAATGCACGATGCTTTTAGGATGTATGCAAAATCCAGTGCGACCGACCAAGCTCTGTTGCAATCCCAGATCGCATAACAACTCAGTAATCGAAGGCACTAAGCAAACGATGCGCACCGTTTCACCCGCACTAACAGGTCGATGTGAATTGCCATAAGCATCTACCAACTTATCCATTGCACTAGCATCAGAAAATTTTGCACTCATGATCGCTACTTAGTTTCACGGGCTTTGCGTGGGGCATTCGAAAAAGCAAGATCGTAGACAAAGTTAGGTAAAGCACGCAAAATTTTTGCTACGATGCCCATCTGCCATGGAATCACGCGGTAGCTAATACCTGTCGCGATACTGGACGCTGCCTTACTTGCAAACTTATGTGCAGGCTGTAAGAACGGCATAGCGTAACTATTAATTTTCGTCATAGGCGTATCGATGTAACCCGGCGCAATCGTCACGACTTTGATACCGCTCTGTCGTAACTCCACTCTTAGAGATTCGCAATAACTGATCACTGCGGCTTTAGAAGCACTGTAAGCGCTAGCCCCTGGCAAGCCACGTATGCCGGCCACGCTAGCAATTCCCACCAAACGACAAGGTTCTTGCCATGCATGCTGCTTCATATGCTCAATAAATGGCATGAAAGTAGCAACGGTTGCCAACACATTGGTTTCCATCACACGCCGGAAAACGGGCAAGTCTTCACTCAATTCACTCAGTGTACCAACCGAAATACCTGCACTAGCAATCACCACATGCACTTTGCCAGCGCGGCGTATGAAATCATCTGCGGCTGCCTGCAATGTTTGATGTTCGTTCACATCGGCTACATACAAAGCGTGGCGCCCAGGCTGCGGCAAACTATCTCGTAGTGCTTTTAGTCGTTCCAAATTACGTCCCACCAAACCCAACATTGCACCTTGCTGTGCGTACTCTCTGGCCAAAGCCTCACCTAAACCTGACGAGGCACCAGTTATAAAAACGGCTTGCATATTACTCCCATTCGATCTTCTAGTGGCTATCTGCGATGTTGGTATCAACAGCCATACTCGATACAAAAAAAATCCGCCAGAACGACGGATTTTTCATGAATCATTGCAATTAGTCGCAACAGCAAGAACTTACTTCTTCTTGGTAGCGGCCGCCGGTGCTGCTGGTGCAGCTGCAGGCGCAGCTTTGACTGGATTTTTTTCTTGATAGACTTTATCGACCACCCAATCCATCACTTTTAAGCCAGCATGATTAGCCGGATCGGTCGATGGATTGCGTGATTTTGCATACAAGTCTGCGGGAGAAACAACAAAACGTCCATCGATCACCACAGTAGGTACGCCATTAATTTTATAGTCATTCATCAATTGAGCCGCACGACTTAACTTCGATTGAATCGCAAATGAACTGTAGATGTCGGCAAATTTTTTCTTATCCAAACCCACTTTCTCTACGTATTTCATCACTTCTGCATCGGTTGATAAACGATTACGGTCAACGTGAAAAGCATTGAAAGTCTTTAATTGATATTCATCCACCTTACCCATCGCTTCCAAGGTGTAATACAGTTTTTGCTGGGTAACCAGTTCGTGAAAATTAACGTGCACGCGTTTTACTACTATGCGATCACCCTGTTTCTTAATCCAGCCTTCCAAATACGGCTCGAACGCATTACAAGCGGGGCAAAAGAAACCAAAAAACTCTGTGACCTCCACTTTCTTGCCGGCCTCAACTGGTTGTGGACGATCCAATACCGTGTACTCCTGACCGAGGCGAGGTACGTTTTGCGCGCTCGCTGCAACGGCAATAAAACCTAAGCTAATCAATAACAACTGACGAAATAGACGCATAATTTCCTCTTAAAATATACTACAAATCAATATTTACTTGGCGCTACGCACGATCGCCGTGTCGACACCACTCTCAGACAACTTCGCGCGCATTTTGTTCATTGCATCTGCGTGATCGAACGGACCAACACGTACTCGGTGCAATACATTACCGTCATTGTTCTTTTCACTTACGCTCGCCTCCACCCCAACCAAAGCTAACTTCGCACGGGCACTTTCTGCTTCTGCGACCTCTTTAAATGCTCCAACCTGCAAGTAATAAATATACTTATCATCGGCCACTTCTGGCTTGGAGGCTGCGGCGACTGGCGCAGCCGGTGCAGCTGGCGCTGTAGCAACCGATGCTGGTGCACCTACTGCAGTTGCTGGTTTTATGGTTTCGGCGGCTTTACTGCCTGCAACTTCTTTTGCCGCCTGATTCACCGCATCTTTACTTCCGTATAAAGGCTTATTCGGGTCCTGCATTTGCGCTACAGGCAAATCCGCTTTATCACTCTTAGCATTTTTATTGGTAAACGGCGTAGGTGTTTTTGTGATGACTAAAGCCACCACCACAGCGATTGCTAAGCCTATCACCAAGCCAATAATGATGCCGGTCAAGGTGCTTCCTGCCTGACCCTGTCCAAATACTTTTTGCGAACTCATGTCTCTCCTATCTGAGGCTATTTTTTCTTTGTTTATAAAGATTTCTGAAATGGCTGCGTCGCTAATTTACATTTGATTCGGCGCAGACACACCGATTAGACTCAAGCCATTACGCAACACCTGACGAGTTGCCAAAATTAACGCCAAGCGCGCCAATTTGGTTGGCACATCATCCACCAATACTCGCTCCGCATTGTAATAGCTATGTAACTCACCAGCTAAATCACGTAAATAAAACGCCACTTGATGCGGGCCTAATTCGTCCAAGGCTTTTTCTAGCATCTCAGGATATTCGGCGAGTTTTTGCAATAACGATGCTTCACGTGCCGCAGTTAGTGGCGACAAATCGACCTCTTTCAATGCAGCTAAGTCAGCGTCAGACTCACTGTACTGCGACAACATACGGCAGATACGCGCGTGCGCATAATGCACATAGTACACAGGATTTTCATCTGATTTTGCGAGCGCCACATCGACATCAAAGACAAATTCGGTGTCTGCTTTACGTGAAATCAGGAAAAACCGCACTGCATCGCGGCCTTTTTGCACGTCGCCACCGCCTGACCATTCGATCAAGTCTCGTACCGTTACATAAGACCCCGCACGCTTAGAGATTTTCACCTCTTCGCCATCTTTCATGACGGTGACCATCTTGTGCAATACGTAATCAGGGTAACCTTTTGGTATCCCTTGATTCACGGCCTGCAAACCGGCCCTTACCCTTGCAATCGTCCCATGATGATCGCTACCTTGAACGTTGATAGCCTGGCTATAACCACGTTGCCATTTGACCACGTGATAAGCCACATCCGGCACGAAATAGGTGTAGGTACCATCCGACTTCTTCATGACGCGATCTTTGTCATCGCCATATTCGGTCGTACGTAACCAAAGGGCGCCGTCTTGTTCGTAAGTCTTACCTGCAGCGATCAAAGCAGCCACAGCTGCTTCAACTTTTCCATCCGAATACAAGGACGATTCGAGGTAGTAATTATCAAACTTCACACCAAACGCCAGCAAATCGATATCTTGCTCATTACGCAGATAAGTCACGCTGAATTGACGGATCGAATCAATATCGTTGGCATCGCCACTGCCTTTGACGGGCTCACCATTGCTGGCTGACACCGTCTTCTGCGCTAAGAAGTCTTGCGCAATCTCTGCGATGTATTCGCCGTTATAAGCAGATTCAGGCCATTCAGCGTCGCCCGGTTTAAAACCGTTGGCACGAGCTTGTACAGATAAAGCCAGATTGCCAATCTGAACACCAGCATCGTTGTAATAGAATTCACGCGTCACTTGATAACTTTGTGCCTCTAATAATGCCGACAAAGCATCACCGAGCGCGCCTTGGCGACCGTGACCGACATGCAATGGACCCGTTGGATTCGCAGACACAAACTCGACAATGACTTTTTTTCCCGTGCCTTTAACGCCCTTACCAAACTGATCCTGCTGCTGCAAAATCGTTTTCACCACCGCTTGTTTTGCTGCTGCGGTGACGCGCAAATTAATAAAGCCCGGACCAGCCAACTCTGCACTGGCAATCAAAGAGTTATTTTGTGCCAATAAGGCATCGACAATCTGTTGCGCCAACTCACGTGGATTTTTTTTCAAAGGCTTAGCAATTTGCATCGCAATATTACAAGCGATATCCCCATGTGAAGGATCACGTGGACGCTCTAGCGCAATCGTAGGATTAAGTTCAGTACCTGCAAGTATGGGCGCTACAGCGCTTTTTATTGCTTCGAGTATGTCGAGTTTTTGCTGGGCTAACATGATGTTTAGATAGTTTTTTTGCTGCGCGTGAAAATCACGATACACACAAATATTTGAGAGAAAATTAGCAGTCATTATAACCTTTGTGCGCATCCTGATTTGCCGCAAACCATCGTCAATTGAAGAAAAAGACACGGGATACGGAATGAATCGACATCCCATACTTAATGACGAACTAGCATTCACCTGTAAATTGACGGTCACTTTCTGCACAGAAGCTTCTACAGTAGACTAACGAACGTGTAGAATAAGCCGCTTTTCCTCTCCTCTGGATTGCACATGTGGTTTAAAAATTTACAAGTTTTCCGTCTTCCTGCCCCTTGGAAAGTCGATGTTGAACAATTGAATACGCAATTGGGATCTCAATCTTTTTCCAATACAGGTTCTGGCGATATGCAAAGCGAAGGCTGGGCATCTCCTCGCAATAACGACAGCTTAATTCATAGCGTCAATCAACAATTGCTACTGCTTTTGCAAACCGAAAAGAAACTCCTACCTTCATCGGTTGTGAATCAGGTAACCAAAGCGCGCGCAAAAGACCTAGAGGAACAACAAGGTTTTGCCCCCGGCCGCAAAGCCATGAAAGACTTGAAAGAACGGGTCACTGATGAGCTGCTACCACGCGCATTCTCTATTACGCGTCAAACCTGGATTTGGATTGATCCGGTGAATGGCTGGCTGGTCATCGATAGTTCTAGCCCAAGCAAAGCTGACGAAGTCATCAAGTTGCTCCTGAAATGCGACAAGATTCCCATGGAAAGTTTGCGCACCAAGATTTCGCCTCAAACAGCAATGACCGATTGGCTAGCCGGCAATGAAGCACCAAAAGGCTTTACGATAGATCAAGACACCGAATTACGCGCCCATACCGAAGACAAAGCCACCGTGCGCTACGTACGTCACTCAATTGATCCTGATGATGTGCAACGCCATATCGCTGCCGGCAAGCAATGTACAAAATTGGCCATGACTTGGGACGACAAGATTTCGTTTGTCTTATCCGAAAATCTGGCAATCAAGCGCATCAAGCCTCTAGATATCTTGAATGAAGATAAAGATCAACGCACGGCAGACGAAAATGAACGCTTCGATGCTGACTTCCTCTTAATGACATCCGAATTGGCGAAGATGCTAGACGACATCGTATATTCACTGGGAGGTCAATTGGCCGATCCATTAGCCGCATAAAACTAATTAGCCAGATATAAATGAAAATGCCAGCAAAACGCTGGCATTTTTTATCTTTTGATTGAGCTTAATTCTTACTCGCCCTATTTACTCGCCGTTTTTTTCACGGACGAAAAAAAACGCGCCTTAGCGCGTTTTTTCTTACAACTTGGCGGAGCGGACGGGGCTCGAACCCGCGACCCCCGGCGTGACAGGCCGGTATTCTAACCAACTGAACTACCACTCCGTTTTAGAAAGGCATCTGTACTTTGCAGTTATTTGATGGTGGGTGCTGAGAGGCTCGAACTCCCGACCTACGCCTTGTAAGGGCGCCGCTCTACCAACTGAGCTAAGCACCCATATACTACTTGCTTAGTTCAAATAACTGCTTTGCTGTGTCATCAGCAACGACAGAAACAAGATTATAGGCACATTTCTAAAATCTGTCTAGGGGGTTTATTCTCTTTTTCCTGTTTTAACCAAAATTTTCATCGTTACCGCTGTTAGTGCGGTTCGGACAGGTATCCATATTGAGGGCTAAACAGCAACACTATTGCTCTCTAAATGTTCTTGAGCAGGGCCAATAACAACGGCCACCTCTATCAAGCCCTGCTTAATAGCCGCAGAGAAATCTTTTTCTAGTTCAGGTAACGCCTGTTGATACGGCACCAATAGGCTAATTAAGCCATAAGCTCGGTTACGCCCATTTACCTTACCTAAATACAATGCCATGTCAGCGAGTTGCATCGCTTTTTCCCAATTACAAGCCGCTTCAGGGATGCCTGAAAATGGCAAAGAAATATATCCTGCACTGACTGTAACCGGAATCCGTTTATCGCCAACCATGACAGGCGTTGAACCAATTGTACGCAACACTCGCTCCACTAAAGGCGTCAGTTGTGTCGACTTAGTCCGAGGCGCAAAAATCAAAAACTCTTCGCCACCCCAACGTAAAGTCATATCAGAATCGCGCACAGCGCTACGCAAACGTTTCGCCACTTCAATCAGAACCACATCACCTGCTGAATGCCCCCAAGTGTCATTAATATGCTTAAAGTGATCAATATCCATAATCATCAAACAATCTGGATTATCTTCGCTATCCTCTCGTCTGTCGTCTGGCGCCTGGAGGTCGCGTTGTCGCATCAATTCTAGGAATGAACGTCGGTTGAAAAGCCCAGTCAAAGGATCACGAACAGAGTGAAACTCAAGTTGTTGATTGACTTCTTCAAGCTTGGCATTGGTTTGCTTGACTTTACGATACAACATGAAAATAAATATGCCGACCATGATCGTTACCATCGCGCCCAACAAGGTAATAACTTGCTGCAATCGACTATTTTTAATAGCAGCGTCTTTAACTTCGTTTTCTCGTGCTAAGAGTTCAATTTGTTTTTTACGCTGATCTGCATCGAATTGCTCCTGCAAGGTCGCCACGGTTTTCGCTCTATCCGTACGGAATAACTCATTACTGATATTTTGTTGCTCACGCGTATATTCCAAAGCCTCTTTGTACATCTTGGCGTTTTCATACATACGGCTGATTTCGCCGACGGTCGCTTCAATATCTGCCTTATCACCCAACTCACGAGCATGAGTTAATACTGGGCTTAGGTACGTCATTGCTTGTGATATCTTGCCTTGACCACCTAAGGCAAATCCAAGATTTGCCTTAGCGTTATTAATTGACAAGGGGTCATTAATCAACTCGGCTTTTTCTAGGGCCCTACGGGCAACTGTTTCTGCTTTAGTAAAGTTATGAGTACGTAAATGAGAGTCGGCGATATTGCTTAAAATCAGTGCTTCCAGTTTTGGCAAGTTGGCTTCTTGCGCTGCTTTCAAGGATCGCTCATACGCCACTAGTGACTCTGGATAGCGTTTTAAATCACCTAAAGCCATCGCTTGATTCATACGTAAATTAGCAATAATTCGAGGTGACTCGACTTGTGCAGCTAAAACCAGTGCATCGTTTGTCACGATCAAAGTTTGCTCTGGATTTTGCATCGTCAGATACAAAGCCGCGAGTGTTTGCAATCTGCGGATTTTAGGGATCAAGGTTTTTTGAGGCAAACCCTCGGTTAGCTCCAAAGCGGTGAGGTAATGACGCAAGGCCAACTCAAATTTGCTGGCGGCGTGATAAATATTCCCATAGGCCGACTCCAGACGCATTAAATTATCGGGACGGCTAGAACCACGAACGACTTTAGCGATCTCATCTAATTTTGCGATAGCCTGATCAAATTTCGCTGCGTCACGCAGTTTATAAGCAGCAGTAATTTGTGTTAGGGCGATGCCCTCTTTATCTTTATTTTCAGTAGCAAGCTTCAAGATTTCGGCTTGTACTAAATCGCCCGCCGCGATATCTCCGGCGTCATAGTAGGCAGATACCAACTCACGTAAAGTATCTATTTTGACAAAATAATCCGTCTGTGCATTGAACTGCGCATAAAACTCTTTGAGTTGTTTCAATGCAGCTTGATTATCTTTCTCACTCAAAATCTGTATCGATTCCAAACGTGCCATATCCGTTCGGACATCCGCCATCCCGCTGCACGACAAGCATAACAGCATGGTAGCAAAAACAATTTTGAAGGTATTTACATGCCTTAGTGACATAAATAAGCCTCATCTTGCTAGATTGGATCAGCATGAAATAATGCAATGCGACAATACCGATTTATCTTAACATCAAACATCTTTGTACCGGCATAAGAATCAAGCACTTTGAGCGTGACGTATCATCAATAAACCGCGTTTAACAGCGCTCGGGAATATAGTGCTAAGTAATTAACCATGTAAAGCTTCGGGAATATAAATCTTGGACATAGGAACCGCACTCTCCATCACAATGCGCAATGCCAGCTGCGGCTCAATTAATCCCTTGCTGGCAAACAAAATCTCTTGAATAGCGACACCGAAAACGACAGGTAAATCACTAGGACTCTTGCAATAAGCCTGCGCCAATGGAAATAATTTGGGCCATAAGAAGCTCACGTAATTGATCGGCGTCTCTTTGGCACGATGTTCGATCTCTATACGCGGCAGGCCAAACTCTGAGCCGCCCAAAGTATCGGTAACGTGTCTAAAAATATCATGCAGATCAATGAGCTGCTGCAATCCCAATTTTTGCACGGCTCCTGATGCTAAAGACCATACGGAATAACGACTTTCAGCCAAAGGTTTGTTTAACAAATCACCAAAAAAATAAGTTACACCATTTTGTTGACTCTTCACTACTATAAATACTTCTTGTTCAGGACGTCCTTGCTGTACCACGTAGGCCTCACGCACACTGATTTGGCAGGCATACCCCGCCAGCGCGCCCAATGCGCTTAGCAAAGATTCCAAATGTATCGCTTTTTCCGCAGACATCGCCGTAAATAATTTTGCCGCAATTTCCTTCCCTCCTTTTTTCACGCCAAATAAGGGATCCTGATTTTGGGCCAAATCGGCTGATGGTGTATTTTCGTTACTGTTGCTTGTGGTAAGTGAAGGTGTGGGAATATTAGCTGGAGTGCCAAAGACCTTATTAAACAAACTTTTGAACACCACGACTCCTGTAATTAAATAAGATCTCGGTCAATTGATTGCTAGGTTCTTTATTGCGACTTATTTCAAGGGCACAGCACAACCACGATAAGTGCGCCATGAATGCGAATTACAACTTGCAGTGGCGAGTGTCTAAATTCTACCTGATCGCTGAAGGTCTGAAAATCCTGACTATAAGCGTTCGAACATTCATCAACCTCGACAATTCAGCAATCAGGCCGGGACAGCATTACTTAAATGCCCACAATTTACTTCCTCCAAAATTCCAGCATAACACTAGACCCGTGGTCAACACTTGAGCATACCAATGCCACCATTGCCAATGTTCGACCAGGATTGTCATCAATCCCAGATTGATGCACCAACCCACACCCAATACAGTGAAATACTTACTAGCGGCTTCCATATGCGATTTGCCACTACGAAAGGTCAAGAAATAATTCAATATGTAATTAACGACAGAGCCCAACAAATATCCGACTGCAGAACCGATTACTGCCGCCGATTTATTAAATAGCGTCAACTCCAACATCACCGCGATTTGTATACTGGCATACTGAACGGCAGTACCCGACAAACCGACGGCAGCAAATTGTATGAATTGGCGGATAGGAAGATTTTTCATGGCGAGGCGTTGGCTCAAATTAGCAATCAACATTATAGCTGTAGCGGCCTAGCAGTCTTAGAAACTATCTGGCATCAGTTAGAATGGGCAAGGTACTTGTTATCGATCACCTGATTTACTCAACCGGAGAAACCATATGAATGTAGAAGAACGTATTATTGATTTAGAAATTCGCTTAAGCCGACAAGACGACTTAGTGGATACCTTAAATACCCAAGTTTATCAGCAACAAAAGAAAATCGACGAACTAGAAAAACTCTGCGTCGCTCTGGCAGGACGCTTGCGCGAATTGGCGATCACCGCGAATCAAAGGCAAAGTGTCGTGGACGAACGTCCACCCCATTATTGAACCCGCGATCAAGTCCGACTTCCTAAACCACCCAGGCGCCGTCTCGAAACACGACTTGTTCGCCTAAAGTAACTGATTCAGTCACGGCAAACACATCAACATGATATTTGCCATCGCCACGCTTAAAATTTGGTTTACCGTAAATACCATGTTTCGCTCCCAAAGAAAGATGGATGCCGCACATGCGTTCATAGGTACCAATATCGCTGACCAGACGATCACGGTTAAAGGTGCGGTTCATACCAAAACCAAGTTCACGCACCCACACCACGGATTCGTCTGCTTTAATTTGTGCTATTACTTCATCGAAAGCGGGAGTGGAGTCAATCACATCAACGACCTGACCTTGTTCGATCACGAGTGTAATAGGATGCGGCGGTTTATTAACAGAAAAAGTGGTGTCGCCAAACACAAAAATACGCACACGCCCATTCACGGCCCGTAAGTCTTTTGCTTCAGTAAAGACCTCACCGATGGGAAATTGGCCGCCCCAGTTTTTCATATCGCTATAGTCACCAATATTCAACTTGGCGTCTTCAAACGGTGACGCGTACACCAATTGTGCGCCGTCACCACTATCGACCATGCCGCATGGCGCGTTATCAATCAACTGCTTTAGGCCTCGACCTACGCCCCGGTAATAATCCATATCGTAAGCCAGAGCATCAATATAGGCTAAAGCTTGCTCACCGGGCATGCGCCCTAAGTGAGGATGTTCTATCACTTTTAAATCACGCTTAAATAATTCAACACGAATACGATAAGCGTCCATACGAAAATTCGTTGATTGCACCAAGACGACCAAATCACCTGCGACCAAATCTTTAAAACTTGCCATCACCTGTTCCGGTGTATTGGCATCAAAATCCAGAAAAACAGCGTCAGGCAAACAACGACGATAAGCTCGCATCAAAGCTGTCGACAAATCGGTACGGAGGTCGAATACCACCACCGCAGCATGCGCGGAAGGATGTTGAAAACACAATCTCAATACATCGCCCAAATGGCGCGCTGCCTTCGCGATTGCAGAGTCTGGCAAAGGGATTACGGGGAACGCTGTAGTCGCAGGCGAGCTTATGTTAACGACATTACTAGGAGGATTATCAAACGAAGTGGAATTTATCATAGTGCATAGCGATTAAAACAGAATTGGGCTTTCGGGTACTTATTGAAAACTCAATGACTTAATCGCATCAAAAATGGAGGCTCAGAATGAACGCTTATCATCGAAACATAGGCGTACGACCTTATACTAAGCCGCCATTTTATCGGAACACTGCAAACTACTTACAAATACTTTGTTAAGCCATGCTGACATATATCAAATAATTCATTTTTCCATTCGTTCATGAGCACTACCTTGCATACGCTCTTGCATTCGGTGCTTCATGCCTCGCTGCATGCGATGGCGCATACGTTGATGACTGTCATCAAAGATTTTTTGCTGCTCTGGTGTCAATACAGCATAAAAGGTTTTAAGCGCATCCAGATTTTTTTGCATGTGCGCAAGGCGCTCTTTAGAATGCTCTAGCATTTTTTCCATTCTTGCAGGAGTAGACAATCCTTCCATTGCTTTTCTGTCAGCCCGCATTTTCTCCCCACGCTCCATCATGGCTGGCTTGGTCGCTTCGATAAATGTTTTCCAGGCGCCTTCTTGCTCGGCGGTGATCTTTAATTTGTCGTGCATCATGCTGTGATGCTTTTCCATGCCAGTCTTCATTTTTTCCATCATCTTGGCCTGATCCATGGGCGGACGTGGCGCTGGGCTTTGCTGCGCAAATACCGACGAAGCAAAACTCAGTGAAATTGCGGTTAAACCTAGGTATAAACTATTTCTTATCGATTTCATGATGTTATCCTTAAAGTTTCAAATGCATAAAAAGACTAGGTGAACTGCCTTAGACCTAATCATGTGCACTGCACATGTGTCAGATAATGCGCTTCAAATGTAAGTAGAAAGTGACAATCTAAGCTGGCTGTGTATCGATCTGTAACCCACACTGCCACTGTAGAACCAATTGCGACATCGCATGTGTCGTATTGTTTCAATCTTGATTTATGATAACAAGTCGATACAAATCCAAGCGCCCAGCAACAAAGTCTTATCAGATAATAGAATCATGGATATGCAAAATACTGTTTTAATTGTTGACGATGACCGGGAAATCCGCAGCTTACTGGCGGACTATTTGGAAACGCACGGCTATTCCACTCTGATGGCGCAAGATGGTCATGCCATGTGGAGTGCATTAGAAAAAAATCCCATAGATCTATTAGTACTCGATTTGAATTTGCCGGGCGAAGATGGCCTAACCTTGTGTCGTAATTTACGCGCAAAATCAAATTTGCCTGTGATTATGCTGACTGCCCGTGGCGAGCCCTTAGACAGGATTCTCGGTTTGGAGATGGGCGCCGATGATTACTTACCTAAGCCTTTTGAGCCGCGTGAATTGTTAGCCAGAATTCGCAGTGTATTACGCCGCACGCAAAACAATGGTGGACGCGAGCATGATGAAAGTCCAAAAAAATTACGTTTTGGCGAATGGACCTTGGATTTGGTTGCGCGTCATTTGATCAGCCCGGATGAACGAGTAATCGCCTTGTCTGGCTCAGAATACCGTTTATTAAACATCTTTTTAGAACAACCCAATACTGTACTCAATCGAGATCAGTTATTGAACATGACGCAAGGACGTGACGCAGATCCGTTTGACCGTTCTATTGATATTCAAATTAGTCGATTACGCCAAAAACTCGGTGAAGATGCCCGCTCCCCACAAATTATTAAGACGGTGCGCAATGGTGGCTATGTGCTATCCGTTAACGTTACCGCTGAAACTCACTAGCATTCACCGGATTATGTAATCTCATTATGGCAAGCTTTAATTTTCGACTCATCTCTCGCTTGGATTCCATCTCAGGTCGAATTTTTTCGGTACTTTTATTTGGGATTATTTGTTCTGCTGCACTGACTTGGTGGCTGGCTTTTGGCGAGCGTCAAAACACCATCAGTAATGAGCGCAATAATTATCGCGCCGACCGCGCTAAACATGCCGAGCAATTGATACAAGCGATCGATGCACTGCCAGCAGCAAATCGCGAAGGCTTGCTAAAAGCAATTCATCGTTTTGGATTAAAGGTCGTCCCAGTTCCAGCCAATGTGCCGGACTATAAAGCCAGTACGCCTTATGGCATTGCACTTAGTGAACGCTTAGGGAAATCATTCAAAATTATTCCACTTCCACCTGCGCCAGAAAACTGTCTGATGCGTCCCGATGATCGTGGTCCAACGGAAGCCTGCGAAGCACTGATTTTTGTACTAAACGATGGGAGCGGACTGCATCAGACGATCTTCCCTGCACGCCCACCCACTGCCCCGATACAACCAGAAACTTACTTTTATCTCGGTCTATTCTTAGCTTGTATCGCAGGTCTGGCACTGTTCGTATCACGCATGACCATACGTCCTTTGCAGCAGTTAGCGCAAGCCGCGACCGACTTAGGTCACGATATCAATCGCCCTGCGCTTGAGGAACGCGGGCCTAAAGAAATTCAACAAGCAACGCGCGCCTTTAATTCCATGCAACTACGGATTCGTGACCATATCCAACAACGCACTCAAATGTTGGCAGCGATTACCCACGATCTACAAACGCCCCTGACGCGCTTACGTCTACGCTTAGAAAAGGTCAGCGACCAAGAACTGCATGGCAAGCTGGTAGGCGATTTGTCTAGCATGCAAATGATGGTTAAAGAGGGCTTGGATTTAGCACGCAGCATGGACAGCAATGAAGCATTGCAAGCACTCGATATCGACTCTTTACTCGACAGTATTTGTGCGGATGCCAGTGATGCAGGACATGATGTCAGTTTGCTCGATAAATCCAAAGCTACCGTCATGGCCAGACCACAAGCGTTACGCCGTTGCCTGAATAACTTGGTCGACAATGCGATCAAATATGGACATAGTGCCAAACTACATTTAATTCAAAGTACCGAAGCAAAACAACGATGGCTACACATTTGCGTGCGAGATCAAGGCAATGGCATTCCAGTCGATCAACAAACCCGTGTGTTCGAACCTTTCTATCGCATGGAGACTTCGCGCTCCCGCGAAACGGGCGGAACCGGTTTGGGACTGACGATTGCACTAAATATCGCGCGCCAACATAATGGCAAACTTAGCTTAAGTAACTTACCAGAAGGTGGTTTAGAAGTTCGTTTAAGCTTACCTATAAAGGCCTAAGCCTTAAAAAACTGTATTCACAGTGTGCATTCAAATCACACCAAACCAGCCCAAAACCCCACCGATCACCAGCAACCACAATAAATGCAATCGGGTACGCCACACGACGACTGCGGACAATGCGGTCAAACACCATACCGGCCAATCCATGCGCCAACTGTTATGCGCGCTCGCCATAATCCAACCGGTCGCGACCAATAAGCCAATAACGACGGGGGCCATACCCAACTTGAAACTTCGTACAGCAATCATCTCGCGGTTTTTATGACTCCAGTTTGCAAAGCACAAAGTCAAAGTCGCACTTGGCAAAACGATGCCTATCATGGAAATTACAACGCCCAACAAACCGCCCCAAAAGCTACCGGTATTGACGCCAACATGCCATCCCATCAAAGCAACGAATAAGACATTTGGCCCTGGCGCGGCCTGCGCTAAGGCCACCGATGCATTAAATTGTGCATCCGAAATCCAATGTTGTTCCATCACCAGATAGCGATGCATTTCGGGTAGTGTAGACACAGCACCGCCTACTGATAACAATGACAGCAAGGTGAAATGCAAAAACAAATTGCACCAATCAAGCCAACTCAATGCCAATGCAATTTGACTCATGTCATGCATCGACATCTCCAATTGACTCTGCAACGGATTTAACTTGCTTCAATTGACGATAGACTAGTGCGCTACTACTGCCACCTAAGAACAGCAAAATAAAGACTAAGGGAAAATGAAACACGGCGATGCAAATAAAACACAATGCCGCGATTAAAGCACAGAGCAGCCAGCCCAAAGGGTGCTTTTTCAATGCAGGAATCAAGCGCAAACCGCTGGCCATAATCATGCCTGCGGCTACTGCGCTCATACCGCGCAAAGCACCGGCAACACCGGGATGAGTCGCCATTTGCGAATACAACATCGCCAGTAGCAGCAACAAGATAAGGGGAAAGGTCAGCATGCCAGCCAAGGCACATAATGCACCGCGCAAGCCGAAGAAACGATTGCCTATAATCATGGCAAGATTCACGACATTAGGGCCAGGCATAACTTGCGCAACGGCCCACTCTTCTACAAATTCAGAGGGAGTCATCCATTGTTTTTTATCGACTAGCTCACGTTGAACGATCGCCACCACGCCACCGAAGCCTTGCATCGCAAGCAAAGTAAACGACCAGAACAGTTCGTTCAAAGACTGAGGCTGTGATCGCGCCGGTGTTAGAACTGGAGTTGGAGCAGTATCAGGAGTGGAAACTGACATCACGCGACCTGTGTCACTCAGGTCGGCTTATGATGCTGGCGAATCCGTGCGCGCCATTCACCAATGGCTGCTAAAGCCGCTTGAAATTCCCGTTCTATCAGATCCGCTTCGGTATTAGTAATCACGCGATCCAACATTGCTTCTGAAACCGCTTCTGCCGCATTCCCGACCTGACTCATCACACGGCAAACGGTTTGTGACAAATCGTCATCCGTAAATTCTTGTGGTTCAGGCACCAAAAATCCGGCCATACCATGGCGCGCCAAGAAAGCATGCACCGGCAACAAGGCATCTTTCACGCCGGCCGCTTGGCATAGATTGATAATTTCTGAAGTCTCTTCAAACGACGGATAATGCGTTTCTATACCGGGCGCTAATTTATTGCGCAGGACATTCACAGACATCTGCATTTTTGCCGCTAAGGCATCTAAACCACCTGGATAAGCACGAGCTACTTTGTATAGAGCATCATGCTGATTCATATCGGAGTATCTGCGTGTCATAAATTTATTTTCTTTCGTTGTGATCGGGACTGCTGTGCTGCGCACAAATCAATTAATTCAAGGCTACCCAGATCAATGATTAAAACGACGATTGTACCGAATCAATACAAAAATCACACTATTTTCAAGTTTACTTAGCCGGACTTGCTTTCTTATTTCTATGCGTGTGCAGGTAAATAAACAAAATAAATTGAAGACTTTTATTCGTGATTCAAAATGTGGTCGCGATTCGTTGGCTCAACAGGCGCAACCAGCGATCAGATCCCTGTCCATCGCTCACGACCAAAGCAAAATCGGTAACAGTACGGGCCGCACGTTCAAGTAACTGTATATCGGCCTCATGCTGGCGGGCCACATGCGGATCTTCGAGAAATAAAATACGTCGAATTTTTCTCTCTAAAACCAATTCTGCAATCTGTGCGTCGCCTCCCATAGGACCTGACAAAAACGGTTGCACCCAATTTCGCGCCGCCTCCTCACCTTTGATCTTTTGCGCCAGTTGATTCAATAAAGAACCGGTAGTACCTGTCGCGTAGCGATGCTCAAATTGATCCAGCAAAGCGAAATGTTTTTCCGCTATCTGTAACATGTTCTGTTTTAACGCATCATGCGCGATTAAAGCGATACGCTCATTTGCTAAATCTAAACCCGCTGCGCCGTTCACAGAGAGCGTTGCGCCAACCGCGGTTGCTTCTAATTCCAACCATTCACACGCGCCTGCCAGCGTTGATAAATAGGGTTTTCCGTGAATTACACACTGACGTTTTAGAGCTAAGGCTTCGGGAAAAATCGACGAATAATCAACAGGATCAATCAAATAAATCACC
Source organism: Undibacterium sp. Di24W (assembly GCF_049340325.1). NCBI lineage: Bacteria > Pseudomonadati > Pseudomonadota > Betaproteobacteria > Burkholderiales > Oxalobacteraceae > Undibacterium > Undibacterium sp. Di24W. The sequence continues at coordinate 157,246 of NZ_JBMPOP010000009.1, forward strand.
GCATCCACTGAATTATCTGGATCACGGTTTACTACGTGCGCAACTAGTTTCATCAAGCCACCATCACGCCCATAAGGGAATCGACTATGTGGTGAGCAAATATTCTGTAGTCCATGGCTATGAATAGCATCCAAGGTTCTGCCGACCACTACCCATTCGATATCTAAAATATGGATTGCTTCGCGGGCTCTGACAAATAACTGAACCAAGGCGGAGTCTGCCGCATCTTGATGCGCACGATTCGCAATCAAGCCGATACGCAAGCGCCGACGATTTTCGGTGCTTGAAGTCAAAATGCTGTGTGTATCCGAACTAGACTGTGAACTCACTTTGTACACTTTCATCACTAAAAACAAAATGCTATTAAAAAGCCGATACGGCAAACCGAGTAGAAACGGCTTACAAACGCTCCATGCTGGTTCTGTGAAACTCTTCACACCAAGTCAAAAGCTTTTCTCCGGGCATAGGATGGGCAAAATAATAGCCTTGAATTTCATCACAGCCCATCAGTCGCAAGGTATTCAAGGTCTCTTCCTGCTCAACCCCTTCTGCCACCACAGATAAACCAAAGTTATGCGCTAAGCCAATAATACTTTGCACGATCTGCTTATCTTGTCGCGAACTGCTCATACCTTGCACAAATAACTTGTCAATTTTTAGTTCATCTATCGGAAAACGGCGTAAATAAGCCAAAGAAGAATACCCAGTACCAAAGTCATCAATTGAGAGACGAAAACCCAATCGTTTCAATTCAAATAGCAATGCAGTCGTATGTTCGATATCGTGGATGAAAGCGCTTTCTGTAATTTCTAAACCAATGGCACTGGCTGGCATATTCCAGACATTCAGACATCGTTCTAACATTTTCGGTAACTGCTGCAACGCTAATAGACGCGCAGACAAATTAATCCAGACCACAACATGTAAACCTTTTTTCTCCCAACTCGCTGCTTCTTGCAGAACTTTATTAAAAACCTGCAGCGTTAATTGTTCAATTAAGCCATATTGTTCTGCCACATCAATGAGAAGATTTGTCGCAACCACTTGTGCATGGTCACTAGGCCAACGCACTAAGGCTTCAACTGACTTAATGCTCTTAGAGCGTAAATCCACCTTAGGCTGATAGCGCATTTCGAGGCCATTCTCATCAAGAACGGCTTTAATTGCCTGCGGCAAATCATCAGGGCGGCTACGCTCAACACGTTGTATTTGCGCCATTTCAAAGCGTAAATTATTTAGCTGTGCATTCTTCTTTGCCTGATCAGCGATACGTACCAACTCAAAAGAATCCTGCGCGTGCAAAGGGGCACAAGCGATACCGATAGTTGGGTGAAAAAAAATCGTTTGAGACTCTATGCTAAGCGGCGAGCTCATCGCCGCCAATAAGCGGTGCACCGCCAATACAGCCAAAGCCTCAGAAGACAAGTGAGGCAATAGAAACCAACATTCATTGTCAGTTGCAAAAACAAATCTATCTTTTTCTCGCAAACTGGGACGTATCAATTCGTAAAAATGCTGCTGAACAATTTGGGCATACGATGCATGCAATAATGCCTGTACACGATCCGATCGCTGTAAAGAAACGACCAACAATGCCATCACATGATGCTCGTCAACGGCGCGAATTTCGGCGTCGACCAGATGCATAAACTCAGTCAGGTGAGGAACCAAGGTATTCATGGGCCTAGCAGTCATGATGTCCTCTATGCCTTATAAAAATCGTGACAAACCAGACCATAAGCGCCATCTGGCAGACCGCGCATAATGCTGACGCGCTCACCATTATCGATCACATTTTGCTGCATTAAATCTAACATCATGGGTTTCTCTAAAAGAGACTGGTCAGCCTTGGTCAGAAGTAACACTTTAGGGTCAAGTCGTTTTAATTTATTGTGCTCAAGAACGATAGCGACTTCCCCAGTATTTAACTGAATCAGGCTTCCTACTGGGAAAATACCTATCGCCTGAACAAACTCTTCGACCAAGGGTGCATGTAACTGCCCTTCAGACATCCGGAACAATTCTTTCATAGCATCGAATGAGGACCTAGTTGCACCATAAGGACGAGTCGAAGTCATCGCTGCAAAGCTATCTGCAATTGCGGCCATACGACCAAAAATACTGATTTCTGCTCCCATCAAGCCACGTGGATATCCACTACCATCCATTCGCTCATGGTGTTCATTGATGCCCAATCTGACATTTTCGCTGAGCGGCTCCTGGGCTTCCAATAACTGAATGCTCGCGTGAACATGACGGCGCATGATGGATAATTCTTCCTTCGATAACTTCGCAGGTTTCTGTAACAAGCCTGGCGGAATCTCCAATTTACCGATATCGAGCAATAAACCTATGAATCCTAATTCAATAAGTTGTTGTTTAGAGAAGCCGATATGGCGTCCTAAAGTCAGCATATAAACGGCCACCTTCAAAGCGTGCGATACGACACCCATGTTTTCCGAGCGCATTCGCAGCAGCCACATCAATGCTGAAGGATTGGAAATTACACTATCCGACAGCAACTGCACTGTTGGCAGCACTTCTTTCAATTCCAAAGACTGCATGTTTTTGAGATCATTTTGCAGCTTCTTAATCAAGGCATCGGTTTGATCTACTACCAATCGAGCACGCGATAACTCATCCACCATCGCAAGCTGGTCATGATAATGAACCAGATGTAATTCATCGGGTACGTATTCTGGACGACGGCGCTGCTTATGATGCTTTGGCCGATTCCATAAAGATCGATGTAAATGGCGTCCATGCTGGCCCCAGCGCAACCATCGTTCCCACCAATTCAAATGTGCCAAAGTCACATCGCGAGGTTCCATACCTTGCATTTTGACCGCGAACTGACGTATTGCCTCGGTATTCGTCTTACTTAAGGTATTTAGAGATTGATCATGTGGATCATCAGGCATGTTTTGCTCAAATCTGGCAAAGTCCGCGCTTGCTTGAACGGGTATTTTGGCCTTTTGCGGATGCAGCGTTTTTTTTGCGTGATGATGACGAATGCGTTGAGCGTGAGCGTAATCGGACTTGGTAAATTTACTATGCAACCAACTGACTACGCGCTCCAATTGATTTTGTTGCTGATCAAGTAGTACCCGTAATTCTGCAGACGATTTAGGCGGCATGGCCTTCCCTGTGACGTCGACTTCTTTTGTCTCGTACAAAATATCAAAGGATAAATGCAGCAAGGAATGCGAGCTACTACGACTAGGGTCAATCACCAATTCTTTCACAAGTCCGTGCAATGTCTGCAGATCTAATGCTTCAGTGAGCAAAAAACCTTGCAATAGGAACGGCGTCTGCACCCAAGGTTTATCTAATTCAGTAATGAACATGCCTAACCGTAAATCGTCAACACCGATACGTAGCGACTCACATAATTGATGCGTCTTATTTAACACTGAATCAACACTTAAAAACAAAGGTAAGCAAAAAAAGAAAATCTGCTTAACCTTATAGTTATGCAGACTTATATTTTCATATCATAACGAGTTTCTGCTCGTTCGCGGGATATGGGCGAAAAAAAACCCACAAATTGCAGGTTTTTTCCTACATTAAGCCTTAAACCGTTAGCTCAATGTTTTTCATCGATTGCCGGCAAGACTCGCACCTGTAGAGAACTTAGCTTGCTACCACCGCGATATAAGCGGTGACTGGCTTTAATGAAATCACTTTCCTTGGCTTCGAAAATATTATCGACAAATTTTTGAGGATTGCGATCAATGAAAGGGAACCAAGATGACTGCACTTGTATCATGATGCGATGACCACGCTGAAAAGTATGCATCACATCATTGATGGCAAACTTAACCTTGGTTGGCTCATTCGGTACGAAGGCTTTAGGATGTTCAAAACTATCGCGGAAACGTGCTCGGAAAGGTTCACCGCGCACCAGTGTCTGCTGGGCACCACGATTCGGCTCGCCCGGTGCTGTATCCATTTTATTTGGATTAACATCAATCAGTTTCACCACAAAATCTGCATCACTGCCAGTGGTACTGACAAACAAAGACGCTTCCAATGGCCCAGCAAAAGTCACATCACGGTCCAAAATTTCTGTTTGATAAGTCAGTACATCTGGGCGACTGCTGGCAAAACGTTGATCTGCAGCGACGTATTGATTACTCCAACGGTTGGTAATCTCAGTCGTGTAGGGTACAGGTTTTGCTGGATCGCTAACATATTCATCATACGCCCCCTCACCCGCCTTCGGCATCTCAAAACTAAGCTTGCCATCGGCATTGAAATACAAGGATTTTGTTTGCGTATTGACTGGTGGCCATGAGTCAAAACTACGCCAACGATTCGCCCCTGTCTCAAATACCCATGCTTCGGGCAAAGCGGGTTTATCACCGCCTTTTAAATGATGTTTAAAGAAAGCAAATTCTATAGGTTGATAAGTGTAAGCAGTCTTAAAGCCAAAACTAGCATCGCCGACTTTCTCGCCAGTAGTACTAGTCCAGCCACCGTGCACCCAAGGTCCAATGACCAAGGTGTTGCTAATGCCTGGATTATTTTTTTCTATCGCTTTGTAGGTCTGCAATGGTCCATATAAATCTTCAGTGTCATACCAACCACCTACCGTCATCACGGCCGCTTTAATATTTTTCAAATGTGGTAATAAGTTCTTCGCTTGCCAGTAACTATCGTAATTGGGATGTTGAGCCAGCTCATTCCAAAATGGGATACCATTTTTCAAATACTTGGTATTTGCGTTCGATAAAGGGCCAAGTTCTAAGAAAAACTGGTAGGCGTCTGGTGTACCCCAATTGAAAGCAGGTTCGTTATTGACGTCGGTAGGTACGGGTCTTGGCTTGCCAAACCCGCTGAAAAAGCTAAACGCAAGTTGCACATTGAAAGCGCCATTTCTATGCATATCATCACCGCGGAACCAATCGGCAATGGGTGCCTGTGGAGATACCGCTTTTAATGCTGGATGCGAATCAATCGCGCCTGCCGAAGTATAAAACCCCGGATAGGAAATACCCCATTGACCGACTTTACCATTATTGTCAGGCAGGTTCTTAATCATCCACTCAATACTGTCGTAGGTATCGCTGCTTTCATCAATATCGTTCTTACTCATTTTTTTATCAATGTGAGGCCGCATATTAACGAACTCACCTTCTGACATGTTTTTACCCCGGACGTCCTGAAATGCGAAAATGAATCCCTCTTTTTCATACTGTTCAGTTGGGCCTAAGCGCGTTTTATATTTATCCGTGCCGTAAGGCGCCACGGTGTACGGTGTACGTACCAGCAAAATCGGATAGCGCTTTGTTGCACTGGCATCATTTGGAACATAAATCGATGTGAACAACAAGGCGCCATCGCGCACTGGAATTCGGTATTCAAATTTCGTGTAGTTCTTACGGATATACTCAGCGCGCAGTATCGCTTGGTCTTTCTCATCAACTGCGCTGGCGACGGCAGCGGCGATACCAGCACTGGTCGGCTCGGCATAACCTGTTTGCATGCTGCAAAGGGCTACCAGCACCGAAGAAACAATTAATTGACTAGGGAAACGAGCGTTCATAGAACAGCCACCTTTCAAAGGATTTGTTATTGGATCAAGCGGATTAAAGGTCCAAGCTGCAAAAAAAACTAAAATGCATGGCTCACGAGTGCACGTTGTCGCTCTGATTTGTAAATTCGATTTACGACAAGCTCAGACTCAAACGTGGACAAAAAAGTTCCAAGAGAGGAAACGCTTATGATTACTCTTGCGTAGGATCGTAGTCTGGAATATCTGCATCGATTTGCACCAGCGAGTCGGGACCAGTATCGCGAGCCTTGTGCAATGCTTTTTGCGCTCGTAACAGAACTTTATCAGCCATATCACCTGGCGCGTTAGGCGTTAGCCCAGTGCAGAATGTGACTTGCAGGCCCTCGGCAACATCAGTCCAATCATACGCCTGCAAATTTTCTTTGATACGACGAATTGCCACCATACTTTGATCCAACCAAGTTGTTGGCATAACGATCGCAAATTCGGTAGCGCCAATGCGCCCAAAAGAATCTAGGTTACGTAATACGTGAATCGCCTCCTGAGTCACGATCTGCAAAATACGTTTGGTCACGTCCTGCCCGTACAACTCCATTACTTCCGGCAATCGATCAATACCGATCAATGCCACCGTAAAGGTATGTCCAGTCCGTTTAGAGCGCTGCAATTCACCATCCAGGCGTTCTATTAGAGTGTTACGGTTCAAGGCGCCAGTCAAATGATCATGCGTTGCCAAAGTTTGCAAATGCGACATGACCGTTTCTAACTTAGGTAGAACATCCTCTTTCGTATTTCCCTCTTTGATTTGTGCAATCGCTTCCATCAACTGCTGTTGCACGAAGGGTATGGTCTGTTTGGTATTTCTTGGCATCTTGAAGTTAAATCAATAGTGTGTGAAGAACAAAACCCATTCTACGAACCTACATACATGAATCTACATTGACTGACACGACCCAGCTTACAATAGGCACTTTACCACCTTGTAAAGCTTGAGCAAGTTCCCATGCCACTTTTGTCGTTTTCTTCACCGCTGGAGCCATTGCTAAATGATATTTTCCCGAATATCCAATTATGGATGAAACGTGATGATCTGCTACACCCTAGCGTCTCAGGTAATAAATTTCGAAAATTGAAATATAACCTGATTCAGGCAAGTAAGAATCGCCCTATCTTAATATCGATGGGTGGTGCGTGGTCAAATCATCTACATGCTTTGGCGCATGCCGCGCAATTACTCGGCTTGAGCTCGGTCGGCCTAGTACGCGGCTTGCATGCTGAACACTCAGCTTTAAATGCCACACTATCAGATTGTCAATCTGCTGGAATGCAACTTCAATTCGTCTCACGCGAAGACTATCGCAAATTACGCGACCAGCCGGATATTTGGAAAAATTGGGTCACCCAAGATCCCAAGGAATATTTATGGTTACCTGAAGGTGGCAGTAACGCGCTGGCCCTAACTGGCATGGCTGAATTAGTCGATGAATTAAAACAGGATTTGGGTAGGACACCTGATACCATCGTGCTTGCGTGTGGAACGGGTGCCAGCTTGGCGGGCATATTGGCAGGCTTACGTGGCCAAGGTCGAGTTATTGGCATCGCTGCGGTTAGCAATGCTGGGTACTTACGTCAACAAGTGCAGCAATTGCTATTAGACGCAGGCCAACCAGCTTATCAAAATTTTGAAATCCTGCTTGACTTCGCGCAGGGCGGATTCGCCAAGGCGTCGCCAGCATTGCTTCAGTTTTGCGAGCAGTTTTTCCAACAAACAAAGATACCCGTTGAACCCGTTTACACAGGAAAGATGCTTTTTGCTTTGGCGGAACTATGTCGATCTGGGAAATTTGTCAAAGGTGAAAGGGTGGTGGCAATTCATACCGGCGGCTTACAAGGGCTGAGAGGCTATCTAACAAAATAGTACAAGTGTCAGTAACGATGCTCATCAACCAAGTGTTTGTTAAAGCTGTACTTACTGCCACCTTGTAGGATGTCCACCATTTTCTTGGAATTTGCAGCAGAAATAAAGACATCGGCGACGCCATCTTTGACTCGAAACTTCGTCGCGGGACTCAGGATATTATTCGGTTTAATCATCAAATGTCGAATCACTCTTGCTTTCTCATTGCAGATTAAGAAATGACACTCTTTCTTAAAATTAGCTAACGGAATATTCAGCCACCACCCCTCGTCGCTGACATACCTTACCAATTGAGAAAACTGTGTATTGCTCTCATTTAATGAGTTAGAGCGCAACGACTCATTGGCAATATGTATGGCTTCTGACTTATTCATAATCAATCAATATAAAATAAAAAAAGGGCGATATGCTCGCCCTTTCTGTTTATCCATTGCGCATATTACTTGCCCCAATATGACAAGTACTTGGCACGAAAATCACTCGAAGGATCAAACATATCTTTTTGCCCTCCATCGTAAGTAATGTTTTGCAGCGTCACTAAATGCAGAGGTGCATTATAGCCGCTGGGGCTGACTTTAGAGAAAGCGCGATTCATTTCATCGACAATTTGCCAGCCATGCAAATACAGAGGTTCAGGCACAGTACTTATTTGCAGATCGCCTTTGCGTATGCGTTTGAACGCATTTGGAGAACCATCACCGGCAGAAATGCCGCGCAGCTTATTACCTGCAATTAATTTCTCAATCTCGGGCTTGTCCAGCATGTCAAAATACACATCATTAACAGCAATGACATGCGTCCACTTACTGCCATTCCGTTTGACTAAAGAGTCAATTAAAGTAGGGAATTTCTTACGTGATTCAGCCACCGGCAAATCCTCTACGCTCAGAATCCGGCATGCGTCGCACTGGCGCAACACTTCCACAATAGCACCCGACTTGGTCGCCATATATGGCGTTGAAGTATCAGTAAAAACGACAATACCCGCTTTATTGCTAGATTCAGCTGCGCCAAACAAAGCCGCGATCTGCGCAGCTTCTTTAGGATCCGTCGTGATATTAGCAAAAAGGCCAGGAACACCTGCGGCTTTTGCACTTGCATGCCAACCGACGACTGGCACCTTGGCTTCACCGGCGGCAGCTAAACCTTTAGCCTGGCTTGCGGCATCAACTCCCGCCAATACAATGCCGTTTGGTTTCATGTCCAATGCTTGCTGCACAATGCCAGCACCGATATTGCACTGGCCGCGACAATCGATAGAAAGAACTTGCCAACCAGTACCGGCGACAGCCTCTTTTATTCCATTAAACACGCCATAAATTCCAGCGTCACTCATGTCATGCGCAATAAAAACGATCTTTTTATCTTTTTGAAGTTGAGGACCTGAGCTTGGACCTTCCCATTTTGATTTCAGAGCCGACGCTTTCGCGACTTTGGCATTTGCTGCACTCACGAACTGCATAGTATTCTGCTGAGCGTATGCCCCAGCCGCCATGAAACAAGTCGCGAACAATAACGCTAGTAAGCTTTTACTTTGAACAGTAGTCATAAATCCGGAATAGTCAGTGTGAACGAAAACAGCTAAACGAATATATCCAAGACTTACACTTCGATATATGAAGAATAGCAAACGTTCAAAGATTATCGTAGAAAGACGCATAGCGCAAATAAAGACGAGCTACTTGGCGGTGAACTGTATGCTTTTCACTGCAGTCACATAATTATTTTGACCATAGGCTAGATTTGTCTCTTATTTTACGATCGATTTTCGCCACCAAAATAGTAAAACGACATTGGTCGGCAGACCAACATCTATTTCCCAGGTAAGATTTCACACAAATTCGGGTTCATGAGCAAACCAATGATGCCTGTTTTTAAAAAAAATATCAGGCATCATCGCGTAGTTGCTTGTATTGACAAAACTAGGGCTTAGTCGGCTTAGTGGCAGGGGCACTAGCGTTACTGGAATCGGTTTCTGAAGCAGCTACGGGCGCGGCTTGTGACTTAACCGCATGGGACCGAATAATACCAACACCAAGTGCCGACAACAGCAAGCCGAACAATACCAAAGCTACTCCGAATTTTAAGAAAGATTTCATGTAGTTCTCCAAGATCAGGCAAGAATAGTGGTTTCAGAACGCACAGGACCGCGTAATAGTGAAACCGTCCAAAGTAAATACTTTCCAAAGCCAATGACACTCAACCTTGTCAACCAGAGGCACAACAAAAGCAAGCCTGTAGCACCGATCAGCATACCTATACCAAAAAAGAAATGTCGTGTTTCCATGCGGTTTTTAATATGTATTTTGCCTAGTCGATTGTCAGTATGAAAAACGACGTCCTCATTGGCTTCAGGTAAGTGGACTAACTTATCTGTCTTATCTTTGTTTACCTGAATCCCTGCTTCGCTAATATCAACAGAAACACTGCCCACATGGGAATGCCTTAGGCTACGAGTGACTTGTGCGGCTGAATGACTATAATGATAACCAGGCAACTTAAATTCCATTGCTGGCACCCCAGAAAGGCTGGCGGCAATCATAACCGTCGCGCTCAAGTACAACGCCATAGAAAACAAGTAAGCACAAAACAAAAAGACGCCATACAGAATCGCTGGCACCAACATGAAGAAGTTAAAAATAACCAGACCAATCAACGCAATAAAAAAACCAAAAATATTGCCGGGACCTAGATTCCTTTTAAGATTTTGAAATCGTGCATTTGCTCGTTGCTGAGCCGCCACTAGACGTGGATTCGCTAATTTTTGAGAGATTTCTGTTTCACTCAAACCTAGACTGATTCCGTCTTGGAATTTTTTCTCATAACTGGCAAGTGTTGCATCGATCACCGATGCCGGCAGTCCTTGCAATTCTTGTCGCAAGGTATTTATATATTCTGTTTTGTTCATGATCTTTTCCCCTCCAATGGCATTATCGAAATTTGCGCGTTAGCGCTCATGCATGGTGTCACTTTAGAGAGATGGGATCAAAATGCCTATCGCATAGCGACATAGTGCAAATTTTTATGGATAGATGGCAAATACAAGCGACGAGAAGAAAATCAAAGGTTTATCGACACAATAACAATCCGTTTATTCAACTTAGCTCCGACCTGCTAACCAGTTATCCAAAATAGATTCCGCGTCAGCTGCCAAATGCAAGCCTAATTTTGTTCGGCGCCACAAAATGTCGCGTGCGGTCTGAGCAAACTCCTCGTGTATTAAATAGCGAATTTCGCAAGTATATAGGCCAGGTAGAACTTGATCTCCTAAGCTAGTTTGGTCAACGCAGCCCTCGAGAATGCGATGAATGCGTGTCCCATAACTTGCAGCCAAACGCGCGACCCAAGTATTGGGCGCCCAAGGATATTGCAAACAACAAGCTTGGATAAAATCGCCACGTCGCAAGACATTCTGGTTATCTGGCAATGTGGAAAATAAATCACCGCCTGGCAACAATGCAGTTTTGGTCCAGGCGGGCTGAACGGCTTTAATTGAGGAAAGTGGCTTTGAAAGCAAGCTCAAAGCGTCTTCTGCCAAGCGGCGATACGTCGTTATTTTGCCACCAAAGACATGCAAGATGGGTGCCACATCCAAATCCAACTCCAACTCCAACCGATAATCTCGAGTAATTGATTTACTATCGGATTGCCCGTCATCAACCAAAGGACGAACTCCCGCGTAGGACCACAACACATCCTGCACTGAAATTTGGTGTGCAAAATATTGATTACTTAAGTTGCACAGATAAGCAATTTCTTCATCACTTATCTCAGACTTAAATTCGTCCGGTCTCCCTTGGTATTCGATATCGGTAGTACCTATTAATGTAAACTTTTTTTCGTAAGGTATGGCGAATACGATGCGTCCATCCGGATGCTGAAAGATGTATGCATTCTCGTGCGAGAAAAGACTATTAACAACGATGTGACTACCCTTTACCAATCGCATTTTCTGCGTTACAGATTGGGACGTAAATTTTGCTTGCAGATCAGCAACCCAAGCACCGCTCGCGTTGACGACACAGGCCGCGTTCACTAGCAGCTGTTCATCATTCGAATTATCTGAACTGTCTGAGGCGAATTTCCGGCGGCTTAGTTGTGCCAACCAACGACCATTTTTTGCCTCCAGGTGGTTGCAACGTGTTCGTGTAAAGATCTGAGCACCACGTTGTTGTGCGTCCATCGCATTTAACACCACCAAACGAGCATCATCTACCCAAGCATCTGAATACATAAACCCAAATTTCAAATCTGATTTGAGCCCAGTGCCGACTTCATGTTCGCGTAAATAACAGGATTCTGTACCTGGTAACAAATCACGTCTGGCCAAGTGATCATAGAGGAATAGACCACAACGTAAAATCCAACGCGGTCGTAAACCAGCGACATAGGGCATCACAAAACGCAATGGCCGAATCAGGTGTGGTGCCAGACGCATTAAGTCCTCGCGTTCCTGAAGCGCCTTACGTACCAACGAGAACTCATAATATTCCAGGTAGCGCAAGCCACCATGAATCAACTTAGATGAGGCTGAAGAGGTATGGGAGGCCAAATCATCTTTCTCACATAGAATGACTTTTAGCCCTCGCCCGGCAGCATCCCTGGCGATACCCACGCCATTGATTCCACCACCTATCACCAGCACATCGCAACACAATGGTTCACGTACAGACGAAGTTTCTTGAATCATAGACAAGGAACAAGTTGATTTATCGCAAAGCTTAACGATGCTTCACAAATTTAATGTACATCCTATGGGAATATTTACCAATAGCACCGTACATGAATTCAAACTGCAGTATGCCTGAACACAACACAATTTTACGTTTATTCAAAAGTCACAAACTTTATATACTTTTTTGGGGCTTTTGGGCATATTTCGATTGTCATTTAGAAGCAAAGTTGATAGTTTATGAGGTGAAAAATAAATATATGAGGGTTTATAGCACGTAAATTTAGTAACAAAACAACTACCCTAAGGAGGAGACACAATATGGCAAACCCAAATGTTGCATCTGCAGGTATGACCAAAGAGGAGCGGAAGGTTATTTTCGCATCTTCGTTAGGAACTGTATTTGAATGGTATGACTTTTATCTTTACGGCACGCTCGCTGCCGTGATCGGTAAGAAATTTTTCACAGCACTTGACCCCAACTCACAAATGATCTTCTCCTTGCTGGCTTTCGCAGCAGGTTTTATTGTTCGTCCGTTTGGCGCCTTAGTGTTCGGGCGTTTAGGCGACATGATCGGCCGTAAATACACCTTTCTAGTTACCATCGTCATTATGGGCGGCTCAACTTTTATTGTTGGCTGCTTACCTGGCTACGAAATGATAGGCATTGCCGCCCCTGTGTTGCTGATCGCTCTGCGTATGTTGCAAGGCTTAGCATTAGGCGGCGAGTACGGTGGTGCTGCAACCTATGTTGCGGAGCATTCCCCTGCCGATAAGCGTGGCTTCTTCACTTCATGGATTCAAACTACCGCTACTTTGGGTTTGTTTTTATCTTTATTAGTGATCTTGGGCGCAAGAACAGCAGTCGGTGAAGATCAATTCGCCGATTGGGGCTGGCGTATTCCGTTCTGGGTATCGGCACTATTGCTGATCATTTCAGTCTGGATTCGTATGTCCATGAATGAATCGCCTGCCTTTGCCAAGATGAAGTCTGAAGGTAAAGTTTCCAAAGCACCATTGACCGAATCCTTCGGTAAATGGAGCAATTTGAAGATCGTTATTCTGGCTTTAGTTGGTTTAACAGCAGGCCAAGCAGTGGTTTGGTACACGGGGCAGTTCTACGCCTTGTTCTTCTTGACCAACACATTGAAAGTTGACAATGCAACGGCGAATCTGATGATCGCAGCATCACTCATCATCGGTACACCATTCTTCGTTATTTTTGGCGCTTTGTCCGACAAAATTGGTCGTAAGCCTATTATTATGGCGGGTTGCTTAATTGCTGCGTTGACTTACTTCCCTCTGTTCAAAGCATTAACAGAAGCGGCAAACCCAGCTCTGGCCGCGGCACAAGCAGCAAACAAAATTGTCGTGACTGCCGATCCTGCTGAATGCTCATTCCAATTCAATCCGACAGGCACTAAGAAGTTCACCAGCTCATGTGATATTGCGAAGCAAGTTTTAGCAGCGAACTCTGCGAGCTACGAAACAGTCGAAGGTACGGGGCCAGCGAAAATCTCAATTGGCGCAACCGTGATTGAATCGTATTCTTCCAACGGCATGGCTGCCGCCGATGCAAAAGCAAAAGACACCGCGTTCAAAAAATCAGTTGTTGATTCTCTGCGTGCCGCTGGCTATCCCGCTAAAGCTGACCCTGCAAGCCTGAACAAGCCAATGGTCGTCTTGATTCTGTCAATCTTGGTGGTTTATGTAACGATGGTCTACGGACCTATCGCAGCAATGTTGGTGGAAATGTTCCCGACCCGTATTCGTTACACATCCATGTCGCTCCCATACCATATCGGTAACGGTTGGTTTGGTGGCTTATTGCCAGCAACAGGCGTGGCCATCGTCGCACAAACCGGCAATATGTATAACGGTTTGTGGTACCCGATCATTGTGGCCTCGGCGACTTTCGTCATTGGTATGTTGTTTATTAAAGAAACCAAAGACGTCGATATTTACGCTAATGATTGATTCCCTGCGGGCTATCTAGTCCTAAAATAAAAACCGCTCAATCGATACTGATTGAGCGGTTTTTTCTTTAGTATCTAAAAATCACAATAAAATAAATGTTACAGCTGAACCTCGTACTATTCAGTCTCCATAAATCCCAAGTATAGTTTTCGCGCCAAGGTAGCAATCGGCCCTATAGGAAAGTCTTGGTTTTCATAACGAGTACAAGGTAAAACTTTACCGAAGTTACCAGTATTAAAAATCTCTTGCGCGTCGAGCAGTTCATCAGGGTGGACGCTACGTTCTTCAACCTTAATTTTCTGCGTCGCTAATAAACCAATCACACGAGCACGCGTAATACCCGACAAGAAACAGCCATTCGCCACAGGGGTAACCACTTGCCCTGCCTGGTCCACAAAAAATAAATTTGCAGTGGCGAATTCCGCAACATGCCCCTGAATATCGCAAACAACGGCGTTGTCGTAGCCACGCGCTTTCGCGTCACGTAGTGCGCGAGTGGTATTTGGATAAAGGCAAGATGCTTTTGCGTCTGTCGGAGCCATTAGAGGATTGGGTCTTTGCAAAGTCGACAGGCAAGATGAGAAGCCTGCAAAGGCAGGAAGAGGTGCATCAAACAATGTCAAAGCGAATCCCGATTGGCTCGGAATGAGTAATCCCTCGGTGCCAAATATTAAAGGCCGAATATAGAGTTCAGCATCAGCTGGAAATTTTGTAATTCCATCTCGACATAGCTGCTCCATCTGCTCAATCGTGTAGGGGCAGTTTAAGCCAAGTAACTCGGCCGAACGAGTCGCACGCGCAAGATGCAAGCGCAAATCAGGCAAGCGCCCTCGAATTGATCTTGCTCCATCGAATATCGAAGAACCAAGCCATACCGCATGATCCATCGCGCCTAGAATCGGGGCATTGCCCTCATGCCAAGCATCATTCATAAACGTCATGTGCATATAAACTCTTTCAAAAGAAATCTCTATTAAGCTATAGCGATGCATTCATCCAAAAACAAAACCCGCCACAGAAAACCTGGCGGGCTTACATAGGTAAAACAAAACGCACAATGACTATTCCAACTTCCATACGAAATCAACTTTTGCCCATAATTGATCAGGCTTGCCATCTTTCGAGCCCGGTTTAAATTTACACAAACTCAACGCAGATAAAGCCGCTTTATCCAGACTTTTAGAGCCGCTAGATTTTTCGACTTTAGACTCGACTACCTTACCATCAGCGGCAATCAGGAAACCCATTGTTACCGTTCCAGTTTCCTCATTCATCAATGCGGCTTTTGGATACTTTGGTTGATCACACGACTTAGCATCCATCACCGGCGAAACATCGGCCGCAAAAGTAAAACCAGAAACTGTTAATAACAAACATGACGTGATTGCGGATAATTTAGCGTTCATAAGCAAACTCTTTTATTTAATTAGAAAAAACTTAAAACTTCCAGACGAAATCAACTTTGATCCACATCTGTTCAACCTTGCCGTCTTTTGTACCAGGCTTAAACTTACACAAACTAAACGCCGCAATAGCAGCCTTGTCTAAGCTCTTAGATCCACTGGATGTATCAACCTTTGAGTCAACCACTTTGCCATCTGCTGACACGAGAAACGCCATTGTAACAGTTCCAGTCTCCTCGTTGATCAATGACGCTTTGGGATATTTCGGTGTCTCACAAGACTTACTGTCCAATACTGGATTAACCACCGCTGCATTGGTAAAACCGCTTAGAAAAAATCCACCTAATACTAAACCGCACACAAGTAATGATCGCATAATGTTTCCTTCGCTATTAACTAAAGACCAAAGCTATCAAACCACCAGATGATTAAAACTCCTCCCAATCATCTTCACTAGGTTTCGCTTGCGTGGCTTTTTTGGGTGCCGGCTTAGCTGCCGGTAAGGACTTCACCGTTGCCTTTGGCTTTGCTTTCTGAGCGACTGCGGGTTCAACACGACGCGGGGTTGCTGGAGTTGGGCGATTTGCAAAAGCGGTTTCTGCTGCACTCAATTTAAAAATACTTACCACCTTAGCCAACTCACCCGCCTGGTCTTGCAAGCTTTGAGCAGCAGCAGCAGCTTCTTCAACCAAAGCGGCATTTTGTTGGGTCATACCATCCATCTCAATAATCGCCGAGTTAACCGCTTCAATACCAGAGCTTTGTTCCTGACTTGCTGCGCTAATCTCAGCAATAATATCGGTCACGTGACGGACACTAGATACCACCTCATCTATCGTAGCACCCGCCTGTCCAACCAACTTGCTACCAATTTCAACTTTTTCGACAGAGTCACCAATCAATGTTTTGATTTCTTTCGCTGCAGCGGCGCTGCGTTGCGCCAAGCTACGTACTTCTGATGCAACTACGGCGAATCCACGACCCTGTTCACCTGCACGTGCAGCTTCAACTGCAGCATTCAAAGCCAAAATGTTGGTTTGGAATGCGATACCGTCGATCACACTAATAATGTCCACAATCTTTTTCGCGGATTCATTAATGGAGCTCATCGTATTGACTACTTCAGCAACCACTTCACCACCTTGACGCGCAACATCAGATGCCGACGCTGCCAATTTATTCGCTTCCCGTGCATTGTCTGCATTCTGTTTTACTGTGGTCGTCAATTCCTTCATAGACGCCGTAGTTTTTTCAAGTGAACTTGCTTGTTGCTCGGTACGATTGGACAGATCTAAGTTACCCGTGGCAATTTCACGCGACGCAGTAGCAATCGTATCAGTACCAACGCGCACCTGCCCCACAATATTAACCAAACTATCCCGCATCGTTTTCATCTCGGCCACTAAACTTTCAGAGTCGCCACTATTAGTATCAATAATGCCAGATAAATCACCGGCGGCAATTTGACTCGCAATATCAGCTGCATAGTCGGGTTCACCACCTAATTGCTTCAACAGGCTTCTAGTAATAATTACTGCGGCAATCACACCCAAAATTACAGCTAAGGAACCTAACAATAATAAAAGATTACGTGCGCCACCAAAAGCTGATTTTGCTTCTTCCGCTACCACCGCATTCTGCTTATCTTCTGTCGCGACCAGCTCATCCAATACTTTGAGCCATTCTTCCTGGACTGGACGAACTTTCTTAATTAACGCAATCGTAGCGCTCTCTGGATTGTTCGCGAGGCCAAGCTCTTTTGCCGTATTAGGCAAAGAAGCCGCGGCTTTCTCTTTTTCTTTCAGCTTCGCAAAGAGAGTACGTTCTTCCGAAGAAGAAGTACTTTCGTTCTTTAGCATCTCGGCTAATTTAGACTCTTTTTCCCCATAATTCTTTGACTGTTCATCGATCTTTTTCAGATCTTTGGCCATATCATCTATATCAGTTAGCAGAGTTAAATTGCGCAGAGACACCTGTCGATCATAGACAATAGCCCGCATATCGATAATCAAGCGACTCTTAACATTGCTCACATTCACAATGTCTTCAAGTCGATCTTGGATTAACGACATCCTAGAAATACCCAAGGTCGTGACCGCAACTAGCAGCACTAAAACAAGTGCGAAACCGAGCCCGAGGCGCTTACCCACTTTCATTGTAGTTAAGTTCATGTTTATCCAGCCAAATAATGATTTAAACGATTTATATTTCTCAAAGTACGAACACGTCATTAAAACTAACGTTTGAAACTTGAAGCTTTTAGCAATGTTTATTGACAGCAATAAGGGGAACTAGCATTTGCTGAAAAACCTGAAAGCCTGCTTTTCATTCCGCGAGCCTAAAGCTCGCTTAGAATATACTCCTTTTTTGCTCAAAGGTAAGTCTATACGTGCTAAAAAACCACCGCTATTTGCTTGTTGCACATAAATATTTAATGAAACAAACATTTCTTTGTGGCAATTTTAAAAACTATTTAAACTATATATAACAAGCTATTGCTATATGTTGCAAGTGCTTAGTAAGCATATATAAATTAAACAAATTGCTGTTGTTGCATACCATAGAGCAGTTCTTGAGCAATACGAGGATCAAAAGTACGTAACATTTTTTTTGCGCTGGGCTCCAAAGCGGCGATATTGGAGTTCAAAATTTCCTGTTTAATTTCGGGCAATAAAGCAGCTGGCATCGACAATTCCCGAAAGCCCATGGCGATCAAGAGCCGTGTCAATTTAACGTCTCCAGCCATACCACCACAAATCGCAACTGGTATGTTCGCCTTGATAGCAGCACTCACCGTGATGTCTAGTAACTGCAAAATCGCAGGATGCGTATCGTTGTACAGATGTGCAACTTCATGATCTGCGCGATCGATCGCTAAAGTGTATTGAATCAAATCGTTGGTACCGATAGACAGAAAATCGAGCTTTTTAACGAACATCGGCAAACTCAGAGCTGCCGCCGGAATTTCTATCATGGCACCCACCAAAATTCCGTCATCGAATGCTATACCCTCCGCGCGCAATCCATCTTTCGCCTGTTGAATCATTGCTAAAGACTGATCAATCTCAAAGGCATGCGCAATCATAGGAATCAGAATATGCACACTACCGAAAGCTGAGGCGCGCAAAATGGCTCTTAACTGCGTCAAAAAAATTTGCGGCTCTTTCAAACAAAAGCGAATCGCTCGCAAGCCTAGTGCTGGATTCAAAATATTATGTTCGTTGTGATCTAAAGGTTTATCCGCGCCAACATCCAAAGTACGAATCGTGACTGGCTTGCCCTTCATGGTTTGCACTGCCTGTTTGTAGGCGATAAACTGTTCCTCTTCGTCAGGCAACTGGGTCTCAACACTGGTTCGCCCCATGAACAGAAATTCCGACCGAAATAGACCGACACCGCTTGCGCCTGCATCCATGGCAGCGTGCGCGTCTTCAGGTAATTCAATATTCGCGAGCAATGTCACTTCAATACCGTCGAGACTTATCGCAGGCGTCTTTTTCAACTTATGAAGTTTTTTCCTGGCCTTGAGCAAGGCCGCCTGACGGTCGCGGTATTGTGCGATCACTAGTGGCGAGGGCGCAACGATCACTACACCAGCATCGCTATCAATAATCAACCAGTCATCTTGCACGATCAAATGTGAAGCGTTGCCTAAGCCGACAACAGCAGGTATGCCCAAACTACGCGAGACAATCGCGGTATGTGAATTCGGGCCACCTTCATCGGTCACAAACCCGGTGAAAGCAACATCCCGAAATTGCATCATGTCGGCTGGCGAAATGTCTTTCGCGACGACGATCATATTGGCATTGCGTTCATCGACACCTGTTGCACGCGGCAATTGATGCGCGGTGCCCGTCAAGACTTTTAATACACGCTCGGCAACTTGCTGAATATCTGCTTTACGCTCGCGTAAATATTCATCTTCAATTTCATCAAACTGTGCAGACAACGCATCGATTTGAGTTACCAAGGCCCATTCGGCATTGTAGTGACGGGAACGGATAATATCTAAAGGCGCCTCTGACACCATAGGGTCAGATAAAATTAAAGCGTGTACATCGAGAAACGCGCCAAGCTCTGTAGGCGCGTCCGTCGGCAAGTCGGACCAAATAGTCTGTAATTCTAGCTGTACCTGGGCGATTGCTTTTTGCAGCCGAACAACTTCCGCCTCAACCTGTTCTTGTGCTACCAGATAGTGTTTTACATCCATTGCAGCGGGACGCAAAAGATGGGCACGTCCTATCGTAATGCCGCGAGAAACAGGGATGCCTTGTAAAGTAAAAGATGCCACTTAGTCTCCCTTATGTACTTCTATTTATAGTTATCAGGCACTAAAAAATTACCAGCAAGCGACAGGAACTTTATTCGCCTTCACCGAAACGATCATTAATCAGTGCTGCAATTGCATCAAAACAGGCCTGTTCGTCCTCGCCATTGGTTTCCAATAATATTTTGCTACCTTTACCCGCCGCCAGCATCATGACGCCCATAATTGATTTGCCATTCACACGACGATTATTCCGAGTAAGCCAAACCTCACTTTTAAACTTGCCACCTAATTGTGTCAATTTTGCAGAAGCACGAGCGTGTAAGCCAAGCTTGTTAATTATTTCAATGTCTTGTTGAATCATTTTGCATTCACTTTAGTTCTAAATTAAGAGTTGGTGCTAAAAGAGAAGTTCTTAACTTTCAGCAATCCGAATTCGATTTTCAACCCGCGTGGCACCATTCTGACCACCTGCTAAAGCCATCTCGACCACCACATCTAAGGCATCCTGGCGGTAGGTAATAGCGCGTAATAACATAGGTAAACTAATTCCAGCGATGACGGAAACTTGATTTGGATCCCCTAGTTGCCTACAACAATTTGAAGGCGTTCCACCAAGTATATCCGTCATAATCAAAACACCAGAGCCATCATCGAGACGGCGCACAGCTTCAAGCGCCAAACGATTCACGTCATCAACATTCTGATCGGCTACGACATCAATTGCCTCAAGGCGCTCCGGCTTACTCCGAAAGACGTGCGCAGCCGCCTGCAAAAATGCAGTGCCTAGTGGCGCATGGGTCATTAACAACAAACCTACCATTCCATTATCCTAATCTGGGCGACAACAAAATCGCGCCAATTTCAAGCACATAGCATAGAGCAACAATCATATCCTAAGCCAACACTCGCTTTTCTAATGCGTCAATAAACATGCCAGCCACGTTAAACCCAGTTTGTTGAAAAATTTCTTGGAAACAAGTTGGACTTGTCACATTCACTTCGGTCAAACAAGTTCCTATCACGTCTAATCCTACCAGCAACAAGCCACGTTCGGAAAGCTGTGGCGCCAGACTTTCAGCAATTTCTCTATCTTGGTTACTTAATTCTTGAGCTACGCCTATACCACCAGCAGCAAGATTACCGCGGACTTCGCCATTTTGAGGGATGCGTGCTAAAGCGAATGGAACCACCGCGCCGCCAATTAGCAAGATTCGTTTGTCACCATGCACGATTTCGGGAATATATTTTTGCACCATAATGGTACGTGTTTGATTATTGGTCAGGGTTTCAATCACCGAGCCGAGGTTCATACCATCCTCACGAATGCGGAAAATTCCAGCGCCTCCCATGCCATCCAAAGGTTTTAAAATAATATCGCGGTGTTTTGCAAAAAAAGACCGTATTCTTTGCTCATCGCGCGTAACCAAGGTGGGCGTCGTAAATTCCGGGAATTGAGCGATACTCAATTTTTCATTGTGATCACGAATGGCTGAAGGCTTATTGAAGACTTTCGCACCACGAAGTTCTGCCAAATCTAAAAGATAGGTGGCATAGATATATTCCATGTCAAATGGTGGATCTTTGCGCTGTAAAACCGCATCAAACTCATGCAATCCCAAATCCTGCGTTTCGCTCAAGTGATACCAAGCGTTTGCATCTCCAGTCAAGCTAATTTCCTGCACTGCTGCACGAACTTCACCGGCTTCTAAAACCATATCAGCCGGGCCGAAAGCAAAAATGCGATGTCCACGCCCAACCGCCTCTACCATCATCGCGTAAGTCGAATCTTTGTATGTCTTAAACTGCGCTAAAGGGTCAGTAAGAAAAGCTATTTTCATCATTTATCCAAGGCAAATACAATTATTAAAACAACGTAAAATCAATGCAAAAAAAATCGGTCAATAAATCTCTGGATTAGGATCAGTTTTCTCTAACTCTAACGATGCAGCCAACAGTGCCAAGCGTGCCACAACACCGTACATGTAAAAACGATTCGGCGCAGCAGTACCCGGTTTGGCACGCATGTCTGGAACCGCATGTTGCTGGGCAAATGCGAGCGGTACAAATTCCATCCCTGGCGCATTCAGATTTTCATCAATACCACGATCTTGATGTACCCGATAAAATCCGCCGACGACATAACGATCTATCATATACACCACAGGCTCTGCTACGCTCTCATCGATCTGTTCAAAAGTGTAGACGCCTTCTTGCACGATGTAGTCATGTACTTCGCGACCATCCTTCACCACCGTCATTTTATTACGTTGTTTGGAATTCAAATCACGTACTTCGCGCGAATCACGTACTGTCATAATACCCATGCCACAGGTACCAGCATCCGCTTTCACAATCACAAATGGCTTGTCTTTAATGCCGTATTCTTTGTATTTTTTACGAATCTTGGAGAGGATCGTATCGACCGTAGCCATCAAGGTATCAAGCCCAGTTCCCGCCTCAAAATCAACTTCGCTGCATTTTGCAAAAAAAGGATTAATTAGCCATGGGTCAATATCCACCATTTTGGCAAATTTTTTCACTACCTCATCGTAGCTTGAAAAATGATTCGTTTTACGACGCATCGCCCAACCCGCATGTAGAGGCGGCAATAAAGTTTGTTCGTGAATATTTTCTAAGATTGCCGGAATATGGGTAGATAGATCATTGTTCAATAGGATGGTACAAGGATCGAAATTTTTCAGTCCCAAGCGACGACCACTTGCCGAACGTTGCAAAGGTTCTAGCAACAAACTACCGCCATCTGGCAAGGCAATAACAGTATCTTGCTGGCAGCTTTCGTCCAAGTTACCAAGCCGGACATTCAATCCAGTCTGACGATAAATCTGCATCTGGCGTGCGATATTTTGCCAATAAGAGGCATTACAAGGACGACCTTCAGGGATCAAAAGTAAATTACGTGCATCGGGACAATATTTTTCGATCGCCGCCATCGATGCCTGCACCGCCAACGGTAGCATCTCGGAACCCAAATGATTAAAACCACCTGGAAATAAATTGGTGTCCACTGGAGCCAGTTTGAAACCAGAGTTACGCATATCCACAGAACAGTAAAACGACGGTGTATGCTCTTGCCATTCAAGACGGAACCAGCGCTCAATCGAAGGCGTAGCTTCCAAAATCTTTCTCTCAAAATCAAGCAAGGGACCGTTTAAGGCGGTGGCGAGGTGGGGAACCATAATAACCTTTACATACAAAAAAAGAAGACCCTGTATCTACCAAAAATATAATAGAGTCGAGGTACAGCACGGAAGCATCGGACTAAGCAGTCTTTACAACTTGGGGCAAATCTAACATTCTCAAGGCAACAAAGCCTTGAACCTTATAAGTGAATTAATGACTTGATTAAAAAAATACCACCGTAAATACCTACCTCAATCCAACAGGTTACTAACCGAGCCAAGTAATATTTTTAGGTCGATTTGGCCAACAAATCAAAATGCTCAACCACAGGTGGCGTTGCAAAGAAAGATCCTACAATACTGCGCCACTCAGCGAATGCTGACGATTGGCGAAAATCGATTGTGTGGTTTTCTAAAGTATCCCAAAAAATCATCAGTACGTAGCGTTCCGGCGACTCGATGCCCTTGTTCACCTTAAAGCCCCGGAATCCTTTCGAATGAGTAATCACTTCGTGCAAACCGCGCACGATGGCCGCATCAAAAGCGTCTTGCTGGCCTTTATGAATCTGTATATCTGCTAATTCTAAAATCATCTGATTACTTCCTTTCAATAAGTTTACACCAAGCCACGTTCGCTCAATTCCCGCTTCAGATAAGAATAAAACACAGGTGCAGCGACTACGCCAGGCAAGCCAAATAGTGTCTCCATAACGAGGATTGCAACCAGCAACTCCCATGCTTTGGCATTAACTTGCGAACCAATAATTCTGGCATTTAAGAAATATTCTAATTTATGAATAATCACCATGAATGCCAGAGAAACGGCCGCCATTTGCAAAGAGTACGACAAGCTGACGATCACGATAACTGTATTAGAAATAATATTGCCAACAACAGGAATTAAACCGGCCACAAAGGTCACCGCAATCATGCTTTTGACCAATGGTAAATGTACCCCCGCTAGTGGCAGAATGACTGCCAGAAAAATGGTAGTAAATGTCGTATTGATCAAAGAGATCCTGACTTGTGCAAACACGACACGATGAAACATGTCCGCCAACATAGCAACTCTTTGCTGTAGAGCTGCAGCAAAAGGACGGTAGTGATGCACGCTAGTTGCATCTTGCAGGGCGACCATACTACCGATCACCATACCTAACAATAAATGCACTATCAAATGCCCGGCTTCTTGTCCCAATACCTTTGCCTCGCCCGCATGCTCATGCAAGGCGTCTGTCAAAATACGTTTTAATGACTCAACATCTTCAGGCAAATAAGTAGTCACCCAAAGTGGTAATTGTTGGCGCGACGATTCAATCAGATCGGCTAATTTCTTAAGCAAAGTATGCAAATTGCCCGCGTCACTACGCAGAAATGCGACCACGCCCCAAATGCTAAAACTGATCGCAAGAATGATCGTCACCGACAAAAAAACCACCGCAATCATACGCGCCTGTTGATTGCTGAATTTACGCTGTATGGTGGGCACTAAAAGCCGCACCAAAGAATAGAGCAACAATCCTGAAAATAGAGCAACCAATAGTCCAGCTTTCAACACCAAAAATAGTGCCAGCGCGGCGCAAAAGTAAGAAGCAATTAATGGTACAGAAGTTCTGTCGGCAGTATTCATTTTTATCCTAGTTAGGAAAGGATTAGTACACTACTATAGATGGGGTCTTACAGCAAAATCAATAGGAGCAGACCGAGCATTGTTTTTTTAGGGGACGCAGATCCAGTTTCAAATCATGTAAAACGGCAAAGTAGCATCATATAGGGCATCCTAGCGGCAATCTTCGGTTCGTGCCGCCTTATCAGGAAAATAAGCTGTTTCATTTTGATCAGTAAATCGCTTTTCGCTAGAGAAAATGCTCGCCTCAATATGCTAAAGAGGTATAAAAACGCATGGTTTATAGTATGATCGTGGGTCTTAGCGGCTTGGCATTTGCCGCCAATTCTTCCTCCTACTCAAAAAACACGCGGCTGTGAGCCTATGAGAAAATCATTACAACAATATATATTATTGATATGGATTTCCCTGATTCTAATATTAGGATTCGTCGCAGTTTTGGCGACTAGCTATATGGTTTCAAAAGAGGCTTTGCAACGAGGCCTGTCGGAGAATACGCTACCGATTACCGGCGACAATGTGTACTCTGAAATTCAAAAAGATATTTTGCGACCGGTTTTTGTGTCCGCACAAATGGCCCATGACACTTTTGTCAAAGATTGGATCATCAACGGCGAAGAAGATGCTCAGCAGATCACCAAGTATCTAAAAGAAATCAAAACGAAAAATCAGGCTATTTCAAGTTTTCTAGTCAGTGATCTGACCAAAAATTATTACTATGGTGATGGTCTGCTGAAGACTGTGAAAGAGAACGAACCGCGCGACCAGTGGTTTTTTCGGGTAAAAAATTTAAAATCAGACTATGAAACTAATGTCGATGCTGATTTGGCAAACCGTGACAGCATCACGATTTTTACCAATTATAGAGTGGTTGATTACAGTGGGAAATTTATCGGTGCAGTGGGTATTGGGCTAACGCTCGACACGATGAAACGTTTGATTGATAGCTACCAAACGCGCTTTCAAAGAACCATTTATTTTGTCGATAAAAAAGGAAATGTCGTACTCTCAAGTAGTTCTTTCAGACAAAAGAAAACCAATATTGCGCAGATTCCAGGACTTGAGCAGCTTAGCAAGCAAATTTTAGGTAATACAAAAAATGATTCTCTGCACCTAGAGTATGTCAATGATAACGGGAGCATTTTTGTTAATTCCCGATTTTTACCTGAGTTAGGTTGGCACTTATTGGTTGAGCAAGACTTGGCAGGTGAATTACAGCCCTTACAAAAATTATTATTGGTGAATGCATCGATAGGCTTAGGGATCACACTGACCGTTATTTTGATCGTACTGTTCTCCGTGCGCCGTTATCAGCAACGTATAGAAAAATCTGCTGCTACCGATTCCTTGACTAAGCTTTTAAACCGTCAGGCATTTGATTTTGTCTTTCAACAAGCGATTCTCGATAGTGAACGTTCTCGCCAACCTTTGTGTGTGGCATTGATGGATATTGATCACTTTAAAAAAATTAATGATAAGCAGGGTCATTTAATCGGTGATCATGTGTTACGTGAAATTGCGGCGATTGCGAAGCGTTCTTTACGTGAAAGCGACGTCATTTGTCGCTGGGGTGGCGAAGAGTTTTTATTATTGTTAAAAAACTGCACGCTAGAAAAAGCCACTTCAATTGCGGAGAATCTACGTACCACCATTGCTGCCAATGATTTCTCCCGTACTACCGATCTTGCCAAGACAAAATTATCATTAACCGTCAGTATGGGTGTCGCCGAATGTAAGCTGCATGAGAGTGAAGACAGTGTTTTCGAGCGTGCTGACGTAGCCCTGTATCAAGCCAAAGAAAGTGGTCGTAACAGCGTGTATTTTTCAGAGTAAATGAACAGAACAATTTCCAGCAAGCTACGCTAAGTGATTTGATAAATTAAATGTGCACTGACTTTTTCAGTCCCTTGTCTTTTGCGCTAATGCTATGGTCGGCGCAATAAACGCCTGATAGACCGCGCCGCGCTGCTCATCCCAAGCTGTAACGACTTCTTGTTGATAGGCCACAGTCTTCATATCACCGCGCTTAATCGGCCCAGTCAAAGCAGACATCGTCCCGAGGTTAAATACATTCTCTAAGCTTTTAGCGGAAAGCGCTCGCGCCATTTTGTGCGCAGATTCCATAGGTATTCCGGCAGCACAATAAGCATCAATCGCTATATCCATTAGAGTGACCAGATAATTGCTAGCAAACACAGAGGCCGCGTGATAAAGCATTTTAGCCTCTGGTTTGACCGGAATTAGTTGTGCGCCTATCCCTACAAACGCAGATTCCAAGATAGCCAAAGCTCGAGCACTCCCTTCGATACTACATATAGTGCCAGAAAAATCCTCTACCACTGCAGCTACATCAGCGAAACTTCGTACAGGGTGGACACTGGCGAGCTGTATTTGTAATTGATCTAATGCTGGAACTTGTGCCAACAAATCGAGTGAGGATTTTGATCCGCTACAATGAAAGAGTAGACCACCCACGGGAAGTGCTCCGCATTCAAGTAATGCTTTCGTGGTGTCAACTAGGTGATCGTCGGGCACCGCTAATAAGGTGATGTCTGCGACTTGAACTTGCTTTATGTCAGTGATGCCGATACCCGAACTAATGAATTCGAGCGCAGTTAGATTGGTTTTTGCGCTTTGCGTATAAACCTGAGCTATCTCAAAAATCTGTTTGTCGAAAAACAGGCGAGCTAGGCTTTTCCCTACGCGCCCAGCGCCAATGATATTAAGCGTTTGCATCAGGCTTTTCACTTTCAAATAAGTTCGATTTTAAAGGTATTTGAAATGCCTGAATCGGTTTACTCAACGAGATTCTTTAATTATGCGACCCGAGCTTCTCTGCAATGGACGTGCATTCATTGGATAGAGCCGTGCGAATATTGCCAGTTGTTCTGGCGAGATACCGATTGGCTCTTTCATCACTAACCACAAAACGCCTTCACTACAGGGTGGCGTGGTCAATGAGCCCATGTAAGTGTAGTAATCACGGCGTTTTGGAATCAATTCGCCGAGATCTATATTACTCAACGCTTTGATAGGCTCATTTTTTTCTAATGGGAGATTATTCCAAACTGCTTGAATAATTTTATTGTCCTCACCGACCTCCATTAGAATCGCTACTACGGCCAACTTTCCTTCACGATCTTTATGCACCAAATGTGCGACCATCTCCGCGCCCTTACCATTGATTCGTTCTTCTGAGGGGCGATGAAAATGCATCTGTTGCATTTCATAGTTCTTACCCGATACATTCAGGTAATTGCCGGAGCCTGGTGTCATTTGTATGGTGTGGCCATTATCTAGTACGGAAAACTGGACGGACTTGTAGTCAAAATTGATAGGATCAAGCTCAACCCGAATTCCATCGCGAATATCAATCGGAGATTGGCGTTCGCCCAGGTCACATTTCGTGTTTGCACTACTAAGTTTGCCCCAGCTTAATGGCCCCGCGTCTCCCTCATAAGACCAATGGGTAGCATCATTGTGCACGGCTACCTTTTTGGTCTTCTCAAGGCTGCTTTGGCCGACTCTTGCTGGCACTGTATAAGGACGCACATAAGGCCGATTAACTGATTTGGGAACCTCGTCTTTGTCTTTACGTATGGCGGCCAGGCGCTCCGCTATTTTTAGCGCTAACTCATCCGCTGCCTGCGCTTCCTTCAGTCGGCTAGCGTCGCTAGCTTTTGACTCACGGCTAGCTTTTGTGTCTTTTACCGGCTTAGTTTCTTCTTTCGCCTGGGCAGACGCCTCTTCCTTGGCTGATGTGGGTTTAATCGGTTTCGTGACAGGGTCGTTAGCTCGGGCACTTAAGGCGAAGAAAAAAAGACATAGAAAGAGATAACTGGTTCGCATAATAGATTCCCATTAAGTGTTAAGTGCTTTACGGCAATTTCTCAATGAAACTTGAATAGTTTGTGAAATCTCTCTGGCTTAACCTATGCACCTTACAGTTTCTTTCTTTCCTCTATTTTCGCCCAGATTGCCACTTTCGTCGCGTTACTAGCCTTACTCCAGACAATAATTTCGTCTAAGGTACGCAGGCAGCCACTACACAGATTTGTTTCCGCATTTATCTTGCAAGCTTTAACGCATGGGGAGGCGACATCGCTCGCGATTGCTGCCTCTCCCATGATGTTTATCGGTTCTATTGCTGACACTTGAGTATTCCTTGCCCCTATGTTCTTAACCTTGCTGCTTTATCCATTTGATTGCACCTTGCGCCCCCGCCGCGCCGGTCGCGAAACATGCACTCAGTAAGTAGCCACCTGTCGGGGCGTCCCAGTTTAGCATTTCGCCCGCACAAAAATGTCCTGGCATCTTCTTTAACATGAAATGCTCATCCAGTTCGCTCCAATTCAAACCACCCGCACTACTTATCGCTTCATCAATAGGTCGAGCACGCAGCAATCGAAGTGGCATGGCTTTTAATGCCAAAGCTAATTGTTGGACGTCCTGAATTTGCGTGGACTCTAAACATTCATAGACTAATGCTGTATGAATCGGATGTAGGCCTAGTTTACTACGCAAATGACTAGATAGTGAGCGCGAACCCCGAGGCGAACTCAATTCTCTTTGGACGCGCTCCAATTCCCTTCCTGGTAAAAGGTCTATCAGGAGGTCGCAGCTGCCTGTGTTTCGAATCTGTTCACGAATCTGTGACGAAAGTGCGTAAATGAGGCTACCTTCAACCCCCGTGTCGCTAATTACAAATTGCCCTTGTCGTTTCTGAGTCAGGCCAGATTCGGTCACAATTGATGCAGAGACTGATGTTAATGGTTTGCCCGCGAAATTTTGCTTAAAGTAGTCTGTCCACACCAGCTCGAAGCCACAATTACTAGCTTCAAATGGTGTAATTGATAGTTGATTATTTTGAAAAGGAGTAAGCCAAGCACCATCAGATCCCAAGCGTCGCCAACTAGCGCCTCCAAAAGCAAATATGCAAGCATCTGCATTAACGTTTTTCACACCTTCTGGCGAATGGAAAACATGCCCCTTTTCTGACCACCCTTGCCACTTGTGCCGCATATGGAATTTCACACCAGACTCACGCAAACGATGTAGCCAAGCGCGCAACAACGGAGCCGCTTTCATATCAATTGGAAATACTCGCTGTGAACTACCAATAAAAGTCGGAATTCCCAAGCTGTCAGCCCAATCACGAATCACGGTTGCAGGAAACGCGTTTAACGCAGCTTCAAGTTGTGACGAGCTATCGCTGTAACGTGACAATAAATTCTCGTGTGCTTCAGCATGAGTCAAATTCATACCGCTCTTACCCGCCAACAAAAACTTCCGCCCAACTGATGGCATAGCATCGTACACATCAACGCTGATATCAGCTGAAATGGCGTGTTCAGCGGCCATCAATCCGGCCGGACCAGCACCGATCACGATGATTTGTTTTTTATTTAAAGACTGCATATTGGTGGAAGTTTGGCGGATAAATCAATGAACAGCAAATTATTGAATGATTTTAATTTGAAGTAGAATGAAGAGGTTCTGATTTAAAGCGCAAAAAGCAAAAGCCCCTGATTCGAAGTGAATCAGGGGCGATGCGGAATAAGAGCCTGACGATGACCTACTTTCACACTGGTTGCAGCACTATCATCGGCGCAAAGTCGTTTCACGGTCCTG
>NZ_JBMPOP010000010.1:0-155861 GCF_049340325.1 Undibacterium sp. Di24W
AAGAAATGGTTATGCCAGGTGATAACGTTTCTATCACAGTTAAGTTGATCAACCCGATCGCGATGGAAGAAGGTCTCCGTTTCGCGATTCGTGAAGGTGGTCGTACTGTTGGTGCTGGTGTTGTTGCGAAAATTATCGTTGGTTAATAGTTTTAAGTTGTAAGGATGAATTGGGTAGTGGCTTTAAAAAGCTTGCTATCCTCTTCGTTTGTAAAAGCTGTAGGGGTGTAGCTCAACTGGCAGAGCGTCGGTCTCCAAAACCGAAGGTCGTAAGTTCGATCCTTACCGCCCCTGCCACCATCAAGGCCAAAAGGCATCGAAAGTAAAAATCAGCATGTCTAACCAAACCGTTCAAACTGTCAGCACTTCTAATGATAAATATAAAATCATTTTGGCGGTGATTGCTGCTGTTGCTGGTGTCGTTGCATTTTATGTTCTCGCTGGTCAGGCGAAATATGTGCGTTTAGGTGCTTTGTTTGGTGGTATCGCATTAGCTTTGGTACTGGTCTTTATTTCTGAGACTGGTCGTGAGTTGGTGTCGTTTGCTAAAGAATCGATTCGTGAAGCTAAGAAGGTGGTTTGGCCAACTCGTAAAGAGGCTGGACAAATGACGGCAGTGGTATTCGGATTTGTATTGATTATGTCAATCTTCTTGTTTACGACTGATAAAGTTCTTGAATATTTGATTATGAACGTAATTCTTGGGCTTAAATAATGAGCGAACAAATCTCAGACAAAAATACGGATGGCGCGCCAGAGCAAGACTCTGGTGTTTCTGTCCCTAAGAGTGCAAAAAAATGGTATGCCGTGCATGCCTATTCTGGTATGGAGAAAAGTGTTCATCGTGCATTGGTGGAGCGTATTGAACGCGCTGAAATGCAAGATTTGTTTGGACAGATTTTGGTGCCTACCGAAGAAGTGATAGAAGTTAAGAATGGTAAGAAAAGTGTGACTGAGCGTCGTTTGTTTCCGAGCTATGTTTTCGTAGAAATGGAAATGACAGACGACACTTGGCACTTAGTAAAGAACACAAGTAAAGTAACAGGTTTTATTGGCGGTAAGTCGAACAAGCCAGCGCCAATCCCACGTCACGAGATTGAAAAAGTTCTGCAGCAGGTGCAGGACGGTGTAGAAAAACCAAGACCAAAAGTATTGTACGAAGTTGGCGAAGTGGTCCGTATTAAAGAAGGTCCGTTCACAGATTTCAACGGCAATGTCGAAGAAGTCAATTACGCTAAATCTAAAGTGCGTGTGAATGTTACTATTTTTGGTCGTGCGACCCCGGTGGATCTGGAATTTGGTCAAGTCGAAAAAGTTTAAGTTGTAAATGTAGCAAGCGGCGCTGGCACCGCACAGAAATGTAAAAGCTGGTGAAAAAAGCGAGGAGCCGAGTAGTTCGAAGATTCGTTAGAGTACTGATCAAAAGGCGCTACCACTCAACCATAGAAGGAGCCATCATGGCAAAGAAAATTATCGGTTTTATCAAGCTGCAAGTACCAGCTGGTAAAGCAAATCCATCCCCACCAATCGGTCCAGCATTGGGTCAGCGTGGTTTGAATATCATGGAATTCTGCAAGGCATTTAATGCGCAGACTCAAGGTATGGAACCAGGTATGCCAATTCCAGTTGTGATCACCGCATTCGCTGATAAGTCTTTCACATTCGTGATGAAGACGCCACCAGCAACTTACATGATCAAAAAAGCAGCTGGTATCACTAAAGGTTCTGCTAAGCCACATACAGACAAGGTTGGCAAAATCAGTCGTGCACAAGCTGAAGAAATCGCAACAGCAAAGCAAAAAGACTTGACTGCTGCCGATATGGAAGCAGCTGTGCGTACAATCGCAGGTTCTGCTCGTTCCATGGGCATCACGGTGGAGGGTCTGTAATGGCTAAGTTATCTAAAAAAGCAAAATTGCTGAAAACAAAAGTAGATCGTTTGAAAGTCTACCCATTCGATAATGCTATTGCGTTAATCAAAGAATGCGCAACAGCAAAATTCAACGAATCTATCGACGTTTCTGTTCAGCTCGGTGTTGATCCTAAGAAATCTGACCAAGTTGTGCGTGGCGCGGTTGTATTGCCAGCGGGTACAGGTAAAACAGTACGCGTAGCGGTTTTTGCGCAAGGCGCTAAAGCTGAAGAAGCTAAAGCCGCTGGTGCTGATATCGTTGGTATGGAAGATTTGGCTGAGCGTATCAAAGCTGGCGATATGCCATTTGATATCGTTATCGCGTCTCCAGACACAATGCGTATCGTTGGTACTTTGGGTCAAGTGTTGGGTCCACGTGGTTTGATGCCAAATCCGAAAGTTGGTACTGTAACTCCTGACGTTGCTACAGCGGTTAAAAACGCTAAAGCTGGTCAAGTTCAATACCGTACTGACAAGGCAGGTATCATCCACACAACAATCGGTCGTAAATCTTTCGCTGATGGCGATTTGAAATCGAACTTGTTGGCCTTGATCGAAGCATTGAACAAAGCTAAACCAGCGACGAGCAAAGGTGTTTATCTGCGTAAAATTTCCATCTCATCCACTATGGGTGCAGGTGTGCGTGTAGATCACATCAATTTGTCTGCATAATTAGTAAGAATTAAGTCCACTTGGCAATGTCAGGTGGCGCATCTTTGGGCTGTTGGTATTTGTTGACTTAGTCAATGAATGCAAAACAGAGTGTCAAAGACCGTTGGGCTTTTTAAATTCGTTTAGAAAGTTAATTGTTGAGAAGTGATTCTTGATGCCCAACGCAGATGGTGTACCCGAGCAAGTTTTGTAGTGACTACTGGTAACCCAGTGAAGCTCCTAACTTCGGACGCCGTGTTCGAAACGATATGAGGGAAGTGCATCATTGTGGTGTATCGACTGAATATCATTTAAGGAGGTTGACCGTGAGTCTCAATCTGAATGACAAAAAGGCTGTTGTCGCTGAAGTCTCTGCAAAAGTAGCAACTGCACAGACTATCATCGTAGCCGAATACCGTGGCATACAGGTCGGTCATTTGACGCAATTACGTGCTAGCGCACGTGCTCAAGGCGTATACATGCGCGTGTTGAAAAACACACTCGCACGTCGCGCTGTAGAGGGAACTGCATTTGCAAGCCTCGCTAACGAAATGACAGGTCCGTTGATCTATGCGATCTCGGAAGATGCTGTTGCTGCTGCTAAAGTTATTCAAGACTTTGCAAAAAGCAATGACAAGTTAGTCGTTAAAGCTGGTAACTACGCTGGTAAATCCTTGGATAAAGCTGGTGTTGTTGCGTTGGCAAGCATTCCTGCTCGTGAAGTATTGTTGGCGCAAGTGTTGGGTATGATGCAGGCTCCTGTATCAGCATTCGCACGTGCTTTGGCAGCACTCGCAGCAAAGCAAGAATCTGGTTCACCAGCAGCACCGGCAGCGGAAGTTGCCGAAGCAGCAGCTGAATAAGATTTTTCGTCAAATACCGAATCATAGTAATTTAAATATTGGAGTTTCAAATGGCAATTAGCAAAGACGATATCCTGGAAGCCGTAGGCGCGATGTCCGTAATGGACTTGAACGACTTGGTCAAAGCATTCGAAGAAAAATTTGGCGTTTCCGCTGCTGCAATGTCAGCTGGTCCAGCTGCTGGTGCTGCTGCTGCTGCAGTTGAAGAGCAAACAGAATTCAACGTTATTTTGGCTGAAGTTGGCGCAAATAAAGTTGGCGTAATTAA
This sequence comes from Undibacterium sp. Di24W, assembly GCF_049340325.1. Lineage (NCBI taxonomy): Bacteria > Pseudomonadati > Pseudomonadota > Betaproteobacteria > Burkholderiales > Oxalobacteraceae > Undibacterium > Undibacterium sp. Di24W. The sequence goes on from NZ_JBMPOP010000010.1 coordinate 3,694, forward strand.
AGCTGTTCGCGAAATCACTGGTCTGGGCTTGAAAGAAGCTAAAGATCTGGTTGATGGCGCACCAAAAGCAGTTAAAGAAGCTGTTTCTAAAGCAGATGCTGACGCTGCTAAGAAGAAATTGGAAGAAGCTGGCGCGAAAGTTGACGTTAAGTAATTCTGTGTTATACTGGCGGACTTTCGAGTTTGCCTAAGTCAAAGTAAGGAACCTGCTTGCAAGAGGAGGTTCCTCTTTGGCTTCTCTGTCGTTCTCGCGGCGGTGTTGTTTGTTATTTGTAAATTCGTTGAAATTTCCTAAGCCGAATCTCATAAGGTGAGGGCTGAGACTTGAGGTTTCCTGATGGTTTTTCTTGTAGTGTATTTACCTGGAAAAAAGTTTTGAAATCTGAATTCTCCATCCTTCCTTGCCACTCACGGAGTGTCCATGCACTACTCATTTACTGAGAAGAAGCGCATTCGCAAATCTTTTGCGAAACGCGCTAACGTCCACCACGTTCCGTTCCTGCTGGCGACCCAGCTCGAGTCATATCATAGTTTTTTACAGCAAGACAAAGTAGCGTCTGTTCGTAAAAATGAGGGTCTTCAATCGGCCTTCACATCGATATTTCCGATCGTGTCGCACAATGGGTTCGCTCGTTTAGAATTTCTATCCTACGTTTTAGGCGATCCAGCCTTTGACGTCAAGGAATGTCAACTGCGCGGCTTGACATTTGCTTCGCCTTTGCGTGCCAAAGTGCGTCTGGTGATTCTTGATAAAGAATCTCCAACCAAGCCTGTCGTTAAAGAAATGAAAGAACAAGAAGTGTACATGGGTGAGTTACCGCTCATGACAAACACGGGTTCTTTTGTTATTAACGGTACCGAGCGCGTTATCGTGTCTCAGTTGCACCGTTCTCCAGGTGTGTTCTTTGAACATGATCGCGGCAAGACACATTCTTCCGGTAAGTTACTGTTCTCCGCACGGATTATTCCTTACCGTGGCTCATGGCTCGATTTTGAATTCGACCCTAAAGATATATTGTTCTTCCGTATTGACCGTCGTCGTAAGATGCCGGTCACAATTTTGTTGCGTGCTATTGGCATGACAAACGAGCAGATTCTTGCGAATTTCTTCGTCTTTGATAATTTCGGCTTGCATAGCGATGGCGCAGAAATGGAATTTGTCGCAGAACGTTTGCGCGGTGAAGTTGCGCGTTTTGATATCTCTGACAAAGCTGGCAAATTGATTGTTGCTAAAGACAAACGTATCAATTCCAAGCATGTGCGCGAAATCGAAGCTGCTGGTATCAAGATGATTTCAGTACCGGAAGACTATTTGCTTGGTCGTGTATTGGCGAAAAATATCGTTGATGCAGATACGGGTGAAGTCGTCGCGAATGCGAACGATGAGTTGACAGAAGAATTGTTGGCGAAGTTGCGTGACGCAAAAGTGACAGATATTCAAACTCTGTACACGAATGATCTCGATCAAGGCGCGTACATTTCTCAAACTCTGCGTGCAGATGACACAGCTGATCAAATGGCAGCGCGTGTAGCAATCTACCGAATGATGCGTCCTGGCGAACCGCCAACAGAAGACTCCGTTGAGGCGTTGTTTAATGGTTTGTTCTACAACGAAGATCGTTACGATTTGTCTGCCGTTGGACGTATGAAATTCAACCGTCGTATTGGTCGTGACGAATTGACTGGTGCTATGACTTTGTCGGATGACGACGTTTTAGCTGTCATTAAAATCTTGGTTGAGCTGCGCAATGGTCGCGGCGAAGTCGATGATATCGATCACTTAGGTAATCGCCGCGTGCGTTGCGTCGGTGAATTGGCTGAGAACCAATTCCGTGCTGGCTTGGTGCGTGTTGAACGCGCTGTCAAAGAACGCCTCGGCCAAGCCGAAGCAGATAACTTGATGCCTCATGATTTGATTAACTCCAAGCCAATTTCTGCAGCGATTCGTGAATTCTTCGGCTCCTCACAGTTGTCTCAGTTTATGGATCAAACTAATCCATTGTCAGAGATCACGCATAAGCGTCGTATTTCTGCTCTGGGACCTGGTGGTTTGACACGTGAACGTGCAGGCTTTGAAGTGCGTGACGTTCATCCAACTCACTACGGTCGTGTATGTCCGATTGAAACGCCAGAAGGACCAAACATTGGTTTGATTAACTCTTTGGCGTTGTATGCACGTTTGAACGAATACGGTTTCTTGGAAACGCCATACCGTAAAGTCATTGACGGCAAAATCACGACACAGATTGACTATTTGTCTGCGATTGAAGAAGGTCGTTACATTATCGCTCAGGCGAATGCGACGATTGATGCCGCAGGTATGTTGAGCGACGAATTAGTATCCTCACGTCAAGCAGGTGAAACAATACTGGTTTCTCCAGAGCGCGTTCAGTACATGGACGTTGCAACGGGTCAGGTGGTTTCTGTTGCGGCATCCTTGATTCCATTCTTGGAACACGATGATGCGAACCGTGCTTTGATGGGTGCCAACATGCAACGTCAGGCAGTTCCTTGCTTGCGTCCAGAAAAAGCCTTGGTTGGTACAGGTATTGAACGCACAGTGGCGGTCGATTCTGGTACCACGGTACAAGCTTTGCGCGGTGGTAAAGTGGATTACATCGATGCGGGTCGTATCGTTATTCGTGTCAATGATGCGGAGGCCTTGGCTGGTGAGGTCGGTGTTGATATCTACAACTTGATCAAGTACACACGTTCTAACCAAAACACAAACATCAATCAACGTCCTATCGTCAAAGTTGGCGACATCGTTGCCAAGGGTGACGTATTGGCTGACGGTGCTTCCACCGATTTGGGTGAATTGGCGCTCGGTCAAAACATGTTGATCGCGTTTATGCCATGGAATGGTTACAACTTCGAAGATTCGATTTTGATCTCCGAAAAAGTGGTTGCTGATGATCGTTATACTTCAATTCATATTGAAGAATTGTCTGCGGTTGCTCGTGATACGAAGTTGGGTGCGGAAGAAATTACGCGTGATATCTCTAACCTTGCTGAGAATCAGTTAGCGCGTCTGGATGAATCAGGTATCGTCTATATCGGTGCCGAAGTGACTGCTGGTGATACATTGGTCGGTAAAGTGACGCCAAAAGGCGAAACACAATTGACGCCAGAAGAAAAACTCTTGCGCGCGATTTTCGGTGAAAAAGCGTCGGACGTTAAAGATACATCCCTGCGCGTGCCGTCTGGCATGGTTGGTACGGTGATCGACGTTCAGGTCTTCACACGTGAAGGTATCCAACGCGACAAACGTGCACAGCAAATTATTGATGACGAATTGAAGCGCTATCGCCTCGATTTGAACGATCAGTTGCGTATTGTAGAAGGCGATGCTTTCGAACGTTTGCAACGTATGTTGGTCGGTAAAGTGGCTAACGGCGGTCCAAATAAATTGGCTAAAGGCGCAACGATCACTAAAGAGTACTTAGCAGAAGTTGACAAGTACCACTGGTTCGATATCCGTCCAGCTGATGAAGATGCAGCACGTTCTATCGAAGCGATTAAGGATTCTATCGCTGAGAAACGTCACCAGTTTGATCTGGCGTTTGAAGAGAAGCGTACTAAATTGACGCAAGGCGATGAATTGCCACCAGGCGTACAAAAAATGGTTAAGGTCTACTTAGCTGTTAAGCGTCGTTTGCAACCAGGTGACAAAATGGCGGGTCGTCACGGTAACAAGGGTGTGGTTTCACGCATTGTTCCGGTTGAAGATATGCCTTACATGGCTGACGGTACACCAGCTGACATCGTGTTGAACCCATTGGGTGTTCCTTCACGTATGAACGTGGGTCAGGTTTTGGAAGTCCACTTAGGTTGGGCAGCTAAAGGTTTGGGCTTGCGTATTGGTGAAATGTTGAATGCCAAAGCAAAAGTTGAAGAGATTCGTGGTTTCTTGAAACAGATCTATAACGAGTCTGGTAAGACAGAAGACATCGATGGTTTGTCAGATAGCGAAATCCTGGAATTGACTTCCAACTTGAAAAAAGGCGTACCTTTTGCAACACCAGTGTTTGACGGTGCGCATGAAAGTGAAATTCGCCGCATGTTGGATCTGGCTTATCCAGACCATATCGCAAAACAACTCGGTATGACGCCTTCGAAGAATCAAGTGACTTTGTATGATGGTCGTACTGGTGAAGCGTTTGAGCGTAACGTTACTGTCGGTTACATGCACATGTTGAAGTTGCACCATTTGGTTGATGACAAGATGCATGCACGTTCGACTGGTCCTTACTCTCTCGTTACGCAACAACCACTCGGCGGTAAAGCGCAGTTCGGTGGTCAGCGTTTCGGTGAGATGGAGGTGTGGGCACTCGAAGCGTACGGCGCGTCTTACGTCTTGCAAGAGATGTTGACTGTGAAGTCCGATGACGTGAATGGCCGTACCAAAGTGTACGAAAATCTCGTTAAGGGTGATCACGTGATCGATGCTGGTATGCCAGAGTCGTTCAACGTTCTCGTAAAAGAGATCCGCTCTTTGGGTATCGACATCGACCTCGAACGTAATTGATTAGTTTTAAATTAGTAAATTGGTAGCAAACCTTCGCCCGAATTCATTTCGGGCGTTGGTCATTCAGATGGGTCTTAATTTTCTGTGCTTTTTGTTCCCGGTAGTAGCGGAACTTGTGTCGAACACGATGTCGATCAGGCTCTCCCGTTATTGCGAACAGGGTTAAACCTAAAGTTGGTTAATAGACTCGTCAGCTTTAAGCGATTCAACTCTTCACTGGAGTGATATACATGAAAGCCCTGCTCGATCTATTCAAGCAAGTTCAGCCCAATGAACAATTCGACGCGATCAAAATTGGTCTCGCGTCTCCAGAAAAAATCCGTTCATGGTCCTATGGCGAAGTAAAAAAGCCAGAAACAATTAACTACCGTACGTTCAAACCAGAGCGTGATGGTTTGTTCTGCGCGAAAATTTTTGGCCCAATTAAAGATTACGAATGCCTGTGCGGTAAGTACAAGCGTTTGAAGCATCGCGGTGTGATCTGCGAAAAGTGCGGCGTTGAAGTGACCTTGGCAAAAGTGCGTCGTGAACGCATGGGCCACATTGAATTGGCTTCCCCAACAGCACATATCTGGTTCTTGAAATCTCTGCCATCCCGTTTGGGTATGGTGCTCGACATGACTTTGCGTGATATCGAACGCGTATTGTATTTTGAAGCCTATGTAGTTACCGATCCAGGCATGACTCCGCTGAAAAAATGCCAGATCATGTCTGAAGATGACTACGCAGCGAAATACGAAGAGCATGGTGATGAATTCACCGCATTCATGGGTGCAGAAGGTATCCGTGAATTGTTGCGCTCTATCGATATCGATCGTGACGCAGAAACTTTGCGTACTGAACTCAAAGAATCTAAATCTGAAGCGAAGATCAAGAAGTATTCCAAGCGTTTGAAAGTATTGGAAGCCTTCCAACGTTCTGGCATCAAGCCAGACTGGATGATCATGGAAGTGTTGCCAGTGTTGCCGCCAGAATTGCGTCCATTGGTACCTTTGGATGGTGGTCGTTTTGCGACTTCCGATTTGAACGATTTGTATCGTCGCGTCATTAACCGTAATAACCGTTTGAAGCGCCTGATGGAACTGCGCGCTCCGGAAATCATTACGCGCAATGAAAAGCGTATGTTGCAAGAAGCGGTTGACTCCTTGTTAGACAATGGTCGTCGCGGTAAAGCAATGACGGGCGCAAACAAACGTCCATTGAAGTCTTTGGCAGAAATGATCAAAGGTAAGGGCGGTCGTTTCCGTCAAAACTTGTTGGGTAAGCGCGTCGACTACTCTGGTCGTTCCGTTATCGTGGTGGGTCCACAACTGAAATTGCATCAGTGCGGTTTGCCAAAGCTGATGGCCTTGGAATTGTTCAAACCATTCATTTTCAATAAATTGGAATTGATGGGCTTGGCAACAACGATCAAAGCAGCGAAGAAACTCGTTGAGATTCAAGAACCAGTGGTTTGGGATATCTTGGAAGAAGTGATTCGCGAACATCCAATCATGTTGAACCGTGCGCCAACCTTGCATCGCCTTGGTATTCAAGCGTTTGAACCCGTATTGATTGAAGGTAAAGCGATTCAATTGCATCCACTGGTCTGTGCGGCATTTAACGCCGACTTCGACGGTGATCAAATGGCGGTTCACGTTCCTTTGTCTATCGAAGCACAAATGGAAGCACGCACATTGATGCTCGCTTCTAATAATATTTTGTTCCCATCTAATGGTGAACCATCTATTGTGCCTTCTCAAGATATCGTTTTGGGTCTCTACTACGCATCACGCGAAGCCATCAATGGTAAAGGCGAGGGAATGATGTTCCCGGATGTTTCTGAAGCGATTCGTGCTTGGGATAACAAAGAAGTGGAATTGGCGACACGTATTACGGTACGTATTACTGAATATCCAAAAGATAAAGAAACTGGCGAATTCGTTAAAACTGTTAAGCGTTACGAAACCACAGTGGGTCGTGCGATCTTGTCTGAGATCTTGCCAAAAGGCTTGCCATTCTCCGTCTTGAATCGTCCTTTGAAGAAAAAAGAAATTTCTAAGTTGATCGATACCTCCTTCCGTAAGTGCGGCTTGCGCGCAACGGTGGTGTTTGCGGACCAATTGATGCAGTCTGGTTTCCGTTTGGCGACTCGGGCTGGTATTTCTATCTGTATCGACGATATGTTGGTACCACCACAAAAAGTCACATTGTTGGCAGCGGCTGAGCATGAAGTTAAACAAATCGAACAGCAATACGCGTCCGGTTTGGTGACTGCTGGCGAACGTTACAACAAGGTTGTTGATATTTGGGGCAAGACCGGTGATGAAGTCGGTAAGGCGATGATGGAACAACTTAAAGTTGAACCAGTCACGCGTCGTGATGGCACAGTCGGTACGCAAGAATCTTTCAACGCGATTTACATGATGGCTGACTCCGGTGCGCGTGGTTCTGCAGCACAGATTCGTCAGTTGGCAGGTATGCGTGGTCTGATGGCGAAACCGGACGGCTCTATTATCGAAACGCCGATTACCGCGAACTTCCGCGAAGGTCTGAACGTTCTCCAATACTTTATTTCCACTCACGGTGCACGTAAAGGTCTGGCAGATACGGCGTTGAAGACAGCGAACTCCGGTTACTTGACGCGTCGTTTGGTCGACGTTACACAAGATCTGGTTGTGATCGAAGATGACTGCGGTACAGCGAACGGTGCTTCGATGAAAGCCATCGTCGAAGGCGGTGAAGTTAACGTGCCTTTGCGTGATTTGATCTTGGGTCGCGTTGCTGCGAACGACATCGTTAATCCAGAAACACAAGAAACTTTGTTTGCGGCGGGCACTTTGCTCGACGAATTCATGGTTGAAGAAATCGAATCCTTGGGTATCGATGAAGTCAAAGTTCGTACACCATTGACATGCGACACACGCTACGGTTTGTGCGCGATGTGCTACGGTCGTGATCTTGGTCGTGGCTCTATGGTTAACGCTGGTGAAGCAGTCGGTGTTATCGCTGCGCAGTCCATCGGTGAACCAGGTACACAGTTGACGATGCGTACGTTCCACATCGGTGGTGCTGCTTCTCGTGCAGCGATCGCTTCTTCTGTTGAGGCGAAGTCTAATGGTACGATTCGTTTTACAGCAACGATGCGTTATGTTACGAACGGCAAAGGCGATCAAATCGTAATTTCCCGTTCTGGCGAAGTCTTGATCACGGATGATCATGGTCGTGAACGTGAACGTCATAAAGTCCCTTACGGTGCGACATTGATCGTGAAAGACGGGATGACGATCAAAGCTGGTACTGATTTGGCGACATGGGATCCATTGACCCGTCCTATCATTACTGAATACACCGGTCAGGTTAAGTTTGAGAACGTCGAAGAAGGCGTGACTGTTGCTAAGCAGGTTGATGATGTCACTGGTTTGTCAACCTTGGTGGTAATCGATGCGAAGCGTCGTGGTTCTGCGGCTGGTAAGAGCTTGCGTCCACAAGTTAAATTGTTGAACGAAGCTGGCGAAGAAGTGAAAATTTCTGGCACTGAGCACGCGGTAACAATCGGCTTCCAAGTTGGTGCGTTGATTACGGTGAAAGACGGTCAACAAGTTCACGTTGGTGAAGTGTTAGCGCGTATTCCAACTGAATCACAAAAAACCCGTGATATTACCGGTGGTCTCCCACGTGTTGCTGAGTTGTTCGAAGCTCGTTCACCAAAAGATGCTGGTATGTTGGCAGAAGTGACTGGTACGGTTGCGTTTGGTAAAGAAACCAAAGGTAAGCAACGTCTGGAAATTACTGACATGGACGGTGAGAAACACGAGTTCTTGATCACTAAAGACAAACAAGTCTTGGTACATGACGGCCAAGTTGTGAACAAAGGTGAGATGATTGTTGACGGCCCAGCTGATCCACAAGATATCTTACGTTTGTTGGGTATCGAAGCTCTCGCACGTTACATCGTTGATGAAGTTCAAGACGTGTATCGCTTGCAAGGTGTTAAGATCAATGACAAGCACATCGAAGTGATCGTACGTCAAATGTTGCGTCGTGTTGTTGTGGTTAATCCAGGTGATGCGAACTACATCATGGGTGAACAAGTTGAACGTTCTGATTTGTTGGGCGAAAACGATCGTGTGCTTGCTGCTGGCGGTATTCCTGCAACGTATGAAAATATCTTGTTGGGTATTACCAAAGCTTCCTTGTCGACAGATTCCTTCATCTCTGCCGCTTCCTTCCAAGAGACCACACGTGTTCTCACAGAAGCAGCGATCATGGGCAAGAAAGATACTCTGCGCGGCTTGAAAGAAAACGTCATCGTGGGTCGTTTGATCCCAGCTGGTACAGGTCTGGCTTATCACCGCGCTCGCAAGTTGAAAGAAACTTGGGAAGCGGACGAACGCGCAGCCTTGTTGCAAGCTGAGAAAGAAATCTTCACACCAGCAGCGGAAGTTGCTGCAATTGATGTGAATGTAGGCGAAGCTTAAGTCATTCAGCGAGTCTGCTAAAAAGTAGCAAAAAATGAGAGCGGCACCGTGGAGTTTCTACGGTGCCGTTTTTGTTTTGTGGTGGTGAAGCGCCATACATTAATTGAATGCAAGCATATTCACTCGAACTGATGTGACCGAAGCGATAGCGAGGCATGGCCATCAATTGAGTCTAAACTAAGGAAACATATGAAGTTAGATCCAAACCTGATTCAATCTGTTCTGCGAGAATTGAGTCAGGGGCATAGACAATCGCCTGTGGTAATCGAGGTGGTAGACCAAACAGGCTCAACAAACATGGATTTGATGGTTCGTGCGAAGGATGGTTTATTAACTGCACCAGTTCTCTTACTCGCAGAGGAACAAACTGCAGGGCGAGGCCGTTCTGGGCGCAGTTGGCATTCAATACCGGGTGGCGTACTGACTTTTTCCTTGGCATGGCATTTCGAAACGGGACCGCAAAGCCTGCTCGGACTTCCCTTGGTGGTAGGCATCGCGATTGCCGAACGTTTATTGCAAATTGGTGTGCCTGTCAGCTTAAAGTGGCCGAACGATATTTTGAAAGATGGCAAGAAATTAGGTGGCATCTTGCTAGAGTCGCAAAGTGATGGACTCGTGGGTGCATGGGCTGTGATTGGGATTGGTCTCAATCTACAGATTCCCACGTCCTTGGAGCAAGTCATAGGACAAGAAGTTGCCGATGCGCCATGGCTGGCCCAGATGGATAGAAATGATTTGATGGCGCAATTGCTACAGTCACTGATGGCAGCTTTAGAAGAATTTAAAGTCTTGGGTTTTACCGCTTTTGTGGAACGTTGGAATGTGCTACACGCACATGCTCACCAAGCAGTGAAAATTATCGATCAAGGCAAGCTTTTACATCAAGGTATCGCGCTCGGCGTCGATGCGCAAGGAAGTTTGGTATTGCAAACCGAAGTAGGGATGCTGCGTATCCATTCAGGGGATGTGTCTTTGCGTCCTTTGCCGTAAAATGTGCTAGTTCCTATCGCCCGATTTTAATAAAACAACCATGAACTCTAAGTCACCCTTAGTGCTGCTAATTGATGCTGGAAACACCCGAGTCAAATGGGCCTGCATAGAACAAAGTGCGACGCTGACTTTACCCGTGCAATGGACGCAGTTGGGTTCCGTAACGCACCAGAATCTTGAGCATCTGCGAGCCGCATGGGCAGATTTAGACGTTCTTGAAATTGTGTTGTCGAATGTTGCCGGCGAAAAATTAGGAAATACCTTATTAGCCTTATTGGCCTCACATTTCCCGCAAATACCAGTGCATTTTTTTCGCTCTCAGGCTCACTGTGCCGGTGTGCAGAATCAGTATCAGGAGCCGCAACGCTTAGGCGCTGACCGTTTCGCCTCAGCGATTGCCGCACACTATTTATATCCGGATATGGCATTGGTGGTCGCAACTTGCGGCACTGCCACTACGGTAGATGCTGTGGATGCTGCGGAATTTATTGGGGGAATGATTTTGCCGGGACTGCAATTAATGGCAGCCTCATTGGCAAAAAATACGGCGCAGTTGCCACAGATCGCGGAGAGCTTAGGTTTGCAAGACGCCTTCGCCAAGAATACCGATCAGGCTATCGTTAGTGGTTGCTTGCACGCGCAAGTCGGTGCCATGCTGGGCGCAGTTGAAAAATTACGCCAGCGCAGTAGCCGACCGGTTCAACTTTTAATTTCGGGGGGGGCAGCCCCTTTTATCATTCCACAATTAAAACTACAAACGAATTTGATCTGGCATCATGTGGAAAACTTGGTGTTATCCGGCTTATTTGTCGCCACCAAACTGAAGTCAACCGCGCTTAGTTCAACCCCTCACTTCTGATTCTTTATATTAATTATGTTGCGATTTTTCTTGTGGATTTTATTGATCATCAATGGATTGCTACTCGCTTTGAATTTTGGTGTGTTCGGGAACTGGGAACGTGCCGAGCGTGAACCGACGCGTTTGAAAGCCGAGAAAAATGCAGACAAGCTGAAAGTGTTGGCGCCCAATGTTGCGCATGACATGATGGATGTTGCCAACAAAAAAGCCATACCGCCAATCGCTTGTTTGGAATTGGGAGGTATCAACACGGCAGATGCAAAAAGCGTAGAAGAAAAATTGAAATTGCTGGTTTTAGGGACACGCCAAACACGTACCGAGATTGCTGAAGTAGCGACCAATATGGTTTACTTGCCGTCTTTAGGAAGTAAAGATGCGGCTGATAAAAAAGCAGCACAATTGAAAAAATTAGGCTTGACTGAATTTTATATCGTGCAAGATCAATCTCCTTTGCGTTGGGGCATCTCACTAGGTGTATTTAAAACACCGGAGGCGGCACAAACCCATCTAGCCAACCTGGTAAAAAAAGGCTTGAAGGAAGCGCGGATTGCGCCGCGCGCAGTGAGTGCAGCTAAAGTAGTCTATCGTCTGCTAGATGTCACGCCTGAAGAAAAGAAGAGTTTGGATGCATTGAAAGAAGGTCTCAGTAGCGCCGAAATGCATGAATGCACGATCAAGATCGAAACCCCTTAAAGAAATATTCAACATTTGAGAGCAACGATGTAGCGTATTTCCTCGTGAGCAAACATGAGTGAATATCTGCATCAATGATTCCCTTTCGAGAGACACCCTATCATGTCAGCCCCATTTTATTTCATCCAAGGACAAGTTCCGCTATTAATTTCTATGCCACACGTAGGGACAGATATTCCCGACGACGTTGCGGCAAGCATGAATCCCGTTGCGGCCTTGAAAGCTGATACGGATTGGCATCTGCCACTTCTTTATAATATGCGTGAAGCCTTAGGCGCATCCTTGATCCATGCACAATATTCGCGTTACCTAATTGATTTGAACCGCCCATCTGACGATATGAATTTATATCCAGGGCAGGATACGACGGGCTTATGCCCGGTTGATACCTTTGCTAAGGAAGCACTGTACCAGTCAGGCCAAAATCCCGATGCCAATGAAATCCAGCGCAGAGTGCAAGCTTATTGGCAGCCTTATCATCAACAGTTGCAGGCAGAATTGCAGCGCTTGCGCGACTTGCATGGCATTGCGATTTTGTGGGATGCCCATTCGATCGCTTCGCAGGTACCACGCTTTTTTAATGGACGCCTACCCGATCTAAACTTCGGCACCGCTGACCAAAAATCTTGTGCCAGTGGCCTGCAAGATGCGTTGGCGAATGTGATGGCGCAGCATGGTGCGCCCTATACCCATGTTTTTAATGGACGTTTTAAAGGCGGACACATCACGCGTCACTATGGACAACCCGCCAATAATATTCATGCCGTGCAATTGGAAATGAGTCAGTGTGTGTATATGGATGAAAGCTATCCATTCGCGTATCGAGAAGAGGTAGCGGCGCAGATTCAGCCGCTATTGAACAATCTACTGCAAACCTGCATCACATGGGCTTCTGCACAATAAACTCGATTGCGCGTTCGACATAAGCAAACCAAGTTCAGCATCAGCGAAATCAGGAATACTCAAATGAACACAAGCAGTACGCAAACACTTTTCGCACAGCACGCATTGTTGCCCGAAGGCTGGGTAAACAATGTGCGTTTGCATTGGGACTCACAAGGTAACTTCAGTCAAATAGAGTTGGCCGCTACGCCCACCGCGTATGAAGCTCAGCATACCTACGTTTCGCCCGGAATGACTAATTTGCACTCGCATGCGTTCCAAAGAGCGATGGCGGGCATGACTGAGATTGCAGGTGAAGGGCCGGATAGTTTTTGGACTTGGCGCGATTTGATGTACCGCTATGCTTTAGCGATTTCACCCGAACAGATGCAAGCAATTGCAGCTCAGTTGTATTCCGAATGTCTGCGTCACGGTTACACCTCAGTGTGCGAATTCCATTATGTACATCGGGCTCCTGAAGGCGTGTTTTATGCCGATATCGCAGAGACCGCCAAGCAGGTGATTGCGGCAGCCAATAGTACAGGCATGGGAATTAGTATGCTGCCTGTGTTGTACAGCTACGCTGATTTTAATCAACAGCCATTGCGCGATGATCAGCGTCGTTTTAACACCAATGTTGAGCAGATACTGCAGATTATTCAAGCACTAGAGCCACAGCGTAATGCGCAAGTGGAAGTTGGCGTAGCACCGCATTCGCTGCGTGCTGCCAGCACAGCACAAATTGCAGAATTAGTCGCGACGATTCCTGCGGGGCGCCCGATTCATATTCATATCGCGGAACAGATGCGCGAGGTGAATGCCTGTCTTGCTGCAACAGGCAAACGCCCAGTTGAATTGTTGTTTGCCACGCAAAGCGTTGACGAACGCTGGTGCTTGGTACATGCGACGCATTTGAATCAAGTTGAGGTTGCTAAAATGGCCGCTAGTAAATCTGTTGCTGGCATTTGTACCTCGACTGAAGGTAACCTGGGCGATGGTTTTTTTGAGTTACCTGACTATATTCGGGCGCAAGGACGTTTTGGCATAGGCACGGACAGCCATGCTTCGCAAAGCGTGGTGGAAGAAATCCGTTGGTTAGAATATGGACAACGTTTAAAGGCACAAGGCCGTAACATCGCCAGCGTAACAGGGCAGAGACGTGTAGCCGATTATTTGTGGCAGCAGTGTTTGCAAGGTGGGGCGCAAGCTTCGGGGCGTAAGGTCGGGCAATTGAAACTCGCCCACAGAGCAGATTTTATTATTTTTGATGATCAACATCCGAATTTACAAAACCTGGATGTGGCTGATGTACTGGGTAGCGTAGTATTTACTGGCAATGACAATTTGATCCGTGATGTTTATGTGGGTGGACAGCAAGTCGTCGCAGCAGGACGTCATCGGGAACAGGCACAGATCAACGCTAATTACGTGGCTTGTATGCGGCAGCTGCGTCAACTCTAGATTGCTTTTAAAAAATTGAAGTAAAAAAGAACCTTAAAATTAGAAAGATATCGAGACCCATGAAAAAATTTACGACAAACACTGCAGCTGGATTATTAATCAGTATCGGTCTGCTCAGTATGCCAGCATTGGCCGCGAATAGCTCAGTACATTCCGCTGGGATGATCAGCGAATTGACAAGCAATAAAGCAAATCCCTCATTGCAAGCGCGTTTGAAAGCACTGGATAGTTTGTTAGCCGAACAATGGGAATATGGACTGCGTACCAATCCAGAATACGCGTCTATGCTGGGTGACAAGCGTTTCAACGATCAATTGCGTGATTTTTCCCAAGCGGCGATAGATGCTAATCTGAAAAAGAGTCGTGAATTTTTGAAGCGTTTTAAAGCCATCGACACCACAGGTTTCGATGTACAGCAAAAGTTGAATAAAGATCTGATGGTACGTCAGTTACAAGAGGAGTTAGAAGGTGCGCGTTTTCAAAGCTGGCAAATGCCGGTATTGCAAAATTCTGGATTGCATTTAGACACGCCAGAGCTGGTAACGATGTTAAGTTTTACCAGCGTTAAAGACTATGAAGACTACATTACACGTTTGAATAAATTGCCGGCCTTGTTTGAGCAAACTATAGTGCAAATGCGTAAAGGCGTTAAGAATAAAATCATGCCGCCACAGTTTCTTTTGCCGAAAATTGCACGTCAATGTGATGATATTGTTGCGATGAGCATGGACGCGTCACCTTTTGCCAAGCCAGTCGCACAGTTTCCTGCAGATATGTCTGAAGCAGATCAGCAGCGATTAAAAGCTGCGGTGTTAGCGGCGATTAAAACTAAGGTCATTCCAGCGTACCAAAATTTTGCCAATTTCGTACGAAGCGACTACGCGCCCTATGGCCGTAAAGATGTCGGTCTGTGGTCGTTGCCAGACGGCGCGGCACGGTACAAGTTGCAAGTCAAAACGCAAACAACGACCAATAAAACACCAGAAGAGATCCATCAAATTGGTTTAAGTGAAGTGAAAAGAATTGAAGGTCAGATGCTAGATGTGGCGAAGAAATTAGGTTTCGCTGATTTGAAATCTTTTAATGCCTCGATGGAGAAAAATCCAGCGCTGCATCCAAAATCACGCCAAGAAATCTTAGATTTGTATAGCAAGTATACCGACCAGATGTATGCCAAGATTCCAGAATTGTTTGGTCGTTTGCCCAAAGCCAAAGTAAAGATCATGGCTGTGGAAGAGTTCCGTGAGAAAGAAGCTGCGGGAGCTTCCTACAATCCTGGTGCGGCCGATGGTTCGCGCCCCGGTCACGTAATGGTGAATACTGGTGACTTCGCGAATCGTATGACTTTGTCGATAGAGACCACCGCTTTGCACGAAGGTGTGCCGGGTCATCACATGCAAATCGCGATAGCGCAAGAATTAGAAGGCCTACCGGCTTATCGTCAACAAGGTGGTAACAACGCCTATGTGGAAGGCTGGGCTTTGTATTCTGAACGTCTGGGACAAGAACTAGGTTTCTTCCAGGATCCGTATAGTTTTTATGGGCATTTGCAAGATGAAATGTTGCGCGCCATTCGTTTAGTGGTCGATACTGGCCTGCATTATAAAAAATGGAATCGTCAACAAGTCGTCGATTTTTTCCGTGATCATTCTGGTATAGAAGAAGTCGAAATTCAAAGCGAAACTGATCGTTATATTGTTTGGCCAGGTCAAGCTTTGAGTTACAAAATCGGTCAGTTAAAGATTTTAGAATTGCGTGAGTACGCCAGCAAAACTTTGGGTGCAAAGTTCAAGTTAAAAGCATTCCATGATGAAGTTTTAGGTGCAGGCGCTTTACCTTTAGATATTTTGGAAACACGAATTCATACTTGGGTGGAGTCACAACAATAGACTAATTAGTTTGCGCTTGACGCAGATTAATTGATTTTTTCTAAAGAGAATGGGTGTCAGGATTACATGTGGAATGTGGTTTTGACGCCCGTTTTTCTTTAACTCGCCTTAAATTACTTTAACTTACTGTAAATAGGTTGCCACACTTCAATTGACGCGAGTAGAATCAGACACCTCACATTAATTTTCCAACTCTTTTGGAGCTGCCATGGGTGCCTTTGCGATGCCGGTTTATATGCTGGAATTCACTCCGAAAACAATCGCTTCCTTATTGTCGCAGCATGCGATTGATGGGGTGGAAATCGAATTAGATGTGTATAACAAAAATGACCTGACTATTAAACTTGAAGCAAAAGGCCAACGTCTGAAATCTGATCCTGATTTGTTTCGGATTATTACTGTCCATAACGGTGTCACCAACGAGCACGATTGGAATTTTACAATCTTGCGCGAATCTGCTGACCGTAGTCGTAAGCGCTAATAGTTATAATTTTTTTGGAATGTCTGGGTCGCTAATCATTCAAGACCTGAAGCATGATGTTGACTCGATTTCAGACATTAACCTTTCCAACTTCTATTCAGTCCTGTGTCGGTGTGTATCCAACCACCTTTGCTATTGGCTCTGAAATAAAATCCTACGCCGCCTTGTCTGAAGCTTTGTATTAACTCGCCTAATACTTCTTCGTGTAAGTCACCGATACGGATATCTGCTGCGCGTCCTTCCAAATGCAAAGATTTACGTGCGGCCGGGATGCCGTCTTCACGCAGACGCTGATTCGACTCTGGCGTGCGGTAGCCAGATAAAACTTCCAGCGGTTTCGTCATGCCAAAGCGAGTAATAAATGCCTGAGTTGCCCACAAGGTTTCTAATAATTTGGGATCGATAGGTGCCGTCTTTTTACCATTGACATCCCGCAGCACGTGGCAGAATTGCTGGTAAGCGGAGTCAATCATGTCACCATCTTTCCAATACAATAATTTGACACGTTCGCCGCTGACCGGGCGTATCAAATCCAAGGTACGCGGCTTTAACCAAAAATCCATATCCAAGGCTTGCGCGTCGAATAAATCCGGCGGCGGTGTCAGCTTGCTCGTCTTGTTAGCCGTATCGACTTCCTGTGCTGTGCTGACCATGGGGCGACTGCCTAAAAAAAGTCCGCTGGCGGTAAGCAGTAAGGATTTCTTAAAAAATTGGCGGCGATTTGGCATGAGATTCAATGAAAATAGCGAAAGTAAAGTAGAGAAAGTAAGACAGATCGATAGTTTTTGTGAGTATATGCCTTCTTGTCCTTTGTGATGTACCTAGATGTGAAATTTTCTTTAATTACTTTGCCCTATAATGTCAGCTTCATCATCGAATCCAATCTGGTTATCGCATGTTAAATCCCGGACAAATTGAACAATTTCAGCAACAAGGTTATCTGGTGCTACCAGGCTTGAGTGGCGTTGATTACTGTGAACAAGTGCTGCAATGGGCCCAGCAACAATTGGACGCTGTGGTGCAACCGATTGAATACGAAGCCGACACACGTTACCCCGGGGCCCCCGTTTCTCGTGATGCAGAGGGCGGGCAAACCGCGCGGCGCTTATTGCAGGCTTATGCGCGTTCGTCTTTAATTGCTACTTGGGCGACGCAGCCAGTTTTAGCACAAGCACTGGGGCAATTGCTCGGTACCGGTGTGTGTATGTCACAGGTGCATCACAATTGCATCATGACCAAGCAAGCACGGTTTTCTAGTCTGACAGGATGGCATAGAGATAGTCGTTATTGGCAGTTTCAGCGTGCAGAACTGATCAGCGTTTGGTTAGCTTTGCGCGATGAGAAAGTGGAAAACGGTTGCCTATTGGTGCTACCGGGTTCACATCGTTGGCATATCGAAAGCAATCAACTCGATGCCGCGCAATTTTTACGTTCTGACCTTGTGGCGAATCAAGCTTTATTGGAGCAAGCGGTTCCAGTCCCGCTACAGCAAGGTGATGTTTTACTTTTTTCGAGTAATTTGTTCCACGCTGCTGGATGCAACCAAACGCCGCAAACGAAATTCTCCATGGTGTTTACGTATCGCGCTCTAGACAATCCGCCTATTCCAGAATCACGTTCGGCCAGTAAGCCAGAAATCGTCCTGCATTCTTCATCTATAAATCGAGAGGGATCGGAAGTGTGAACCAAAATATGGTTCCATGGCCTATCTGAGTTTGAAAACCTATCTTGCCGTTCATGGCTTCAATTAAAGACTTACTGATTTTCAAACCCAAACCAGTGCCGCCTTGTTGGCGAGTATCACCGTTGTTCGCTTGCGCAAATGAATTAAAAATTTCTTTCTGAAAGTCAGTAGGAATACCATATCCATGGTCTTCGATTTCGACCGTTACTTTCACGTCCGATTTGATGATGCGCACATCAACCTGATGAGAGTCGCCAGAAAATTTGGCGGCATTTGATAGAAGGTTTGCTAGCACCTGCGTCAATCGACCACTGTCGGCGATGATATTGAGTCGCTCAGGATGGACGCCAAGCACGTATTGCACGTTGAACTTCAATCCGTAACCACCATTGTCGCGTATCGATTGTTTGACCACGTTGACGATGTCAATGCTGGTGAGATTCAATGCCATTTTTCCCGCAGCGAGTTTTTCAATATCCAGCAGGTCGTTGATTAACAAAGTCAATCTTTGACTATTTCGGGATGCGAGTTCAACGAGCTTGTGCGCCGGTTCGGATAGCTTACCAGCTATGCCATTTTCTAGGAGGCTTAAGGAACCTTGAATTGATGTGAGCGGGGTTCTCAATTCATGGCTGACGGTAGAAATGAATTCCGATTTAAGTTTTTCGAGTCGGCGTCGTTCGGTGACGTCGCGAACCATGCCAATAAACACCGTCTCGTCAAACTCAGAACTCTTCGAGACCGCAAGTTCCATAGGGAAAATACTGCCATCCTTGCGCTTGCCCTGAACTTCCCTTCCTATACCTATAATGCGCGCTTCTCCTGTTGTATTGTAGCGATGTAGATAGGTATCGTGTCTGCTGCGGTCAGGTTCAGGCATCAACATCCGAATATTCTGACCTATAACTTCGGGTAGCGTGTAACCAAAGATGCCCATTGCAGCAAGATTGAAGGAGCGCATTGTGCCAATGGCATCAATAGTAATGACACCATCGACCAGATTGTCTAGGATGGTTTGGTTTTGAGAGGCGTGGTCACGTAAGGCTTTGTCTTTGTAGAGTAGCTCACTGTAAGCCGTTTCTAAACGTTTGGATTGTTCGATGACTTCGTGGGTTCTTTCTTCAACTTTTTGCGCCATTACTTTTTGATCTTCCGTGAATTTCGCGGTATTCATCGCACGGACTACAAGGTTGCAAATATGGCTGGCGTACAAAATATCTTCTCGACTCCAATTTCTTTGCTTCTCGCATTGACCTAAACTGAGCACACCGATTAGCTCATTGTCTTTGCGTATCGGCAGTTCGAGTAGCGATTTCATGTCGATTTCACGTGCAAGTTCCAGCAGGTCGCTAGCCGCAGGATGAAGTCTGATATCGTGTACTACCAGTGGAGTTCTTACATTGGATAACTCAAGATAATAATTTGTGCAGTAGTCAAATCCGATCGCGGAATTTTCAAGAAAAGGAAGGGGATTCGGACCACTGATGGTATTGCAAACTAGCTGGCGGCTTTTTTCATTGTTTAACCAAACGCAGACATATTCTATCCTGAGAATTTCTAAGGCTCTGTTAGAAATAATGCGCAGCGCTTCGGTGAAAGTACAGCTGTCGAGTATCGGGTTGCCATCGAGTTCTAGTAAAAGTTCCGGTGGTGATTTACGTGAAATATCGTAATCCCGTAGGTCTTGGAATTTGTCGACAGCGGTGAGTTGACTCAATTGAATTGCGCATTCTTGATGAAGGCGAGAATACTGCAGTGCTGATTGGTATTGATTTTTCGACTCATAGAGCTTTGAAAGCGCATCGTAGAAATTAGCAAGTTGCGGCAACGAGTCCATTTCTTTGGCCGACGTTAAGGCCGTTAAATAGGTCTCGATCGCGCCGTCGACATCTCCTTCTTTGAGTGCGATTTTTGCGAGCGTATCATTAGCGGCACCAAACAGCCATTTGTAGCCGCAGCTTTTGGCGACAGCGAGTGCTTGGTTGACAGATTCTTTAGCCTGACTGAACTTGCCGTCAGAAAAATCTAGTACTCCCAAGTGCCATAAAGCTTCAGCAAAATATTCGTCAATTTGGCCGCGCGATGCTTCGTCCATGGCATACACAAATAGACCCTTAGCGTCGTCTTTTTGCCCAATCTGTAGAAAATTGGTCGCCAAGTTAATGGCTTGTTTGGCGTTAAGATAAGCATTGTCTATGTGTCGCAATATGCCGCCAGCATCGCGATGAAAGCGCATGCCGGTCTCGTAGTCACCCATAGCATTGTAAATTTGCCCTAAGCCTATGCGTGACTCCACCAAGGATTCAATGTCTTTCGTAAAGCGGCACAAATCAATAGAGCGCGTCCAAAAATTGGCAGCGTCACGGTACTTTCCCAATGCGTAATAAACTCGTCCCAGCGCCACCATGACTTTGCCCGCGTGGTCAGGCAGGTCGTTTGCCTCTGCCAGAAAACTCGCATTATTCAAATCGTCGATCAAATGATGTGCTTCACCCAGACGTTCCTGAATAAAGTAGCGGAGCATCAAGGCGTCGATTTTACAAGCGGCTTGCTTGTTTGCTATGGCACCGAGTTCGAGACGTTCGAGTAAGGTGACAGCGCTGTGCGGATGCCGACGCGCGATCTTTTTTATGCGCGTTAGGGACTCGGCCGTAAATTTGTCTGAAGCACTCATGTAGTACCCTCGAAAACGGCAGCGAGATTTCAGTCTCGCCCTCATGAAAAGTTAACTGCTCCGCGTAATGAATGAGCGAAGACACGCACTGAATTAACTCATCTCGAGCTTACGATAACATAGGGACTTTCAAAGTTCCAGCGCGGCAATAAATAGGCGTGTAAGTGTGATTAAAATGAAAATTAATTATTGGGTTTAAGCGACAATCGGTTTGGTAGCTTGGTCCTGTTTTCGTATCTCGTCGGTTTTTCATGACTCTGTTTGGATCGTTCGATAATGATTGCTTCGCACGAACATGAACTTAGTTTTGCTGTGAAAGACTAAACATCCTATTCACTATATCGAATAGGTGATTCGGGGCAAGCTCCACGTGGTTAAGCAATAGCCAGACCCCGCCTAGTCCCTTATTCTTCTAAATTGATCAACTCCTGAATCGTCTGCCGACGACGAATCAAGCGAAGTTGCTCACCATCCACCAATACTTCGGGAATCAAAGGACGTGAATTGTAATTTGACGACATACTCGCGCCATAAGCACCGGCGTCGTGGAAGACAAACAGGTCGCCGATTTCGCAGCTTGGCAAATCTTGATGCGTGACTACGCCGCCTTCTTCTTGCGTGAAGACGTCACCCGATTCGCATAGTGGGCCTGCGACAACCGTTGGGCGCGTGCTGCCTGTGCGTGCTTGTCCGTCAGACGTATGGGCGCTGATGCGATGGTAGCTGCCGTACATGGATGGGCGCACCAGGTCGTTAAAGCCCGCATCGACAAACACAAAGAAATTACTGCCAACTTGTTTTTGTGCACGCAGCTCTGAAATCAAAATACCTGATTGTGCGACTAAGAAGCGACCCGGTTCGATTTCCATGGTGATCTTGTGACCCAGATGGCCTTCGATTTGTTGGCGTGCCTTGTCCCAAATTTCGAAATAATGGGCGGTATCGACATCGGGTTCACCTGCTTGATAAGGGATGGATAAACCGCCACCGATAGAAATCGCATCTAGGTCGATTGGACAAGCTCTGACTTGCGCGATCATTGCGTCGCACACACTCTGCAAGTGATCGTAATCTACGCCCGAGCCTATGTGCATGTGCAGGCCGACCAATTTCAAACCGTATTGTTGGATCAACGCGTAAGCTTGCGGCAGTTCTTCGTGCCAGATGCCATGCTTGCTTTGTTCGCCGCCGGTATTGGTTTTGCGACTATGACCGTGACCGAAACCAGGATTGATGCGCAGCCAAACTGGGTGGCCGGGGTTTGCTTGCCCCAATTGCTCTAGCATTTGGGGGGAGCCGCAGTTGACAGGGATGTTGAGTTCGACAACGCGTTTCAAGGCATGGCGATCCAGTAGATCTGCAGTAAATACGATAGGGGAGTGTTCGGATTGCAGTGAAGGATCAAAACCCGCGACTAAGGCCCGCTCCACTTCTCCTAGTGACACCGAATCGACTAACACACCTTGTTCACGCATCAGGCGCAGGATATGAATATTGCTACAGGACTTTTGTGCAAAACGGATGACGTCAAATTGGCGCAAACGATCAATTTGCGAACGTATCATTTGAGCGTCATAAATCCAGCACGGCGTTTGAAAATCATGCGCGATTTGGCTGATGTGTGCTGCGGTGATAGCGTTTTTCATGTGGTAAACAGAGCCTTCAAGCGAATAAAGTGGAATTTGGAATAGCACTACTGTAGCGCGTACAATACGAAAATTAAATGGGTATTCAAAGGTGAGAGATTACTTTCGCCGTGAATTCGTCAGAATTTCCGAGGTTTTGCTTATGAATCCAAAAATTGACCAATACGACCAAAAAATCCTGCAATTGTTGCAAGAAGATGCGCGTATGTCGCATGCCGAACTGGGGCGTCAAGTGCATCTGAGTCAGCCTGCAGTTTCAGAGCGAATTAAGCGACTGGAAGCCAGTAATATTATTCGTGGCTATCGCGCCGATATTAATCCTAAAGCGCTCGGTTATGAAATCACCGCCTTGATCCGAGTATCGACGCAACAAGGCCGACCGTACGCACACTATGTCGCAAATTGCCCTGAGATTATTGATTGTTATACCGTTACCGGTGAAGATGGCGCGGTGATGCGTGTACTGGCGAGCGATGTTGAACATTTGCAACGCATTATTAATGAACTCAATGCCTTTGGTTCTACGTCCACCGCGATAGTGTTGACCACGCATGTTTCCGGAAAAGCGATTGCGGTGCCAGGTATCGGGCACGAGAAGTTTTGAGTCTTGCATTTTTGTCGCTCGGCGATCGCATGACTAAGGCGTAGTCTAAAGCGCGATAAACTCAACAAAGAAACTTAATTTTAATAAGAAAAAGTTCGCTCATGGTTTTTAGTTCCATCACTTTCCTGTTCTACTTTCTGCCGATTTTTTTATTGCTCTATGTGCTGCTGCCATGGCGCAATGCCGTGCTAGGGCTTGCTAGTTTATTGTTTTATACCTGGGGTGAACCAAATAATCTTCCTCTGCTGTTAATCTGTATCACCGCGAATTATGCGTTTGGCCGCTGGATAGGTTGGGCGCAACAGACGCAGCAGTCTGCTAAGTTTCCTTTTGTATTGGCGATCGCCTTTAATCTTTGCGGTTTGGCTTACTACAAGTATTACAATTTTGTGATGGACAGCCTGATGCAATTGGCCGCGCCATTAGGGTGGGTAGTTGAACCAACACAACATGTAAGTTTGCCATTGGGAATTTCGTTTTTTATCTTTCATGCGATTTCCTATTTGGTAGATATCTTTAGGCGAAAAACAGCGCCAGAAAAAAGCTTCATCGCTTTGTTCACTTACATCATCATGTTTCCACAATTGGTCGCTGGACCTATTGTCCGGTTTTCCTCAGTGGCGAAGCAATTGCATCAGCGACGTTTTTCTTGGGCGCGCGCTGATCTTGGTATTCGGTTTTTTATACTAGGATTGGCGCAGAAAATATTGCTGGCCAATACCGTCGCACTCACTGCCGATCAGATCTTTGCTTTGCCTGCGAATGCTTTGTCGAGCGGTGTCGCGTGGTTGGGTGCGATTTGCTACACCTTGCAAATCTATTTTGACTTCGGTGGCTATTCTTTAATGGCGATCGGTTTGGGTCTCGTCTGTGGGTTTTCTTTCCCACGTAATTTTAACTTTCCATATGTTGCCCAATCTGTGACCGAATTCTGGCGTCGATGGCACATGAGTTTATCGCGCTGGTTCCGTGATTATGTGTATATCCCTTTGGGCGGCAATCGTGGTTCGTCTGCGCGCACTGCCTTTAATCTGTTCACGGTGTTTTTTCTGTGTGGATTATGGCATGGAGCTAATTGGACCTTCGTTGTTTGGGGTATGCTTCATGGCGTTTTTTTGGTGGTTGAACGGACTGGCTTTGCTACTTGGATCGCTCTATGGGCACGACCATTTCGACATATCTACACGTTGCTGGTGGTGGTGTTTGCCTGGGTTTTATTTCGCGCTGACACGATCTCACATGCATGGTCTTTTTTGACTACTATGTTGGGCGCGGGCAATGGCGATAAAGCATCATCCTTGGCCGCATTCGTCAGTCCGAGTTTGTTGTTGGCGTTGCTTATTGGAAGCCTGCTGGCGACGCCATTTCAAAAAATGGCGAGTCAGGTTTTATCTCGAATAGTTCCTCAACAGAAGCGTCTAAAGACCATTGAAAACCTATTTTTGATTGGCTTGTTCGTATTGAGCATGATCAGTCTGGCGAGTGGCGTTTACAACCCTTTCATTTATTTCCGTTTTTAAGGGGTATGGTGATGAGCTTTTCTACCTTGATAAGAAAGTGGTTCGCACAACTGGTTCAGCGCAGTTTTCTGTTGCTTTGGTTCGGCTTGTTGTTGATGCCCGCGTTGATCCATTTGACGAAAATCGATGTGCCCGATGCGACGCTGGAGAATCGTCAATTGGCAGCAATACCTTTGCCTATCAAAGATCTCGATTCTGCATTGAATTGGACCGCGCAAATGGATGCGTATTTGAAAGACCATTTTGGTTTGCGCCAGACTATGATTGCCTGGAACAATCAAATTCGATACTTTGGTCTCGGTGAATCTGCGTCACCACAATTGACTGTCGGCAAAGAGCATATGCTCTTCTTCAATTCGCATGAGGCGGCATATCCAAATCGAATGTTGAATTTTTTGTGTGGGAAAGACATAAGGCCTGAAATCATCAATGAACTCGCGACACGTGTTAGTGGCTTTTTATTAAAGGCCAGACAAATTAATCCAAATACCTCAATCGGCTTTGTACCAACCAAGCCTGTCTTGTATACAGAGTATCTGCCCGACTGGATGCAGGCCGAATGTCAGCAAAAGACGCATACGCTGCCCGTTTTTTTACAAACTATCGCACAGTTTAATGCGACGGACGCACAGCAGACAGCATTATCAGCGTCAATCTATTATCCGTGGACGGCGATGCAAAAGCTTAAGTCTTCGGTGCAGCTTTATCCTAAGGAAGATTTTCATTGGCATGGTCGTGGAGCGCAGGTTTTTGCTCAGGATATTGCGGAGCGTCAATGGCAGTTACCAGCGTTGCGCCATTTTAATTTTTATCGAGAAACGGTGAGCTCCGATATGCAGAGATTCATGCCGGGTGTCGCGCTGAAACCGACGATTGAAAGTCCAGACTATGCCAACGCGCAAATCACTGCTTGCCTTGGACCGCAATGCTTTCCAGAGCTAGCGAGTGCTGCTAAGTTGAGTGACGTGTCGCGTTATCGCTTAATTCCAGCGGGAGTCAACCCAAAAGGAAATAACCGGATTTCAGGCAAAAAGCTACTATTGATCTCTGATTCATTCGGTAACGGCGTCGCCGGTTATTTCTCGGCTTACTTCGATGAAGTTTGGCATATCTCGATCAACAATTCTGGTCAGCTCTCTAGCCAGGAGATGCTTGACTTGCAGGCAAGTTTTGAAAGCTACGCCCCGGATAAAGTGCTGTATCTATTGCATGATTATTCGCTGACCTGCTTTAGCGGCAAGCTTCACTATTGTCCCGTCGATTTGGTCAAAGTCTTAAGTCAACTTCATCCTAAGGCTAAATAGTATCCAGCCAAGTTCAATCAAGTCTTTGTCCGTGCTGTCCCCGAACATCCGTACGGACACCGCGGACAGCTCATTTTGGCATAAGTTATAAAAAATAACCTATGTAAATCAAACACTTATTCAATTTTTAGTACTTGGCACGTTTTCTGCTAAAGAGTGGTTATTCGTAATAACCTTTTTAGTGAGACGCAAGATGATTCGTGATACCTCAGGTCAGGACGCCGTGATTGCAGCACCGCCGCTTTGGCGTCGTAAGAAGCTATTGGTGAGCCTTGTTTTCGCCCTCGCATTCTTCATTCTTTGTTTATTCTTGGTACGCGCCTTTGCTAATAGCAGCAAATCCATTAACGCATCGCGCATCAAAATCGCCGAAGTTACCCGCGGTACCTTGGTACGTGACGTCGCCGTCAACGGTCGTATGGTGGCCGCCATCAGTCCTACTTTGTATTCGACAGCACCGAGTACCGTTACCTTGAAAGTGAAAGCTGGTGACATGGTGAAGAAAGGCGATGTTGTCGCCGAATTAGAGTCGCCTGATCTCACCAGTTTGCTCAAGCGCGAACAAGCCAATTACGATCAATTGGAAGCGGAAGTCGCGCGCCAAAAGATCTTGGCGCGCAAACAGAAATTGATTGCCAGACGCGACGCCGATCAGGCTGAAATCGAACGCGTTACCGCTGCCCGCACTTTTGAACGCTTTGAGAAAGCTGGCCCTTCTGGTGTGATTTCTAAGATAGATTACATGCGGGCACAAGACGCTTTGAAAACTGCCGAAATTCGCGCCAAGCACGCTGAAGCAGCAACTGGCCTAGAAAACGAAGACGTCGATCTGAATCTGAAGACCAAAAGTGCGCAGTTAGAACAGCAACGTTTAGTGCGCGATGATGCAAAACGCAAAGTTGAAGAACTGCGCCTCAAAGCGCCAGTGGATGGCATGGTCGGTACTTTGTCCGTAGCGAACCGTAGCGTGGTCGCAGCCAATACCGCCTTGATGACTCTGGTTGATCTGTCTCAATTGGAAGTTGAGTTGGAAATTCCTGAAACTTATGTCGCTGATTTAGGTTTAGGCATGACAGCCGAGATTACGATCAATGGCGTGACTGCCAAAGGCAAATTGTCGGCCTTGTCGCCTGAGGTGGTGAAAAACCAAGTCTTAGCACGTGTTCGTTTCGATGGCGCGCAGCCATCTGGCCTGCGTCAAAGCCAACGTGTTTCAGCTCGCCTGCTCATAGAAGAAAAACCGAATGTCTTGATGTTGGCACGCGGGCCTTTTGTTGAAAGTGAAGGCGGTCGTTTTGCTTATCTCGTGCAAAACAATATTGCCACTCGCATTCCCTTCAAGTTAGGTGCAACTAGTATCTCGGCAGTCGAAATCCTTACGGGTTTAAAAGAAGGCGATAAGGTCGTGGTAGCAGGAACCGATCAGTTTGAAAATGCAGAAAAAGTGTCACTGAATAATTAGTCAAAATAAGCAAGTTAGTAAATACGAACTTCAAAAAATCATAAAGGAAACGCCATGTTACATATGAAAAATCTGAGCAAAGTGTATCGCACTCACATGATAGAAACGCATGCTTTGCGTGGTTTTGAAATCCACGTTAAGCAAGGTGAGTTTGTGACGGTGACAGGTCCATCCGGTTCCGGGAAAACAACCTTCTTAAACATCGCGGGTTTGTTGGAAGAATTCACCGGCGGCGAATACTATCTCGATGGCGTTAACGTCACTCG
Organism: Undibacterium sp. Di24W; assembly: GCF_049340325.1. Classification (NCBI taxonomy): domain Bacteria; kingdom Pseudomonadati; phylum Pseudomonadota; class Betaproteobacteria; order Burkholderiales; family Oxalobacteraceae; genus Undibacterium; species Undibacterium sp. Di24W. The sequence goes on from NZ_JBMPOP010000010.1 coordinate 31,097, forward strand.
CATGGACGACAATGCGCGCACCCGCATGCGTAATGAAAAACTGGGGTTCATTTTCCAGGGCTTTAATCTCATTCCCGATTTGAATTTATTCGACAATGTGGATGTGCCTTTACGTTATCGCGGCTTAGCTGCCAAAGAGCGTAAAGAGCGTATCGAAGATGCGCTGGCACAAGTAGGTTTATCGTCTCGTATGAAACACTACCCCGCTGAATTGTCGGGTGGTCAGCAACAGCGTGTAGCGATTGCCCGTGCTTTGGCGGGATCACCAAAATTGTTATTGGCGGATGAACCGACCGGTAATCTGGATACGCAAATGGCGCGTAGTGTGATGGAATTGTTGGAAGAGATTAATGCCAGAGGCACCACCATACTGATGGTGACCCATGATCCGGAATTGGCTATACGTGCGCAGCGTAATGTCCACATCATCGATGGGCAGGTCTCCGATTTGGTACGTAAAACACCTAGCCTCGTGGTCGATCACCACAATGTTGAAACCAATTTGCATATTGCATAAGCCGGATAGGACTCATCATGTTTCAATATTATTTTTTACTCGGCATAAAGAGCTTACGACGCAATCCTGCACTTACCGCTTTGATGGTGTTAACTTTGGCTATTGGCGTTGCTGCCAGCGTCTCGACTTTGACGATATTGCATGTCATGTCTGGCGATCCGATTCCTCAAAAGAGTGATCGCTTGTTCACCGCTATTCTCGATCCGGCACCAAAAGAAGGTTATACACCGGGTGATGAACCGAACGATCACCAATTTACTTATAAAGACATCAGTAATTTACTCCTTAGCAAACAAGGTGAACGTCGTGCAGCGATGTACGGCATCGAGGCAACCGCAGAACCAGCACGCAAAGATTTGGGTGCGATCTCTATGGAAGGCCTAGCGGCAACAGCGGACACTTTCGCTATGTTTGAAATTCCCTTTGTGAGTGGACAGGGATGGCAGGCTTCTGAAGATAAAAACTCCGCTGACGTCGTTGTTTTGAGTAAAAAGATGGCAGAGAAATTCTTTGGCGCTGCGAATCCCGTGGGACAAAAACTTCGTATGCTGAAAGGTGATTTTACGGTAGTAGGTGTTGCCGATGACTGGGCACCTAAGCCGAAATTCTATATCTTTAACGGGCGCGAAGGCGCATTTACCGAAGAACCGGATTTCATCCTGCCATTGAGCAACGCGATACGTCGCGAGACAGCGCATTCCGGTAGTATGGGTTGTACTGGACGTTCTGAACCGGGATGGGAAGGGCGTTTAAATTCTGAATGTACCTGGTTTCACTTTTGGTTTGAATTGAAATCGCCAAGTCAGCGCGCTGAATTGCAAAACTATTTGGATAGTTATGTAGCAGAGCAGTTTAAGTTAGGCCGCTTTCAACGTCAGGCGAAAAATCGCTTGTTTAATGTGCGTGAATTTTTAGTTGAGATGCAAGTGATAGGCGACGATAGCCGCTTGTCGGCCTGGTTGGCATTTGGTTTTCTTTTGCTTTGTCTGGTTAATACAGTAGGTTTATTGTTGGCGAAATTTTCAGTGCGAGCCTCTGAGGTGGGTGTTAGACGCGCACTGGGTGCCTCGCGAAAAGAGATCTTCACGCAGTTTTTGATTGAGACTGCCGTGGTGGGTTTGGTCGGCGCATTGTTGGGCGTGTTATTGGCGGCTGGCGCTCTGCAGTTGATTGCTTTGCAATCGAAGGCATTGGCTGTAGTCGCACACATGGACTGGGCGATGTTAGGTTTGACGTTTTTAATGTCGGTGAGCGCGGCGATGATCGCCGGTCTGTTACCAACCTGGCGTGCATGTCAGGTGACGCCCGCCATCCAACTTAAATCGCAATAACGCAGGAAATAAATCATGAAAACATTATTTGAACTACGCCCCATCTTTTCTGCGTTAATGCGCAATAAGCTGGGCCCCGTGCTGGTAGCGTTGCAGGTGGCCTTGAGTTTAGCGGTACTCGTGAATGCGATCTATATTGTTAATTTACGCCTTGATGTGGCGGCACGTCCTAGTGGTATTGCGGACGAACAGGAAGTTTTCCGAGTGAATATCAGAAATCAAATTCTGGGCGGACATGAAGATCAACTCGCCCTGCAAAAGCGCGAAGCCGATACGATACGTGCTGTGCCTGGTGTAGTTTCGGTGGCTCGTGTTAACTCTTTTCCTGTATCTCGATCTGGTAGCAATACGTCGGTGTCTGTCGATCGCAAGCAGGAAGTTCCGACCGCTACCACAGGTATGTTTGTGTCGCCAGATTCCTTGGTCAAGATCTGGAAGTTACGCTTGGTTGAAGGGCAAGATTTTCAAGCGGGTGATTTTTCCGAGATTAACCCTAATGTAAAAAATGAGCCCTCGAAGACAGTGATTGTTAGTAAGGCTTTGGCACAGAAGTTATTTCCGGGGCAATCAAATTTCGTGGGAAAAGAATACTTCTTTGGTTCAGGGAATAACGCCAATGCGGTAACCATCATAGGCGTGGTCGATACTTTGCAAACCTCCGGAGCTCAGGCTACACAAAATGGTGAATTTGCGACGATCATTCCAGCACGTGTGACTGGTCAAATCTGGGACGGTTATGCGGTACGTGCAGAAGCGGGACAACGCGATCGCGTGATGAAAGAAGTAGAAGAAGCCCTGCGCAAAGCCTCCGCAACGCCTGTGCATGTTAAAGCCACAAGTATGGAAAAATTCCGTGACGATCGCTATCGCAGTGAAAAAGGTTTAGCGTGGATGTTGCTCGCGGTAAGCGCTTTACTGGTGGTTGTGACTGCTAGCGGTATTGTTGGAATGAGTACCTTATGGGTGGCGCAGCGTCGTAAGCAAATTGGCATTCGTCGTGCATTAGGTGCGCGCCGTATCGATGTGTTGGCCTACTTTATCGCGGAGAATTGGTTGATTACCACGGGTGGTATCGTATTCGGAATCGCACTGGCACTGGGTTTAAACTATGTGTTGGTCGGTCAATTTGAATTGCCGAAACTACCTGTCAGCTATCTTTTGTTGTCACCATTGGTGTTCTGGATTTTAGGTGTGCTTGCGGTGTATGCACCGGCTTGGCGTGCCGCAAGTATTTCACCTGCGACGGCGACGCGTGGCGTATAGTATTGTGTTTTCTGATCTCAGCTTTGTACTGCTTGATGATGCTGATTCTCAATTTTCTTGAATTGGCATCATCGGACTACGCAGTCTGTGTATGAATTGTCGTTGTAATTTTCTATCCTTGTTACCTAGATGTGAGTCTCATGCCCAGTGTTCTAATTATCGATGATAATCCCTCTATTGCGATGGCACTCGATGTGCTGTTGTCTTTGCACGATATCAGCAGTTTCAGTGCGCAATCGCCAGAGCAAGGTCTGGCATTGCTGGAGCAACATGCGATTGATTTGGTGATTCAGGATATGAATTTCACGGAAGACACGACGTCGGGAGAAGAGGGCGTCGCCTTGTTCAAAAAGATCCGCGCACAGCATCCTGATTTGCCCGTGATTTTATTGACCGCTTGGACACATCTGGATGCTGCGGTCGATTTGATCAAAGCCGGCGCTGCGGATTATTTGGCAAAGCCATGGCATGATCAGCGACTGGTGGCGAGTGTTAAGAATTTGATTGAACTTGGACAAGTGAATCGTGCCTTGCAACATCGCGTTCAGCGCGAGCGTAAACAAAAGCGTGAGTTAGAAACCAAGTATGATTTACGTAATTTTGTCTGGCAAGACCCTGCTACCGAACGGGTTCTCGGCATGGCTTGTCAGGTCGCCAAATCGGATGTCTCCATTTTAATCACTGGTCCCAATGGAGCAGGAAAAGAAAGGATTGCCGAAATCGTACAAGCCAATTCTAAAGTCAAAGATGGCCCTTTCGTCGTGCTAAATTGTGGCGCGATTCCTGCCGAATTGATTGAAGCGGAATTATTCGGTGCCGAAGCAGGTGCTTACACGGGCGCTACAAAAGCGCGCGAAGGTAAGTTTGAAGCCGCGGATGGTGGGACTTTGTTTTTAGACGAAATTGGTAACTTACCTTTGGCTGGTCAAATCAAATTATTGCGTGTCTTAGAAACTGGGCGCTTTGAACGATTGGGTTCAAACAAAGAGCGTCAAGTTAAAGTGCGAGTGATGAGCGCCACCAATGCGGACTTGTCGGCAATGATCAAAGCGGGACAATTCAGAGAAGATTTGTTTTACCGTTTGAACGTGATACAACTTAGCCTACCCGCGTTGGCCGACCGTCCTGATGATATTTTGCCGTTGGCGAAAGCATTTTTGGAAGACGGAAAAAGCTTAAGTGCGACTGCGCAAGCCAGCTTGCTGGCGCATGCTTGGCCTGGCAACGTCAGAGAATTAAAAAACGTCATGCAACGAGCGTGTTTGTTGTCGGGCACCGATGAAATAAAGGCGGAAGATTTGGGTTTGCCTATCGCGCATACGGCTACCAATACGGCAGTCTCTGGTGACGCTGAACCCGATCGAGAAGCCATCGAACAAGCCTTGAACAAGGCGCGCGGCGTAGTGGCACAAGCAGCCGCGGATTTGGGCTTGAGTCGTCAGGCATTGTATCGACGTATGGAACGCTTGAATATTTCGCGTTCGTGACTTATTGCTCAGTACTTAGTGACCACGACTTAGTACCGATGACTCAGTTCTCTTGAGTTCACACTTTGACATTTCCCCGGCTAATTTGATCTAGTATGTCGAGAATAGGTCGAAAAGTCGGAGATCAAAGGCATAATCTGGCGATCGCTCATCATTTTATTCAGTTATGAATCTGCCTCCTACTAACACTACAGATAAAGTAGCAAACTCTGCTCATGCTGCAACAACGGCACAGGCCAATAGGCCATCACGAGGCTTGCGGGTTTCGTTGGCGGCACGTTTGTCGCTGATATTTATCTTGATTTTGAGCTTGGCTTTGACGTGCGCTGCGATCTTGGATTATTTCTTTCCACATGATCGCATTTTGATTGCAGGTGCATGTTTGTTGATCTTCATTCCGATTGCGATAGTCGCGGTACGGGGGCAACTCGCTCCCATTCTGGAATTGTTTCGCGCGATGAGCGGTACGGTGCTTAGCTATCAAGACCGGGATTTTTCATTTGGCCTGAATTGGCAGCGCAACGATGAGTTAGCTGATCTGGTCGATGCACATAATGATCTTGGCCATGTGTTACGTGAACAGCGTCTCGACCTGGTGCAGCGTGAATTATTGCTCGATAGCATGTTGCAGAACACGCCGGTGGCGATGCTATTGATAGGATTACGAGGGCATGTGGTGTTCGGTAATATCACCGCGCGACAACTACTGAACAATGGTCGCAAGCTCGAAGGCCATACTCTGGAAGAAATTTTGCAACAAGTATCACCGTCTTTGCGGGAGGCGATGCAACATGGTGGCGATGGTCTATTCACTGTGAATGCCAGTCAACTTTCGACCTCAGAGCAGATCAATGAAGATAATGACGAGGACGAAATTTATCACTTGTCACGACGCAGTTTTACCCTAAACGGCACCGAGCATGAATTGTTTTTGATTCGTCATTTGACCGTGGAATTAAGGCGTCAGGAAGTGCAGACTTGGAAAAAAGTGATACGCGTGATCAGCCACGAGCTGAATAATTCGCTTGCGCCAGTAGCCTCGTTGGCGAATTCGGCTGGCGCCTTAATTAGCCGTGGTCAGTACGAACGTCTACCGGAAATTATGAAAACCATAGAAGAGCGTGCACAGCATTTGGAAAGCTTCATTCATGGGTATGCGCGTTTCGCAAAACTCCCGACGCCGCGCCTGGAAAGTATCAACTGGCAAAGTTTTATCGGACGTTTGCAATCGCAATTGGGGTTTCAATTGATAGGGCGATTGCCAGATGAAAATGTCATGTTCGACGTGGCGCAAATGGAGCAAGCGCTGCTCAATCTCTTAAAAAATGCGCTCGAATCTGGCTCGCCACCTTCTGGTGTGACCTTGGAAGTGAGGCCCATGGTTGAAGGTGTACGCATTGAAGTCAGTGACCAAGGTGGTGGCATGAGCGATACGGTGATGTCGAATGCGCTAGTGCCTTTTTATTCGACCAAACGCAATGGAACTGGTTTAGGCCTAGCATTGGCACGTGAAATCATCGAGGCCCATGGAGGTCGCATCATGCTCAATAATCGCGAAAGTGGCGGCTTAACCGTGAGCCTCATCTTGCCAATTTGACTCGGTTCAAATGAGTTGTTGTAACCCAGATTTTCCAATAGGATTTGTGATGGTGACGGATGCACTTTTTGAGACGGTTTTGTTGCGAATGAGGCGTCAATAGCGAGCTAATGGCAATCAAAAGCAACGAAGAGCAGCAAAAATACGCCGTCAGTTCACAAATAGCACCGCAGGTGTGCCTAATGGGAAATTTGGGTTTAATACGAATGGTGCTGCGACACGCTACTTCGGTACTCTCCTTCGGTCTTTTACTGCGTTTTCGTTAGCATAGTCAGATGTTTTTTCGTGCTCAAGTTCATTATGCTATTCCTCGCACTAATCATATCAACGTATTTGTTGGGATGCCTGAATGCCAGCTTTTATCTGGCCAAGTGGGTTGCACGGGTAGACATTCGTAAGGTCGGTAGTGGCAATGCGGGCAGTCGTAATCTATCGCGTAGTCTGGGTTTGCCTTTTGCCGCACTGGCCTTTATCTGGGATGGCGGGAAAGCTTTTCTCGCGGTTTATGGTGCGATCTGGTTTGTCTCTGACGGCACTACGCTCTCATTAATTTCGCCTTTACTTGCTTTGTGTGCAGTGATCGCCGGACATATCTGGCCTATTCAGTTGGCATGGCGCGGTGGCAAAGGTTTGGCTTGTTTGCTAGGCGGCTTGCTAAGTTTCGAGCCTGCTTTCTTTGGTCTTTGTTTGCTATTTTTCTTGATTATGTATTGTTTACTTCGATCGAGTTTTCGATGGCGTCAACCTGATGCTGCGGTATTCATCAGCGTGTTGTTTCTACCATTTCTATTTTTCCTTTATCAGGGTTTTTTCTGGCAATTTCTCTTTAGCGAGTTGCTAGTGCCATGTTTTTTGCTTGGCATAATTAGCGCGATGGTGTTAGTGGCGCACCGCCAAAACATAAGTGATGTTGTTATGCCATTTGTATTGGCGCCGATTCAAGATGTGGCGCACGATGATACGAAAGTTTGAACCCATTTTTTAGCAGGTGATACCGATGAAACAAGCTACGATGCAGTTTAAGATTGCCGATCAGTCCCATGAATTCGAACAGATACATCGTTTGAACTATCGCACCTTCGTAGAAGAGATTCCGCAGCATGCGGTGAATGCCGACCGTCGCTTGGTGGATAAATTTCACGATGAAAATACTTACTTCATTGCACTGCAAGGAGATACCTTGGTAGGCATGCTGACTTTACGGGCAGTGCGGCCTTTCTCCTTGGATAGCAAAGTGGATAATCTGGATCAGTATTTACCTTTAGCTGCGCCAGATGCCGTGCACAAAATTTGTGAAATTCGTCTGCTTGCTGTCGAACCAGCATATCGTCATACCAGTGTTTTTGCTAAGTTGTTTAACTTTGCTTTGGCGACTTGTTTGAAGCAGAAATTTACCTTGGCATTGGTATCAGCCACAGTCTTACAAGAAAAATTGTATGTCAACATGGGCTTTACACCTTTTGCTAATCTGGTTGGTAAGCCTGGTGCTATGTATCAGCCTATGTACTTGGTACTGGAATCTGCTTTGCGTATGCAACAACGTTTGCAACGCAGTCGTATGCTGCAGAATATCGACGCGCTTGTTCGAAATGAAGGACCAGCATTGACGAATTTGCCGGTTAGCTTTTTGCCTGGTCCTGTTGAGATTCATCCTGCCGTTCAAGCAGTTTTTGCCAACGCGCCAGTGTCACATCGTGCAGAGGCTTTTCTATCACTATTGTCGGACACCAAAGCTCGGCTCTGCCAACTCATGGGAAGCCGAGAGGTCGAAATATTTCTCGGCAGTGGCACTCTCGCTAATGATGTGGTTGCCGCACAAATTAGCAGATTGAAGCGTCGGGGACTTATATTGGTGAACGGTGAGTTCGGCGAGCGATTGTGCGATCACGCTCAACGTTTTGGTCTCGAATTCCATACTTTCCATGCCGAGTTTGGCGATAGCTTCTATTTGCCGGCATTACGTCAGGTTTTGATTCAACATAAACCAGATTGGCTATGGATGACGCATTGTGAAACCTCGAGTGGTATTTTGAATCCGCTCAAAGAGATTCAAATCCTATGCGATAGTTTGGGGATTAAACTCTGTGTCGATTGCACCAGCTCCGTCGCATGTGTATCAGTTGATGTCAGTGGAACCTACCTTGCTACGACGGTCAGTGGGAAAGCTATTGCGGCCTACCCGGGCTTGGCGATAGTGGCGTACTCGCATGAGGTGGAGCCCGATCGACAAATTCCTCGCTATCTGGATCTTGGTGTGTATCGAGCGAATGCGGGTATTCCTTATACACATTCTTCGAATTTGGTGGCGGCGTTGCGGCAAGCTTTGGCACAAATGTCACTGGCCCGTTTTGACGAAATTGCTCAAAACTCTGCGCGCTTGCGTACAAGTCTGCAAACCGCGGGTATTACTATCCTAAACCCGGTACGCCAAAGCTCGCCTGCGGTCTTAACTTTACAATTGCCCGATCACATCAGCTCAGTCACTTGCGGTGATGCAATGGCAGAACAGGGCTTTTTGCTCAGCTATCGCAGTGGCTACCTGATCAAGGGAAACCTATTGCAAATATGTCTGATGGGGTATACCGAGCCTTCGCAACAAGACGAACTAACAGCACGGTTAACGTCTTTTTTTCAACAAGCTGGAAAAATTGCGGCCTAGATTACCATTGCTACCGATAGTGGTATCAGCTTTACATCAAAATTTGAAGGTAGAATAATTACTTTCTATAGGTATGTGTGAATACTCACCTGCTATAGGTTTTATTTTCTTGCTACTGGATATGGGACAGATATATGGGCAATCGGCTTTCAAAAATCGCCACACGCACTGGCGATGCAGGTACGACGGGTTTAGGTGACGGTTCACGTATCGATAAAGATGCTTTGCGCGTGCACGCCATGGGTGATGTCGATGAGCTCAATTCGCATATAGGTGCTTTGATTTGCGAAGATATTCCTGAGGCAATGAAGCAAGAATTGTTTTCTATACAGCATGATTTGTTTGATATGGGCGGCGAATTGTGTATTCCTGGATACACTATGATTACGGAAGCACAAGTTTTGCGGTTAGACGCTTTACTCGCTAAATACAATGCCGATTTGCCACCATTAAAAGATTTTATCTTGCCAGGTGGCTCACGCGCGGCGTCGATGGCGCATGTTTGCCGTACTGTGTGTCGTCGCGCAGAACGCGCGATCGTCAGTGTTGGTAAGGCGGAAGAAATTAACGAAGCACCTCGTCAATATATGAATCGTCTATCAGATTTATTGTTTGTGTTATCACGAGTTCTGAATCGTTTTGGCGGTGGCAGCGATATCCTGTGGGAAAAAGAACGTCAACGCTAGTGTATTTTGGCTGCCTGTTTTATGATGAACATGAAGTCTCAATGTGCGTCATAGCAATGGAGGTGGAATATGCCAAAATGGGTAGAACAGGCAGCAAAGAATGATCTAGAGATACTGGAAGATGGCCAGTGCCAGCTTTGCGGTTCCGATACTTTGCATGGCATTACCGAATGCGTGAATGCCGCCGGTAAGATCACTCACAAGATTAGCCAGGAAAAAGGCATACAGCATATGACCATCTTCCTGTGTGTTGATGCACATGCTCTGCAGCATACGCAAATTCACGGACGCTGGAATAACCACTTTCATTTGACGCGCTTGCATTTGATTTTGCAGGATGGCGTGCGGTGGAATTATGATCTCACCACGGTGCTCAATGAAGTTTTGGATGATTACAAACGACATCATCCCGATGAAGCGACGATTGAGGCAGATGCTGATCACCGGCCAACCATCACGGTGATCGACGTCGATGCTAGTCAAGATGAGGAAGAATACGTCGCGCTGGTCTGGCAATGGGCGGAGCAGGTATACACGTCGTTTTCAGAGAGTCACGCAATTGCCAGCAAGTTAGCTGGACTATTTCAAGAAAAATGTATGAGTAATAGTGCTGAATTACCGGAGTAATATCGAGATGGGGAGAGACTATGTCTTTATCACTCTTGTTACGATGTGAGCATCTAGCCAAAACCCGTGAGTATTACCGTGACATCTTACATTTCGATGTTATCGACGGGAGCGCGTTGTCCTTAAGTGTGGTGAAGTTTGGCGCACTTATTATTTTTACTGAGCTGGATCTCTGGCAGCAAAATTTTCAGATGTCCGGCACTGTTTATATTAGAGTTCCTGACGTCGATCAATATTTTTCAGAAGTCAAGGATGCCGCCGAATTAGCTTGGACTTTGCAAGACACGCGCTACGGCACCAGAGAGTTTGCTGTGCGTGACTGTAATGGCTATTGTCTGGCGTTCATGCAAAATGAAAGCAACATTAAGTTCAAATACGTCGCCAAATAACAAGACATGTAGGAGTTGCGCCCCGATCTGACAATCACCCATTTTGGGATGTTAGATCAAATGTGGTTTTGTATCAGGTTCGATTAACTGCAGCGGCGTTTCGAACAATAAAACTTTCTCTAGCCTGATTCAAGGTCTCAATCACACTTGCGGTATTAAATGGCTTAACAATATAGCCGCTCGCGCCTAAATTTAATGCTTGGGTCACAATTTTTTCATCTTCAGCGCCAGTCACCATCAATATCATGGGCTGATGTGAAGAGGCTTTAATTTTTGCGAGTGCCTCTAATCCATTTAACTTTGGCATCATAACGTCGAGCAAAACTAGATCTGGGCGTAATTCCTCACACATTGCAGCACCTACTTCGCCGTCCATCGCTTCGCCGATAACTTCAAACTGTTGTCCTCGCAATATTATTTTCAACAATGCGCGCGTCATATCATAGTCATCAACAATGAGGACTTTTAATGTTGATTGTTCAGTCATTTTTCTCTCCGTGAATTCGCACCAAAAAAATGCTTATTTCCCTATACCTTTACAAGGCGACACATCGTCATATTTTGTCCTCTACTATACCACTAGACTTGATTTAGGTGGTTCGCCTCATGACTGTAAGTAATGCACAAACCGATAAACTTCTGGCATCATCTGCCCCATGGACACGAATTCCCCCGCACCTAAAGTTGAGCTCGGAATACTAAACCTCGATGAAACTAATATTTACGGGACATTTATTTACGTACCGCTGTAATAAATACCATTTTACCTTTGGAGTTTTGTGTTGAGTAAGCTCTTCATCTAGCTATTTCTGCATAATAGATGTCGCTTCTTTCCATTTACTTGGTCATTGATGAATGCGCTGATATGTTTTTTTATTTTCCATTTTTAAGTCGTGCTAAGCTTGATATAGTTATGACAGCTTTAGGCGAAACCTTAAACACGGTTATGAATTTGAATCTGAAGAAAGTACAACACATTTGCTGCTTTTTATAACAAACGAATTTGTAAGCATGCTAAGCTAATTCCCACGAGTAACTTTAAGCTCGAGGGTAACGACAAATCGCATTGCGCCGTCAGCATACCTAAATTTTTTTTGAGAACCAGGAAAAATAGAACATGGATTCAGCTGGAAAATTATCCAAGTTAGCGATTGCGGTCGGTAGGCTTAATTTTAAGTTGTTTGTACCTATCAGCTTAGTTGTGTTTGCAGCACTCCCTATTTTTTCCCAACCCGGACCTCTAGAGCTCGTTTCTTTTTTTGGCGTCATCGTTACCGTGCTTATTTGGCGGAGCGATTCTAGTCACAATCATCAATTACCTCGTAATTCAGCAACAGGAAATGAAGTTGAAATTGAGCCGGCTAAAGAAATCGTAGTTACACGTTATACGCCGAGTGATAAGGAAACAGATTTTTTTCAAGGCGTCCTGCCAATTTGGCAAAATCATGTTGTTTCTATCAAAGACAAAACAGAATCTGCGGTAGCCCAGCTTATAGAAAGTTTTAGCTCCATTATCAGTCAATTTGATGCGGCTGGATTTGCTGCGCAGAATGCAAATGTCGAATCGGCTAACCACACAACGACGATGAATTTATTAAATCTATGTCGCGACGAATTGCAACCCGTCATCGAGCAGCTGGAAACAATGATCACAAGCAAAAATGAGTTGCTCGAATCCATTGGTGGTTTAGTGTCGTCCATGGCTGACCTAAAAGATATGGCACATAATGTTGGGACGATTGCTGCGCAGACTAATCTACTCGCAATTAATGCTTCAATCGAGGCGGCAAGAGCAGGGATTCATGGACGTGGTTTTGCGGTTGTTGCGGGTGAGGTTCGCAGATTATCTTTGATTTCATCTGAGACGGGTCAGACTATTTCGGCGCATGTCAACAGCATCTCTATCTTGGTCAAAGAAACTCTAAAGACCGCAGAAAAAGCAAGTAATAAAGAGAGGGAAATCCTTTCACATTCTGAACATGTCGTTAAAACTGTATTGGGACATGTGCAAGATTTAGGTGATGCTGCCGAATTGATGCGTAGCCAAGGTGAAGTGATTCGAAATGATGTTGAAAACTTACTCATTACTTTGCAATATCAAGATAGGGTCAGTCAAATGCTAGACGTACTAAACCGCGATATAGCGAAGTTACTTCATGCTATTAATGAACACGAAGGCATTCCCTCAACTTCAGACTGGTTAAACGATTTAGAAAAATACTATACTATGGATGACCAACATTTAAACCATGCACAATCGCGTGGTAGCAGTAAGCAATCGAACAGTTCGTCGCAAACTTCAGATGCAGACATCACATTTTTTTAAACAAATAGAAGCCCATTTTTAAACATTAATTCGCGAGGTTAAACATGTCGAAAACTGTCATGGTAGTAGATGATTCAGCATCAGTAAGACAAGTTGTAGGCTTAGCTTTACGTGGTGCAGGTTATACAGTTATAGAAGGTGTTGACGGTGAAGACGCTTTGAGCAAACTCAAAGGTCAAAAAATCCATTTGATTATCTCGGATGTCAATATGCCAAAAATGGATGGCATTACCTTTGTTCAAGAGGTAAAGAAACTAGCCATGTATAAATTCACCCCTGTGATTATGTTAACCACAGAATCGCAGGAAGGGAAAAAATTACAAGGACAAGCGGCTGGCGCTAAAGCATGGGTCGTCAAGCCGTTTCAACCGGCACAGATGTTAGCAGCCGTGTCCAAACTAATACTGCCATAAGAGGTACTATCGTGAACTATCAGGCAATTGCTGGCGAGCTGACTATCTATACCGCAGCCGTTGAAAAGCAGCAGTTAAAGGAGTTTCTCGATACCGATGACGACTTAGAGGTCAATCTCTCGCAAGTTTCTGAGTTAGACAGTGCGGGACTGCAGGTGCTGATTTTATTAAAAAGAGAAGCTACACAGCGCAATAAGAAACTACGTTACTCCATGCATAGTAAAGCTGTCTTGGAGATCCTTGAAATGTGCAACATGACGGCAGCATTTGGTGATCAAGTCGTTTTGACCTAAAGATCAGCGGGAGATTTCATATGAGTTTTGAAGATGAGATGAAGGCGGCGCTAGATACATTCGTGATCGAAAGTCGCGAACTACTACAAGACATGGAAGATGGCTTGCTCGGTTTAGAACATGATAACAATCCTGATGACGCGATTGGTGCCATCTTTAGGGCTGCTCATACAATTAAAGGCTCTGCTGGCTTGTTCGGTTTAGATCATATCGTTCACTTCACGCATGTGGTTGAAAGCTTACTCGACATGCTGCGCAACGAAGAAATCGCGGTCTCGACTTCCTTAGTCGCCGTTCTCTTACCCTGCCGTGACCATATCGGTAGCCTGGTTGATGGAATTGCTGCTGGCAACATGGAGGAGAACGAAGAACAAAAAATCGCGGGTGCGAAATTACATGAGCAGTTACGTCATTTTATGAATGGCGGTGCTAGCAATCAACAATCTCAAGTGGTACCGTTGCAAGAGGATCATGTCACCCATGCGACAGGGGGCGGCATCGTTGATTCAGGCAATTGGTATTTGTCCTTGCGATTCAATCAAGACTGCTTGCGTAATGGTATGGATCCATTGTCCTTCATTCGCTACCTGAGTACACTCGGCGACGTCATCAACTTGATGACCGTTACTGATAATATCCCAGATATCGACCACATGGACGCTGAGAGCTGCTATCTCGGTTTTGAAGTGGTGTTGAAAAGTAGTGCCACTAAAGAAGCGATTGAAAATGTTTTTGAATTCGTGCGTGAAGGTAGCGTCATTCGCATCGTTCCACCGCGTAGCAAAATCGATGAATACATCGACATCATCAACAATCTCCCGAACGACGACGAATTACTCGGTGAGATCTTGATCAAGAGTGGTGTCTTAACCAAGCACGAATTAGATGAATGTCTTCGCTTACAGCAAAAGCGCCATCGTGAAACCAATGGACAAAATAAAGAAACCCCCATTGGCGAAATTCTCGTGCATCAAGAAATGCTGCAAGAGCCTATTCTCAATGCAGCCCTACATAAGCAACAGCAAGTCAAAGACACGAAGGCGCGAGAAAAACAAAATATCCGCGTTGATGCCGAGCGCCTAGATAAACTCATCGATCTTGTTGGTGAATTAGTCATCGCTGGTGCGGGCGCAAATTTGCGCGCAAGTAAATCCAACGATATCGCCTTGCTAGAAGCCACAGGCGAAGTGATGCGTTTGGTAGAGGAAGTTCGAGACAGCGCCTTACAATTACGTATGGTGCCGATAGGTACAACTTTTAGCCGATTCCAGCGTGTCGTGCGAGATGTCAGCATAGAGCTTGGTAAAGACATCATATTGGAAATATCCGGCGGTGATACCGAGGTGGATAAATCGGTGGTCGATAAGATTGGTGATCCACTCATGCATCTAGTTCGTAATTCTATGGATCATGGGATCGAATCTGCAGCAATTCGGGTCGCGCGTGGCAAACCTGCACAAGGTACATTACGGCTCAATGCTTACCATGAGTCTGGCAGTATCGTGATTGAAGTTAGTGACGATGGCGGCGGCTTAAATCGCGATAAAATTTTGGCGAAGGCGATAGAAAAAGGATTGGTAAGTCCCGGTGCCAATCTTAGCGACAAAGAAATCTACTCACTTATATTCGAACCTGGTTTTTCCACTGCTGATCAAGTTTCCAACTTGTCAGGGCGCGGGGTTGGTATGGACGTGGTGAAGCGTAACGTCACTTCATTGCGAGGAACGATAGACATTGACAGTGCGATAGGATTTGGTGCGACCATGCGGATACGCATGCCGCTAACCTTAGCCATCATCGATGGTTTCCTCGTTGGCGTCGGTGATTCATCCTTTGTGATCCCCCTCGACAATGTGATCGAGTGTTTAGAGTTACCGCGTGACAGCGGTGATAATGATTTCATGGATTTACGCGGCGAGGTCTTACCTTTTATACGATTGCGTAAACTGTACGACATTAGTGGCGATGCGCCAAGACGACAAAATATCGTTGTCGTCAGCTATGCCGGCAATAAGGCGGGCTTGGTGGTGGATCGATTGATGGGCGAGTTCCAAACCGTCATTAAACCGCTAGGAAAACTCTTTGCGCATTTACAAGGCATAGGTGGCTCAACCATCTTAGGTAGCGGTGAGGTAGCGTTAATTCTCAGTATAGGGAGTATGGTCCAACGTTATACCAAACAGGCACATCAGCAATTGCAGCTCAATCCCTGAAGCGGAATTCTTTCACCACCCAACATTACAAACAATAGTTGGCAACACGGTAGTTCTATGTGAGTTTAGTTTTGGTAAGTTTTGTGTGTCAAACGGTGCGTGCGACTCGTTAATAATTCACAGTTGAACGCGATTGCGGGTTTGAATCATCTGTAGGTGACTCATGACTGAAAAAGTATACATACTGAGAAGCACACCGCTGCTGTTCTGGGCCCGAAGTACCTTCGCAATCGTCAGTCTGTGCGCACTTCCGATTTGGTTCAAGAAATTGCTGCGGCATCACAAGAACAGTCGTCAGGTGTCGCTCAGATTAACATGGCGATGAATCAGATAAATCAAATCACGCGGACTAATGCGTCCTCGAGTGAGGAATTGGCCGCAACGGCGGAAGAAATGACCAGGCAGGCGGAACAATCGCTCGAATTGGTAAGTTTCTTTGAACTCGGACAGTGGGTCAAAAAGGAAATCTTTGCGCCATCGACACAAAGCCGGTCAATCAAATCGCCTAGTCTCACTACTACGAAACGAAACAAACCAATCTCGGGTGGTGGCGGTTTTGACGAAACCAAATTTGAACGATTTTAGGAGTGTAGACGATGGATGCAATCAGTACATCGGGAACTAGCAAAGAACTGACGACGACCACCAAGAGTCAGTTCCCCGAATCGGGACAATATTTGACCTTCGTGTTGGGTGGTGAGGTTTTTGCCTTAGGAATCTTGAATATTAAAGAGATCATTCAATATGGCGATCTCACCGAAGTCCCCATGATGCCCAACTTTATCCGTGGCGTGATTAATTTGCGTGGCCGCGTGGTTCCGGTCGTAGATTTGACTGCACGCTTCAATCGTGGCGTCACCAATATTTCACGACGAACCAGCATCGTAATTATCGAGTTAGAACAAGGTGATCAAGAAGATACCCAGAGCATTGGCATCGTCGTTGATGCGGTCAATGAAGTGATTGATATTGCGGGTACGGATATCGAACCGCCTCCATCATTCGGGGCAAAAATCCGACCTGATTTTATCAGTGGCATGGCCAAGAAAGACGGTCGCTTTGTGATTGTCCTTAATTTGGACCAGGTGCTATCGATTGATGAAATGCTAGCCCTCGGACAATCAATTCACGGTTTAGGTGGAATAAGGAGTGAGGAAGTCGAAAGTTAAAGATCACTCATTACGTTGCGGGAGCTCTAAGCAGGATCTAGGGAGCATCAAGCAAGTTGCATTACACCATCCAGTATAAATTAAGACCGCACAGAAGGTCGTCACAAGAAGAAAAGACAAGTTCCCTGTCAAAGCTCAGTCACCGTGCATTTTGAAATGTCCTTGCGAAAAATCAATATGCATTGTTTTGGTCTGGCCTGTCCAGGCGTATTAGTCATTACAATCAGTACTGAGGGAAGGCAGCTATGAAATCTATCATCAAATCCTTGAAGATGTGGCAGAAGTTTTCGATCGTTGGCGCTTTTGTGTTACTACTATTCGGTCTTCCATTTGCACTTTATCTAAAAACTGTCAACGCCGAAGTGACATTCGTGACGAGCGAAAGAATGGGATCAGAGAGCATTCCCTTTGCCGTCAAAACAATCTTATTCGCGCAAAAACATCGGGGCCTGCATTCTTCAGTTTTAAATGGCGCTAAAGAATTAGTCTCGGCGCGAAATCAGGCGGGTCAAGACCTCAGTAAGGCGCTTGAAACTTTACAGACAGAGCTTAAAAAACGCCCTACACTCGGTGTAGATAGTGCCGTCGCGCAAATTCACTCGCAATGGCAATCACTAATGACGAATCGTGACCAACTGAGTGCTGCCGACAGTTTTGCCAAGCATACCGAGTTGGTTAAAGAGATCTTACTATTGGTAGATAAAATTGCTGACAATAGTGGACTGACATTTAGTCCTGATGCTGCCAGTTATTTCTTAATGCTGATGACCACTGACACCATTCTGAATTTGAATGAAAATGTCGCTGTCGCACGTGGTTTAGGTACGGCCATGCTAGCTAGAAAATCGATTAGCACACAAGAAAAAGCCGCTTTAATTGGGCGCCAGTCGCAAATAAAAATCAGTGTTGATAAGAATCGAGCCATTTTAAATAAGCTAGTTGCCATCAATTCAGGCTATGGCGACTACGTAGGTAAGCTAAGGTCTCAAGAGTTAAAAATTACTGCCGCACTTGAGTTAATGTCTGAGACGCTGATCGACGCTGAAAAGCTCACATACCCTGCATCTGATTTTTTCCAAAAACTCACTGAGGTCATTGACGGGAATGTCGAATTGGAGCTCAAGTTGGTTAATGAGCTAAATGATCGCACTGCGCAATTGGTTGAAGAAAGTAGCAAGGCGAGGGTTAAAACCGTAGGCGCATGTTTATTTCTACTTTTCATCGTCGCATATCTGATGGTCTATATGATACGTGTCGTTATTCGTCAGATTGGCAATGAACCGGCCATTGTCGCTGAGTTCGCCAATCAAGTTTCACGCGGCAATTTGCAGGCCGAAATTCAATTGCATGACAAAGATGATTCTAGTATCGCTTCTGCACTCAGCATGATGGTGGATAACATACGACATCGAATACTAGAAAGTGAAAAGGCTGCTAGCGAAACTTTACGCATCAAAATAGCCCTAGATAATTCGGCAACCAAGGTCATGATCGTCGATCCAGACCGAGCGATTATTTATATGAACAAATCCGTCCAAGCGATGTTTTCCAAGGCTGAGTCAGCGATCAAAACCCAGCTACCAAATTTCAACGCAAGCACGCTGTTGAATTCGAAAATCGCGCAAATCCATCCGCAGCCGGATCACTTGGAACAATTGTTAGTTGCATTAAGCTCCAGCCAACAAACTCAATTCAAACTCGGTGGACGCAGCTTCACTTTTGCCGCTAACCCAGTGATCAACGAACAAGGGCAGCGTTTGGGAAGCGTGGTTGAATGGGAAGATATTACAGAGCAACTCTCAGCGCTAGAAGCTGAACAAAAGTTGGCCGCTGAAAATTTACGAATCAAGATTGCCTTAGATGGCAGCGCAACCAATGTCATGATCGCAGATAACGAACGGAACATCATTTATGCCAACCGTTCGGTCATAGACATGCTGCGAAATGCCGAAGAAGATATTAAGAAATCGCTACCCAATTTTTCTGCTGGCGGTCTGGTAGGTTCCAATATCGATCAATTCCATAAAGATCCATCGCATCAAAGGAGCTTACTCTCCAGCTTCACTGCGACACATAAGGCACAAATCAAGATCGGCGTTAGAACATTTGCTTTATCGGCTAACCCTGTTATCAATGAACGCGGCGAACGCTTGGGCAGTGTGGTCGAATGGCTGGATAGAACTGACGAAGTCGCGGTAGAGAATGAGATTGAAAAAATTGTCGAAAACGCCGTCTCAGGTAATTTCACGACGCGCTTGGATGAACAGGGAAAGACCGGATTTTTCGCGAAGTTAAGTCGAGATTTTAATCGCCTGATGCATACTAGCGATGATGGCCTCAATGAGGTTTTACGAGTGCTTGCGGCCTTAGCCCAAGGCGACTTAACGCAGACCATCAATAAGGACTATCAAGGTACTTTTGGGGCACTCAAAGTTGCCAGCAACGAGACTGTCAATAAGTTATCACAGATTGTTGGCGATGTAATAACGGCAACGGATGCGTTGTCGAATGCCTCTGAACAAGTCAGTGCCACTTCGCAAGCACTATCACAAGCAGCGAGCGAACAAGCGGGCAGTGTCGAGGAGACTAGCGCAAGTATCGAGCAAATGGCCGCAGGTATTAATCAAAATGCAGAGAACGCCAAGATTACCGATGGGATAGCTGCAAAAGCCTCAAGAGAAGCCATTGAAGGTGGAGAGGCGGTCAAGCAAACCGTAGAGGCTATGAAAGAAATTGCTTCGAAAATAGGCATCATTGACGACATCGCCTATCAAACCAATATGCTCGCTCTGAATGCCGCAATCGAAGCGGCGCGCGCAGGTGAGCATGGGAAAGGATTTGCAGTGGTCGCTGCAGAGGTTCGAAAACTGGCGGAACGAAGTCAGGTCGCAGCCAAAGAAATTAGCGATCTCGCCAGTGGCAGTGTCAAGACAGCAGAGCGAGCTGGCAATTTGATCGATGAGATTGTCCCCGGTATTAGCAAGACGTCTGATCTGGTACAAGAGATTGCAGCAGCATCACAAGAACAATCTGCTGGCGTGGGGCAGATTAATTCCGCGATGAATCAAATGAATCAAATTACACAACAGAATGCTTCTTCGAGCGAGCAGTTGGCAGCTACTGCGGAGGAAATGACTGGTCAGGCTGAACAATTAATGGCCTTGATTGAATTTTTCCGGATTGAACAATCTTCGATTGGCTCGGCAAGGCAGCTGACATCAAGCAATGCTGTCGGTAAAACAAAGTTTGTTAAGAATCAAAAACGCATCGATGATATCGGTCTCAGCGACGCAAAATTTGAACGATTTTGAGCTATATTGATATTTTGAATCCGCAACTTGGAAGCCCATTTATGAGTAGCACACCAATCCGCGCCACCGCACCTGTGCAATTGCAAAAAAACGAATTCGAATGGATTTCGCGTTTTTTGTATGAACGCACAGGTATTGCACTCAATGACGGTAAACAAGCCTTAGTGATGGGGCGTTTGGATAAGCGATTACGCAGCCGTGGATTGAATAGTTATGGCGATTATTTCGCGCTCTTGGGACGACCTGGTTATGATGACGAAACCACCGCAGCGATTGATCTGTTGACCACCAACGAAACTTATTTCTTTCGCGAACCGAAACACTTTGAATTTTTGGAGAAGGTGGTCTTTCCCAAATACGCTAAGCAGAGACAAATTCGGATTTGGAGCGCTGCGAGTTCAAGTGGAGAAGAAGCGTACACGATCGCGATGACCTTGGCTGATTCGTTCGCATCCGATAACTGGGAGGTCATTGGTACCGATATCTCGACGAGAGTTTTGGAAAAAGCCAGTCGCGGTCTTTATCCTATGCTGGCCGCTGAAAAAATTCCAAGAGCTATGTTAAAGAAATATTGTCTCAAAGGTCTTGAGGAATTTGAGGATTTCTTTTTGATGGATGCAGTTATTCGAAAACGGGTGCATTTTAGTACCGCAAACTTAATAGAACAATTACCAGATCTTGGTCTCTTCGAAGTCATTTTTTTACGTAACGTCATGATCTATTTTGATCGTGATACGAAGAAAAAACTCGTACAAAAAATAGTGGAAAAATTAAAACCAGGCGGCTATTTCATCATCAGTCACTCCGAAACTTTGAACGGTTTAGATTCACCACTTGAGCTGGTTGCCCCATCGGTGTATCAAAAAGCTAGCTAAGACTGAAAACCTCGATTCTCCCTAGTTTTTGTCGATATTGTCCATGTGTTGACCTCCGACTTTATATAGCGCGGTTTTGGCGTCGAAAAGTGACGAATTTGTTTATATTGCGCATCAAATTAAGATGCAATCTGCGGTAATGCGTTAGCATAATAAATAATTGCATTACAGTAAAATTCGATCTCTTTGTCGAATCCAAATGTGAAGTGAGCAGCGAAAAATGAGTGAACCAGGTTTTTACATTGATATTTTCTTACAGCCAGGTGAGTTCTATTTTGGTGATAGAGAGACTCGCATTCGAACTATTTTGGGCTCCTGTGTGTCTATCACAATGTGGCATCCAAAAAAACATATCGGGGGTATGTGTCACTACATGCTACCCAAAAATAAGCGCCCTGGGCATCACAACGAGCTTGATGGGAAATACGCCGAAGATACCATGCATCTGTTTTTACAAGAGATCAAAAAATCACACACTTCTGCGCATGACTATGAAGTCAAAATTTTTGGAGGCGGCAATCAGTTTCCGGGGCAAGACAAACGGGTATTTTCTGTCTCGGAACAAAATGTAGAGATCGGTCGCGATTTGCTCGAACACTATGGTTTCAAAATTAAATCAGAGCATCTTGGTGGTAACGGCCATAGAAACATTATGTTTGATCTATGGTCTGGGGATGTTTGGGTCAAGCATGTTGAGAAGGTGATGGAATAAATGAGTTCAAGAATCAAAGTCATGCTGGTTGATGATTCTGCGGTTGTCAGGCAAGTGCTAACAGCCTTGTTAGGTAAAGACAGCTCCATCGAAGTCATTGCGTCAGCGCCAGATCCCATTTTCGCCATGGATAAAATGAACTCTAATTGGCCTGATGTGATCGTGCTTGATGTGGAAATGCCGAGGATGGATGGGATTACTTTTTTAAAGCAAATCATGTCGATTCGCCCAACGCCAGTCATCATTTGCTCAACTTTAACTGAAAAGGGCGCAGCCACCTCGATGCAGGCATTAGCCGCGGGTGCCGTGGCGATTGTGACCAAACCTAAAGCTGGCTTAAAAAATTTTTTGGAGATCGATGCTGGTGATATTGTGCAGGCAGTCAAAGCCGCTGCTGGCGCTAACTTACGGCCTCTGCGCGGCATGGGTATCTCACCAATGGTGCCAGCAAAAATTAAAATTGATGAAGTGATGCCAGCGCTGAATGCCAGCCTAAACAGTGCAATGTCAGTCACAACAGATAAGTTAGTAGCGATTGGTACATCGACGGGGGGCACGCAAGCTTTAGAGACTGTGCTTACCAAGCTTTCTCGTACTGCTCCCGGTATCGTGATTGTGCAACATATGCCAGAGAAATTCACCGAGGCTTTTGCTGATCGCTTAAATAAAATTTGCGCGATGGAAGTGCTAGAAGCGAAAAATGGTGATCGCGTGATTCCAGGACGAGCTTTAGTGGCACCCGGTGGTCGCCACATGCAAGTGAAGCGCAGTGGTGCGCAATATCATGTCGAAATTTTAGATGCCCCACCAGTAAATCGGCATCGCCCTTCGGTGGATGTATTGTTCCGTTCTGTCGCCAAATGTGCAGGCAACAACGCCTTGGGTATTATCATGACAGGCATGGGTGATGATGGCGCTTTAGGGATGCGAGATATGCATGACGCTGGTGCAGAAACTATCGCTCAGGATGAAAAATCTTGTGTGGTCTATGGCATGCCAAAAGAAGCGGTAAAACTCGGCGCGGTTGATAAGGTCGTCCCGCTCAATACAATATCTAGTCTTATCGAAGCCTATGGAAAACGATGAAGTGACTTTAAATTAATGTTTAGTCGATACCTCGTATAGAAAATCTCTTTGCATAGTGGTCCATACCCGTTCTCGTAGCGATTCTTTTTTTCGGGCGTTTGTTCGATTAAATTTGAGTCAAAATTTTCTACATCCAAATCGTGTTACTGTTAAAAACAGTATTCAGTGGCTTTTTGTCGCAGCGCGTTTTTCCTTCCAGCGTTTTGAGCCGATTCCAGAATTTTTTTGATATTGGCGTAGTCAGATAGAACCTACGCCGATGCCAGAAATGACGACGTCAAACTTTCTTGATTCCTTGTTTGTCGATTGCTACCGCTACGCAAGATTTCATTCGTTAAGTAAGGTCGTCTTCCAGAGTCTATTAGTTTCTTTTGGTGGCGATCACTTGAGAAACACTGGCACGAAAGCCGCGTCTTAATTCGGCGTTTTTTCGTAGTACGAAATCGGGATGAACTTGATGATCTAAGTGGTCTGAAGTCGTCAATAAAATCGTTTTTGTTTTAGCCACTTTCGTACCTGATTTTTGCACTGCGGCGATTAAGGCAATACCGTTAAGACGAGGATTTTCAAGACTAGTGATTAATACATCAAATGGCTCCGCTAGCAAACGTCCTAATGCTGCATAGCCGTCCTGCATGAGCTCAATCCTGAATCCAAATTCAGTCAAAGTATCTCTCATTGCGCTCACGATCACATCTGAGGATTCGACAATCATTGCTGAATATGAATGTTTCGAAGCACTGCGACGAAGTTCATGTAAATTTGATTTGAGGTCGTCACCAGGTTCAAGTCTAGACGCATATACGAAACAAGCTTTACGCATAATGTCTACGTAAGACAACGCGACTTCAATGGTCATTTTTAATAAAAGGGGGCGTTCGATCAGATCTGTTAACAGGTCTTCCAGTGGATGGCAAATATCACTAATAAAGCTCATACCATGAGTGCCACCACTCCCTTTCAGAGAATGAACTTGACGAAAAAGATCGTGACATAGGTCCAGTTGAAACCCGCAACGTTCTAAGTTCAGCAGGGTCTGCTCGATATCGTCAATATAGCTTGGTAAATCGCGTAAATAGTTTTCACGCAATACGGCAAGCATCATTTTTACTTGGTCCATATCTGATCCACAGAGAATGCTTATAGTTGAACAGTAAAACTACAAATGCTGTTTTTGCTTTAATATCTTGCTATGGCTTTTAAGTCTAAAAGTGTTAAAGATATTGGGGAATTCAACTACATGCTGACCATAAAGCTTACCTCAGCTTTGTGTCGATGTCTCATCATTTCAATGCAATCCAATAAATTATAGAGACTTATAAACGCCGCAACCAATCACGATATCATCACTAATCTTTTCGATATAGGAAGTTTTCAATTCTATCCTTCCCAGAAGTGGGTTTTCAAAAGCATAATCGACCCACCCCCCTTTTTCAGGCAGAGCAAATGCATCTTCCACCAATTTACGCCCGTCGAGTCCGGTTACGTTGAACAAGTTGATTGAAAGTTTGCTCTCGTTACCTGCATAAGCTCGATACTGTCCTTGGCGATCGAATGCGAAAACATACATGTCACGATCTACGTAAATTTTTTCTGGGTCATCGGTAATTCTAGTCAGTAAATCCATTCCGTGTATAGCAAATAAGCTCTTTGCTTTGCGGACTAATGCGCTCGCCTCATCCGCCGTTCCTTGACGTAGTTTGAAGGCAGACACGACAGAAGTCAGTTTAGCTGCGCGTATTTCTAGTTCCGATGAAGCAAATTTAGCATTTTCTGCCATCTGACTGTTACTCTTGGTAATCTCATCGAGGTCGTGAATCGCTTCAGAAATACTGGCTAGGTTGTTACTTTGTTCGGTAGATGCGGTTGAAATGGCATTAATATCTTTGGCTAAATTTTGTATGCCACTGACGATTTTTGATAAGGTGTCATTGACGTCATAAATTTGTTCAACGCCTGTCTCAACCCGATTTACGGAGTCTTCAATTAATCGACGTATTTGCCTCGCAGCGTCAGCCGAGCGTTGTGCTAAGTTACGAACTTCTGTCGCGACGACAGCAAATCCTTTGCCATGTTCACCTGCATGAGATGCTTCCACGGCAGCGTTCAAAGCTAAGATATCGGTTTGAAAAGCAATCCTATCGATCATGCCAACAATCTCTTGAACTTTCACCGCGCTTGTATGAATTCCTTGCATTGTTACTACTGCACCGTGCATCGTATTACTGCTCGACTCGGCGATTTTACGGACATTGGATGCTAAATTATCGACCGAACTTGCATTAGCCGCATTCATCCTAACGGTTTCACTGAGCGTCCCCATACTCTGAGTTGTATCAAATAAGCTAGATGCTTGTTGCTCTGTTCGGATCGCCATGTCCTGGATCCCCTCTGATAATTCTTTGCCTAAATCAAGAACCATACTTGCATTTGTACGGACATTGGCAACCAAAGCAGATAAGTTGACGTTGGCTCTCTCAATTTCTACTGCAGTTTGTGCAAATTCGTCGCTACCTACAACTTTAACCGTCCTGGTTAGATCCCCTGATGCTATCGTCTTTGCTGCGAACTCTAAATTTCCTACTGCAAGCGTTACGCTTAAATAAAATCCCATCAATAGATATGCCGCGGCAACCATGCTTGCAATCAAGGTGAAAGCGATAAGGTAAGCATGACGGTTCAACTTTTGAACACGGTCCTTTAATAATAATTCAAGCAGAGATTGTGTTTGGTTCTCTAGCGATTGAATCTGTTCTAGGGCATGCGTCCTGAGCATATTCAAGTTGTCTAAATTGGGTTTTTGGTCTGCATCAAAATATTGTTTTTGAATTTGATTTAGAAATTCTTGGTTCGTCAGTACAGCATTTTTTTTTGACGGTATTCCCACAACATCGGCTCGTAGCAATGCAGCGTAAACATTGTCGCTATTTTGAATCGCGAGTTGTAGTCGGTCGTATAGAGAGGTGATTTGAGCAAATTTTGCGCGACTGATATTTTGCGGCTCTCCACTTTCTGCTGTTACTAAAGCGAGTTGCGATAGCGTCTCATGCCAGATGGGGAGCTTTTGCAAACTTAAATCCATTAATAGGTAAGTATCTGCCTCTGGGTCAAATAGCAAACCGCTTTTTTCGATCACTAATTCATTAAATGAGAACAGCTTCAATAAAACAGAATTCAATAAATCGATATCTGAGGAATTGAGGCCTTTTTTTTCTGATAGAACAAGCAGTTCGTCAGCAACTTTTTTCCAATTGACGCTTATATCCAAAGGATCATTTTTATTGATGATTTCGGTTTGTCGCTGAATATTTTTTCGTAGTAATTGCTGTGAGGTAGCCGTTTGGTTCGGACTATTTCTAGTCGCACGGATCTTCTGCAAATCATTGATTAAGTTGAAATTAACTTGAGCAAAAGTGACACCATACAGTTCATTCTTGGCCACCACATACTCAGTATTTTTTTTAGAGAGAAGTGCGGTGCCAAACAGCAAACCGATAAACAATATGCTTCCAAAGATCCCTAGGAGTTTCTTTTGCAGACTGAGCTTGCTCATTATCTGCATGCAGGGATACATGATTGAAACCAACATCGGATTGTTAAAAAAATGCATAGTATTGTCTTTCAATCGCATAGGTAAGAAACAGATCTTTGCATTCTTAGAGTCTCATGCCATCAGCGGTTTTTTTCGCAATTTTAAGATGATTAAATTCGTAACATTTTTTAGGCGCTCGCCAATCATACAAGTATTAGATTTGATTTTTCTATTGTTTTATGTGATTTGGATAAGCTGTTACATGTAATCGAGTCGACAAATCCGCTATTGGCATTTCCTCTCATGCCTCACACCATAATCCAATTATGAATTCTTTTTTTTTCGCGTTGCGCTTATTTCCCGATTTTCTGTTTATTGATGCATTAAGCCAACACTTTTTTGTATTAATCAAGCCACTATTCCTTCTAGCTCGAAATAGGGTAAGTATTATTGCCGAGCGCGTGTTTGGCCTACTCAAATTGCAATATTGGAGAGGAGGGAAGCAAGGTACTTTGATTTGAAATCTAAATACATGTAAGTGCATCGGCTACAAGGTCAAACCAGGCTTGGGAATTCAATGTGAATTTGAAAAATAGCATGAGAGCTATGCCTAAAGAATGGCGGTGAAGAAGATTCAGCTACCACTTTGATGGCACTTACCAAGAAAATGATTATGCAGGGCAAAATCACTAACAATTGACTGTGTCAATTTTTAAGGGCGTAGCTCTCCAAAGACACCGGTAATTAGCTCTATCACTCAATGGTCTCAGCACTGCATTGGGCTTGAACGCTTCCCCCATTTGAGTGCTAGCAGCCCCTTAACTTTTCTATAGAATTCAAACGCTTAAGCCGCAATAATTTTCTTTTTTTGTTGCCTCTCGATATAATCAAGGCCTTAATAGTTTTTCTGTTCTTCCCTAGGTTGAACTGAGCCAGCAAACAAATGCGCCTTTTTAAATCCAGTCCGAGATTGACTGAACTTCCGCAAATTCCGGTTCAAGCCGACGCAATTCGTATCTTAAATAGCGCCACACAGTTTAGACAAAGCTTGCTAGAGCAGATCGCTCAGGCAAAGCATAGAATCTATTTGTGTAGTTTGTATTTGCAGCATGACGAGGCTGGGCAAGTCGTATTGGATGCCCTCTATGCGGCTCAGCGCTTAAATCCTGCTTTGCAAATTCATGTGCTGGTCGACTGGCATCGCGCGCAACGCGGCTTGATTGGCGAGCAAAAAATACCGGGTAAAGTTGCGGGTAACGCGGCTTGGTATCAAGCTCAAAGCGCCGCCCATGGTGGTGTCATACCTATCTATGGCGTACCAGTGCAAACACGTGAGTTATTTGGCGTGTTTCATTTGAAGGGCTTTGTCATCGACGATACGGTGACTTACAGCGGCGCCAGTATTAATAACGTGTATTTGCAACAATTTGATAAATATCGCCACGATCGTTATTGGTTAATTGAAAATGCACGTTTGGCCAATAGCATGGTTGATTGGGTGCGGCGCCATGTCTTGTCATCAGCGGCAGTACATCGATTAGATGTCGCCGATATTCCAAGAACGAAAGATCTGCGAGTTGAAATGCGTGGATTGCGCGAACATCTAAAAGGGGTGACTTACGAATTGCCAGGTAACCAAAGTATTGAAGATACCCATAGCCTTTGTGTGACAAGTATTTCTGGACTCGGCAAAGATAATCTGTTGAATCGTAGCCTATGTCAGCTACTAGCGGCGGCACAGAAGCAGATTACGATATGTACACCTTATTTTAATTTCCCTCGCCCTGTGATGAGGGAGGTAAATCGTGCGCTCAAACGCGATGTGAAAGTCAACATTATCGTGGGCGATAAGACCGCCAACGACTTTTATATCCCGCCGCAACAGGCGTATAAAGCCATAGGGTGTTTGCCGTATTTGTACGAAGTTAACTTGCGTCGTTTTGTGAAAAAGCATCAGGCGGAAATTAGTAGCGCAGCATTGCAAGTACATCTATGGAAAGATGGCGACAATACTTACCATCTCAAAGGGGTATGGATCGATGACTTGTACACGCTGGTCACTGGGAATAATTTAAATCCACGCGCGTTCAGCCTTGATTTGGAAAATGCTTTGTTGTTTACTGACCCTAGTGGTGAGTTAACGGTGCAAAGACAAACGGAACTAAACAGTATCATGCAACATACGACAAGGCTGCAGCACTATCGTGATTTGGAAAGTCTGAAAGATTACCCGGATAAAGTACGACAATTGCTACAGCGCTTGAGTCGGGTACGCTTAGATCACCTCGCGTACCGCGTGTTATAGCGCCCGACGCACCGTGGCTTAGGCTAAGGTGCGTTTAAATAAATCAATCGTGCGAGTCCATGCTAACTTCGCAGCGGCCTGATCAAAGCGTGGTGTGGTGTCGTTATTGAAACCGTGTTCCACACCGTCATAAACAAAGCCTTGATACTTCACACCAGCCGCTTTTAAAGCCTCTTCATATTTAGGCCAGCCTGCAACCAAACGCTCGTCTTTGCTTGCGTGATGTACCAAAACTTCTGCTTTGATATTTGCCACGGAATCTAATGCCGGTGCACCGCCGTAAAAGGGGACAGCAGCAGCCAAGTCAGGGATTTTGGTCGCGAGCAAATTGGCAATCGCACCACCATAGCAAAAACCAACGACACCGACTTTGCCATTGCCACCAGCGATGGTTTTCAAGATGCCAGCAGCCGTGATGAAATCTTCACGTGTTTTTGCCTGATCCAATTTAGGGAACAATTCACGAGCTTTATCCTCAGTGCCTGGATAACCGCCCAACGGAAACAAGGCGTCAGGCGCAAAGGCGATGAAATCATCAAGCGCGACACGACGTGCTACATCTTCAATGTGCGGATTTAGTCCACGATTTTCATGCACGACTAATACGGTAGGAAGAGGGCCTTTGGCATTCGCAGGCTTTACTAAATAGCCACGTAAAGTGCCATAACCATTGGGTGATGGATATTCAACATAGCTGGCAACAATGCGTACATCGTCTGCTTTAACTTGTTGCGCCATAGCGAAATTAGGGCTCAAGGCTTGCAGTAAACCTTCAGCAGTCACTACGCCAGCGGCATATTTGCTCGCCGAACTCAAAAATCCACGACGGCTCAAACCGCCATGCACGTATTGATCAAATAGTTTTAGTACTTCTGGATGAAAATCATTCGCGGTTTTGCTGGGGAACTGCTGTGCCATTCTTGCTCTCCTCGTCGGTATTTGAATGTGTTGTTGGGCGCGATAAATCTTTAGAGAATCTTCTCGCGCCCATAACAATACACACAAAAGTCCAAACTTGCATGAGCTAAATTGTAATAACCAAATAAGTAAAGCCGCTTAGGTCTTCAGCCGACTCTAGTACGTAAGGCGGAGTGCACGTGCAATTTGTTTCCAGTCTATATACTTAAAATTCTGGGCGCCATCGGGTAAGTGCTTATGCCCATCTTGCACGATAAAGATACCGTCTTCGTAAGGCGCGCCAAAATTCGCCGAGCTAACTTCTATGCCATCGGTTTCTGAGCTGCCATCTATGCCGCGTGAAGTATTAAAGCCAATTCGAAATTTGCCGCGATAGGCAAATGGTGCTTGTGCATCATAAATCACATAGCTACTATCACCTTGGCTCGATACCAGCAGATAACTCGCTTGTTTGCCATGATACAGCGCCAGTCCTTCAACGTCTGCGTGTAAATGTTGGTCAACTTTGGCGATTAATTGTAGTGGTTTGTTGTCTGATGTATTAGTAGCGGCATCCGCATTTGCTAACCAAACACCGCGTTTTTCTTCACCGATAAATAGGCGTGCATTCTTGTCGTCCACTACGCAACCCTCTGGTTGTGTAGCAATCTTAAAGTGACGTAGTTGTGTGCCGACATAAGTGCCATTTTTTCTCTCGATGCGCCAGTGTTGCACCAGACCATCTTTGTCGTTGACGAAGGCTTCTAGACCACCTCGATTTGGTTGGTAAAGGCAAGTGCCATAAATTTTTTCCATACCGGTTGCGATGCGACTCGTTTCCTTGACCATGCCATTCGCGTCGATGTCAAAGACTACCAGACTATTGTCGTCACGTTGGGTCGAGATGGCGACATCGCTGTTGCTGTCCTGCCACTGAATATTTTGACGCACATCGACATTGTTCAAGCGACCAACTTCCAAGAGTTGGGTTTGCTTACCTTCTAAGTCGTAGACCAATAAGCCTTGTTTTTTATTCGTGCCAAGAACGCGGCTAAGTTTGCTGTCTTTGGGGTGACGCCAGATCGCAGGATCATCGGCAGCATCCCCCAGGCGACTCATTTCTTCGGTCTGTGCTTGGGGAATAAGAACTGGAATTACTTCGTCCTTTTGTTTCGACGACGAGTTCTTTGCCAGGCTCTTGGCGTTCAAAGCGAACCAGGATTTTTTATCGTCGTCGCGCAGGTAAAAGGTGATGGTCTTAGCGGTTTCGTGTGAGCGTAGTAAGCCTGCATGTTGCGGCCACGTCGCGTAGTTTTTCTTCGACAAATTTTCAGCGAGTTTCCATTCTTGTTGTGCTGCGCGTAGAACGCTAATACTTGTCCCAGCTTCATCCAGCACCGCGATACCACCACTAATTCCTTGAATAGTGTGTGCACCGGATAGTAAGCGACCATAAGGCTGACGCAATAGCACTGCTCTTCGTGCGACGCTGCTCTCCGATTGGGCGGAATAGGCCCATAAGCCAAAGTGCTCTTCGTTGATATACAGGGTTTCAGTTTGATCATCTACTTCACAGAATTTGACGTTAGCTGGCAGTGCCATATTTCGCACTAGGCGTGGTTTCGCCGCATCGAGTAACCACTGTTGTGCGTGGCCGTCTTTTGCGATAACAAACAAATGCGTAAGTTGTTGTGCGTCGCGGAACAGGCAGCTTGATTCTAGTGAACTAGAAGGTGCTGGCATTTCCATTGCCAGCCTTAGTTTTCCATCTTGAACCTGTATCGGCAATGCATGTTGCGTATCACTGTCAATTAAAACCGCCAGTGCATGATTATCATTTTCTCGCAGATCAAAATGTTTGGCACGCACTTTATACGAAGCACGCTCAAGGCCATCTGCCGTGAGCAAACGCAAGGCCTTTTTATCCAATACTAGCCAATCACCACTCCTCAAAGCGCGGAAATCCAATGAGGTTTGAATGAAATTGGGAAGTGCTTTTATCGCGTTTGGTGTCGGCTTTATTGTTTGTGCACTGCTTGCAGGTAATACCATCCCAGCTGATAGAAAAGTGAGCGCGATAATGCCAAGGCCGCGCCAGCATTTTGACTTAATTCTATTTTGATTTTGCATAAAAAATGTTCTTAAAAATAGTTGTGGACGGTTCTATAAATTCGATTGAATTCGTCGCGAACCGGTCTTAATGGATGAAAGCTGCGGCTCAGTCGCCGCCGCTTATCACATATGAAAAATTGTATAGGGTAGTTTAAAAATTGATCTTCAAACTCGCTTTGTAGGTACGACCATATTGCTCATACTGCGCATTCAATGCTTTCTCTGCTTGATACACATAGTAGACTTCATTGTTCAAATTATTCGCTTCAAAGACTATTTGATAGCGACGATTGATTTGGTAAGCAATAGAGAAATCAAGTTGTTTTTGCGTATCGACCATGCGATCTTGTTGTGCTGACAGTATGTCGGCACCTAGTTCTAACAAATAAGGTGATTTATAGTTGAGTGCGAGGCGGGTACTGATAGGACCATCTTCATAACCTAGCATCAGATTGCCAACACGATCAGATTGGCCAGGTAGCTTGATGCTGCGCGTTTTGTAACTGTTAGTCGTTTTGTCGAAACGTCCTATATTCGCGTCAGACTGACTTAAGCTTAGATTCGCTGAAAAAATCAGATGATTGAATGGCGCAGGAAGCATACGCAGAGATTGGCTGTAACCAAGTTCTATGCCTCGTACGGTGGCCTTGTCACCATTGGCGTAGCTGATCGCGCTAGTATAGTTGGTCCAGGGTGCTGTGCCTGCGAGGTTGGTGGTGTAAGTAAAGTTCTTAATATCTTTATGAAATAGGTAAGCTGATACGCTGCCATCATCTTGTAAGCGGCGTTCTATGCCCAGATCTAAGTTGCTTGCTTTCATCGCATTGAGCAGGGGATTGCCGATTTGTGCTTCGGTATTGCTGATCAAATTGATGCCGGGTGCTAGTTGGCTAAAATTGGCACGTACCACCGCATTCGTCCATGCCGCGCGTAGGCTGGTTTTTGGGTCGAGATCGTAGCGCCCTTGTAAAGTCGGTAACCAGTTACTGTATGAACGCTCGTTTTGGGTTGGTGCGCTGACACCGGCGACAATCTTATTTCCGAACGCATCAAATTTGGTACGCTCTAAACGCGTGCCGACTAACAGGCTTAAGTCGTCAAAATGAAAGCCATTTTGCAGATAGGCAGCATCGATATTTTCATCAATCGAAAAATCATTGATTGCTGATTCCGTCGCTGAACGTGCCGCGTTGCGGTTGGCGCTTGCTACTCGTGCTCGTAATGCGACTGGATCAAGTGCCAATCCGATACGACCTAATTTGTAATCGAGTTCGCCATTCACAAAAGCCGACATGGAAGTCGCGCCTGCGCCCCAGTAATTGGCGGCACTTGTGCTACTGCTATAAGCAAATTGATCCGTATCGTTTTTCTTATTTCGCTGGCTATGCTTAATACCGAATTTTAATTTTGAGTCCCAGCTACCAAATGAAAAGGTTTTGCCGAGATCAATCCGAGCGTGCTGTTCTTTATCATCTGAAAAACGGGTCTGGAAAGTCAGTGCATTTAAAGCGAATTTACTTGGATCATAAGCACTGACAGGCGCACTCAATTTTGGCAAATTGGTTTGTGTAAAACTAATATCGCTGAAGTTTGCCGTGCCACGGAAACGAGCATCATTCAAGGCGTCTGGCGTGTCATCTGAGGCCGTACTTTGTGCTATATTTGCTTCTAATTTCCAGCCTTGAATCATCTGTTCCGTGCCGAGCAGGACAGAACTAATCTCTTGTGTGTACTTGCGTTGGCGAAGGCGTCGTTCAAGCCGCGCCGTTGCGGGTACGCCTTCGGTTAATGCACCGCCACTGACATTGCTGACAGTGAGGCGATCGCGCACTTCATCGTCGCTAAATTTACTCAAAAAGCTACGCATGAAATAGCTACTGTCACTGCTTGGACGCCAATCCAAATTTAGTGCAAATGCCTGACGTTCACGCACCGGTAGATAGTCACGCATTTCGAAGCCAGCTAATTTACCATTGCTCCAGGCGCCGCCTGTTTCCACATTGTCGGAACCAAACTTGCGCTTTTCGGCGCTCAATCCTAGCGCGATGCCAAATCGCCCATCAAGCCAGCGATCAGCAAACAAAAGGCCGAGGTTGGGGCTAGTCTTTTTGATGTTTTCGTCATAACTGACACCCGCATTCATGGACATTACCTGTTGTGGCAAATCAAAACCGGTCAATGCTTTGACCTCCACCGTCGCACCTAAAGAGTTGGCATCCATATCTGGGCGCAATGTTTTGATGACCTCTAAGGTGCGAATAATGCCGGAAGGGAGAACGTCGAGCGCCACAGCGCGGCGACTGGCTTCTGGAGAAGGCACCAACGCACCATTGATCGTAATGGCATTCAGATCTGGTCCTAAGCCACGCACGGTGATATAGCGACCTTCGCCCTGATCGCGTTGGACGGATACGCCAGGCAAACGTGCCAAAGCTTCAGCCGCATTCTTATCAGGTAAGGCACCGATGTCATCGCTGCTAATCACGCTCACAATATTGTCGGCTTTTTCTTGTAGTTCTAAAGCTTTACGCATACTGGCACGTTGCCCACTGATAGTAATGCTTTGTGGTTCTAGGCTACTGGTAGCGCCGCTCGCATTGCCCTGAGCTTGCGCTTGCATCATGCAGAGCACGCCAAAAGTGATAACGCTGAGCTGACCTAGCTTTGAAGCATTTTTTGAAGCGAGTGATTGATATGTTTTATTTCTTGAATGTTTACTGAGTTTCATGATGTGCTGACCGGATTGAGATTGGAAAAGTCCGCAGTCTAGAAGTCAATTATGTCAATTGGATTACAGATCGATGAGGTATGCCTCGGCACTCATGAATTTCGGTTGATTTGTCTAGTTTAATGAAGAATTTTGAGCTGAAATGACTACATTGCAAATGTGTGTAGCTCGCGCATTTCTAGCCTGTTCAACCCCGCCCGGGCTATTTGTAATTGTTCTTTGCAAAACCTGTAATCAATTTTCTGTGAGCTGTTTGCACCTGTGTTGTTTTTGTTGACGAAAAATCGCTATGCGCAAAAAGAATCTGGCTATGTCATTTTCTTGTCATACCTGATGTTTACTCTCGCGCGATTCCTGCAAATTCATGCGGATTCAAGCTTAACCAACACAGGTATTACCATGCTCGCTCTTCATAAAACACCTCTCGCTGTATTGTTACTTGCGGCTATCGCCACTTTCTTCGCTTATAGCACGGTGGGTATGGCGAAACCCGCTGGTGCGATACAGTGGTTAGACGTAGTGGCGGAAGGTGGTACCTCGCTGTTGGCTGGCGTGTGGTTATTGATGACCCTAAGTAGCAGGCCCCGAGGTAAGGTTACCTATTTGCTGGCAGCGGGTATGGGTTTGATAATGCTGGGCGCTTGGGCGGATTGCTTGGATGAGTTCTACAAAATCGGCAAAGAGCAGCGCTGGGATCATTGGCTGGAGGCGGTGTTCACCTTGGGTGGCATGTTGATTTTGACAGCGGGTTTGTACTTTTGGCGTCACGAGCAGTTTTCTCTCAACCTGCATTTGCAAAAACGCGAGCGTTTATTTCGCGATCATCAAGCTTTTGACAGAGTCACGCAGTTGGTTGACGCAAATTATCTGCGTCGCTTGATTTTGATGGAGCAAGAACGTCATACGGATGTGTCGAATTGCGTCGCTCTACTTGATATCAATTCCTTTCATCTGCTTAATCGGGAGCACGGTGTTGATGAAGGCGATCGGGCGTTGCAGGCCGTAGCACATATGCTGTTACTTAATTTGTCGAATCAAGATGTTTTATGCCGTTATGCCGGTGATCGTTTTGCTATCTACATGCCAACCACTACGCCTATCGAAGCACAAAGAAAATTAAATCACTTATGTGCGATGGTGGCACAAATGCACTTCTACACACAGAGCCGGCAGGTACAAATCCAAATCACCATGCGCGCGGTATGCAGCGAAGCGGCTGAGAACTTAGACAATTTGTTGGAACGCCTCGATCCGCTCGAACGAACGTCCATGTCTGGAGAGGTGCCAGCAAGAATAGTAAGGACGCCGGCCTCGCCAGCTTGTGCCTGATTCGTTAGATTGATATGAGCTACCTGTCTAGTATTGATCCTTGCTTGTATGCGCAGCATCATGCAATGCAGGCGTGGGAAAACGCAAAGCGATTTGACGTCGATTTGACCAATCTGCGTAAGGTCAGCAAAATTGATGAGCATGCTTTTCTGAACAAAGAAGCTCTGATTAGCCCCGATCAATATCTTAATTTACTACAGCATCTCGCACGCTCTTTGAACAGCAGTGACACTAGTTTCATTCTAGGACAGCATATGCTGCCCGGACACTATGGTGGCTCGAGTCAGGCCTTGTTACATGCGCAAAATTTACGACAAGCCTTACAAATCTTGCTGCAATTCCAGACAAGCTTGTGTCCGCTTTTGACCCCAAGATTGAAGGAAGAGAACGGACAGATGATTTTGTATTGGATGGACCAGTGGGGCGCGCCCGGCATGCTACCGTTTTTGGTAGAGATGCATATGACAGCCGTTACCGCTATGTGCCGTTGGCTGAGTGAAAAACGCTTACCGTGGCGTTATTGCTTTAATCGTGCTCAAGCTCGTCATATAGAACAGCATCAAGTACATTTAGGACGTGATTTACGCTTTGATTGCTATCTCGATGCGATGATCATTCCTAGTGAGTATTTGGATATGGCTTGGCCACGAGGAAACGCAATTAATCTTGAATTGGCTCTGCAACAAGCGACGAGGGAGTTAGCTGCGGAATCAGCACAAAAGCGACAAGCGCAAAGCATTATTCCACAATTGTATGATTACCTCGCACTGAATTTGCGTTGTGCGCCAAGTCTAGAAAATGCCGCACACTATTTCGGCTGTAGTAGTGCAACATTTAAGCGCCACTTGGCAAGACATGGCACCCATTTTCAAGCGGAGCTAGATCAAGTTCGTACTCACATGGCACTGTATTTGTTCCATTTTCAAGGCATGGATAATGAAGCTGTCGCCAGCTATCTGGGGTTTCATGACGCAACCAATTTTAGGCGATCATTTAAACGATGGACAGGATTGACGCCTAGTGCATTGCGTTTTGCTTTGGAGTAGTTTTTCAGGTCTATCGATTTTTATCAAAAAACGCATATACAAACGCGAAATCATTCGTTTTCAAACTTAACCAGTATCCTTAATCTACCTACATTGTTTAATTAATTATTTGTGTGGAGATTGAGAAAATGAAGTTAAAGAAAATCATTGCTTGTGTATTTGCATTGAGCGTAACTAGCTTTGCGTCATTCGCCTATGCGGCAGATGTCACATTACTCAACGTATCCTACGATCCGACCCGTGAGTTATACCAAGATGTGAACACATCATTTGCGAAGTATTGGCAAGCTAAAACGGGCGATAAACTGAGTATCAAACAATCTCATGGTGGTTCTGGTAAGCAAGCGCGTGCAGTGATTGATGGACTGGATGCTGATGTGTTGACCTTGGCTTTGGCCTACGATATTGATGCGGTTGCAGAGAAGGGTTTGCTTGATAAGGCGTGGCAGAAACGTCTGGCGCATAATGCATCGCCTTATACATCGACAATTGTGTTCTTGGTGCGTAAAGGGAATCCAAAAGCAATTAGAGATTGGAATGATTTGATTAAGCCAGGTGTTTCGGTGATTACGCCGAATCCAAAAACGTCTGGTGGCGCGCGCTGGAATTATTTGGCAGCTTGGGG
Source organism: Undibacterium sp. Di24W (assembly GCF_049340325.1). NCBI lineage: Bacteria > Pseudomonadati > Pseudomonadota > Betaproteobacteria > Burkholderiales > Oxalobacteraceae > Undibacterium > Undibacterium sp. Di24W. The sequence continues at coordinate 68,625 of NZ_JBMPOP010000010.1, forward strand.
TTACGCTTTAAAGCAAAATGCTGGGACTGTTACGAGCGCCAAAGATTTTGTGCAGAAGTTGTTTAAAAATGTGCCAGTGCTGGACTCTGGAGCGCGTGGTTCTACCGTCACTTTTTCTGAGCGCGGTATTGGCGACGTGTTGATTACTTGGGAGAACGAGGCCTATCTGGCATTGAAAGAATTTGGTGCAGATAAATTGCAGATCGTCACACCGAGCGTAAGTATTTTGGCCGAGCCGCCGGTGACCGTGGTTGATAAGGCTGTCGATAAGCGCGGTACGCGTAAAGTGGCACAGGCTTACTTAGACTATCTTTACACCGAAGAAGCACAAGATATTATAGGAAAGCATTTTTATCGTCCGACTTCGGAACGCGCAGCGAAAAAATATGCAGGGCAGTTTGCGAAAGTGAACTTATTTAAAATCGATGAGGTATTCGGTGGTTGGACCAAAGCACAAAAAGAACATTTTTCTGACGGAGGTGTATTCGATCAAATTTATCAATCGAAGTAAGCATCTTTTACTTGGTAGAAGGACAGAGATTTTTCTGCCATCGCAAAGCTTGTGTGACCTTAGTAATATGTTTTTAGTTGCGTTTTTCGATATGAGATAGTCCCCCAACTATCTCCTAATTAGATAGCGGTAACTTATCGTTTTTAGGCACATCTTTTATCGAAACGTCCCCCGGTTTTGATGAAGCTATAACCAAACAGTAGTCTTGCTATTGCGCGACTTAGAATTATTTCTTGGAGATATTTTCTCTGGTAAATATTCCTTATGTCGCGCTTTTTTTATTCCATTTTTTAAATGAAATCGCATAAATCATCTATGTAAGTGCAAATTACTTCGTTTTCTTTTATTGCATTGTCTTTTAGGCTGTGTTGACTCAATTTGATTAGAAGGAGCAGGAAATGACTTATGTCGGATTAAATCACTATCTTGATGGCTTACAAACATCGAGTGCGAGCAATCTTTTTGTTGGAAAAGAAGGACGTGTTACTGCGCGTTTTTTCAATGCTCGTTTGAGCAGTGTATTTCAACCTATACGTTCAGGGAATAATCTGGAGTTGTTGGGATATGAGGCATTTGTGCGGACTGTTTCTGTGAATGATATGGGCTTAAATATCTTGAAATTATTGGAACATGCGACTACTGATGACGAGTCTGTAGAGCTTGATCGTCTATGTCGTTTACTTCACGCTATCAATTTTTTTCGCCAAGCGCCAATACAAACTAGCGACTTATATTTGAGTGTACACAATCGTCTATTAACCGCTGTCACGGGCAACCATGGTGCTGCATTTCAGCGAGTATTGAGCAAACTGGATATTCCACAACAACGTATTGTTTTACAGTTGCCTGCGATATCAGCAAGCCAGCGATGGGCGATATCGCATGTGGCAGAAAACTATAGGCGCAATGGTTTTCGTTTTGCGGTTCATGCAGGCAGCATAGAGCAGGCTTTTGATCTATTAGAACGGGTACGTCCGAATGTCTTGAAGTTAAATTTTGGAAGTCATATTTTAGACAAAGACGGGTGCTTATTTGAGGATTTATTGGTGCATGCGGCGCGACTAAAATGCTTGATTGTGTTGCGAAAGGTCGATCGATTAGACCTTTTAGACAAATTCCAGAAGTTTTCAGATTTTCAAATTGCTTTTGCGGCGCAAGGCAATGCGATCGACATCCCCCGCTCAGTTATTGCGCCATCGCTGGTGAATTCTGCATCACAAACGCTAAGGATAAATACTTCTGATATGCACCGACAGGAATGCTGTAATTAGGCGAAGTTTTTTTTAATCTTATGCGGAAAATGACTATAGAAATGTGAAAAAAATCGTTTTCCATATAACTCGATCATGCAATCATGCGTCATCTAAAGCTAAATCTGTAATAAAGGCGTCGCATGGCATTTCTTTCAAAAAATCGGGCGAAGGCCAGGCGAGTTATTCCTGGTTTTCACTTATCGGTTGGATTTACTCTGTTTTATCTGGGCCTAATTGTCCTGATTCCTTTGTCTGCCGTTTTCATCAAGACGTTCACGATGACTTGGGATGCCTTCTGGCATACCGTCACTTCTGAGCGCGTGATGGCATCCTATCGCCTGACTTTTGGTGCATCACTGTTGGCCGCTTTTATTAATGTGATTTTCGGCGGTATCTTGGCTTGGGTTTTAGTGCGCTATAAATTCCCCGGTAAACGTTTAATTGATGCATTTGTCGATTTGCCGTTCGCTTTACCCACGGCGGTGGCAGGAATTACTTTGGCGACTTTGTGTGCGCCGAATGGTTGGCTGGGTAAGCTACTAGTACCGTTGGGTATTAAAGTGGCATATACACCGCTCGGTGTTTTAGTCGCTTTGATTTTTATTGGACTTCCCTTTGTTGTACGAACCGTGCAGCCTGTCTTGGAAGAGGCTGAAAAGGAATTGGAAGAGGCAGCGATTAGTTTGGGAGCCAGTCACTGGCAAACCTTCACGAAAGTCATTTTCCCCACTATTTTACCCGCGGTGCTAACTGGCTTTGCATTGGCATTTGCGCGAGCAACAGGTGAATATGGCTCCGTGATTTTCATCGCCGGTAATATGCCTATGATTTCTGAAATCACACCTTTGTTTATGATTACTAAGCTGGAGCAATATGACTATGCGGGAGCTACGGCGATCGCGGTTGTGATGTTGATTATTTCCTTTATTTTGCTATTGACGATTAATGGATTGCAAGCGTGGACGCGCCGTCGTCAAACAGCGGGGAGAGAATAATGTCTACACAAACTTTGACGACTAAACGTATAGAACCGCCGCTGCAACTGCAGGCGACTTTAGAGCCAGTCTGGGTCAGAGTATTGTTGCTTACTTTGGCTTTGGCTTTTGTTACTTTGTTTTTGTTTATTCCTTTAGTGGCAGTGTTCACGGAAGCTCTGCGTAAAGGCTGGGATGTCTATCTGACAGCGATACGAGAACCCGATGCCTTGTCAGCGATTAAATTAACTTTGATTGCTGCTGGTATTTCGGTACCCTTGAATTTGATATTCGGTGTGGCGGCGGCATGGGCGATAGCGAAATTTGAATTTCGTGGCAAGAATGTTTTACTCACGTTGATTGATCTGCCATTTTCTGTTTCGCCTGTCATTTCTGGCCTGATTTACGTGTTGCTGTTTGGCGCCCAAGGCTGGTTTGGTGAATGGCTGCGTGAGCACGATATCAAGATTTTGTTCGCGGTACCAGGCATCGTATTGGCAACGATTTTCGTCACCTTTCCTTTCGTTGCACGTGAATTGATACCCTTGATGCAGGCGCAAGGGAGTGAGGAAGAAGAAGCCGCTTTGGTATTGGGCGCATCCGGTTGGAAAACTTTTTGGCTTGTCACTTTGCCCAATATCAAATGGGGTTTGTTATATGGCGTGATCCTGTGTAATGCACGCGCTATGGGTGAATTTGGTGCGGTGTCTGTGGTGTCGGGACATATTCGTGGTGAGACCAATACTATGCCTTTGCAAGTCGAGATTTTGTATAACGAATATAACTTTACAGCAGCTTTTGCAGTCGCGTCTCTATTGACTTTGCTTGCGCTAGTGACTTTGGCATTGAAGACGATTGTAGAGTGGAGAACTGACGAATCGCGTCAGCGTGTTCCGCAAGAATAATGAAGTAGGCTTGCATTCGCCCTACAAATACTAAGTTGAAAGATTGGAAAAAACATGAGCATCGCTGTCAATCAATTGCAAAAACGCTTCGGCAATTTTACTGCCTTAGATAATGTGTCTTTAGATTTTCCTAATGGCGAATTAACGGCTTTGTTAGGGCCGTCTGGCTGCGGCAAAACGACCTTGTTGCGCATCATCGCTGGTTTGGAGTATGCCGATAGCGGTCAAGTTTTGTTGGATGGCGAAGACGCGTCGAATCAGCATGTTCGCGAGCGCCAAGTAGGCTTTGTGTTTCAACATTATGCCTTGTTTAAGCACATGACCATCTTTGAAAATATCGCATTCGGCCTGCGCGTCAAACCGCGCCATCTGCGTCCATCTGAAACGCAGATCAAAGAAAAGGTCACCAAATTACTGGAATTAGTGCAACTCGATTGGCTGGCGGATCGTTACCCACCTCAACTCTCAGGTGGGCAGCGTCAGCGTATAGCATTAGCGCGTGCATTGGCGGTCGAGCCGCGTGTTCTATTGTTGGATGAACCTTTCGGTGCACTAGATGCGAAAGTGCGTAAAGAGTTACGTCGTTGGTTGCGTCGCTTACATGATGAATTGCATGTGACCAGTATTTTTGTCACACATGATCAGGAAGAGGCACTTGAAGTCGCGGACAAAATCGTGGTGATGAATCATGGCAAAGTTGAACAGGTCGGCGCACCGAACGAAGTTTACCAACATCCTGCTACGCCGTTTGTGTATGGTTTCTTGGGTAACGTGAATCTGTTTCATGGTCGAGTGCACGAAGGTGTATTGGATGCGGATGGCGTAGCATTTGATGCGCCCGGTCATGCCGATACCCGTGATGCGGTTGGCACAGGTTATGTGCGACCCCATGAATTAGATATTGATCGCTATACAGTTGGTGCCACTGGGTTGGTGGTGAAGTTGCGCCGCGTGCATGGCATAGGACCGCTTGCGCAGTTGGAACTGGTACGTGAAGACAATGGACAAATCGTGGAAGCAATGATTAGTACTGAGCGCGCTGTGTATTTGAATCTGCAAGTGGGCGAAGCATTAGTGGTGAAACCGAAACGTCTGCATGTGTTTGTTGATAATGTAAGTGCCTAGGAACGACTATGAATTTCCAACAATTACGCTCCATACGTGAAGCCTGTCGTTGCGGTTATAACTTAACCGAAGTGGCGAATGTTTTGTACACCTCGCAACCAGGTGTCAGTCGCCAGATCCGCGAAGTGGAAGAGGAACTGGGTGTCGATATTTTTGAACGCAACGGTAAGCGTTTGACTGGCTTGACTGAGCCAGGTAAGGGCATCTTGCCCATCATAGAACGATTGCTGTTAGAAGCTGAAAATTTGCGTCAGGCGGGCAACGATTATTCCGATCAAGCACGCGGTACTTTAGCGATTGCCACTACACATACCCAAGCGCGCTATGTGTTACCGAAAGTGGTGCAGCAATTTCGTTTGGCTTTCCCCGAAGTGCGTATCGCCTTACAACAAAGTGCGCCCGAACATATTGCAGAATGGGTCTTGTCGGGCAAGGCAGATATCGGGATTGCGACCGAAGGTTTATCCGCATTTAAAGACCTGGTGTCCTTTCCTTGTTACGAATGGAATCACGTCGTGGTGGTGCCGGACGGACATCCCTTATTAGCGCATGTAGAATTAAGTCTCGAAGACCTCGCGAAATATCCATTGATTACGTACGATGTTGGTTTTACTGGTCGTGGACATATTGACGATGCATTCAAACAAGCTGGCTTGCGGACCGATATCGTGTTAACCGCGATGGACTCAGACGTGATTCAACAGTATGTTGCTTTAGGATTGGGCGTAGGTCTGGTGGCATCGATGGCGATTGAGACTGGGAATGAAAACCAACGTGCACAAGGTTTGCGTACCATTTCGGCGAGTCATTTATTTCAGTCTAATGTGACCCGACTTGCAGTCAGACGCGGTGCTTACTTGCGCGCTTACACCTATGATTTCATACAAAAATTCGCGCCGAGTTTGAGTCGTGAAGAAATACGTGGTGCTTTAGTAGAACAAGATAGCTAAGTTATTTTGATTGCATCGTCATTTGCTGGGTAAATGGGCAACGACTTAGCGTAAGTCGGTAATTTGTGCGGATTGTAAAAAGGAGTGAGCTTAAGATGCTCACTCCTTTTTGTTTTGGCTTTCGCCCTCTGCTTAAAGGCAAAAATTATGCGACGTTAGCTAAGCTATTGAAATTGTCGCAGTCTTATTCTAAGCAAGTTTTTATGTGGCACGACACATCCCTCGTCAATCTCCCTAGAATAGTTTACTATTACTGCTTATTTATACAGTATGAAAGCTCAGCATGATAGGTCGTATTGCCGGAACCCTGATAGAAAAGAACCCACCACAGATCATGGTTGATTGTCAGGGGGTGGGCTATGAAATCGACGTGCCTATGAGCACTTTTTATAATTTGCCGGCACTCGGTGAAAAAGTGGCCTTGTTGACTCATCTGGCGATTCGTGAAGATGCGCATGTTTTGTTTGGCTTTGGTACGGCAGAGGAACGCACCACCTTTAAGCAATTAATCAAAATCAGCGGTGTCGGGGCGCGTACTGCATTGTCGATTTTGTCTGGTATGTCGGTGGCTGATCTGGCGCAGGCGATTACTTTGCAAGAAGCAGGACGTTTAACTCGGGTACCTGGTATCGGTAAGAAAACCGCTGAGCGTTTGCTGCTTGAACTTAAAGGTAAGTTGGGGGCAGATCTCGGCGCTGCAGGCGTTGCGGCAGCGGCGGGTGATCATAGCTCGGATATTTTGAATGCTTTGCTCGCGCTTGGTTACTCAGATAAAGAAGCTTTAGCTGCGCTTAAATTGGTGCCAGCAGGTTCGGGTGTTTCTGATGGCATTAAAGCGGCTTTGAAGGCTCTTTCTAAGAGTTAAATAAGGGCAAAAAAGCTAAACACGAATAGTGATATTTTATGAGCATACAAACCGACAATCTCTCCACGCAATTCGTAGATACCCGCATTATCGCGGCGACGCCTTCTTCACCCAATGAAGAAGCGATAGAACGAGCCTTACGCCCAAAACAACTTGATGAATATGTTGGTCAGGAAAAGATCCGAGATCAGTTAGAGATCTTTATCGGTGCAGCGCGTCAGCGTAAAGAAGCACTTGATCATACTTTGCTGTTTGGACCACCAGGTCTTGGTAAAACGACGTTAGCGCACATCATTGCGCGTGAGATGGGTGTGAATCTACGTCAAACTTCAGGACCGGTGCTGGAACGCGCTGGTGATTTGGCGGCTTTACTGACAAATCTGGAAGCGAATGATGTTTTATTCATTGATGAGATTCATCGCCTTTCACCCGTGGTAGAAGAGATTTTGTATCCTGCTTTAGAGGACTATCAGATCGATATCATGATCGGCGAAGGACCTGCAGCGCGCTCGGTTAAATTGGATTTGCAGCCGTTTACTCTGGTTGGCGCGACTACTCGCGCTGGGATGCTGACGAATCCTTTGCGTGATCGTTTCGGTATCGTTGCACGTTTGGAATTTTATACTTCTGAAGAACTCAGTCGTATCGTCACTCGTTCGGCATCGCTGCTGCAAGTCCCGATTAAGGATGATGGCGCTTTTGAAATCGCGAAACGTGCGCGTGGTACGCCAAGGATAGCGAATCGTCTTTTGCGCCGGGTGCGTGATTATGTGCAGGTTAAAGGCGATGGTGAAATCACCAAGCCGATGGCTGATGCGGCATTGAAGATGCTAGACGTGGATGCGGTCGGATTTGACTTAATGGATAGGAAATTACTCGAAGCCATCTTGTTTAAATTTGGTGGTGGTCCAGTCGGCTTGGATAATGTCGCTGCGGCGATAGGAGAGGAGCGCGATACGATAGAAGATGTGCTTGAGCCTTATCTGATACAGCAAGGTTATTTACAACGTACACCGCGTGGGCGCATCGCCACTGCTAGCGCCTATGAACATTTCGGCTTGACTGCACCGCGCACTAATCCAAATGGGGATTTGTGGGGAACATAACTTGATAAGGCCTGTGCCTTATCAAGTTAGGGTAAGTTGCTTACTGCACTCGTGTGCATTGGCGCAAGACGCATTTAGCGACGAAATCCTTTTTTGCTTCACAGCTCATTTTATACACTTCCACGCTGCCTATTGGCGAGACCAATCCCGCCCCTTTGGTGCCAACACAACCCGCTTCCTTAGCCATTCTTTCGACTGTGAATGATGATGTGCCAAGTCTAAAAGGAATTGTTTCAATTTTTTCGTAAGTTGGCGCAGAGCTTGATTTTGTTGGTGTTGTAGTGGGTGTCGTAACTGGTGTCATAGTTGGTGTTGTACTTGCCACTACGGGTTCATTCTGTTGCGGCACTGTGTTTTGCATAGGCAAGTCTAGCGACTTTTCCGTCGTAGCCGGTGCAGGACTAACAACCAAACGTTCTGCTGTCGGTTGAACAGGAGATGTTATTGCTTGAGTCCTAGCTATTGTCGATTGAGTCGGCGACGCAGCGGCGGTTGAGAATGCAAACATTTCGTTTTGTAAAGTATCGACGCATGAGTTAGCGGCATTCTTCTGTTCTAGCTTAAGTCGCGCCCCATCATTTGCCATTAACTCGTCGTAAGTGGGTGCATTGGTGTTTGATTCTGGTATGTGTTTACAAAAACCTTCAGCGACGACAGCTTTTGTATTGGCATTAATTAGTCTCGCACGTGCGGTGAAGAAAATTCGATAATGCGTCCAATCGGTGGCGAAATAATTCATACTCCAAAGGAAGGTCTTTACATCGAGGACATATTGGGATGATGGGCTTGCAAGCGCAGCAATCTTGCTAACATCGTCGTCAGTAGCACTAAGTGGGGTGGTGATTCGTTTTACACCTAATCTGTTTTCTAAGGCAGTTGCCAAGTCATTTGACACTATTAATGCCGGATCACCCACCTTATATTTTTCAATAAGTTGATTGCCGTCGCTAATCGCAGCAAAAGCGCCAATCATGCCCAATGCAGCTTTGACTGGTGTCATAGCTGCAAAGTCAGGTTTCGGATAAGTTGTAATGGCGATGGTTTGATCTTTAAGAGCTGCCGCGTTGTTAGCGTCTAAGGCTTGCTTTCGTATTGTTGTGCAACCGGATAAGATCATTAATCCAATAATTAAAGTAAGTAATCGATTCATGTAATGTAGACTTGGTTGACAAAGTTGAAAGATGGCAATCGAATTGATAGTCAATATTTGAATATCTTCAAAAATGAAAATATTACCATCAAAGTAGGCTGGATCAGGCTAAAAACTGGTCGAGGTTTTCGCTTGTGATTTTTACGAGCGCTTTTGTGTGGATTAAGCTACGTTTATTAATTACTAATTGTGTTGGTGATTATCGAACTCAAACATGAACTCCGACTCGAACTTTGTTTTCTATTAATGAATCTCGGCGTTAACGGGATTCTGTTCGTTTAAGGGATGGAAAAACTGATCCAGATAGATGTAACTTCAAATGGTTTCCGGATGTTTACAATCAGAGTCAATTTCAGATTTTGGTGTCGGCATTTTAAGATTGGACATCCGTTTCTATTTTTAAATGTATCGGAATTGATCCAGTGTATTAATTTTGATACGAGTGTTGAATTTGCCGAATATTCATAGAAAGAAATTTGTTTGGTTGAACATATATTCTTTTTATTGTATTTATTTCGATACACCTTATTCTGTTAAAATTCCCTAGGAATTTCTTAAGTCTTTGATTTCATCGCAGAAACATAGCAATAGTCTGCATGGCACGGTGATTGCTAGCAAAGAGCAGGTTTAGTTTGACAGAGGTCATTATGCAACAAGAAGCTGGGCGCGCTGGCGCTCTTCTTACTATCGATTTGAAAGCCTTGCGGGCGAATTATCGATTTTTACAATCTCGCCTTGGTACTGCGCTATGCGGTGCGGCAGTTAAGGCGGACGCCTATGGCTTGGGCGCCATTCCAGTTTCTAAGGCTTTGGTGGCGGAAGGCTGCCGTCATTTGTTCGTAGCACAATTGGAAGAGGCAATTAGCCTGCGTACTCACATTGCACACGATGTGGCGATTTACGTCATGCATGGTTCGCCTGTGGGTTACGAGGCTGAATTTATTGAATATGGCTGTACACCCGTGCTCAATAGTCTGGAGCAGATCAGTGCTTGGCGGATCTTAGCTAAAGAGCGCTCTATCAGTCTGCCAGCTATTATCCAAATCGATACTGGGATGGCTCGTATGGGCTTGTCTCAAGCAGAACTGCGGACTTGGTTGAATGATTTTTCTATCACCGAAGGCATAGATCTGCGTTACGTGATGAGCCATTTAGCCTGTGCCGAAGATCAGCTTGACCCTATGAATCAAATGCAATTGAGTGCCTTTAAAAATTTGTGTACGCAATTGCGCCAGCAGTATCCGGACGCGAAGGCAAGTTTTTCGAATTCTTCGGGTATCTTCCTCGGATCAGAATTTCACTTTGACTTAGCGCGACCTGGTGCTGCCTTATACGGTGTCGCCCCGGTTGCTGGTCAAGAAAGCCCTATGCAATCGGTGGTTCAATTGCAAGGTCGGATTATTCAGACGCGTGAAATCCCTATGGGGGCTTCGGTCGGTTACAGCAAAACTTGGCGTGCGACTCAACCTTCTCGTATTGCTACAGTGTCAGTCGGCTATGCCGATGGTTGGCTGCGCAGTTTAAGTAATTGCGGTGTTGCCCACATCTCAGGTATCGAAGTGCCTATGGTGGGGAATGTTTCTATGGATACGATTACTCTGAATGTTAGTCACGTTGATCCGCAACTTTTGTACCCGGGCGCTTTGGTTGATTTGATCTGTCCAGACAATACCGTCGATCAGGTGGCAAAGCAGGCAGGTACGATAGGCTATGAAATTTTGACCAGCTTAGGGCCGCGCTACCAACGTCACTACGTTGATGTTTAGCAGCCAATCAAACAATTCATCAGATTCACCTTTACAGGAATTAGCACATGAAAATAGTTATCTTGGGAGCTGGCGTTATCGGTACCTCTACTGCCTACTATCTGGCCAAAGCTGGGCATGAAGTCACGGTAATTGAGCGTCAAAGTGGTGCGGCTTTAGAAACTAGTTTTGCGAACGCCGGAGAAGTTTCTCCGGGTTACTCTGCACCGTGGGCAGGACCTGGCGTGCCGATGAAGGCAATTAAGTGGTTGATGATGGAACATAGCCCATTAGCAATCCGTCCGAGCGCCGATCCAGCGATGTGGCGCTGGGTATTTCAGATGTTGATGAATTGCACGACTAAGCGCTACGAAATCAATAAAGGTCGCATGTTGCGCATGGCGCAATATAGCCGTGATGTCTTACAACAATTGCGTGAAGATACCGGCATTGCTTACGATGAGCGCACGCAAGGAACTTTGCAATTATTTCGCAATCAGCAACAACTTGATGGTTCACAAGCCGATATCGACATTCTCAAGCGCTACGGCGTGCCTTATGAAACTTTAAGTGGTGACGAATGTTTGCGGGTAGAGCCGGCATTGAGAAACGTGCGTGAAAAATTTGTCGGTGCTTTGCGCTTGCCAGGTGACGAAACAGGTGACTGTTTTAAATTTACGCAAAATCTGGCAAAGCTGGCAGAAGGTCTGGGCGTGAAATTTGAGTATGGCGTCAGCATAGAACGTGTGATCGCAGAAGGTGATCAAGTGAAGAGCGTACAGACCTCTAAAGGTAGTTTCACCGCTGATAAATTTGTGTTGGCATTAGGCAGCTATTCGCCGATTTTGTTGCGTGAGCTGGGCATCAAAATTCCGGTGTATCCAATCAAAGGTTATTCGATCACCGTCCCGATTACCGACGCGACAGGCGCACCGGAATCGACCGTGATGGACGAAACTTACAAAGTCGCGATCACGCGTTTGGGCGACCGTATCCGTGTTGGCGGTACTGCTGAAATTACAGGTTACGATTTACGCTTGCGTGAATCACGTCGTAAAACTTTGGTGCATTCTGTGACCGATCTGTTCCCACATGGTGGTGATGTTAGCAAAGCGGAATTTTGGACTGGCTTGCGCCCAATGACGCCGGACGGTACACCGATTATTGGCCCAACGCCATATCGCAATTTATTTTTGAATACCGGTCACGGCACTCTGGGATGGACTATGTCCTGTGGTTCTGGTCAATTTCTTGCAGACTTGATTTCTGGTAAAAAGCCAGCCATTTCGACTGAAGGCTTGTATATGGATCGCTATGGCAGTGTGAATCGCCCGATTGCGATTTAAGCTATTAATCCGCAGAGATGGAGAGTACGCGGGGTTAGGTTCTTTTCTTTGTGTACTGTGCGCCTCTGCTGTCAAAAGCCTTTGTTTTGAATCAGAAAGACAACAAGATCATGCGCGTCAATATTCCCTTTGAAGATCGAGTCGGTATTGCTCACGAGATTCTCGCGGTATTGGCGCGTCAGGGCTTGAATGTGCAGGCGGTGGAGGTCGATCCACCGAATATCTATATCGATATTCCTGAGCTAAAACAAAGCATGTTGGCTAGCTTGCAGGCTGATTGTGACCAAGTGGCCGGCGTTGGCACGATAGAAGTTGTTGATATCCTGCCCGGCATGCGGCGCAGTTTGAATCTCGATACCATTATGGCGGTGATGGAAGATCCGGTGTTGGCGATTGATGCTCTAGGACGTATCGTGATCGCCAACGCAGCTGCTGCAGAAGTAGTTCGTTGCAGTGAAAAAGAACTGTGCCAGAAGTCGCTGTATCAGGTGCTGCAAGACAGTACTATCCAGCATGAATTGATCGCCAATGAATTTTGTGCGCCAACGCGCGAAGTGTTATTGAATGGCGAACCCTTCTTAATGGATGTAACGCCCGTATTTGAATCTTTATCGGCGGGTACTGCCAGCGATGGCATGGCGGTTGGTGCTTTGCTTACACTGACTGCACCGAAACGCATTGGCGAGCGCTTGCATGCGATCTCGCGTGCCGAAATTGGTGGCTTTGAAGCCATCATCGGTGACTCGGAGCAAATTCGGGTGCTAAAAAAACGCGCTGCGCGGGTGGCGGTGGTCGATGCTCCTCTGTTGATTACTGGGGAAACCGGAACCGGTAAAGAATTACTAGCGCAAGCCTGCCACGGTGTTAGCTCTCGCACTAACGCACCGTTTCTCGAATTGAATTGCGCTGCCTTGCCCGAAAGTTTAGCTGAGAGTGAATTGTTCGGCTACATGGCGGGCGCATTCACTGGTGCCAATCGTGGCGGCAAGCCTGGCCTGTTTGAGATGGCCGACGGAGGTACAGTATTTTTGGATGAAGTCGGTGAGATGTCCATGTACTTACAAGCTAAGTTATTGCGCTTCTTAAATGACGGTAAGTTCCGCCGTATTGGCGGCGATAAAGAAATTCAAGTCAATGTGCGTATCATCAGTGCAACCCATAGAAATCTGCGAAAAATGGTGCAGGAAGGAAGCTTCCGCGAAGATTTATTTTATCGCTTAAATGTACTGCATCTGGAAATGCCGCCTTTACGTGAGCGTTCAGACGATATTCTGCTGCTGGCTCGTCACTTCATCGAGCGTGCTTGTACGCAGGCGCAAAAGCCGGTCTCGCGATTGAATCCTGCAGCCACTGCCGCGATGCTTAGCAATCGTTGGCCAGGTAACGTGCGGCAATTACAAAATGTGGTATTTAGAGCGATCACGATGTCCGATCAGCGCGTATTGGATGCAGCGGATCTGGATTGGGCGGAAGATTCTATGCAAGGCGAAGCGGTGGTGTTTGAAGAAGCAGAGACTTGGGAGGCGTCTGTCAATCAGTTTGAGACAGCATTACTGACTAAGCTGTATCAGGAGTTCCCATCGAGCCGCAAACTGGCAGCGCGCCTCGATACGTCGCATTCCATGATTGCAGCCAAACTGCGCAAGCACGGAATCCCAAAAAAATAGTCTAATCGTTGGTAGGTCCTAAATCTGGATTCTCAGGATCTTCTGGTAAATTGACCGCAGGGATCGTGTACTTTTCTTCAGCCCAAGCACCCAGATCGATTTGTTTGCAACGTTCTGAGCAAAACGGACGAAAAGCATTTTCGGGAGACCAAACGACTTTCGCCGCGCAAGTGGGGCAGGATACGACAGTTGCCATAATTTAGTGATTTAGAGTTACAAAAGCTCGGAAGTTACAAAAACTCAGAAGTTGCAGAGCGTCAGATCGAAAGGCACATCACTTTCGAACGGTTTTGGTTTCATATCGCCATCTTGCGACATGATACGTATCCATAGCATATATTTATTTGCTGAAATTTCAGGGATAGCACCCAATTCTTGAGGAAGTGTGACGCGCAATAGTTGATACACTTTGCCTTGCAGCATTTGCTGATAACTACCGCTTTGGGCAATCACTTTAGTCGTCCCGCCAGACTCTCGCAATAGTCTCAAAACTACACTAATTGCATCAAATAAAGGCGCGATTGGCGCGAACCATGTCGAAATGTCCGTAAAACGTTTTTCGGCAGGTAGTTTTTTCCATGCGTGATAGCTAGGTAAATCAAACTCACATGCACCGCCAGGAATGATCGTCCTGCCACGAATACTCATGAGCCATTCGTTATCACGGATATTTTGACCAGTTTTGCCGGTACTTGCCATCAGATTGATACTGGCACGCTCGACGTCATTTATGACTTGATCGAGCATATCGGCTTGTACATTCGGATTTGATTTGAAACCAATTAAGGTGTTTTTTTGGCGATCAAGTTCTTGTAATAAATCAGATTTTAAGTCGGCGCGGCCTGCTACTTCTAGCATTTCAAAAATAGTGGCGATCGCAACATGATGTTGCAGTGAATCAGACTGATGTAAGAAAAAAGAAAATTTCTCGTACAGGTCTTCTAACCGCAATAAGGTTCGTATGCGCTCGTTAAAAGGGTACTCATAAACGATCAAAATAAATTCCCTGTAAATTTGGTGCTAATTGGCTGCTATTTGTGCTTGAACTAAGTTAAAAGCAAGCTGTAAATGCGCCCTAAATATTCTTCACGTGATTCTGAACCAAGCGGAGAAAAATTACAAACATTGCGTGCGTATCATTAGGTAGAAATCGCAAAATTCAGATACTTTTTATGAAGTATCTCTACTTCGCTGCGTACTTGCGACAAATCTGCCATGGAATTGATAATATCGTCTGCATGTGCCAGACGCTCATCGCGGCTTGCTTGCGCGCTCAAAATGCTTAAAACTTGCGTTCTTTCAAAGTGGTTACGTTGCATTACCCGAGTAATTTGCGTTTCTTGATCGCAATCTACCACCAGAATGCGTTTCACACGTGCACTCCAGTCGCCAGATTCAATTAACAGCGGCACCACAAAGATAGGATAGACACCGCTAGCCGCTTTTGCTTGAGCCTCACATTGTTCCCGGATCAAAGGGTGCAAGATATTCTCTAACTGTTTTTTTGCTGCTACATCCGAAAACGCCAACTGACGCATTTTGGGTCTGTTCATCGTACCGTCGGCATTGATAAAATCTGCTCCGAAATAGTCAGCAATAATAGGAATTGCGATGCCACCAGTTTGAGTCAATTGATGGGCGATGAGGTCGGTATCAATAATGCTGGCACCCAGATCCGCAAACATGTTAGCGACAGTTGTTTTGCCACTGCCGATACCGCCCGTTAGTCCTATATTGAACATACCACTATGCATCTCAGTTGATCATGCCTAGGTATTGATTTGTCAGAGTTTTCCCCCAGACCAAGGCGACTACCCCAGCGATGGCCAGATAAGGACCAAATGGAATGGGTTTGCCTTTACCTAATTTCCCAAGAACTATCATTGAAATGCCGATGATTGCACCAACAGCAGAAGATAACAGTATGATCAAGGGCAGCATACTCCAGCCCAACCATGCTCCCAGTGCTGCAAGTAGCTTAAAGTCACCGAAACCCATACCTTCTTTTCCAGTGGCAAGTTTAAACAGCCAATACACTGACCATAATGACAAATATCCGGCTGCTGCGCCTATGACGGCGTTTTCGAGCGAAGTAAATGTGCTGAAAATATTTAATAGCAAACCACCCCAAAGTAAGGGTAAGGTAAGGTCATCGGGGAGTAATTGGGTATCGGCATCAATAAAAGTCATCGCGACTAAGAACCATACAAACACCATTGCGCCCAAACCTGGGAGACCGCTGCCAAAATGCCAAATCATGAATGCGGAAAGTAGTCCCGTGATTGCCTCAATCATGGGATAACGTTTTGAGATGTGCGCTTTGCAAGAGGTGCATTTGCCGCCAATGATCAGATAACTGAATACAGGAATATTTTCCAGCGCCGTGATCTGGTGTCCGCAACTCGGGCAAGCTGAGCGTGGCAACATTAAGTTGTAGTGTTCGGGATGCGGTAATTCTTTGCCCGATTCCTGAGCGACATAATTATCCGATTCTCTTTGCATCATTTTCGGGAGGCGGTAGATCACAACATTCAGAAAACTACCAATTAGCATTCCCAGAATGCCGAGGATAATTGTACTGATAAGCGTTTCCGGCTCCGCGAAAAAAATTAACTCCATCACTACACCACTGAACCAAGTTTGAAAATTGGCAAGTACATCGCAACAACCAGACCACCAATAATGACACCCAAAATCACCATAATTATCGGTTCCATCAAGCTAGACAATGATGCGACGGCTTCATCTACTTCATCCTCGTAAAAATCTGCAACTTTGCCTAACATCGCATCAAGTGCACCGGATTCTTCGCCAATTGCAACCATTTGCGTCACCATAGATGGAAATACATTGGCGTTCTGCATTGCGACAGTCAGGCTGGTACCAGTAGTTACTTCGGTCTGAATTTTGATGGTGGCATCTAGATAGACGGCATTGCCTGAGGCACCGCCCACTGAATCGAGAGCTTCAACCAAAGGTACGCCAGCAGCAAACATAGTTGCCAAGGTCCGTGTCCATCGTGCCATAGTTGCTTTTCGTATAACATCACCAAAAATTGGTGCTTGCAATAAGGCTCTATCCATAATTTGTTGCATTCTGAGCGAACGCTGCCAAGTTTGGAGAAAGAAATAAATCGCGCCGCCAATCCCACCAAAAATCAAATACCAATTTTTAACAAAAAATTCGGAAATCGACATCACCACTAGTGTTGGCATTGGCAGATCTGCACCAAAACTAGTAAACACTTCTTTAAACGCAGGTACGACCCAAATCATAATAACTGCGGTAACAATAAAAGCTATCGATAAAATCGCAATTGGATAGGTAAGCGCCGACTTAATTTTGGCTTTGATAGCCAAGGTCTTTTCTTTATAAATAGCAAGTCTGGTTAATAGATCCTCCAAAATACCAGCTTGCTCACCAGCACCCACTAAGTTACAAAACAATGGATCAAAGTATAAGGGATATTTTCTAAAGGCCTGATTTAAGCTCGTACCGGTCTCGATATCTCCACGGATATCGAGCAATAGTTTGGAGACTGATGGATTGGCGTGACCTTTGCCCACGATGTCAAATGACTGCAGAAGTGGAACACCTGCTTTCATCATCGTTGCTAATTGTCTTGTAAACAAAGTGATGTCTTTGTCCGTAATTTTTTTGCCAGAGCTATAACTCTTCTTTTTGATTTTAACAACAACAATACCTTGACGGCGTATTGTGGCGGCGACGATGGTTTCTCCGCCAGCACGAATTTCTCCTGTTACCTTTTTACCTTGGCGGTCTTTACCCTCCCAAGAATATAAAAATTCTTTGACTTGGGCTGGTTTTGCCGGTTTGCTTTTTGACGTCGTTGCCATACAGTTTCCTATACCTTATTCATTCGTGCAGCCAAGAACTTCCTCTAGGCTAGTTAAGCCCTGACGTACTTTTTGGAGCCCCGAGCGCCGCAAGCCTTTTACACCTTCAGATTCGGACTGCTTACGAATTTCTAGAGATGTTCCATTGGCCAGAATGATTTTTTCAATGGCTTCGGTGATAGGCATGATTTGGTAGATACCGACTCGTCCTTTATAGCCGGAGCCATTGCATCGCTCGCAACCTACTGGCCCATTCGGTTTCCAGGTCCCGTCGAGTTCTTCGTCTAAAAAACCAGCAGCCAGTAAAACTTCATCTAGAATTTCAACAGGTTTTTTACAAGTGCAGAGACGGCGAGTTAGACGTTGCGCAGTAATTAGAATCACAGATGAAGCAATATTGAACGGTGCGACACCCATGTTCATCAGTCGAGTTAAGGTAGACGGTGCATCATTGGTATGCAGTGTTGAGAACACCATATGACCAGTTTGCGCTGCTTTAATCGCAATATCCGCTGTTTCCAAATCACGAATCTCACCCACCATGATGATGTCAGGATCTTGACGAAGAAAAGACTTTAAGGCGACGGGGAAAGTTAGCCCTGCTCTGTCATTGATATTGACTTGGTTGACGCCGGGTAAGTTAATTTCAGCAGGATCTTCCGCTGTAGAGATATTAATTCCAGGTTTATTAATTACGTTCAGACAGGTATATAGCGACACCGTTTTGCCTGAGCCTGTTGGACCGGTGACCAAAACCATGCCATACGGACGCTGAATTGCGTCCATCAAAATCTCTTTTTGATCAGGATCATAGCCAAGCGCATCAATACCCATTTGCGCCTGTGATCCATCCAAAATACGCATAACAATTTTTTCGCCAAACAGCGTAGGCAAGGTGCTGACGCGGAAATCGATGGCTTTATTTGCTGATAGTACCAATTTCATACGGCCATCTTGCGGCACGCGTTTTTCTGAAATATCGAGTTTTGAGATAACTTTGATGCGAGAAACCAATTTGTCTTTGATAGCCAGTGGCGGCTGCGCAATTTCTCGTAGCTCACCGTCAACACGGAAGCGAATCCGGTAAAACTTTTCGAAAGGTTCGAAATGCAAATCCGATGCTCCCAAATTAATGGCGTCAATCAGCATTTTTTGCAGAAATTTGACAATAGGTGCGTCATCAACTTCCGACGCTTGCGTATCGGCTACACCTGAATTTAAATCCTCTTCTTTGAATTCAAGTTCAAAGTCATCGCCAGCCAGATCGGTAATTGTTTGATCTGAAGACTTCGTTAGCTTGTCAATTAGCTTTGTTAAGGCATCGTGTTGAACAATGACAATGTCGACGCTGAGTCCTGTTTGGAATTTAATCTGATCAATCGCAACAGTGTTAGTTGGATCAGAAATCGCCACAGACACTTTATTTGCTTTTTTAGATAAAGCGATAACCTTCTGCGATTGCATCATTTTGGTATCAATGACCTTGGCAGGTAGCATTGACTCATCAAATACTGTCAAATCTATTTGCGGATAGCCAAAAGTTTCTGAGCAGAAAGTTGCAAGATCCCGTGCATTAACCGTACCGCTTTGAATTAATGCATCTAGAAATGTGCTTTTATCTATTTGATTTTTCTTTTGGATCGCGTCAATTTGTGCTGGCGATACCAAATTTGCTTGTGCTAAAGCACGGGCTAAGCCTGAGGCGGGAAGACTGGGTGCTGAATTTGGTGGAACAGCTGACATAGTTTTCTATCGGAAATTAGTTAGGCCATTGGATGCTTTGTGATAATGCAACTAAGTGAGGCTTTTGTAAATAGGCATCTTACTTGTAGGACACAGACCGTGGTATTGAAAACCATCAATATGCTGGATTTTGCTTAATTGACTAATTTCAGAGCAAAGTTAGTACTCAGCGAAAGTCGAAGGTGCAGTGAATGCCTCGGGATCAATGATTACGATTAACTGCCAGAAAAGCTAAGTCTATTAACGCTTGTTTATAAACAGAATCCGGTAGGTCATGTATTACTTGGGCCGCGCGGGCTGCTGCTTTGTCAGCTTCTCCCTTGGTGTAGGCGAGTGCGCCAGATTGTGTAATAGCAGTCAATATCGCGTCAAATTTTGACTCGTCGCCTTCTTCTATGCAGGCTTTTACCAGTGCTTTTTCCTCACTACTACCATTTTTCATTAGATAAATTAAAGGCAAAGTCGGTTTCCCTTCACGTAGATCATCACCGACGTTTTTTCCTATCTCTTCCGCGACACCAGAGTAGTCAAGTACATCATCAATCAACTGGAATGCTGTGCCCAAAGAACGACCATATTCACCAGCTGCGACGATTTGCGTAGGATTTGCGCCACTGATTAAGGCACCAATTTCCGCTGCAGCTTCGAATAATTTAGCTGTTTTGCAGCGAATCACCTCGAGGTAGCGTTCTTCTGTTACATCGGGATCATGCATGTTCAGTAACTGTAAAACCTCACCCTCGGCAATGACATTGGTTGCATCTGCTAGGATTTGCATAATCTGCATGCTATTGATCGACACCATCATCTGAAATGCGCGTGAATATAAGAAGTCACCGACCAACACCGACGCTGCATTGCCAAATAAGGCATTGGCGGTCTGGCGCCCACGCCGCATAGAGGATTCATCGACTACGTCATCATGCAGCAGGGTTGCGGTATGTATGAACTCGACGATAGCTGCCAAGTCATAATGATACTGACCTTGATAGCCGTAAGCATTTGCCATCAGTAGAACCAATACAGGCCGAATACGTTTGCCACCTGCATTAATTATGTATTCTGAAATTTGGCTGACGAGCGCTACATCCGAATGCAATTGTTGGCGTATAACCAGATTGACCGCATCCATTTCCGGGGCGATTAATTGATTGATGGTGTTTTGGTTAGGCGTGGCAGACAAGGGGATATCCTGCAAAGAGCTAATTAAAATGTGGCGTGATTATACGATACCAGCGCGATGCCTACGCATAGCCACACAAAAACTACATTTGTGGCTTTAACTTTTGTTAGGCTTTTCTATGATTTTTTTAATTCAACGCACGCTATCAAAAAAACTCATTGCTTCTTGGCTGGATTGCTGAAAAATCGTCTATTTCAACTTAGTAACATTTTCATAGAGATTGACCGTGACGCGCCTCAATTGGTTTTCTTTGTTGTCAATGCTGATTTGGCTGGGCAATTGGGGTCAGGCGGACTTGATTCCAGTGTCTCGGGCACTTGCAAAAAATTAAACAATTCGACGCGTGCCCTGTTTTTTGGGATTGGCGACTGACTGAACCTCAATGACGCAGCGGTCGAATTTGCTTCAATACCTAGCAATTGCGTGGGGAAACGGTGAAGTGAAGGCTCAAACTAGAGCTGAATTAAAGTTTTTACCATAGTCTATTGTTTTCTAAGCATGAATAGCAGTGGGGCTGCTGAAAAATTACGCAAAAGTCTTTGACCGCCTCCAGTTAGCTATGTATAATCCGCAGTTCCCTTGATTTTTTGTTGATGATGTCAGTCACTGTCAATAAGAGCGCTCGGGAATCCCTATTATTTATTTGATGAGGTTTCACATGTACGCGGTCATAAAAACCGGTGGCAAACAATATAAAGTTGTCGCTGGTGAAAAACTTAAAGTAGAACAGATACCTGCAGACATTGGCTCCGAATTCACTATCGATCAAGTACTCGCTATGGGTGCTGGAGAAACCATTAAATTTGGTACTCCGTTGGTCGCAGGTGCAACGGTGCTAGTTAAGGTAATCGACCAAGGTCGTCACGATAAAGTACGTATTTTCAAAATGCGTCGTCGTAAGCATTACCAAAAGCGCCAAGGTCATCGCCAAAACTATACTGAACTGCAAATCGTTTCGATCAACGGTTAAGTCCGTTGAACTACGTAAGCAATTTCACCAGAATATTCAAGGAGCTATTAAATGGCACATAAAAAAGGCGGCGGCACCACGCGCAACGGCCGTGACTCAGAGTCAAAACGCTTAGGCGTTAAAGTTTACGGCGGCCAAGCTATCAATGCTGGCGGTATCATCGTTCGTCAACGCGGTACTAAAGTACACGCAGGCGAAGGCGTTGGTATGGGTAAAGATCACACTTTGTACGCTCTGGTAACAGGCAAAGTACAATTTGCTATCAAAGGCGCGTTGAAGCGTCAAACAGTAATGGTTGTTGCTTAATTCATTAAGCTGACAATTTGCTGAACAAAAAGGCTCTGCCATAGGTAGAGCCTTTTTGGTTTTCAGAGGATTTAGAAGTAAGCATTACAAGCAATTGCTAAAAAATGGTGTTAATTAGTTGCCTTGTGAAAAATGATGATCGTAGCGATCGTCCAGCTTAATTGCCTTAGCCAATTAGCATACTTTGTCTTAGAACATTGTCTATTGCTGCTAGTGAAATAAAACAGCACAATAGCCTGTTCAGACTCTCAATTCGTAATCACCCAGTGTTCAGTTTTCAAGCGCGTCTAGATCGCACCAGATGCCACCAAAAAGAAAGACTGGGAATCAAGGCTGAAGAGCCCTTTCGTTTAGGCGGCAAACATGAAATTTATTGACGAAGCAAGAATCGAAGTCATCGCAGGTGACGGCGGCAACGGTGTCGCATCCTTTTGTCGTGAGAAATTCCGTCCGTTCGGTGGTCCGGATGGCGGTGATGGCGGCAAAGGCGGTAGTATCTACGCAGTCGGCGACCGTAACATTAATACCTTAGTCGATTTCCGCTATTCCAAATTACACAAAGCCAAAGACGGTGAAAACGGTCGTGGCGCAGATTGTTACGGCAAAGGTGCAGACGATATCCGTTTGCGCATGCCAGTCGGCACTTTAATTATGGACAGAGATACCGATGAAGTTATCGCCGATATCACTGAACATGGTCAAGAAGTTTTGTTAGCGCGCGGCGGTGAGGGTGGTTGGGGCAATATCCACTTTAAATCATCGACCAATCGTGCGCCACGTCAACGCAGCGATGGCAAAGAAGGCGAACGCCGCGAACTCAAACTTGAATTAAAAGTACTGGCAGACGTTGGTTTGTTGGGCTTACCAAATGCGGGTAAATCGACCTTCATTACGGCTGTTTCCAATGCGCGTCCAAAGATCGCCGATTATCCATTTACGACATTGCATCCAAATTTAGGTATGGTTCGCGTTAGTCACGAAAAGAGTTTCGTGATCGCCGATATTCCAGGTTTGATCGAAGGCGCAGCGGATGGTATTGGCCTCGGCGTGCAATTTCTCAAGCATTTACAGCGCACAGGTTTGCTCTTGCACATCGTCGACTTAGCACCGTTCGACGACGACGTCGATCCAGTTAAAGATGCGAAAGCTTTGATTAAAGAGTTAGCGAAATACGATGAATCGCTGGCAGAAAAACCGCGCTGGTTAGTCTTGAATAAGCTCGATGTCCTAAATGCGGAAGATCGCAAAAAACGCGTTAAGGATTTTGTGAAGCGCTTCGGCTGGAAGGGCCCAGTATTCGAAATCTCGGCTTTGAATCACGAAGGTTGCCAAGCCTTGGTCAACGATATCTATGCGCATTTAGCTGAGAAACGTCAAGCAGAACAGCGCTCACAAGAGACCCAAATGAAAGAAGAAGCACAGGGAATTTTGTCAATTGATCCGGATGATCCACGTTTTAAAGTTATTGATTAACTTCTTAGCTATCTAATCGATTTTCGATGCAAAAAGAGCCGACTTGTTCGGCTCTTTTTACGTTTACTTCCCATAGTTTGTGAATTGAATTCAAAACAAAATTCCGAGAATTAATGCGTATTCAGAATAATGTATAATTTGGTTCATCTAATTCCGAATGAAAATGCGATATCTTATCCCTCATGCAATCCCTAATCCAAAACGCTAAACGCCTGATTATTAAAGTCGGTTCCTCTCTGGTCACCAACGAAGGCCGTGGTCTTGACCGTGTCGCTATCGCCAACTGGGCGCAACAGATTGCAGCGATAAGAGCGATGGGTAAAGAAGTCGTGCTTGTCAGTTCTGGCGCAATTGCCGAAGGTCGGCAGCGTTTAGGTTTCGAGACGCGACCAACTGGCGTGCATGAATTGCAGGCTTGTGCGGCGGTGGGGCAAATGGGTTTGGCCCAGATTTATGAGACTAGCTTTCGCGCGCATGATTTGGGGACTGCGCAGATTTTATTGACGCATGCCGATCTGGCGGATCGTGAGCGTTACTTGAATGCGCGTTCCACATTGTTGACCTTGCTTGGTTTCGGCATCGTGCCGGTAATTAATGAGAATGACACGGTGGTGACGGATGAAATCAAGTTTGGTGACAATGATACTTTAGGCGCCTTGGTGGCGAATCTGGTGGAAGCCGATGCCCTGATTATTTTGACTGATCAACAAGGTTTATACACTGCCGATCCACGCAAAAATCCCGATGCGCAATTTGTTCACGAAGCACGGGCTGGTGATGTGGCTTTGGAGGCGATGGCAGGTGGTGTCGGTTCTAGTCTAGGGAGCGGTGGTATGTTGACCAAGATTCTTGCGGCAAAACGCGCTGCACGTTCTGGTGCGCATACCGTGATTGCCTGGGGGCGTGAAGATAATGTGTTGGTTCGTCTGGCGAACGGTGAGGCAATAGGTACGCAATTGAGTTCTGACATGGCACCACTGGCCGCACGCAAGCAATGGATGATGGATCATTTGCAGACTTCGGGACAATTGGTATTGGATGCGGGTGCAGTGATTAAACTATGTGACGAAGGTAAGTCTTTGCTGGCAATCGGCGTGTCTGATGTACGAGGTGAATTTGGTCGTGGTGCCGTGGTCAGTTGCGTCGATGAGAGTGGTCGAACCATCGCGAAGGGATTGAGTAACTATAGCAGTGGCGATGCGCGTCGTATTATGCGTAAGGCATCTTCTGAGATTGTGAGTATTTTGGGATTTGTAGAAGAGCCAGAATTAATCCATAGAGATAATCTGGTGTTGGTGGCTTAGGTACCGAGTGGGAATAGACAAAAAAAGCCCGCAATGTTTGAACGTTCTGCGGGCTTTCCTTTTTTCTGACGACGGCTTATTTATCCGCCATCCGTACCAAAGTCGATTTGCCAAACAAACTTTCAATTAAATCCACCGCCAAAATCGCAGTTTGATTGCGTAAATCCAAAGCAGGGTTAAGTTCGACAACGTCGAGTGAACGCAATAAACCCGTATCCGCAATCATTTCCATGCACAACTGCGCTTCGCGATAAGTCGGGCCGCCCAGGACAGCGGTTCCAACACCTGGTGCGATATCCGGATCAAGGCAATCGAGATCGAAGCTGACGTGGATATGGGTATTTTCATCAACGCCTTCGAGTGCCTTCAACATTACCGCACGCATACCATGTTCATCAATATAACGCATGTCAAATACAGGAATACCCATGTCGTGGATAAACTGACGTTCGCCATCATCGACACTGCGAATGCCGATTTGACGGATTTCATTTGGCTGCATCGCAGGTGTATAGCCACCGTAGGCGATTAACTGTTCTGGCCCATGACCCATCAGGCACGCAACTGGCATGCCGTGAATATTGCCAGTTGGACTGATAGTCGACAAATTACTGTCGGCATGAGCATCGAACCACAGAACGCGTAACTTTTTGCCGGTGTCTTTGCAGTGTTTTGCCACCGCGCTAATGGAGCCGATCGCCAAGCAGTGATCTCCACCCAACATCATAGGTAGATGACCTTGCTTTAATGCGCTGCTAACTTCGTCATAAACTGCTTGATTCCAGTCTATGGCCTCGTTCAGATGGCGCAAGCCATTGACTGGCGCTTGCCAGGGATTGGCGGGGCCCTGCAAATTGCCATGGTCAATCACCGTCAAGTCACGCGCTTCTAGTGCCTGCGTTAAGCCTGCCACTCGCATCGCGTCAGGACCCATGCCCGCACCTTTGACACTTGCACCAACATCGGTCGGTGCACCAATTAAGGAGATAGTTTTCATTGTCTCTTCTTTGCTTTCAAAAAACGTTCAGACTTTAGTCATTCTCGCAGCAATCTTGCGTGTGCGGGCGTAATGGTACTGGCTTAATCACTGATTGGGACTGGTTTTTATGCCTTTTTATGAACAAATGGAGCTACTACTCGCATTCGTATTCATATTTGCGTTCATCAGGTGGAGGAATTATATGCCTACATGCGATAATTTGATTTCGTAATTATTAGGTATAATCGACTAAGTAGAAATTAAATTTCATTTTGATCTTATTTTGGGAATTTAGTTCTTGTTTTTTTGATTTTATGCGGAATTTATGGGAAGGTGGGTGATGCATGGATAACTACGATTTGAATATTTTGCGCCATTTGCAAGACGATGGGCGTATTAGCAATCTACAATTGGCAGAGAAAATACATTTGTCTCCTCCTCAAACCTTGCGTCGGGTGCGGGCGCTAGAAGAGGCAAATGTGATTCGTTCTTATACGGCACAAGTTGCCCCTGAGGCCATCGGCTTAGGCGTAATGGCCTTCGTTAGTTTGTCGCTAGACAGAGAGCAAAATCGCAATGCACGTGAAATTGAAAGACACTTAAAAGCCTTCCCCGACATTATTGAGTGCCATACCATTTCGGGTGATTTTGATTATTTGTTGAAAGTCGTGGCAAATGATTTGAAGAGTTTGTCGCAGTTCTTGACAGATAAATTGATGCAAGTGCCTGGCGTAGGTAATTTAAGATCAATGATTTGTATGGAAGAGATTAAGCCAGTTAGTAGTTTGCCTATACGTTAATTTGCCAGTAAGAAGGCGTACATTTGGTTTGCTTTGGGATGTACTAGGATGGTAGTCATGTCGCTGACATCCAAGAATGCAAGAAAAACACAACGAAATGCAAATAATTCCTGCGCATGCTAGTTCTCTGCAGGTAGAATGCCAAATTGGTACGAAACCATGAAAATTGCTTATGCACTGATCTTGATTTCGTTAGATGTACGGCTCGTTATTGGTTTGATTAATAGCCTTTTAATGATTCAATTGATGGCGCAATTAATGATCCAATGCAGGCTTTTTAAAATCTCATCTTAAGGTGATTCTTCATGTTAAAGAAAAATATTCTGGTTGCAGCCATCGTTTTGGGTAGCGCATTTGCGAGCGCGCATGCGGCTGCACAAACGACTTATTTTGGTGGCTCCGTTGGCCGTGCAAAATGGAATTTTGATTGCGTTGGCTCCACTAGTTGTCATACAGCCGCAGGTACTTGGAAGTTATATGGTGGCTATGACTTCACACCTAATTTTGGTGTTGAGGGTAGTTATGTATATTTAAATGAAGTTGGTGCCAGTGATTCTACATTGAAGGCAACTTTCAATGGTCGTGGTGCAGATATCGCAGGTTTTGTTAAAACGACGCCAGTCAACAACTTTGTTGGTTTTGCGAAATTGGGTATTGCATTTATGAAGGGCGAGATTGTTGCTAGCGCTGCGGGTTTCTCTGGTTCTGAAACGCATTACTCTGGCCAGCCTTTGATTGGTCTAGGTGTTCAGTACCAAATCGATAAAAAAGTGTCTGTGCGTGCAGAAGTTGATAATCGTAAAGTTAAAATTTCAGGCTTTAGGGATACAACTTTTGGTGTAACCAGCTTCACCGTAGGCGTCCAATCAGAATTTTAAGATCGTTAATTTGCTCATAGGCTAGTCGGATTTGAAGCCTTTTTTAGTTGAGCATTTCACGATAAGAAAGCAGTCGCATTTTGCGGCTGCTTTTTTTTTGCTCGATTGAATACCGACCATTTCCGTTGAGTCGTTCTCAGATGCCTTTTTCTTTGCCGCTGAAAAATGTTTTGTGCAACGCTAGGAATGTCGATTTATTGGATATCTTGGTAGGCCAAAGCATATATTTGGATTGACCAAATTGGTATTTTTGGTGAACCAAAAAATGATTTTGGTAAGGCCAATTGTTGTTTTTTTGGGAGATCTATAAATTTTTTTGCAGCACCCGTTAGTTGATTTCAAACGATTTAAATTTCTTTCTCTTTGGAAATTAAATGTCACAAATTATGCTGTTTAAGCGAAATTAATTGTATTTTCGAAGATTTTGTCGATTTATTGTTTTCCTGAAAGTTGTCTTTAAAGAAGCATCTTGAGCCGTTTTTCGGACTGGTTGCCTATTTTGCTACAACAATAGTTCTCGCGCTGACCGCGGAAACAATTTTAGAATTGGTTCAAAGTTAGGTAGATAGAAATGTGTCTGGGTTTAACTCGCGTTCGCGATATAGATTGATCACCATGCCGTGGTGAGGCATCAGAGACTATTCATACACTAGCTTACTCACAATAATTCGAGACTAAAGGAATACGATCATGCGCAAGACGAACTTGAAACAAAACATAGGGCGATTCGCCTTCACCAGCACAGTTCTAGCGATGGCAATTAGCAGTGCTTACGCTCAGGATGCTAAAAAGAATGATGAACAGCTAGTTGTCGTTACTGGTTTGCGAGCATCTTTAGAGAGCGCATTAAACAAAAAGCGCGACGACAACGGTATTGTTGATGTCATCAAGTCTGAGGATATGGGAAAATTTCCTGACACCAACCTGGCAGAATCCCTGCAACGCATTCCTGGTGTTGTAATTGATCGCGATGCCGGTGAAGGTCGCAGCATTACTGTGCGCGGTTTGGGGCAAGATTTTACCCGTGTTCGTATCAATGGGATTGAGGGCTTGGCGACTACTGGCGGTACGGATAGCTCAGGTGGTGCGAATCGCTCACGTGGCTTTGACTTTAATGTATTCCCTTCTGAATTGTTTAATTCCTTGACGGTACGTAAGAGCGCTTCTGCCGATGTGGATGAGGGCTCGCTCGGTGCAACTGTCGATTTGCAAACCATGCGCCCGTTTGATCTGCGTGGCTTTAATGCGACTGTGATGGCAAAAGGTCGCTACAACGATTTGTCACAGAAGACCGACCCGCGAGTTGGTTTCTTAATTTCAAATACCTTTGCAAACAATACTTTTGGTGCTTTGCTATCAGGCGCATATTCTAAACGCCGTGTTTACGAAGAAGGCTTTAGTACTGTGCGGTGGGACAATGGTCCTTCATCTGGCGGCTGGTGTTCACCAGTTGGCGTGACGCCTGCCAATCCTGCTACCACTGCGACAACGTGCGGACCGACTGCGCAAGGTGCCGCACGTTTGCCAGGTACCGCTGAAAATATCGCAGCCTATAACTTAGCCAGTTCAGCCAATAATTTTGTACCGCGCTTGCCACGCTATGGTCGATTGACCCATGATCAAGATCGCCTGGGTTTAACGGCGTCACTACAATATAAACCGCAACGCGGTACTACTTTGTCTTTGGATTTGTTGTACTCCAAATTGGATGCGACACGCCAAGAAGATTTCTTGGAAGCGATTTCTTTTAGTCGTAGTGCGAGCCAAGGTGGTAAACCTCAAACCAGTGTTGTGAAGACTGAATATGCACCAAATGGCGCTTTGTTATACGGTATGTATAACGGCGTAGATATTCGTGCGGAATCTCGGTTTGATCAATTATCCACGACCTTCACTCAACCAACTTTGACTCTGGATCATCAGTTCAGCGACACTTTCCGTATGAATGCACGTGTTGGTCGTGCTACGTCTAAGTTTGCCAATCCTATACAAACCACGACGACCTTAGATGCATTGAATGTGAATGGCTATGCGTTGGATTTCCGTGCAAATGACCGCATGCCAACAATTACTTATCCGTTCGATGCTGCATCTGCCACCGGTCCTATGACCTTGGTCTCGGTACCGCAAGTGACGACGGGCACGCAGCCGACCACGGTAACCAATACATCGACCAGTGAAATTCGGATTCGCCCACAAGGGGCAAACAATCGCAACGATGTCGCCCATGTCGATTTCTCTTGGGACGCGATTGAAGACAAACTGACTTTACGCGCTGGTGCTGACTACAAAAAATATACCTTCGATTCTTATGAGTCACGTCGCGTCAATCAAAATGACACGATATTCGCACCCAATGCAGGCACGAGTATCGCCAGTTTGACGACTCAATTAACAGGTTTTGGTCGTGGTCAAAATTTACCAGCAGGCACACCAACGTCTTGGCTTATTCCCGATCTGAATGCAATCGCTAAAGCTTATGATATTTACTGCAATTGCCTAAAGAGTGGTCCTGCAGGTGGCCCAGGTGATTTCACTTTATCGTCGATTACTAATGGCAATGCACGTGGCAATAACCGTGCAGTGACCGAGAACGATAAGAGCGCATTCCTCATGGGTGACTTCACGAACAATATATTCGGTTTCCCCGTGCGCGGTAATTTTGGTGTGCGCTATGTACAGACTGAGCAGATCGCAACCGGCTATCAAGCAAACGCCGGCGGCACGGCGGTCACTGTACGTAATTCCTACAATGATGTTTTGCCTTCATTGAATATCGCATTAAATCTATCGAAAGATTTCATCGCACGCTTTGCGGCAGCTAAAGTGATGGCGCGTCCGCAACTCGGCAATTTGAATCCAGGCGGGACGATCTCAACGACGGGTACGCTGTCAGTCACCAGTGGTAATCCTTTGTTAGAGCCATTCCGCGCCGATACCTTTGACTCTAACTTTGAATGGTATTTTGGTAAAAATGCGTTCTTAGGTTTAGGTTTGTTCCAAAAGAATATTAATACCTACATCCAAAGCATACGCACGAACGTCGCCTTTAAAGATACGGGCTTACCTATGTCTTTGTTGCCATCTAATTTCACAGGCGAAGAAGTATTTCAGGTTACGGCACCAATTAATACCAAAGGTGGTAAGTTGCGCGGCTTTGAATTGAATTATCAACAGCCATTCACTTTCTTGCCAGCTTGGGGCAAGAATTTCGGGACATTACTTAACTACACCTACGTCAATTCCAAAATTGAATATGTAGTCTCGCCAACCAGCGCGGTGACGATTACGGATGACTTGCTCAATTTGTCGCCGAAGTCTTGGAATGCAACGCTCTACTATGATGACGGTGCTTTTAGTGCGCGTGTATCCGCATCAAAACGTTCTGCGTTCCTGACTCGTGTTCCAGGTCAAAACAATAATGACGTCGAAGGCAAAAATGGTACGGTCAATGTTGATTTGTCGATGACTTACAAGTTGAATGACAAATGGGAATTTAGTTTTGAAGGAACTAACTTGACGAATCAGGCGAATGATCAATTCATTAGCCGCGCTCGAAATAGCGTTGTTGTGAATAACGTCACAGGTCGTGAGTTTTTGTTGGGCGTACGTTACAAATTCTAAGATGGTATGAAGTAGCGATGACGCGGCTTAACGAATGATTTGTTAAGCCGCGTTATTTTTTTATACGCACAAAATAAAAAGGGAAATAGTGATGAATAGATTGCGAAATATGTTGATGCAGAGTTTGTACAGTTGCTGCCTACTATTTACATGCCTAAGTTTGGCGTTGGTGCCCGCAACTGCTTTTGCAAGTGACTTGATAAAGGTGCAAAAAAGGTACGTCTATCCCAACGAAATGGCATGGGTAGCATCGATACACGGTGGGCGCGGCGGAAAAATACTACGCGTGACTAATTTGCAGAAAGAGGGACCGGGATCTTTGCGTGCAGCGATAGACACCAAAGGACCACGCGTGATCGTTTTTGAAGTGGGAGGTGTAATTGATCTCGAGCGCAGTGTTTTACAAGTGACCGAACCCAATCTCACGATATTGGGGCAAACCGCACCAGCGCCTGGAGTTACTTTGATCCGTGGCGGGATGAATATCCGAGCGCCACAAACCATTATCCAACATCTGCGCGTTCGCACAGGCGTTGACGGCCAAACTAAAACGAGTGGTTGGGAAGTGGATGGCATCAATATCTCGGCAGCGCATCATGTTTTGATTGATCATTGCAGCATCAGTTGGGCGATCGATGAAAACATGTCGGCATCTGGGCCGCGCTTTAAAGGTGAGACGCCCGACGATTGGCGTAATGGTACCAGCCACCATGTCTTGTTCTCGAACAATCTAGCGGCAGAAGGATTAGCCGAAGCCAGTCATAGCAAGGGCGAACATTCGAAAGGCAGCCTAGTGCATGACAACATCACGCAGATCGTTTTTTACCGAAACATCTGGGCGCATAATGTTGAACGTAATCCTTTGCTAAAAGGTGGTGTACAAGCGAGTGTGGTGAATAACTTGATTTACAATCCACGCGCCAAAGCGATTCATTACAATTTGATGGCCTTGGAGTGGGGTGAGCATGAATATCAGCTGGGTAAGTTGAATGTAGTCGGCAATGTGATGCGCGGTGGTTTTTCGACAGAAAAAGGTTTGCCTTTAATAAGTATCGGTGGAGACGGCGATCTTGCGTATTTTGAGAAAGACAATATCGCGGTTGATCAATTCGGTGCGCCTTTGCCGATGTTAGGTCGCTATGGACAAACTCGAGCCCAGTTGTTGCTGAGAGAGACACCTATCGATTGGCCTGATGGCTTGCAAGTGATGCCAGCTAAAGATGTAGAAACAGAATTGCTGCGTTATGCGGGGGCTCGCCCTTGGGATAGAGATGCGGATGATATTCGTGTTCTGTACTTTATAGCGGAAGGGCGCGGCACGATTATCAATGATGAGCGTGAAGTGAGTAGCTATCCGAAAGCCAAGATGACGCAGGCGGCGTTCAATGAACAAGATTGGGATATGGTTAATGGAATACCGAAAGCGGCATCGCGATGAATGAGTACAAGTATCAAGTTAGCTGTGGATGGTTTTATGCATGAAATGAGTTTGCTAGCTTGGATAGTCTGTGCCCTCGCTATTTTGATCACTGGTATTTCGAAATCTGCATTTGGCGGTGCATTGGGAGGCGTGGGCGTACCTTTGATGGCAATGTTTTTATCACCGCGATTAGTCGTCGCAGTGTTATTGCCGATACTTTGTGTCATGGATGTTTTCGGCGTGAAGGCCTATTGGAAAAAATGGTCGATTGACGAGTTGAAAATCATCTTGCCTGGTGGAATACTCGGTATCGTTTTGGGTTCGTTCGCGATGGGTGTATTTTCTGACAAACTTATCAAAGGCATGATAGGCGTCATTGCTGTGGCGTTTATGTTGGACAGGATGTTTCAGTTGCGCCAGCGTCTGCGTTGGCACCAACAACCAGGTAAATTTTTTGCCCGCGTTTGCGCAACGGTATCCGGTGTCACTAGCACTGTGGCACATGCGGGTGGGCCACCCATTTTGGTCTACTTGATGGCGAAAGATCTGGCGAAGGAGCAATTCGTCGCGACCACAGCGGTCTTTTTTACCGTAGTGAATGCAGGCAAGTTATTGCCTTATATGGCACTCGGTTTTTTTACTTTGGATAGTTTGCAAATCGCAGCTTGCCTGGCGATTTTTGCACCGCTCGGTGTGTGGATGGGTTTGCATGTGTTGCGAGTGATTCCTGAGCGCTATTTCTACTCCTTAGCGACTGGATTGCTCGGAATTTCTGGCATCAAATTGATCTATGATGCGCTGTGATTAGTTGGAAGTAAAACCTTCTTTTATTTTTAATATCTTCATCATTAGACTGTGCAAAGTGCGCAGTCTAATGATATCGAAATAAAACTAAGTCGATAAAGTCTCGGTGTAAGTTTTACCGTTAATTTTGATGTTTTCCAATTGCAGATTCTGCACATGATGCAAGAACCAAGGCGCAATTTGATTGCGTACTGTACCGAAATCACAGTTGCGAATACTGACATTCTGAATTGGTAAAATTGCTTGTTTAGTCTTGCCGTTGTAGCTTGATGCGACAGGGCCCAATAACACAAAAGCTTGGTAAGCAGAATAATTGCCGCCATCAATATTCACAGTACCGACGTTGACGTTTGAAATGTGGATGTCAGAAATTACCGGTGGACGAGTACGTACGCTATCGTCAGCGGGCGCGTAATCGCAATCGATAGTTATGACCGCACCAGCACTAGAGGAAACCGTCTGCACTGGAATTTGCGAGTCAGGTAATGGCTTATAGAAGCTGGCAGTC
The DNA here is from genome assembly GCF_049340325.1 of Undibacterium sp. Di24W. NCBI lineage: Bacteria > Pseudomonadati > Pseudomonadota > Betaproteobacteria > Burkholderiales > Oxalobacteraceae > Undibacterium > Undibacterium sp. Di24W. Next base: position 102,071 of record NZ_JBMPOP010000010.1, read on the forward strand.
GTCTTTACACCATTCGGTATCGTGATATTGCGTACGTAAAAATGTCGCAAAAAGCCACCGCGATTCATATTGGTTTTCATACGTATCGCTGTGTTCAACGCATCCTTATCCCAATGCATGTTGCGGAAATCCAGATCTTGCGCGTAGATATGTTCGATACCCGCCGCCATTTCGCTACCTAAGGTGACCGCACCGTGACCACTATTCATCACGCAATGTTGTATGACGATATTGCGTGTCGGGCCAAACTGGGTATCGCGGTTTTTGCCAGATTTGATCGCGATGCAATCGTCACCTGTGTTGAAAGTACAGTGATCAACTAACACCGTGTCACAAGCTTCAGGATCGAAGCCATCGCTGTTCGGCCCCATACTATCCATGTTGACTTTACTGATGTGCACATTGCGGCATTTGACTGGGTGATGCAACCAGAATGGTGCTGCTTGGATTTTATAGCCTCTTAATTCGACATTAGTACAGCCGATTAGCTCTATCATGCACGGGCGTAGATAATGGCCGACTCCGAGAATGCGCGCTGAAGTCGGAATGCCGAGTTCAGACAATACCGGTAAAAAGCGCGAATCCGTACGCCATTTTTCACCGACGCCTTGGACTAATTTCTTTGCTTCTTCGGTCAGCGATGGTGCTAATAGATCGAGATTTTCTGGATTGTTCGGATTCACATTCACTTCGGAGTTGAGGATAGGTTTCTTAGGATTTTTTCTACCCTTCCAATCCCACCAATTGCCCGAACCATCTTCAAACAAAGTACCACCTTGGCCATCTAAAATACTGCTCCAGTCTTCGCCGGTGATAGCAATATTATTCTCACCATAGGCATACACCATGGGTGAATAGTTTAAGCAGTCATTACCTTGCCAACGCGAGATGACCAGCTTGCCATTTTTACCGCAATCGATATCGCCATATTTTGCATAGTCGGCTGGATTGGCGCTAAAGAATACATGGGCATTCGCTGCCAAATGTAGATGCACATTCGAGCGTAAACGGATGGGGCCTGCGCAATACCAATTTCCTGCTGGGATCAGAACTCGACCACCACCTACTTTGTTGCATGCTTGTATCGCTTGTTTAATCGCTTGGTAGCAATCGTGCGAGTTAGGTTTTGGTGTCAATACCTCGCTATCAATTGCGCCTTCGGTATCCGATGCGATTTGCGCGTTGGCAGTGATGACCTCACAAGTCTTCGCGCCAAATTTCGTAATTGGAAAATCACGCTTGGCGAATTTGATGGGTTTGGAAAACTGTTTGACGATGCTCGCAGCACGTTGCCATGGATCGTTTTCTGTTGCGTTTGCAAGTTGCGAGAAGCTGAGAGCTGGGATGCCGAACAAGCTGGCGGCGCTGGAGAAGCGCAGTAAGCTGCGGCGTTTGAGATTGATGGAAGTTGTCATATTTTTTTGAATTGGTAGTCTGTGATGTTTTAAACACCCCTCTCCCGCTTGCGGGAGAGGGGATAGTCCGGCGCTCATTTCTTACTAGCACTTAAACTAACTCTGATCGGATCTTGATAACGCGCAGCCATCTTATTCAGATACGCATCCCATTCTTCCTTAGTCTTAACATCACCCCAACGCTCCCAAATCGCACCAGCGTAATAGGCCATCGTTTTGCCGCTGTGAACAGGAGCCAAAATTAAATGATTCAAGTTGTCCTCGGCATATTCATTGGCGGTCGGCAAAATAATCGCGGTGCCGAATGCACCTTTAGTCGTCTGCTGTATCCATTGTGAGAGTGAAGTTGTCTTAAGATTTTTTTCAACACTGATTTTTGGTTCCTGACCTTTGTCCGATGGGGTCTTATTTAAACCCACAGCCGCGGTCAATGCAGTACTACCTGTGTACTGAAAAGTACTTTCTATTTTGTCGAGATAATGACCAGCATCTACCGTGAACCGCTTGGTCTCGGTCATCGCTACGCCTGCGGCATCCCAGCTTTGATAGCTAAGTTCAAACACGGTACGTACTGGGCCATTGGCCAGGATTCTCCATTTTTCATAATTGATGCTGGTGTAGAGTTGCTTGCCATCCCAGATGCCAGTGCCACCGCAACCGCGCGATTTGCCGACGTTGTACATGTCTAAGCCTTCGCCTTCATCTTTATGATAATGGTCGTGACCTTTGTTATACCAGCGATCCACGATAGGGTAGGGTACGCGCTTAAACCAAACGTCGATGCCGCTGGTGACTAAGACTTCTTTGGTGACGCCAACAGGCGCTGTTGCGGCTAAGGCCAGACCATAGGTGCGATGGCCGATTTTGTCGTTTTCCCAAGCAAAATCATCGAGCCGTTCGGGCACATGGCGACCGTAAGCTTTGGTTTCAAATACGGGCGCTACTGTGTCGATTTTTTCTATTGTGAAATCCGCAGTTTTTTCACCAGCTGCGAAGTTGTGTTGGAAGATCAATTCACCATAAGCGATACCTACGCCTTGCGGGTCTTTTGCCTGTGGCGCGACATTGGTGACTTGATACGGCAATATTTTGCCGTGTTTATCTTTGACGGCGATTTTTTGGATTAGGGCATTAGGCAAATATTGATTCACCTGTGACCATGGAATCGTGATGGTCTCGGATGGGCGCGCATCGTTTAATTGATGGGTGACTGTGACCGTTAATCGTTCTTGTGCTTGGCTGTTCATGGCAAGCAAGCTAAGTGGAAGCAGACCTAAACTGAGTGCAATGGCTTTATATTGAAGACGCATAATAGGGATCCTAAAGTGTGATTTAGTGATGTTCACGATAGTCAGTTTTATCCGCACCCGTCGGCACGTAATGATACGTTCTGACTTTATGCTCGACATTGAAAGCTGGATTTTTCAGCATCTGCAAAATCTCTGCACCCGCCATCAAGGTAGGTCCATAGCCGTGTAAGGCTTCAACGCTGGTCGGACGGTGATAGTAGTAAGTCTGGTCGCTGGCAAAGGTCGTGCCTACGCATATCCCTTCGATCTCACCTTTGTCGGTGATGCGAGTGGATAAACCTGCCCAACCCGCTTGGGCAATAGATCCCCAGGTACTAGGACTGATCCAGCCCTGATTCACTGCATGTGCAATCGCGTACACAAACATGGCACTGGCGGATGTTTCCAAATAAGAATCATGGCGGTCTAACATTTGGTGCCATAGACCTTGACCTGATTGCTGTTCAGCGATGCCTTTCAAACTCAAACGTAATTGGTTCAAGACTTTAGGGTAGCCAAGATGATCTTTCGGTAAAACGTCAAGCAAATCCGACATTGCCAGCACGGCCCAGCCGTTAGCACGTGCCCAATAGAAGCGTGGTGCGTCGGGGTTATTTGCATTCCAGCCGTGCGTGTATAAGTTGTTTTGTTGATTGAACATGTAAGCAGACATTTGCAAAACATTGCGTACTGCATCATCAAAATAGGATTTGTCGCCGGTTAATCGACCTATTTCGGCCAATGCAGGAACGCCCATATACATATCATCCGCCCACAGAGACACCGCTTGTGGACGTTTGCGTGCCAGCGTGCCATCGCTTAAGCGGAATTGCTGCTTACTGACCCAATTGCTGCAAGTTTGTATCATGTCATTCAAATCTGGGCCAATTTTTGCAAGGCGAACGCGTATCAATGCGGCACACATGGAGCCAGCATCATCTAATGAGCGAGGATCTAAAAAACGCGAAAAGCTATTACCACGTTCTAGGTGAAATTGATCTTCCTGAGCTTTGAAATAAGGCTTGGTTTGTGCAAAGAAGCCAAGGTGACGCTCGGTCATGTCGGTAAAACGTTTGTCATTGGTTGCTGCACGCACTTTCAACAGAGCAGAATGGACCACACCCATCTCATAGACCATAATGCCGTAATCACCCTTACTCGGTTCAAAGACCGCTTCCTTAATAGGCTTCTTAAAATCGGTGATCACTGCGCCGGTCGATTTGTTAATGACACGCGTTGGCGTAGTGGACTCAAGATAAGCGCGAATTCTATGTAGTGCATCAGTAACTTCCTTAGCGACCGGTTTCTTGTACGGCACAGGGTAAGTGCCTTCACCAGAATCGGCCAAGTTAGGATTGTCGGGGTTACGGAACTTGCGTTCCTTATCGTCAGCAAATGCGGCGTTTTGGATAAAAAGAGTGCAAAGCACGGCGCACAACAGTTTTGCTTGAAGTTTCATAGTCGTCTCTAGTCTAGTTTTTGAAATTGGTGAGATATTTGTATTTGGTCAGGCCATTTTAATGTGGTAAGACCAAATATGCAATGTGGACTAGCCGAATGTGGTCTTTTTGAAGAAGAATATTTTCAGATAAGTATGCGATTTCCAAGCATAAGGCACTTAGTTGTCATCATAGTCAATTTGGTTTGAGGTGGGAGCGCTAGACTGTGTGAACGTAGCACAAATGGTTTCCCGAGAAGGACTTTATCTGAGAGTGCTTGAACAGCGCTTGTGAATGCTTGCTGTGAAGAAGTGTAGGATAGTAGGAAAAATTGGCGGGCGGGATAGAATCCAAAATGAGCCGTGAGCCCGATGGAAACTATGTTCCCGCCCCTTCAAGGGGCGGGTTAGGGGGGGGGGATGGGTTTGATTCGAGAAAGAGTTACCGTTATTTCCTCGACCAAAACCCATCCCCATCCCGGCCTTTCCCTTGAAGGAGAAAAGCGAGGTAATTTAAAAGATCGAATCTGATTTACTTTGCACCAACTGACATTAACCGCGTGAGAAAGTCCGGCTAACACGATCCAGATGGGCACGCATCGCTTGTTTCGCACCATTCGCGTCATGTGCGGCGATCGCTTCCAAGATGGCGCGATGGTCAAGCAGGGTTTGCTTGCGTAATTCTTCCGTCTGAAAATGCTCTTTCAATTTGTGCCACAAGCTGCCGCGTTGATTCCATAGGTATTCAATCACACCAACCAGTGCACTATTACCCGTGGCACGCGCGATCGCCAGATGAAAATTTCTATCTGCCATTTCGTTCTCATTGCGATTATCGTGATGGCGTTCCATTTCAAGAACGGCTTTCAGGATGGCATCTATCGCCGAGTCAGTCGCATTTTTGGCAGCAATGGCTGCGATCTCAGATTCAATCAGACGGCGTGCTGACAGTACTTCAAAAGGGCCAGGGCCGACTTCCAAAACATCCGCATCGGCCTTGGCCTGCTCACTTACATAGACGCCGGAACCGCCGCGTACTTCGACGATGCCGCCCAGTTCTAAGGCGATCAAAGCTTCACGCAAAGAGGCGCGGCTGACATTGAGTTTGCTGGCTAAATCACGTTCAGACGGCAGGCGTTCACCGGCAGCGATGTTCTCCTCTTTGATCAGTTGTTGAATGCGGGCGGAGACTACGCGATACAAGCGTGGTTCAGGGGTGAGTGTTTCGACTGCAGCAGCAACTTTTTTCATTGAATCTAAGAAGGTAAGAGAAGTAGATGGGGATAAAAAATGACAAGGTTTATTCTAAATTGGTCTGTCCAATGTCGCAAGCGCTGTCGTCGTCTCCGAACCTCAATTCGCGATTAAATCCGACGATGGACTTGGCTTTGTGCCAGTTGTATGGCGCCTTCTCAGATTATTGTGTGCTGGCGCCCCATTACTTGGTATCGCCCCACTTTTTCTTTGTGCTTGCTTTGCACCAAGCAAATGTCTGGCTTGGCTAGTGTATTTTCAAAAAGCTTAGCGTTAAAGGCAAATAAATCTTCTGAAATTTTGTCGTGTGCAAGTATTATTCATATTGAGCGCAACGGCAACAGAGAACGTTGATAGAGATTGAGTTTGAACACAAGTTGGGTAGCGTCGGTGTAGGTTCTTGGAAATTCAGCTCTCTGCAAATAAGTTAATACACCCTAGTATCCCGGGCCTTGACTTGAATTTTTACGAGAAATTCTTGTGACAGGTTTGACATTTATTTGCCAATTGAGTTGGCCGGTACTCTCATCATTGATGCTCACCTGTTTGCCAGTTTCCCCAGCAATCATTCCCATTCCTGGGTGCCAAATACGTATTTGGTAGTCGCCTTCTGGTAGTCCTTCGATCAAAGCTGTACCGTCCGCTTTCGATTTAGCAAAATAGGGTGTGTCAGCGACATAAATATACCCAAGCATCCAATCATGAATATTACAACCAAGAACAACGATGCCTGGTTTATCTAATACTACTGGTGCTGCGGATTTACCTGAATAGAGTTGGATTTCAAATGACTTTGTCGGAGAAAACGAATACACATGGTGACGCACATTGTCTTTATTGGGGAAAAATATTTTCGATCCTGCGACGACAGGTTTGACGTAAGGCATAAACTCTTTATCAATCTGATCCACCACCTCATCCTTAGGTTTGAGCCGTGGCATCTTTGAAGGATCTACTGGCGTAAGTAACAGCACTGCATCTCCTACTGGTTTAGCGTGTTGATCCTTAACAAAGACGCGAAGTTCGCCTGCGTGTGCTAAGCCTGAAAGGAATAAGCAGATAGCCGCCCATCTTTTGAACTTTAAGATTTGCATTGTATGAATCCTTAAAATTGATAGCTGGCACTTAGACTAAGGCCATGACGTTGATAATTCATGCCCGCTGGAATAGTAGTCCAGTTTTTTTGAAGATTTAAATTCACGGACCAGTTGGCATCGATGCTGTGGGTGAGCCCAGCCGATAAAGTCTGTGTACTACCATCTAAGCGATAGGTATTTCGATTCACCCCAAAACTCTTATCAGGGTGAATCGCACGAGCAATCGTGTAATTGGAATTCCAATCAGCCTTGGTCGTGACCAAGACATCTCCTTGGCGCACTGCATAACTAATATTCCAAATGCTTGATTCACTCTGGGCGAAATCAAGATTGAGTTTGTAAATACGATTGCTAGTTTCAAACGTTGTTCCAGGCAAGTTGTACTCAATGCGATCTTGATGATCTGCATGATTTTTCTCATTAGCGAGCGAAGCCCATAAATTAAAGACTTCAGAAAGTCGTTTACTGGCTTTCAATTCAATTTGGTGCAATGTCCCATTGCGCTCTTTATCGCGAAAGGCCTGACGCTCTAACCCAAACCCCAGACTTAAGCTAGGCGCATACGGCCCTAGTCCAAATTTATTTTTTCCACTGATCTGTAAGCCAGCACCAGTGCGGCTTAATCCTGTGAGCTGATTGAAACTTTCATTTGATAACTTGGCGGCATACGAAAAATTGAGATTGCTATCGTCGATAAAATGCTGTTTGCCGATGGTAAAGCTCGTCATTAGACTGCTATCGCCAACGATATAGGGCTGCTTCGCATTTCCAAGGTTACTGTCGTAACGTAGGCGTGTATCGAATTGCGCGAAACCATCTGCATGTGCCGTCGATGTAGTAGCGGCGACGAGCAAAGTTGCGATGGATAAAAACAGGTGTTTATGGGGCGACATGGTTGGCCTCTGCTAGTGGATGGCGATGAGGTAAGGGCGTAAATTTCCAATTTGAATTCTGTAACCATAGGATTAATTTTTCAGGGGCTAGCGGACGGCTAACAAAATAGCCTTGGATGGAGTCGCAGCCCATCGCCATCAAAGCATCCCAAGTTGCTTGATTTTCGACGCCCTCAGCGATCACTCGTAAGCCCATGTTATGCCCTAAATCAATGGTGGATCGCACGATCGTCGCGTCGTCAGGGTTATTTTCCATATCCGTAATGAATGATTTGTCGATTTTGAGCTCATTTACCGGCAATTTCTTTAGATAGGCAAGCGAGGAATAGCCCGTGCCGAAGTCATCAATCGACATATGTAAGCCACTTTGATGCAATTGATTTAATACGTTCATTGCGCCTTCGGGATCGGTCATGATGGCACTCTCGGTGATCTCAAGCGTAAGCCAATCCGATGAAGCATTGTGGGCCTGCATGAATTGTGCAAACTTTGCGGGGAGTTTTGCATTCAATAAATCACGCGCGGAAATATTCACAGATATAGCTAAGGGAAAACCCATCGTTTGCCACGCTGCGCGTTGTTCGAGCGCGCGCTCGATAACCCATTCGGTGATGGTCGCAATAAATCCTGTGCTTTCAGCGAAGGGAATAAAATGATCTGGAGGAATGATGCCGCGTTTTGGGTGTATCCACCGGATCAGTGCCTCGACCTCGCTAATCGTATTGCTGCGCAAATCCACCTTAGGTTGATAGTAAAGCTGTAGCTCATGGTGCTCGATCGCATGCTTTAGTTCCGCCATCAAGGATAAATTTTGTTGCGTTTTGCTCTCTAAGCTTGGGTCGTATAGAGCAAATCCGCTGTTGCTACGCTTCGCGGTATACATCGCCAATTCAGCGTGGCGCAGGAGTGCATTAAAATCCGTGCCATCGGTCGGAAACTGCACGACACCAATACTGCCGCTGGCGATGAGCTGATGTCCTTCTAGGGAAATAGCTTGGTCAAGTGCCGACAAAATAAGTTGTGATAATTTGATCGTTTCGTCTTGGTCTGTCGTTGGAATAAAGATACCGAATTCATCGCCGCCAAGGCGTGCAACAAGCGTACGGTTTTGATCTAGTGTTGCTTGTAAGCGTTGCGAAATTTGTTGCAATAGCAAGTCGCCGATATGATGCCCCAGGATATCGTTGACCTCCTTAAAACGATCAATATCAATCAGCAGAATAGAAAAAGTCGTCGCCTGCCCAGCCGGATCGCTGATCGCTTCGTTGACCGCTATATTGAAAGAGGTGCGATTGGCAAGCCCGGTCAATCGATCACGATAAGCAAGCTCGCTTATTTTCTCTTCACGGCTTGCAATCCCTTTGGACATGTTTTGAAATGCTGTCGCAAGTTGTCCGACTTCATCATCTCTCGAAACGACCATCGCTTGAGAATAATGCCCCGCTTCGATGTCTTGTGCGACTAAACCTAAATCCACTAAAGGTTTGGAAATATTTCGTGCAATTTTATATCCCGCAATCAAGGTCGCCATTAATGCAAAAAAACCAAGTGCAGTAAGAATCCAGCGCAAATTAAAAAGAGGTGCTAAGGCAACATCAAGTGACTGTTGCAAAACCGTAATCGCCTCTGTGCCATCATCGATCTTGAGATGATCAATACGCGCCAAATACTCTTCCTTTGCAAGTTTTAATACTTTAGTGCTGGCTCCAGACGTTTCTGAAACTTTTTTCATATCACTGGATAAATCAGCAACCCGATTTGCACTAAGCGTGGTCGCAAGTACGTTTAGACGCTCTTGTCCCGAGATCGGCGTCAAAAAAGAAACTTCCAGTCCAGTCAAATCTTTCAGATTCTTCGCAAACTTATCATCGATGACAAATCCCAGCGCTAACCAAGCAACAGGGAGCGGAGCCATCACAGGAACGACAATCAATTGGTAAAGCTTGCCGTCTAACATCACGATAGACGTAGTTTGCCCATGTTGCTCGGCACGCTTGATTAGTTCTGGAAAGGGGAATTTCTGATCAGGAGTGTTGCTGCGAAAGGTATCGGCGATCAGGCGATTATCAGGGGCGACTAACATAGATATGTCAGCATTAATTCGTCCACCATGATTGAGTAACACAGAAACAATCGTATTGTGATCACCCGTTGCGGTTGCTTTGATAAATGCAAAATCTGATGTCAAGATACCAGCCGACTGTGATAGTCGTTTGATGTTGTCTTTTCGTATGGAATTAAAAAGACGTTCACCTGCTAACAAATTATTTTCGACCGCTTCGTTCGCGCTCCGAGAAACCACTGTATTTACCACCGCTAGCTCGATAACCAACACAGTTGACAGCAACAGAGAAAAGGCAAAGATAATCCGTGTATGCAGTTTACGAATACGCACCATGTTAATCCCGATAGCGGCAAAAAAGACAGATTCGAATAAGTCACATGACTTAATGCAAAGAACTATCATAGCGCACTATTTGTGGCTAACAAAGGGAGGATGTGGTGAACTTGGTATGTGTGTTAGATGTCAGGGCAAAAACACAAAAAAAAATATCTTAGGCATATTTTTCTCCGCAGGTAGCTATTTTTGCTGAAATGCAATGCCAAGCTTATAGCGGATCTGATTCACCAACAGTAGAATGCTTATAGGCTATCGAATTCAAACGCTTAAATAGCCTAGGCCTCTTGATCAAAGATTTAGACTGAAGTTGGGTTTGAGCTAAGCCGCAAAGCTTGAGTAATTAGGGTAGTCACAGCTAATTTACGAATAGCTGGATCATATTTATCAGACATAAGTATTCAAAGGCACAATACAGTCGGGTTCAATGCCGCACGCTAGCGCGACATTGAAAGATATGCAAAAGCTGGCTCGTCGACTTTTGGCTTTGCATAGTCTAGATTTGTTGCATCTGCGGGTTAAGTCAATTCTATGAGTTATCAACTATCCATTTCCCCTAAAACCTGCTTGGTTTAAGTATCGATTGCGATGCGTCCTAGCGCTGAATCATCACTAAAAAAGCCATCAATGCCCGCCTCGATATAGCGCTTCATTTCGGCAACTGAACCTGCTTCGTTGCGTGCATAGATCCCGGCCTCATTGCGGAAATCTGCAGCGAGAAAAATGTTCTCAGGTCGGAAGGTCCATGCATGCACAAGCAAACCTGCTTGATGAGCATTAGCGACAAATGAGGTCGGCGCAGCAAGGCGCTCATCATTACCCAAGGGAATGATAGCGCGAGTAGGTGGCGCGATAACGTCGGCATAACTGGAGATTTCTTTCATACCCGCTGGCGTAATCATCTGCGCGAAAGTGGTGCTGCCGCCAGCTGCAACGACGTCACTTGGTCGAATTGGCGTGTTCAACACCAATTGCATCAAGCTCATATTTGCTGGGCGCCCTAGCTTCTTGCGTAGATACTTTAAATTTGCCACTTCGAACGATTGAATTTCTATTGGCGCGCGACGGCTATATTCGTGTGCAAACAGGGTGGATACAAATCGATCCTCCATCGGCAAGCCAACGCTGGCAAAGTAAGTTGAACTTTTCAGTTCTGGAATAATGCCGATGATACGTCCACGTGTGGCCGATTCTGCTGCGACGTAATCAATAATTTCTTCGAACGATGGAATCTGAAATTGGCCGTTATAGGCACAACTGGCTGTGCGAATGGTCGACAGTCGCTCTACTGCGCGCAGTTGTTTCAATTCGGCTAAAGTAAAGTCGTCTGCAAACCAACCGTCATGGGTTTCACCATCGATGGTTTTCTTCGTGCGCCGATTGGCGAACTCTGGCCGAGTGCCAACGTCTGTCGTTTCGGACAAATAGTTCTCATGACGCGCCACCAAAACACCATCTTTTGTCATTACCAAATCGGGTTCGATGTAATCGGCACCGTCCGCGATGGCTTTTGCATAGGATGCGAGCGTATGCTCTGGACGTAACGCACAGGCACCGCGATGCGCAAGCAGCAGCGGCTTGGTACCAGCATTCAGGCGGCCATGCTTATTTTGAGCGAAGCTCGGTGCCGCTGTCAGTAGAGCGCCGGCCGCTGTGGCTTTGAGGAAGCTACGACGAGCTTGTGAGCGCTGCGAGAGGAGAACGGCCGCCATTAAAAATCCGCCTTCAATGTCAGGAAGCCTTGACGGGGCGGGATAGAGTAGCTCGCATAGCTACCACTAGCAACATAACTACCGTTGATTTGCAATATACCCTTGCGGTCTGCCACATTCGTTAGCGCCAGTGTCCAGCGTAAATTTTTTATGAAACTCGTTGGTACAGGTAATTTTCCAGAGACGGTCAAACCGAGTAAAAAATAGCTCGGAATGGAAAGGTCATTGGTGTAAGTGGCATAACGACGGCCCACATAATCGCCTGATAGTTGCACCTCAGTGTTACCGAAATTCGCCGTCGCGACAAACTTGTTCATCCATTCAGGTGAACCAGGAATCGACTTGCCTGCGGTCGGCACTAAACTGCTACCGGAAGTGTAGTTGTCTTGGTATTTCGAGCTGTTGAAAGAGAGTGCATTGTAGAAAGAAAAATCACGCCCAAAATGTAGTGTGCCTGCGATATCAACACCGTTGGTTTTTACACTGCCAACGTTGGCCAACAGGGTCGTGCCGCCGACGAAGGAAGTGATAATTGGGTTGGAACTAATCGCCAACAAACGATTGCTGAAGTCGACATGATAGAGGTTGATTTGCCCTTCAAAACTAGTAATTGGGCCGATGTTAAGTTGGCGATTGTCACGCAAACCTAATTCGTAAATGAGGGAAGTTTCTGGCTTTGCGGTATCAGCAAATAGTTTGAAAGCCGGCTGGCCGGCTAAACTCCAAGGAGAAAGCCCACCTGCACCATAGGTCACAAATTGACGCATATTTTTTTGTACGTTAGCAAAAATTTGGCTGTTCGGGGAAACATCCCAGCGCACACCAATTTGTGGCAAGAACCACTTCTTGGTATCGATTTCGCCTTCTGGTAAACCAGTCGACCCGCTGCCTATCGCTGCTGGCAACTGTTGCACTGGGAAGGTGCCTTTTGCAAATTGTAAACTAGATTTAAAACCAGCTTGGAGACTTAAATCTGGGCGCAATTTCCAATCATCTTGAATGTGAAATTGCACGACTTCGTTATCGATTTTGCTGGCGTATTGGGTGATGATGGGTTTGGCCAAATTGCCTGGACGTGTGTACGGTGAACTTGGATTGTTCACATCGAGAGCATACCAACGACGATAAGTTCCTGATCGATTATGTTCATACCACGCGCCCGCTTCGATAGAATGATCGCCCAACTCTAAACGCAAAGTAGAAATAAAACCATCACGGTTGATGTTGTACTCGGTAGTGCGTGTGGCGTAACCGGAATTGCCGAACAATTGCTTCAAATTTTGATTCGGGTAATACACAGCGAACAAGCCTGGCAAGCCCGCTTGATTAATCGGTCCTGCGACGACGCCGACGCCGTCATTGTGATGGTAATAATATTGATTCGACCAAGTTAAATTGTCGCGCAAGAAAGCTTCGTACTTGACATAGGCCAGTTTGTCGGTTCGTTGTGCATCGCTGTAATAGTTTTGAAAATTCGGCCCAACTGAAGCTGGCGGTGCGCCACCTGCACTCAAATATGCCAAAGCTGCTGCAAAGTCTGGATACAAAAATGGTCGTGTGTAAGGAGAAACAAGATCAGAACGATGCAAGATGCTGTCTTCGTTCGGTTCGGTCTTGTCGGACCAGTCCGCGAAGGCAGTGAACTTACCGGATTCGGAATTGTGGATGAACTTGGCGTTGACTTGATCGTTACTCTGAATGCCATTGAAATCCCATGCCTTGGCTTTATGATGAAGCGCAGAGATATAGGCGCTATTTCCATTACCAAGATCGCCAGTATCAAAGCGGACGAAAGTGCGAGAAGCGCTATGACTACCAACAGTCTGTTGCAAATTCACGTTACGCTGTGCGAGCGGATCGCTCGAATAGGTCTCGATCGTGCCGCCGAGATTGCTGGTGGACGCTGTACCAAGATCACCCGCGCCCGTCGCCAAAACCACACGACGGACGTTTTCACTGGTGACCGCACGTTGTGGTGCTAAGCCATTGTAGTTGCCGTACTGCTGGTCGCCCAAGGGAACGCCATCCATGGTGTAGCCTAATTGTTGACCATTAAAACCGTGTACGAACAGGAGTAAATTTTGTTCATTATTACCCCATGGATCGGCCGTTTGAAAAGATACACCAGGCAAGGTCTGTAAGGCCTTTAAAGGATTGACACCAGGCAGAATTTTTTGAACTTCAGTGGAACTCATGGAAACAACTGAACGCGATTTTTTGGAGGAAATTTCGACTGTACTGACAGCAGTTGGATCTGTGCTCGCGGCTATCAATTGTGTGGATGCCGTGGTGGCGACGTCCTGCGCCAGCGCAATATTTCCCTGTACAGTGCACAAGGTCGAGGCAGCAAAAACAATCATGTTCGATGTACGTGGTTTGATAAAAAGCTTGTGCATAATGATTCCAATTAGAGAAATAGGTGGATATTGAAAAGAATTGATTTCAGTAAACTCGGCCGAAGTCTAATTGACATGTATGACACAATGGTGACGTAGCCCAATTGTGTAAAAAAAGTTTCTCTATTCCCGATATTTGCTCTGTTGCGCGTAGCGCCAAGTCGTCTAGTTTCTTAGACGGCGAAGTCAAGCGAGTTGTCGCCTAAATTAAATAATCTCAAATTGAACAATCCTGAATTGAATGCTACCAAACAGTTTTTTTAAAAGACCCGAAGCGGGTAATTCTACTTTCCTTAAATCTCTGCCTGCACCGACGATGGCGGACGAGATACATGTGCTGCAGATATCGTATTCAGAAACGTTTTTTTCCATCGACTGATTCGTTGATCATCAAAATGGGGCGCTTTGATAGGATTTCATGATGCTTTTTGCGCTTGTATTTTAGATGCTGTCGCGCTTTGTAGTCGTCACTTTACATTTGCAAATGAACACTCGGGAGAGTCCGTAGTTTCTAATCCGGATTCCAATTCAACAATTCCTTAGTTCGTTGCTCCGTCCGTTCGATCAAACAGCCGAGATGCACGACGCCACGTATAGTGCCTTTCTCATTGAGCGTATATTTGGCTTTGCAATCAGTGTCGCGATATTTGATCCAATTTTGCTGTGCTTCCAACAATTGCTTTTTGACCTCGGTGTAGTTGATATCATCAAACTTATCTGTTGGGGCAAGCTTTTTTATGAGCATTTGATAGGCGGCGTTGAGCGCTTTGTCTTTCTTTGCTAACTCAGACTTTGCGCACTCGTTGATTTCTATTGTATTTGCTTGCGTTTTGCACGGGTCCGCCGTGTTAGTTTCTGCGTAGGCATTTGCTGTCAAGTTAGGGCTCAAGCACATTAAACTGAGTGCGATGGCGTTGGTAGCAATGAGGTGCGATGTTTTCATCATTATTTTTCCTTTCTGCTCGTGTGCTATGTGTTGATGATCTCATTGTACGAGAGATTGGCGTCGTTCACTCTTCAGATACTGTTGAAGTCGATTAGTTGTTGAGATGGATTCGCCTGAGAATTTTCCATTGCAAGGCCTTAATACAGAAAGATCGCCCTATAATCGATTGTAAAATTAACTATTTTAATTGATCAAGAGGTAAGTAATGCTAAAACTCGGGAAGCTGTTCTCTTCGTTAGCTTGTTTGTGTTTTCTAGTCTTTGCAGCATCGTCGGCGCAGGCACAAGCAGCTGCCCCAACATCAAATCAAGCGCCGACTCAAACCCAGACTCAAGAGGGTGCAGCAAGTAGCACAGAAGCGCGTGTCGAAATTAGTTCATATAAAGGGCCGGAATTGCGTTCGTATGCGCAGATGTTAAAAGGACTGTTGGCGTATCAAGAGAAGCGCCTGCATGCACCCGATTCTGAGTTGTATTTCATTTTGATTCCGAAGAAAAAAGAAATGCGCTTAGAGGGTTTGACGATGCGATTGGCAAGCGATGAGACTTCAACCACGATTCCCATCGACACAGGCGGTAAGTTTCAATTGCCTTTGATCGAGCTGAAAAACGATAACGAATACGATTTGATTTTGAATCGACCCAAGGGGCAGTTCTACATTAAGCCCTACGTAAAAAGTGCGAACTTAAATCAAGATACCAAACGCATGGGCGATTTGCGTTTGGAATGTCAGGTACGTTGGGCGATCGAAAAACAAGACGTGTCCTTGGTATTTAGCGCTTATGTGAAATTGATGTCTTCAGGTAATCCATGCGAGACAAAAAACGTCGCGGTGTTTTATTTTGCACCGACGGGTGTTGAGGCGGTGACGTTTGATGCACCCAAAAAGAAGTACGTGATACCAGTGAATGCAGATGGTAAATACACCTTGCCACTTGAAGATAAGTCTATCAGCGATGATGTTTTGGTGTCTTTTGTAAGGAAAGCTGCTGCTCACCAAGAGTAAATTTCAGCTAGGTTGATCTTTGGTTTTTCGATAGACTCAGTTGTCGGTCAACTAGAGCCATGCTTGCAACTAGTCGGATCGGACGATACGTTCAGAAAAGCGACGCCCAAATAAAAACGGCTCACATCTCTGTGAACCGTATTATTCTTGGTGGCCCGGGGCGGAATCGAACCACCGACACAAGGATTTTCAATCCTCGATTAAATCATTTAAAAACAATGATTTAGGTCTATTTTTGCTCCGCAATTCGCTGTTTTTGATAAAAATTTTTGCCCCGAGAAATTAGAATTTTCTAAGAATTGCGGAGCAGAAAAATAGGTGAAATTTTTGTCCCAAGTATGTAATTGGGAGGGGCAGCAATAAGTTTCGCTTTTCTGTAACGGCAACATTGTTTGACAACGTATATGCGGGATGCAAACAAGTTTCTAATTGATGATGTTCCGCGACTTTTGCGTGAGTACGACGCAAGCATTGCTAATGATCAGGCCACATAGAAGATATTTTCAATTGCTCTGAAAACTTTTGCCGATTGGTATTCCTAGAAAATAAGCGCACCATGGACTTCACCTAATTTCAAAGACAACTAACAAGTTGAGAATTTAAAACATCAGATATTCAATCCTTGAAAAATAATCTGAAAATCTTATTTTTATCTTAACATGCGAGCTCTTCGTCAATATAATAGGTTGGGTTAGGCGGTCTTTTTATCCTACTTCACTCTTTTTAAAGCGCGAAACTTATGAAATCGATTAAATTTTTTTTGCCAGCGGTACTGATCTTTTCCGCAGGTTTGTCTGCTTGTGGCGGCGGTGGCAGTGGAAGCTCTACTACACCTACGACTCCTACGACACCTGTTGCTCAGACATGCTCAAATGGTGCGACTGACTTCCCAAACTGCATCATTATCCCTGCAAGTTTGCAAAAGCCATCGCCTGCTAATTACGCTGCTGGGTCTTTACAAGCAGATGTATTTACAGCGTTGAATGAATTTCGCACTAGCATTGGTCTCGGCCCGCTCAATCAAAATCCACTTCTCGATAAAGCGGCTTTAAATCACACTAATTACGCAATCACCAGCTGGATTCCAGGAGAAGATCCTCATTTGGAAGTTGCAGGACGTGTCAATTTTACTGGTGTAGGTTTCTTAGATCGATATCGTGCGGTTGGCTTTACCAACGCGGTAGGGGGCGGCGAAGTGCTTGCAGCTCCTTCAGGCAAGGATGCCATATTGCCGCTCGCGAATGCCATTCTTCATCGTTAAGCAATGATGTTGGAAACATTAACCGACGTCGGTATTTACAGTGAACCTGGTAAGGGGACGCAAATTAATTTTGCACATACATCGGGTCAAAGTAACGCAAGTGATTTTATCGGGGTGTACCCAAACGATAAACAAACCGGCATTTCATTGACTCATAATATGGAATCACCCAATCCATTTAGTGATTTGGAAATGACCATCGACAATATGTGTAAACAAACGAGTTATCCAATTAGCTTACAAAGCCAATCATCAACAACGCTTGCCGTAACTAGTTTTACCATTAGAGAAACGGGTACTACCGTCGATTTACCAGCAAGAATCTTATTGCCTAATTCTCGCAACATTGCTTCAAACTTCGCTGCGGTGATTGGTAAGGCGCCTTTTAAACCTAACACTAACTACACAGTCAAATTCATTGGTAGTGTTGCGGGCGGCAAAGTTGGCAAAGGTTTTAATGTGGATAAATCTTGGAGCTTTACAACTGCATCTAAAAATTGGATGACGTGCAATTAGAGAACAAGTGATTTTGGAGCAAGAAGCCCATGGTAGATCGTGGGGTTTTTTGTTTAGTGTTTTCTTCTTTGGGTAGTATGCACGATGGAAAATCTGAATTTGGAATAAATTTGTAAGGTACTCAATATCACGCCGGGAACTGGCCGAAATCGCCTATTTAATGGCGACGATATGCCACCGCATTTCAAGTTTGGCCGCAGGTTACTATTTTCGAAGTTGGCATTCGACGAGTGGGTTCAGAAGAAAATCGTACATCGTTGATCTTTCGTGGTTGAAAAAATAGAGGTGCCCGTAAATTTTCCATCTTCTTAATGTGGGTTAAAAGTTGAGACCACGCGGCAAGTGGAGTGGTAAGCCCCCTAGTATCGTTGACAATACATAACCTCAACTTGATCTTGCTTGTAAGCTAAGGATCTCATTTGATTCAAATGATCATGCTGTTGATCCGCATCCAAAATTACCACGTGTCGTCCGGCCGAACCTTTGGATTGACGTGCAATTTTTGGGAGTGAGAAAATTATTTCGGAATTTAAGAAATTATTTGATTTTCATCCGAAAAGGGATAAAATATTCGGAATATCAGAAATTTGACTATTTGGGATCGCTCATGATAGATATTTCTGAAATTCCGAAATGGAGATTGTCATGAAACTTGCTCGTCCCATCGACATCGATATCGAAGTCGCTTCGCCTCGAATCATTCTCGAGATGGCTGATGTGGGGCAAATGGTGCGTTTAAAGAGGCGCCAACAACAATTACGTATTGATGATGCAGCAGCCCTAACCGATGTCTCAGTGGATCTCTTCTCTCGATTGGAAAATGGCAAAGGTGCTGTGCGTTTAGATAAGTTACTGCAGGTGCTAGATGCGATGGGACTATGTATGGTGGTCGCATCAAAACAATCAGAACTTGTTCGTGACATCTCAAAAGTTCAAGTAATCACATCTGAAAGTAGTCCTCTTCGCGAGCAAGAAGGTTAGAGTATGAAGCATTTTCTCTATTTGTTCACACAAGATCAAAAAGTCGCCACTATTGCTTACGAGCCTAAGGAGGACTTTTGGTCTTTGGAGTACGATGCCAATTGGGTCGCGTTGCCAAACGCTTTTCCACTTTCCCCTGCCTTGCCGATGTTGTCTGTGACGAAAGCGTATGCTTCAGGGACAATTAAACGATTTGTGGAAAATCTGTTGCCGGAAGGACGTGCACTGGATATCTCTGCTTCAACCTATGGTGTTACGAAAAATAATGTGTTCGCGCTCATTCAACAACTCGGCGTGGAGACAGCAGGGGCGTTTCGCTTTGGTGTCGATCGTGCAGCTGTTGAGGTAGCGAAGCAGGATAATTCCATGCGCGAAATTACAGCGGCAGAAGTTAACGACCGTTTGCGCCAACGTGAGCAAATTCCGTTTGTCGTATGGGATAAGAAAGTCAGGATGTCGATCGCTGGCTATCAAGATAAATTGACCGTCCTTATTCAACAAGACAAAGGCGACTCACACATGTACTTGGCGGCACCGCCTTTGGCATCGACCCATATTTTGAAGCCAGAACCGATGGGAAGAAACATGCCTCATCTGGTTGCTAACGAATATTACTGCATGACCTTGGCCAAGAAAATGGGATTCCCAGTAGCGGATGTCAGCATTCTTCGTGTGCCGCGTCCAGTTTTGCTGGTAAAGCGTTTTGATCGTGAGATAGCTGATTCGCCAGCAGGACTTGCGGTTAAACGGCTCCATATGGTCGACGCCTGTCAGGCATCAGACTTACCGGTCAGCTTTAAATATGAAAGAAACTTAGGTAGTAACGAACAAGTGCGAGATATTCGCGATGGCATGAGTTTTGAAAAGCTTTTTGCCTGCGTTAATCACACCATCAACAAAGCATCCGCCAAGCTGACCTTACTGCGATGGGCACTGTTCCAATTTTTGATTGGTAATAGCGATGCGCACGGCAAGAACTTTTCGTTCTTTGTCTTGCGAGATGGACTTGAACCAGCACCTTGGTACGATCTGGTTAGCGTGGTGCAATACCCAGAGATTTCCCACGAATTGGCGATGGCGTTTGGTGATGTTTTTGACCTAAAAGAGGTGAAGGGATTTGCTTTCGCCGATTTTGCGCAGCGCTGTCAAATCCCGCGTACGCTTCTACACCGAGAAGCCGTGAAAGTGGCAAACAGTGCAGCAAAGTATGCCGATGCACTGGCACTAAATGATGAATTCACTAATGAAGAAAGGGCGTTCATTTTGAAGTTAAGTCAGTTCGTGATTCAACAAGCTGAGCTATTAAAGATCTATACCAAAGAAGCTTTGAAGATTGATTCAAGCTTTCTATAGGGTAAGGATGAGTGAAATCCAGGTTGAAAGGTGTACTCGTTCAGTAGAACTATTCTGTTCAACCGAGTATGCATTTTATGATCTTCGACGTCTTGAAGGATTGCTTCAGCTTTAAATTCATCGGTAAATCGACTTTTTCTCATGATGCACTTCCTTCTCAGTTTTTGACATTATTAAATGTCTACTGAATTAGGGGAAGTCCAGAGATTCAGCTGAAAAAACATGAGTAAAACTCGAACTACTTCCATGGCTAGCAATAGTTTCGAAATAGACGGAAAAGTCAAGCGCACTAAACAGCGAATTTACCCGTTTAGACGTAGCGACTTTGGAAATCAGGAGGGCTAGAATGGCCTTGCATTCTTAATGAAGGAATGGTCTAGTCATACTAGCCCAATAAGTACCATGTCGGCCCATACTTGAATTAGGTTGCCGCTCTAAGTAACTTCTTTAAGATAGCTTTAGTGATTGCCATTGATAAAATAGTGCAACGCTAGCCAGCCTCAAAATACAGATCTGAGTATTTCGACATTGGCTTTGACTTGTGCTATCCCTTGCAATGGCAATCACTAAAGCTATTTATCTGAAGTGTGTTTTTCTATTTTGAGAAAAAATTTCAGGATTGTGCAAACAATAGATCTGTCTTTATAAATTTTTGAAGTCATGCAATCGCACACAAAGCCGGCTCCGTCAGCAAAAGCAACCGATTAAAGTTATTGTGATTCCCAAAAAGAGTCTTACATAGAAACTCCCTATAAATACGGATCGATCAAGCTGTTGAATCAAGTGGTATTTTGATTCAAAATTTTTCTTCATCGATCGTCGATGGCATTTTTCTTCTACGATGTGAATCAGAACCGTCAGAGGGAGAAGCATGAATAACGCAACCAAGAATGGTAGCGATGTGGTCGTTTGCCTGAACGTGTTCATTGTTGAAGTGTTGCTAATCAGGTTGAAATAAAATAGAAGGTGAAGTAGTCCATAGCAAGCTAATGACATGACAAAAATTTTGACGAATCGTCGGCAGTTCAAAAGAATGAATGCACGTTTTATTCCTTTCAAGAGTGAACAGACCTCATGAGCGGAAAGAGTTTTATAAGTGGCGTTTCTGAGTTTTTCATTTGATGCGCCTTTGTCATCGAGATGAAAACTGAGGAGTCTTAACAAGATTGGTGATGACAAGACCTCTGAGATCGCCAAGTAAAGCTTTTGTTCTAACTGCCGTTCGAAAATGAGCCTGTAAATAAATTTGTGTAAATGCCCACGGTCTATTAACCTCTCGAACGAGGAATTACCGATGGACATTTTAATGGATAGAGAAAAACTGAAAGCTTTGGCAAAAGAGCTTGCCAAGGACATCAAGACGGAAGCGGATCTGAATATGCTGTCGAGGGAGCTGGTCAAGCTCACTGTAGAAACGGCCTTAAACGCTGAACTCACCGAACATTTGGGTTACGAGAAGCATTCGGATAGCAAGCCAGGGCGTGGAAATACACGCAATGGCAGCACTGCAAAACGTCTCAAAGGTACGCATGGAGAAGTAGAAATTCTCACGCCACGAGACCGTGACGGCAGCTTCGAGCCGCAGCTCTTACGCAAAGGGCAAACGCGCCTGACTGCGATGGACGATCAAATTCTGACGCTGTACGCGAAGGGACTGTCTACCCGTGAAATTGTGCAAACCTTCAAAGAAATGTACGACGCGGACGTGTCGCCTACATTGATTTCCAAGGTCACAGACCGCGTTCTGGAGCAGATCACACAATGGCAATCTCGTCCACTTGACCCCATTTATCCTATCGTCTATTTGGACTGCATCGTCATTAAAATTCGCGACAATATGCGCGTCATCAACAAGGCAATTTACTTGGCGCTTGGCGTGAACATGGAGGGCAAAAAAGAGCTGCTCGGCTTATGGATGTCCGATAATGAGGGGGCAAAGTTCTGGTTATCTGTGCTCACCGAACTAAAAAATCGTGGCGTGCAAGATATTCTGATCGCTTGTGTCGATGGCCTTAAGGGATTCCCTGAAGCGATTGCCGCCGAGTATCCAGAAACCCGTGTACAGCTATGCATTGTTCACATGGTGCGTAACAGCTTGAAGTATGTATCGTGGAAAGACTATAAAGCTGTTACTGCTGATCTCAAGCGCATTTATCAAGCCACCACAGAGGACCAAGCATTGACCGAGTTGGAACGATTTAGTCAACAATGGAGCGAGCAATACCCACAAATTGCCAAGTCATGGACGACTCACTGGATCAATCTGCGCACGCTATTTGAATACCCACCAGAAATACGTAAGGCGATTTACACGACCAATGCGATCGAGTCTCTCAACAGTGTCATCCGTTCGGCGACTAAGCGAAGAAAACTATTTCCAAGTGATGACTCAGCTATGAAAGTGGTGTATCTCGCCATCTCTCAGGCCGCAAAGAAATGGACGATGCCGATTCACAATTGGCGTATGGCCTTAAATCGTTTTATGATTGAGTTTGGTGATCGTATTCAAAAACACGATCACTAACTTGTTCCGTGGCATTTACACAGAATTTCTTACAGGCTCTCGAAAATAGAAGAAAGTCTTCCAGTCAGTTTTGCCAATTGTTCGATATCCTTCTTGAGAACTATATCCAAAATACATCCTGCATCGAGTAAATAATGCTCCTGTCCAAAAAATGCAATCGACGATTCCCATTTCTGCCCTTCAAATTCGAGATTCGAAACGAACATGGATGAAGGTGCAAAGAAGTGGCGTCGAATCTGAATTTGCAAATTTTCCCGATCCTCTAACGTTTCCTTATATAGCAAGTTTGCGTGATCTTCTAATGGTTCTTTGTAATCCAATGCCTTAAGAAAATCCTCTGAGAGAGAACTGACCTTCGCATCATCACTGTAAGTCGTGTCGCTGCTCCTGATTGTATAGTCTGCCCATAAACTAACTTTATAAACTTTGGAAAACCAGCCAGTTGCATCGCAGTGATGGCACTCTACATATCCTTCATCGCAGCTTCGACATTCGTGTTCGCCAGATCCACCACAAGAGCTACACCGGTTCGATCCATTGGTGCACGTGCATCCTAGTACCACCTCTTCATGGCGGTAATGGCCGTCGCCGTCTCGATGGCTATGAACCTCGATTCGATAGCCCGCGCCGCTGCAGTGAGAGCAGGAAATTTCTCCATGCCCACCGCATGCATTGCACGTTAGGATACCCGTGGAACGGCAACTGGGGCATGATCCCATGCCTGATTGCGAGCAGTCAGGGCACCCAAAATGATGTATCACTCTAGTCTGGTTGGAGTGGATTAAGAATCGCTTGTCCTTTTGTCGATAAAATTTTCCAAACTCAAAACCTGCAATCGTATTTCTACATTCTTGATAGATATCATGATCTGTCGATTGCTGGTGCACTAACCTCGAACATGCTATTTTGTATTCGTGATCATCGTTTTCAATTAATAAGTCATTCCTTGATCCCGATACGACCCCCTTGAATTTTTCTTCTTCTGAGGCGACTACAAGATCAAAAATTTCATTCACTTCGAAAGAAATTTGGATAGATTTGATATCAGTGATCTCGAGTTTCAAATTATTGTGCCTAGTCGCATGATTGACAAACTCTCTGAACTTACAAATGGCATCTTCACTATACTCATCGTGGTATGTAACTTGACTCATTTGGTGCTCCTCCAGTGCGCAATTGACACGTGCATGCACATCAATATAAAAAAGATTATTCGAGGAAAGTTCTGGTGGTGATTGGAGCCTAATTTTGCCGAAGAGGATACAGCCATCAATTCTGAATAGGAGCGCATGTGATCTTCAGTATTACAATGCGGATGTATGTAGCGCTGGAACAGACAATAACTTTCGTAAATTAAATGCCGACCATCTCCTCGCGCGTTGAGCATCGCGCTCACACTTCGTGGATCATTTTTCACCCAGGTGTTCAAAGGTAGGCCAAATAGCTGCCGAATATTCTTGATTTGAGATTTCATCTGTTTCTTCAAATGTTGTATCGATGAATCGAAAATATCATGGGTCTTCGATCCGTCAACTCCAAAAAGTGAGGCGATTTTTGTTGTCAGATAATGACTTGGGATGTACTGCTAGTAGCATGGCATTCGCACTTGCGTGATTTGGAATCTATGAGATAGTGAACAGAAGCCTGACAGTCAAAGCTGACGGTGTCGGCATTTTAATCACTTTGGTGCACTAAAGCGGAGGGGGCATGGGTACATTCCGGCAATATTTCCTTGCTAGCGCCAAGCAGGCATGGCTAGAGTATTGGCTACCAATAAAGTGGCTATTTTCCATAAAACATAGGACTGCGAAAGAACTCGTCCGAGAAGAAAAGCGGTCGACTCAATCAATATCAATATGGTGGATTATTGGGACAACATTCATGTCTTCGCTTTTGGCGAGTGGATTTTTCTACCTTGTTTCTTTGTATATGTCGTCTGAAGGCGACGGCATGATGAGAAGTAAAATTTTGACGATGAGTCTATCGATTGTTTGGACGATTTCAGCGCTCAGAATTGGCTTCTATCTACATTTAAGAAAAGACTAATTGAATGGCGCTATGTGTGACATAGCCCTAGTTTTTAAATGGAAACTCAATCAGTCATTTTGAACATAAATTGATCGAACACGACTGGACCTTTGATATACTCGTCAGCCTTAGCTTGTATGGCTTTGAGGTCTTCCTCAGAGATTGGCCCATCATCTGGTTCTTGCTTCAAAAAGATTTCATTACGAAACCGTTGAATCGCGATGTGGACTATCTCTTGGTCGGACATATTGAGCTCCTCTTTTATGGCTAGAAGCTGACTACATGCTCGGGAATTTAAAGTGATATTCATTTAGATATGCCCTAGGGTACGTCGAAAAATGATGACTGGGTGGATCGTGATCGATCGTGAAGAGAACTGCGTTAAGGGTGAGAAATTATTTCACTTTACAGCAACTGTGATAGTGACACAAATGTTGCTTTAGCTAAAACGATTTCATAATGGACCTAACTCTTGGTCTAAATCGTTATACACCTTATGTCTTTTCATGGAATTTAAGTATTATTGCACCGATAAAGAGCCCAATCACCCACCTGAGTCCTGCTCGCACGCCCTAGTTCACCATAGTCCTTTTCAGACTGTTGGCGCGCACTCAAAAAGGGGGTGCGGATAAAATCTTGGACTACTTTTGGGAGTGGTTCATGTACTCATATGAAGAACGTCTTCGGGCGGTGAAGCTATACATTAAACTTGGCAGGCGCTGTAAAGCGACGATTCGCCAATTGGGTTACGCAACAAAGAATTCATTAAAGACTTGGCATGATGAATTCCAAGAGCGCGGCGATTTAAAGAACAGGTACGTTCGCCCAAAAGCGAAGTACTCGGAAGAACAAAGAATTGTGGCTCTGGACCATTACGCAAACCATGGACGCTGCATTGCCCATACGGTAAAGGCGCTGGGATATCCAGGGCGAGCGAAACTAAGGGAATGGGTTCGCGAACGATATCCGGAAACCGCGCATTACGTCATTGGGAAAAGTGGTAGGCCGAGAGTTACTTTGGCGTCCAAGCGCGCTGCCGTGTACGAGCTATGCACACGGGAAGGAAGTGCAAAGGAAGTTGCGCAAAAGCTGGACGTTGATCGAGTAACCCTGTACAACTGGAAGAACCAGTTACTTGGCCGAGGGGCCTCAGCTTCTATGAAACAAGACAAACGCTCATTGGCAGAATCGGATCGTGATAAATTGGAGCAGCAAGTTGAAACACTCAAGCGCGACATTCACAATCTGCAACTCGAACACGATCTTCTCAAGAAGGCCAATGAACTACTAAAAAAGGATCTGGGCGTCGACCTACATTTACTGAGCAACCGGGAAAAGACGGTGCTGGTTGACGCCCTTAGAGCAGAATACAACTTAATAGAACTTTTTGAGCGGCTCAATTTTGCGCGCAGCTCCTATTTTTACCATAGGTCGCGCCAACAGATTGCAGACAAGTACGCAGACGTACGGCGCACCATGACCCAGATCTTCGAGGACAATCACCGATCCTACGGATATCGTCGGATACAAGCTTCGTTGATTCGACAAAGGATGTTCGTCTCAGAGAAGGTTGTTCAGCGCCTGATGAAGCAGGACGGTCTCCATGTTGCCAGACCTAAACGACGTAGATATCGATCCTATATCGGCGAAATAACTCCAGCCCCGGAAAACATCGTCAATCGTGATTTCCATGCTGAAGCACCAAACGAGAAATGGCTCACAGACATATCTGAATTCCATATCCCTGCAGGGAAGGTTTATCTATCGCCCATGATTGACTGTTTCGATGGCATGGTTGTGAGCTGGTCGATTGGTACAAGCCCGGATGCAGAACTGGTGAATGGAATGTTAGATGCTGCCATCGAGACGGTTGCCAATAACACTGACAAACCGATCGTCCATTCCGATCGAGGTGGTCACTACCGATGGCCAGGTTGGCTAGCACGTGTTGAGAAGGCTTGTATGATCCGTTCCATGTCCCGCAAAGCATGCTCGCCGGATAATGCCGCCTGTGAGGGATTCTTTGGAAGGTTGAAGAATGAAATGTTCTATCCGCGCGATTGGCGTTCGACCACAATTGAACAATTCATTAAGGCGCTTGATGCCTACATTCGCTGGTATAACGAAAAGCGTATTAAAATGTCCCTAGGCTATCTCAGCCCGATTGAATACAGAGAGCGCTTGGGTTTAACAACGTAAATCAGTCCAAGATTTTATCCGCACCCCCCCTGGTCAATTTTGGATGCGCGTCAACAGCTGTTGATGGTCATTTATCGATTGCACAAAACAAGACGGGGAAAAAACTGAGAATTACGATTGAGGGGGCGCTTAAGGAAGTGATTGAACGGATTTTGGCGAAACCTAGAGATAAGGTAAATCAAGCGCTCTTGCAAGATTCATGTGGTCAAACTTTGACATATTTTGCACTACGATCAAGATTTGATAAGGCGCGAAAAAAAGCCGGGGTGAGTTTTCAGATTCGTGATTTGCGCGCCAAGGCAGCAACCGATACGAACGACTTGGCACATGCTCAAAAATTGCTAGGACATAAAAACAGGACTACGACTGAAATCTATACAAGAAACAGAAAAGGGGAAATGGTAAAACCATTGGATTTGAAATTACATGCATAAGTAAAGTCGTATTGTATTGCGTTGCTGGATAGCGAACATATTTGGCTAATTGTGATTGGCCAAATAAGGTTAACTTCTGTTATGATTGAGTAACACCGATAAAATTATTAAAAAATTAATATGATTTTGTTTGAGGGATTTCACGGCACGAGTTTGGATGCATCAAAATCAATAGTAGGTGGACAATTCCTTAAAAGTGAAAGTAGAACTGAGTGGCTCGGTCACGGCGTTTATTTCTTTGTTGAAGGTATTTCTTGTCCTCTTCAAAATGCACAAGATTGGGCGATATGTCAGGCTTGGGACAAGGAAAACTGTGTAAATCTATACGATGATTTTGGAGTCCTTAAGTCGGAAATTCAACTTGGTGAAGATGAGTTAATCGATTTAACTTGTCTGTCTGGACTACAGGCATTTAACGCTACAAAGGCAGAGTTATATTCCGCGTTAATGAAACATGGAATTCAATTGGCGCCTCAAGAGGAACATAATTGTATCCTTTTTAATTTCATGGTCGATGTACTGGAAGTTAAGGCTGTGAAACATCACTTGTATATAAAAAATAAGCGAGAGCGTCGAGCAAAGTTAGACCTTAATGTTCCAAATACAACAGTGTGTTGTTTGGTTGATTTGGGGTCTATTGCAAAAACGGAAATTGTTGTGGAAGGAAAGATAAAATGAATAATGCACTTTTTGAGAAAGCTAAGAAAATTTTAGCGTCGTTGACAGCTGCTGAACTTGAATCCAAGTTATCTGCGTATGGTATAGCATATACAACGCATGTCGTTATGTTTGAAGACGTTGATAATCGTTTGGATGAAAGTGCTGAATACAATATCGCTATGAGTGAAATTGGAGGTACGTTTATTTCAGCTGATGATGTGCTTACGATAAATTTTGCGTTGATATCGGCGAACGACAATAGTTACGCACTGGCTGCTTAAAATGACACTTCAAATTAAAGCGAAAAGATTCTATGTTGTTAAATTGATACTGGATTCTATCGAGCAAATAGATATTGGTGAAAAGCAGTTTACTTTTAGTTTGTTTAACGAAAAAATTAATGACAATGAGCTTTCGGTTGTCTTTGATTTGAAATTGAAATTTCTAGATGTGAATAAGTCGCTTCATTTAATGTATGCCGTTGATTTTGAGGTGAGAGATTCTGATGATGAGGAGTTCGTTGTGTCGGAAGAGACGAGAGAACATCCTTTTTTGATGGTCAACGCACCAGCGATTGGTTTTCCTTTTGTTCGATCATTTGTTAGTACGCTCTCTATTAACGCGGGATATTCACCTATTATTCTGCCTGCGATAAATTTTCAGGAACTTTACAATCGGAAAAAAGCTGCCAAAACGGAGCCTAAAACGAAAGTCATATCAAAAGCTAAGTCAGCCAAGTCAGCCAAGTCAATTAAGTCAATTAAGTCAACTTTGAATGCAGAGTAAAGAATCTTCTAAAATTTTTAGTCGAAATCACTTGTAATCAATTTATTGATGGATAATAAATTAGAAAGCCCTCGAAATTATGCATTCGAGGGTTTTTTATTTTGAAGATGCCTAGTGTGGGCATTTCAATGCGGAACGTAAGAATTGTAGAACTAGACCAAGAATTGTAGAACTGACCGCGCAAAAAATAAGGGCTTACATCACTGTAAGCCCTTATTTTTAATGCGAATTTCTTGGTGGCCCGGGGCGGAATCGAACCACCGACACAAGGATTTTCAATCCTTGAGTATATAAATTTATGATTGTTGATTTTTGTTGATATTATCAATAATTTTCAATAAAAACAAAGACTTAAATTAAATCATAAAAATTCTTGTGTTGATCGATGTTGATCGTTATACTACAAAAAGGCTTACAAGTAGCTTACAACTAAAAGAAAAAGCTTACAAGTAGCTTACAAATAATGATCAATATTGGGGTCTTTAAGCATGGCTAAAATTAGATTTACAACAGGTCGATTGGCTTCCTTTAATTGTGCGCCAGAGAAGGGGCAAGAGTTTATTTGGGATGCAAACGCACCAGGGTTAGGAATGCGTGCTACACCCCGCGGAGATAAAACCTTCTTGTTTCAGTCCAAGCTAAACGGTAAGTCTTTGCGTATTTCTATCGGTGGAATTAGTAATTGGACGATCCCCGAGGCACAGGCCGAGGCCCGTCGCCTACAGACGTTAATTGATCATGGTCATGATCCCCGCCAAATCAAAGACGATAAGTTGAGGTCAGCTCAAGACGCTCGTGATGAGCGACAAGCTCAAGAGTTGGCAATACTAAAGAAAAATGAACGTGAAAAGATAACTCTTGGTGATATTTGGCCTGTATATATTGCAGATCGCCGAGGAAATTGGCGAGAGCTTCACTTAAGAGACCACGAGAAGATGATGCAAGAGGCTGGTGGAAAAAGACTTCGTGGCCCGCAAATTAAGGTGGCTGGCCCATTGGTAGCGCTCGCCTCTGTGCGTTTAATCGATCTGACGCAAGAACGTGTCGAGGAGTGGGCAAGTACTGAAACGAAGAGTCGGCCAACCAGCGCGCGTCTGGCATGGCGTCTTTTGAAGGCATGCTTGACGTGGTGCAAAAACCAGAAAGAATATCGGCACTTGGTCCTAGAAAACGCTGCAAAAAGTAAGCGAGCAAGAGAGACGCTTGGAAAATCAAGACCGAAGAATGAAGATGTTATCTTAAGGGCACAATTGCCATACTGGTTTGCAGCCGTCAATGAAATTCAAAATCCAGTCATTTCTGTGTACTTGCAATGTCTCCTTTTGACTGGGGCAAGGAGAGCAGAAATGGCGGTTTTAAAATGGGAAGATATTGATTTTCAATGGAAGCAAATTAAGCTTGTCGACAAAATAGAACCATACAGAGTTATTCCATTGACGCCGTACCTTGAAACGTTACTTAAGAGTTTGCCACGTAAAAATGAATGGGTGTTTTACAGTGAGAGATCAGCGTCAGGGCATATCACCGAGCCTAGTATTTCTCATCGAAAATTATGTAAGTTAGCTGGAGTATCGGTAAGCCTCCATGGGATTCGTCGCTCATTCGCATCACTTTGCACATGGATTGCGATTCCGTTTGGTGTCCCACAACAAATCATGGGACACACGCCACGAACAGCGCACGACACATACTATAAATTTTGGCCTATTGATGTTTTGGCGTTCTTTCATACAAAAATTGAAAAGTGGATTCTCAATGAATGTTTCAAACGTCCAAACCCTTCTTTAGATGTCGAATTCGGATTTGAAAAAGAAGCATTTCCTATGCTTGAAGCTTTCTGATGCCGTATTAAAAGTTTGCGAAGCCTATAAAAAGGAAGTCATGCAAGACAGTAACGAGAGAAGTAGTCCATTGGGGAAAGCATCCGACGATAAGATCGATCCTACCCTTGCGTATCGAGCCACAACCCATTGGTATCGATATGATCCTAATCGACCGACTTTCGATCAACTTCGCGCTGCTGAGAGAGAAAGCCAGCTACGTGGTTTTCCGGAAAAGAGAAGTCGCGTCAGTGAGGGAATAAAAAGAAGCTTTGGAATACTGAAATTTTGGTGAAATTTCAACAGATGGCGTGCCCATAGGAAGCTCTAAGATAAATTGCCCACCATTTTCTGAGACAACCAACACTTCTTTCTATCTATGCTGAATTCGAATTTAGCGAGATTAGCACCTGACATAATTGCTCATAGAGGGTGTGCGATTTTATCGCTCGGAGCCCCTTGGAGCAAAGTGTTTGAGAACGGTCGAGGTAAAACAGGTAGTTTCAGGAAATGAATACCTCCTGATGACTCGTCCCACACAAAGGAATATGAATTACTTAGCACAATAGGTTCACCGTAGGGTTTCGCAGTTTTGTAAGTTAATTCTTTTCCTGCATCGTAGTGACTTCCATGTCTAAAATCGAAATCATCAGTGTCTTGCGAGTAGCTGCCTTGATTGACATAGTGGTCATGATCTGTCGCAACAATCAAAAAGCCAAGGTCAGCGAAATTTCCGTACGCTTCAAGGTTTTGAATATCGGAAAATGCGTCGTATCTGTTATTTGGCTCTCGGTGGTTTGCAAACTTGAAGAACTTCAACTCTATTGCACAGCTATGCTTGGTCTTAGTTTCAAGATCTTCGAATGATATCCACACGTCAATTTTTGCTTTACTTGTGCCGCTCTTATCGAAAAAACCACCAGACAAAAGGACGGGTTTCTCAAGCTCAATTGAGAACACTTCATTCTTGTTGCGTTCAAATAGCTCCCCGGTTGACTTCAAAAGAGCCGACAACTGAAGCTGCAACGATGCCTCGTTCTCCACGCGAATCCGGCCACCATTGATTTTCTCGCGTAACCGGGCATATGCGAACTCGACAATTTCAATGAGGCGGTCTCTATACATATAGTGTGGCTTAAGTTTATAAAATACCACGATAACCGAACATCAAAAAAAAGACAATTTGATTCTCACTTCTTGCCGAGTCCCATCTATTGACTCGTTTATTGAAAAAATCAGTAACACAGAAATTTCGGAAACTTAAAAAATAGATCCGACGAAAAACAACATAATTTATGTTTCAAACTAAATTCTAAGTATTTCTAAAAGTGGCTCCAAAATGGTTTTTGTTGTACGCGATATTGCTTTGCGAAATTGCGATTGACGACAAATTTTTTTAGCTTTGGAGATTCAAATATGAGTACATCGTATTACTTAGAAGTAAAACCATTAAGCAAAAAGACGACCAAATCACGCAGCAATGACGAAGTTTTCTTGCGAGCGCTCAAGCACAACATGCGAGAGATTTTGGCAGAGATTGGGATTCGTCATGGGCAACGAATTGACCCCGTTCGTACAAATTTGAATGTCGACCTATACAGCGTTGGTTCGTCAGCAGTGACCGCTGCAAATGTTGGAAACGAACTGATATCTAGGTCAGTAAAAAAGATTCGCCGAAATGCGAGTTTAGGGATTGAGATCGTCTTCTCGCTCGGTAATGGGATGAATATCGACTATGAGCAGTTCTTCCGTGACTGCACGGAATGGGCGAAGGAATATTACAAGGTCCCGCTGCTTAGTTCCATTATTCACAACGACGAAATGTGTCCGCATTGCCACGTCATCTTGATACCAATTCAAGACGAAAAATTGAGCGGGTCAAAATTGTTAGGCGGTATGAAGGAAACTTTTGGTATGCGACGTGATTTTTACAAAACCGTCGCGAAGAAACATGGCCTTGCTCAACAACGATTCAAAGCGCGCGTACAAGAAAATCGTTCGTCAAAAGTTAGCGTATCCGACACAATAGATACCGCAATTTCTGATGCATTAAGATCAATCTTCAATATGAGTGATGACGTGTTGACTGCCTTGATTAAGGGCGACAAATTTTCTTTAATTCGATTATTGAACATCCGTGTTCCGAAAGGAACGTTCAATAAATTTCTAAATTCAACATTGACAGGGAGAGAGCGCGACGCGTAACAGTCAATGTTTTCTCCAACCCAACACGCGGTTTTTATGAATGAGTACCGCACAAATACAAGTGAAAAAATTGAATGTCCTATCTCTGTGTATAGGGTATTTGCATTTGGCACTTTGTATTCTTGTTGATTGATGCGGTTTTCTATTTGAAATTTATGAAAATTGTGTATCGGTTTTAGAACGTAAAAATAAAATCTAAGTTTTTTTGGAAATGGTTTGAAAATGTGTTTTGTGGATTGGTTGGTCAAGTTTAATGAGATCAGTTTCGATAAAATATTTTATACAAGAAAGAATAAAGAATGCATAAGCTAATTAGTAGAAACAAAAAAAATGGCAAGGTTGATAATTTCAATTTTCGGGCATCGTCTATTGTGGAAGATTCGGACAAACGAAAGTTCTTCGATGTTCTTATCGACAAACAGGTGAAGTCTGAAAACTTTAGGATAGGAATGACATTTATGCTTGGTGCCAGGAGATATTTTTTGAAAAAGATCAATATTTTGATTCTCTCGCACTTCAACAACGGAAAGGCGGTATCTAAATGATCTATTCTGTTGATGGCAATAATAATTTTGATTTCAGTGGATGGTTCCAAACATCGAAAAACCCAATCTCAGTGCAGTTTCAGGGTTTGCGAACATCTATTTCTCAAAGTCCGATCAAACTAATAAATTTGGTCGAAAAAACCTTGAAGCCTAAGAAGCGCAAGCCGACGTTTCCATCAATAGAGGAGGAAACAAGAACCCATGTCAGCACTGCATGTGCTGCATTTTGGTTGAACCGCGAGGAGCAAACTTTGCGTTCTTGGGCGAGTCTTCAGAACGGGAAGGTAAATCCCATTCGCGTCAACGGGAGACTAGCGTGGCCAGTAGCAGAGATAAAGAAAGTTTTGGGAATCGCCTAGTATTTCGTATATTGTGTATTGCCTTTAGTTTGTAGAAATGCC
This sequence comes from Undibacterium sp. Di24W, assembly GCF_049340325.1. Lineage (NCBI taxonomy): Bacteria > Pseudomonadati > Pseudomonadota > Betaproteobacteria > Burkholderiales > Oxalobacteraceae > Undibacterium > Undibacterium sp. Di24W. The sequence goes on from NZ_JBMPOP010000010.1 coordinate 135,628, forward strand.
CAGCATCGCCACTAGATCATTTTTTGTAAGAATTTTTTGAAATGGAAATGATCTAGTCGGCTGCGACTCCTCACAATATGGTGCAACGATACACTCCTGTTACATGGATATTCTTTACTAAAATTTGTGTAGCAATAAATACGTGAAATGAGTGTAGAAAACATCAATGGAATTCAGTCGCAGAGACTGTGGAGACCTAAACAGCAAGGATGTGTTTAAGTCTGATAGTTCGCAGCAAGGTTCTCTCAAGGTTCGCACCAAACTATCAAATGATGCGCGGCTAAGTTGGCTGCGTATTCAAGTTATTAAATATTTGTATCGACGCATCTCTAGCACCTAATGGAATGCTGATATCTCGACTCAAGGTTACTTGGCTTTCAGATGGGATAATGCGGATGAGTGGGCAACTATGTCGAAGCCTTAGGCAAAGACGACAGCATCAAACAACGGCAGCGTTTCATTCGTTCCGACTTTTTCCAATAACCAGCAAATTCCAATGTTTGAGTTATATCATGGCCACGATGCATACCACGGCCATGATTGACATCTTGGCCGTGGTATATATAATGGCCGTGGTAGATATCAACTGGTGCCAAATATGAATTCACCTTCTTTACTCAATAACCGGAACGAGAATGCGGAGATTCTCGTAGCTGATCTATTCGAGAACCACGGCTGGGAGATCAATCGTTCACCAGAATACGATGCGAAACATCCCGACATGGTGATTCGAAGAGAGGCACAATGCTATATCGTGGAGGTCAAGGCACTTTCAGAAGGACGAGCCGATCGAGCGATTCCCATGTTGTCACAGGCAATTCTACAAGCCCAAGCATATGCCCTTGACGTGGGTGATGCACGGCCACTTGCTGTAATCTCCGTAGAAAATGCATCCCAGTCTCTGTCGAAACAACTTCGATTGTTTGTTGAAAAATACGCGCCGAATGTAGCTGTTGGCCTCGTTTCCAAGAATGGGCTCAGATACTTTAGGGGGGAGGGGTTAGAGGAACTGAATGTCGAGCCGAACGAGATACGATGGCACGGGAGTTCACCATCGAATCAGCTTGTTAATCTTTTTTCGGATCTCAACCAATGGATGCTAAAAGTATTGCTGGCACCTGAAATACCTGATCACCTGTTGCAAGCACCGAGACAAAAATATCAAAGCGTTTCTGAATTTGCTGAGGCCGCTAGTGTATCTCCCATGAGCGCTTCCCGGTTTTTGCAGCAATTACGCAACGAAGGATATTTGGACGGTTCTTCGCGATATCTCGCTCTTGTCCGTCGCCAAGAATTATTCAATCGTTGGCGATCAGCTACGATACGTAATGCGCCAGAACTACCAATGCGCTTCCTCATTCGTGGCCCTATACAAAAACAAATCGTTAGCCTTCTGAACAATAATCAGGGAGAGTCTTGCCTGGCGCTATTTGGGGCAGCCGAGGCTTTAGGCTTAGGGCATGTCAGCGGCGTGCCAAACTATGTCTACGTGCCAAAGCTCCCACGACCAGATGACAAGAAATGGAGAGCGCTGGCAGGCGCCCCTCCTTCTGAGATGCCAGACCTGATCATCAGGCAAACACTTTCACCAAAATCAGTTTTCAGAGGTGCCGTACACCAAGATGGCATGATCGTTTCCGATATCATCCAAGTTTGGTTGGATGTCGTCAATCACCCTTCACGTGGTGAAGAACAGGCCAAGCTGATCTATGAAAAAATACTTCGTCCGATTATAGGAAATTAAAATCAAATGAACGATCTAGATGCAATCGCGAAGCTCGCTCAAGCACTTTTCCCATGGCGTGATCATCTTGTATTTATTGGGGGATGGGCACATCGAATCCACCGATTCGACCCGAGGGCAAACAAGCTGGAATACCAGCCAGTATTCACACGTGATACTGACTTGGCGTTTGCCAACAGAGCTCCAATCGAAGGCGATATCAAAGCTGCACTTATACAACATGGCTTCAAGGAACAATTAGGTGGTGAGCACAAGCCACCGGTGGCTTACTACACACTAGGTGATGAGAATGGCGGCTTCTATGCCGAATTTTTGACACCATTGACCGGCAGTGGTATTAAAAAGAAGACTCGAGAGCAAGATGCGACCATGCGGATGGCGGGTATCTCAGCCCAAAAGATTCGTAATTTGGACATCCTCCTTGTTGATCCTTGGGTGATCACTCTTGGCCCCCAATTTGGCATTCCATTACCATCATCAATGGACATTAAGGTAGCCAACCCGCTTTGCTTCATCGTTCAGAAATTTTTAATCCAAAAGGATCGTCCTGTGGCAAAGCAAGCCCAAGATGTGCTGTATATCTACGACACCATCGAACTTTTCGGAGCGTTGCTTGAAGAATTCCATGAAACATGGAAGGGGCGCATTAGTCCAGCTTTAGGTAACAAATTGAGCGATACCGTTCTGAGGTTAAGTGAAAGCACATTCTCGAACGTCAATGACGTGATTCGAGACGCGGCACGCATTCCAAAAAATCGCAAACTTTTACCGGAGCAGATACAACAGACATGCCAGTTGGCGTTTGAGATCATTTTTAATAAATAGCTCAATCGTGAATTAGATTAGCGCATCTGCTATTAGTAACAGTGCTTCCTTCGCACCCAAAGGAATACTGATATCTCGATGTAAGCCAACTTCAGATTCCGAAGGATTAATTCTTATGAGAGGGCAATCAAGTCCTTCGCCAAAATGCCGTGCGCTTGGGATCGCCGTGCCAGCGCCAATTTCTATTACCACTGGACGTGATGCACGAGCGAACCAAGTCAGTAGGCTTGACTCGGCCTGCTCATAACGATGACCTTCAAATCCCCAGTCTCCAAACATTAAAATATTCGGCCTGGCTAAACCATCGCAAACCGGACAGCGCGGTAACGGTGAAATTAATATGCAGTTGGACTCATCAACGATAGGCTGAAATTCATCGGCAGGCCAAGCCTCATTTCCGCATTGGTCCATGCATTGCAGCATGTGAATTGAACCGTGACATTGCGTGACATGTCGTGACTCAAATCCAGCTTTCTGAAATTGTCCGTCCACATTGCTCGTGAAGTGTCGCAAACCTAGCGGCATCTGTTCCGCTAGCTTCAACAAGCATTGAAAGCCCTCATGCGGAATCGTATTGCGATAAAGCTGCAAGCGATGCCCATAGAAACCCCAAGCTAATTCTGGATGTCGTTGAAACGCTTTGGGGTTTGCGATTTGAGTGAAGTTGATTCCCAAGTTGCCGAGAGCGGGGTAGGCGCTCCAGAAGCCGTTTTCTCCTCGGAAGTCTGGTAGGCCCGAGTCTATACCCATGCCTGCACCGGAAGTAATCACGAGGGCATCTGCTTCCGTGATGAGATCCGCTGCAGAGCCGATCAAGCCTTCAAACGATATTTTTTCACAATTCATAAACGTATTCTAGGCAATGATTTATATCCCACTTATTGGCTAAAATTCTTTAGCGCTATGTTTAAATTTAAAACCAGCGTTTAAAAGGCGAAGGGTCAACACCACCTGGCACGTACCAAATTTTTTGACGGCCGTTATATAAAGCGCCAAGTTTTTTTGCATCTTCTTTTTCACGAAATGGCACTTTTAGAGGGATTGCACCTTGTGTAACAGCGCCACCTAAAGACCTAAACGCTTCTTTCGAAAAACGCTTGGCCGCTTGAATGTCAATATCAAGCAGGAACTGACTTGGTTTTGGATTTGGTATAGAGCTACTCATTATTTAATAATCCATTTATGAAGCTATTTATCTTGTGGCGCAAATAGAGAAACCCTGTCTCTTGCTCGACTAAGAGCAACATAAAACAATCTTCTTTCCTCACTTACATCGCGATCCCTCTGCGGTAATATATCTTTCGCCAAATTGGGGAGAAGCACGTGTGCCCACTCATGTCCTTTTGCGTAATGCATGGTCGTTACATTGACGAACTCAGTTGCTTTGAATTTTTTCTTCTCCGCGATATGCTGTTCGAATCTATCAATCAACGTCAGTAGATCTGCCGCCATTAAGTCAGTCTCTTTGGCATAGGCTGTAAATTCAGAGATCATCATCAGTGTACTTTTGACGATGTCATTATTGACGTGTAAACGCCTAATTTCACTATCGAGATCCAAACTTAAAACGGCTTGTTCCAGTAATTCGCCAGCTTTCAATTTTGTATGGTTTTCTTGGAGGAAAATACGTGTTTTTCTGATTCGTTCCAAAGCACTTCTTTTCCAATTGGGAATGTTCTGTCCTTCCGATTCTGCAGCTAATTTCATTGCATGTTCGGCTGCACCAGATAAATCCTTTGGCGACTCAACGACCCAATCAGCAGCATCGTTGAGTGTAGCCGCACTTAAACCTAGGCTCGGCAGTGACAATAAGCCCTTGACAATTTCTTTTCGCTTTCTAAGATCCGAAATGGTGTCGAGATTATCTAGCGCCAGATGTAACACGCCTCTGAGTGTGTAAATCTCCGGCCTTTCGAAAAATGGTTTTCCACCCAGAATTTGATAGGGAATGCCTTTGTGCATTAACGCACTTTCTATTGCGATTGTGTGGGCAAACTCCCTAACAAGTATTGCTGCATCATTCAATGGATTACCGATGGATTCCCAATTTAATAGTTCGGTCACAACATCGTGGGCGCAGTTATTTGCGTATTGAAAGATATTTACCTCTGTTATTCGCCTCTGATTTGAGATGCACAGCTTGCCATCCTCTTCCACTTTTCTACCAAAAAGAGAGTTGATAACAAATGCTAGTTCGGGGCCAAAGCGAAACGTTTCTTGCAATTTGAGTCGCTTTATACCCTCATACTCTTGTTCAATTCGCTCCTGCATAAATAACGGATCTGCACCCAACTGTGTGTTCACACATTGATCGGCATCACCAACTGCAACAAGTCTTGCACGAGACCCCGCAATCGCTTTTAAGAGTCTGAGTTGTGCTTCATTGATGTCATGAAATTCATCTATCAGAATCAACGAGAACTCATTTGTAAAGGTTTCGATCGATTCTGGGTCCTCTTCAATCTTGCAAATTAGGTCATATAGCATGTCCCCGTTTGCACGAAAACCAATCCTTCTACGTATGTTCTCATAGGTTTCAAAAACAATGCATGTGGTCTCAGGAATGTCAAGGATCTCAAGTTGTTCAGAATATTCAAGGCCCAATTCATTAAGCTTTAATAATTTGAGATTACGCTTAAGTATCGCAAATTCCCGCATGATGGAATCAATGTATGCAGGATCGGTGTTTAGATCGCCGCTTGATCGACGTAGCAGCGGAGAAGATTGTGCTTCGATGATTGCATCGTGTAGATATTTGATTGTCGCTCGTTCATCCAAAACCATAGCGAACTCGAGAATCCCTAAATCTTCAAATTTTTTTACCAGTTTTGTAGCAATCGAATCAAACGTTTCTGGCGAAACTGCCATTCCTTGAAGCATTTCGTATTGCTCTAGTTTGCTTCTCGCCGACTCGGTAGAAGTGATTAGTAAGATTTCTGATGATAATGTACCCGTCTTGATGGCACGTTTACAGCAAGCGACCAATGTCGTTGTTTTACCGCTACCTGCCACAGCGTCTACTAAGATATGACCAGTAGTGTTATACGCAATACGAAGTTGTTCTTTGGTGAGATTCATTTATTGAAAACTTCCCAAGTTGTATGCATGAAGTAATTTTACTTGCGTTTATATAATGCAGCATCACATTTAAAGCGTTGCAGAGATTACCAGGAACTTCAAACTAAAGGGTTGCTTGCTGTGTTTGAATCTCTTTGAGCGTACGCCCATTCCCATCTTTCCATTCAGTGCGGCCGTTGGCGCTGCGTCCTAGGACAATTGCTGCCGCAGTGGATGGGCTAGAAAAACTATAGTCTTGTTTGAATATGTAGCTGTCGCCAACACGCTTCAATACTTCGCTATCGATCAAGTCTTGGCGTAAATCTACGATGCCATGCATTTGTTGCTGCATTGACGTTGTGATTTCATCACTCGCCTGTGAATTTGCCTTCACGACAAAGCCTTGATTGGATTCGTATCCTTGCGCTTTTAAACCCTTTCCGACACAGTTCAAAAGGGTTGTGCCAGCAATGCGATTGTCTGACGCGCGGGTTAATTCAAAAGCTGAAATGCCCAAGACCGGCAGCATGCTTAGCATATGATCGAGAAACACCAGCATGTCTGCGCGGTCGGCTTCGGAAAGCGTCGGTTCGTTCTCTGATTTAATGTTTTCCAACCGCATGCGCTTCGCGTCTTTGGCGCGTTCGATCAATTGGGATTCAAGGAACTGCACGTGGGCTTTATTTAGCTGACCAGAGCCCGCCACAAAAAAGACTGCCCGCGTCCAAAAGTCTTTATTGCTGAAATGGTTTTCCAGTCGAGGCTTAACGGGATCGCCTTCACCGATATAAATCATTTCACCATCACCATCAGGGCGTGGACCAAGCAGAAGATAGACACCCGTTTGCGCAAACTCTTCGCGCTGTTTTATGGTTGGTAGCAAAGGGCGGGGAAATACAATTGCTTTGCCTATCCAATTGCTGCGTTCGACGATGCGCAGACCGTCTGGGTCGCCATTGGCTACGAAGATTCTTAGGGAGAATGGTGAGGTCATGCGAATATTAGTGGGCTAAACGAAAGGAGATAATCGGTTTGATATTGATGTAAAAAATCATTTCTATATTTAAATAAATGCAATAAAGGAAATGTAATGATATTTGCGATTAAATAAGAATGTCTAATAATTTCAAAGACTTATATGTATATCTCCTAAAATATGACGTTTGTGATTAACTAAAGCGAGCCTAAGATTGGCACATACTTTGCATTCTTTCGCCTGAACTGTGTTTGTTATAACAGCGATCTCCAATAATTTCACTTGTGATTTAACGCTTCTTTGCTATAATTCTGCCCAAGTGGACTGGGGGTTCCCGGTCGGCGTCTAAGCCTCGGTGAGTTTCATCGGGGCTTTTCGCTTTATGGCTTGGGATAAATCTTCAATCCCCAGTTTTCAAATCCTTCACCGACATTCTCTCTACCGCCATCACAATAGAATTTCTTCTTCAGTACATCGAATGCGCGATTTTCCTGTGTAGGTCGAAGGATGCGCATGCCGATTGGGCGAGCAACTAAGTCGGCGAGTTGCAATCCTGTCGAGTTCACTTTTTTATCCGCAAAAATGATGTTGAAGGGGAACGGGATACTAAGACGATTTTCTCCGTCGCAAGTACGGCGAAATTCTAATTCGAGTTCGTTGTCTTCTTTTGGACCTCTACGCTCCACCACGACGTGCGTGGTAGCGCCATCCTGATTCTTTTCCTGTAAAAACTCATAGAGGGTTTCGAGACAAAATCCAAGCGCGAGGTGATATGGATTAGTCTCTTGTCCGACTTTATTTTTCAATTCCGTTTTATCGATCACGCAGCTAACCAGAATAAAATTGCTGGCATCGATAATGCTCGTCAACTCATTCAGGAATGCATGTTTGTGCGTACGACTTTGGAAAAAATTGAAGTTGCCTTTTTCTTTTCTTATTTCGTTTTCATGCAAGACAATGAGATCATGGCCGAAATGATTAAACTTAAATTTCTCTAAAGCGGGCACGACAGTTTCACAATAATAGCGTTTGTGGAAGATGCAAAATGCCAGTACAAAAACAGGGTAGTTCTCATCCAAAGTTTGCATGCCGTGATCACCGCTTTCATCAACGTACACTACGTAGTTGCTGAACTTGCCGACAGGCGGCACCGCTAAAGTTGTCTGTGCATTTGCGGGATCAATGTTCTCGAATAATGAGAATTGTTTTGGTTGGGAGTTTGTAGTTTCGGTTGACATGTTTGTTCTTCAGTTGGCTGTCTTTAGCTATCTACTTCAAAATTATTGCGATGCTGACCCCAATCGTGCGTTAAGGAGAATGGTTGGGACATTGGGAAAATTTCTATTTTCTGAAAGCGCTTAGAAGGAACGGCATTGCGTAAGAAAATTCAATGCTGTCCCTCTCTATTTCACGAATCAAGCAGTTTGTGTGATTGATGTTTTCCTTGAAGAGTGCTTTTTATGCCCACCAACGCTTTACGAAATCATCAACCAATGCTTGGCCCCGTTTTTCCAAGTCAGTTTTCTTAAAAGATTTGGTTATTGAAAATTCCGTCGCAAAAATTGAAGTGATTTTGAAGGCACTTTTGCTATAGCCTACGATTTTTTCTACAAGGTCATCGTTCTGGATTGAGCTATTAATTTTTTTCTCTAAAATCGTTAGGTTTCCGATTAAATTTTTATTTGTTTCAAAATCATCGTCATCTTTAAAACCAAAAGAACGAGGTTTGAATTTTGGTGTCTGGGATAATATGTGCTCAATGGTTGGTTCATTTTTCATGATCTCCTTGAGCTTTTCAATTGAATAGACTTTATTTGTTAAACGTTCACAATAGTCAATGAACAAAGTTCTGAGTAGTCCAGTTTGCTTATAGTAATCACCAGTAGTTAAATAGTCTCTAAAACGGTCGTCTTTCAATTCAAAAGAGTTGAACCAAATTAGCCACTCTTGGATTTCTTCAATAGTCCAAGGCTCGCTGTTTAAACTATATGCCAGTTCAGCAATATGCTTTTTCCCTTGATAGTCGCGAATTTTCAACACGCGTACATCAATTATTTCAACCATTTTTAAAACACTTATGTTTTTGTCCGGTAAGATTTGACCGAGAAAGCCATTCTTTTCAAGCTGTGTTATCGCTGGGTAATAGGTCGCAGATAGACCAAGTATTGAGAATAATTTGTAATAGTCTGCTTGATCAACCGTTCTTGCGATTATTTGTTTGAAGGCTTGAATGTATTCTAATAGGCTGTTTAGATAGTTAATTAAATATTCATCAAGCAATAGAGTGTCGGTATTCTTTCTCAAAGATGTCAATTTATGTTTGACGTCATCTAATACATGTTGGCTAGTCGGCTCATAGCTTTCCTCAGAAAAACAAATGTGATGGTGCCTTAACAATTCATCTTCATTAAATGACTTAGAGCTAATCACATTGATTTTTTGATCGGTGCCAATCAATTTAATATCATCATAAAGTTCAAATATCTCACCGAACTTATCATTGATCGCATCGTCATATTTTTGAGATAGGTATTTATTCGAAAAATAAAATAGAAGACTTTTCATCTTATCCATTCTAGATAATTCGCGCCCACGATCATTTACTGTTTGAAAAATCCGAATCGCATCAGATTCATTTTCTTCAACGAACTCTAGGATGGACAGGGATTCAATCGCCTTCAAGAATTTCAAAGGAGCTTCAATACTCAGGTCGACGATCGATTCCATTTCGCTGTAGGCATCAAGAATAAGTCTTTGGCTCTTGTTTTTTGGTACAAGATCGTCTTTCGATTCCAAAAGATTGAAGTAAAATTCTTTGTCTCGCTCTAGTGGCGTTAACTTAAATTGATTTCGTTCTTTGATGTAGTAACGACCGTAAAAGTCACGATCTTCCTTTTCCTGTAATTTTTTGATAATCACACTGATAAACATGACGAGCGTCGTTATCCTCTGTTGGCCATCAACAATATTGAATAGTTCGTCATCTTCTGTTTTGGCTAAAACGACAGTCCCAATATAATGGCTAGCCTTCGTATCTATTGCTTCCTGAATGTCTTCATATAACTCTCTCACGTTTTGCTTTTCCCAAGCATAACTTCTTTGATATTTGGGTATGTTAAAAACTTTACTTGAAAAAAATTGCTTAAGTGATTGTTGATTGGACACGTTGTTCCTCTTCAGTTTGATGAAAATTAGATATAGTAAATAGTTGGAAAAATCACGCCACTAGGGCATGTTCGATTAATGTACGCGCTAGTTTTTGTTGTTGTTGTCTAGTATTCTTGATTCGATGTTTAAGTTGTTCGCATAGATCAATTAGTTCGTCGACTTTGGCGACAATCCGATGTTGCTCTTCTAGTGGAGGCAAACCGATTGGCATCTTTTTTAAAATTCCGTGATTCAGATTTACCATGGTCGTGCCTACGGCCTCACCTGCAAGATATGTTCGAGCGTATTCACAGCGGAAAAATACTCTTAAATAGTCTCGTAAAACTTCGACTGAAAATCTTAGGACGAAACTTCCAGTTCCACAGAGCCAACCACTTTCATGTTTTGTGACAAGCGCAATCCGCCCAACTTCACCCCTTCGAGCCATTACAATATCGCCTTCATAAATTTTATAAGTTTCAAGCGTAGCGGCCATGTCTGTTGAAACAGAGACCGACCAGTCTGGTGTGATTCTGTCGTCGATCATATGTGATGGGTTGATGAGCGGCACCCCTCCATCTACATAATCAGATTGGTGAATCATTGATCCAAATGGACCAGTCGATACATCAGTCGCATAGTCATTGAACCGCACCCATTTCCATCCACGAGGCAAAGCAAAGTTTTTTTCTGACTCCTCAATCATGGTTGATGGCTTGTCTTTCCTAATTTTTCCCTCAGCAACCAGCTTCGCTTTCTCATTCTGTATCCGCTTAAGCAACTGACTAGCCGGCTCATCGTTCGGGTCTTGTGGTACGAGTTTGCCCATGACTGCTAGTTGTAGCAGGGTTTGTTTGAGGGCGTCTATGCTGGATTCTGTGGTGAATAGGGTGTCGAAGTGCGTGGCGATGCGTTGCCAGTTGGCGTTGAAGTCTTCTGCGTCTTGCGATTGCGTGAGCGTGCTTAACAAGTGGCTGACGAGTTGTTCGTGGGCGTCGGCGGCGTTGTTGTGTTGGGCTTCTAGTTGGTCGCATAGCGCCATTAGTTCGTCTACTTTGGCGACTATGCGATGTTGTTCTGCTTCAGGCGGAATCGCTAAAACGATACTGTTCATTTTCGCCTGGTTCATCTTCGGTTGCGCCGTACCAGTAACGAATGGTTTCAAATCAATCGCATTTACGAATAATTCAATATAGCGTAAGTAGTCCTCAGAGAATCCGTCTAGGACATGTGCGTGATTATTCACCCAGTATTTTCCACGCGCGATGAATGCTATGGGGGTTGAACGATTCACCAAATTCGCACCATCCTCGCCAATCAGAAGTAGTGGCTTGTCGAATAGATATTCATCGATCTTATCGATTACACCGGATGCACCGTAGTAGTCGTAAAGTCCTTTCCGATCTTGTCTATGACCAGCAGCAATAGGCTTTCTCTCCGCATCTCGATTGATAAGCGCATCGCCAAACCTTACCCATTCCCATCCAATCGGCAATTTGAACCTTTTCTCGCCTTCTTTAATTGGAGACGATTGAGTTTCCTTTTTTTGTCTACCGACGGAGATTAGTTCAGATTTATGAATAGATATCTTTTGCAACAAACTACTAGCAGGCTCATCACTCGCATCTTGCGGCACCAACTTCCCACGCACTGCCAATTCCAAAATCAACTCACGTAATTTCTTAATGCCATAGACACTATTCGCGTTTCCCGAAGCGCGGCCACGTCCCGATTTTTTCTCGGTGTCTGCGGCGGTCCAAATGTCGAGATGATCGGTGATCAGTTTATGTACTGCGCTCATTTATTCCTCGCCCTGAAATGCTTTGGTCAAGATGTCTTTGAGCTGATTGCGTAGGCCGCTGATCTCGGTTTGCATGACGGCGTATTGCGCTAATAATTGTTCAGGGTCATGAACCTGTTGCTCGCCTACGTGCGGGTTTTTGCAGTCGAGGTTGTAGTTGCGGGCTTTGATGTCGTCGATGCTGACTTTCCATGCTTGCGAGCTTTCTACGCGTGTGGCGTAGCCATCTTGCTCGCTGCCCCACCAGGCTTTTTCGGTGGCGAATTCTGCGATGCGCATGGGTTTGGTTTTGTTGTAGCTTTTCACGCCTTCTGGGTAAGGGTGTTCGTAAAACCAAATGTCTTTGGTTGGGCTGCCTTTGCTAAAAAATAGCAAGTTGGTTTTGATGCCTGTGTAGGGTGCGAACACGCCATTCGGTAAGCGCACGATGGTGTGTAGATTGCATTCTTCTAGCAGCTTTTCTTTGATGCGGGTTTTGATGCCTTCGCCAAATAAGAAGCCGTCCGGTAAAACAAGGGCGGCGCGGCCGTTGGCTTTGAGTAGCTGCATGATCAGCACGACAAACAAGTCGGCTGTTTCGCGCGTGCGGAACGCGCTGGGGAAGTTGGTTTCTATGCCGTCTTCTTCCATGCCACCAAAGGGTGGATTGGTAACGATGACATCGACGCGTTCTTTTGGTGTCCAGCTAATGAGTGGACGCGAGAGGGTGTTGTCGTGGCGAATATTGCTGGGCACATCGATGCCGTGCAAAATCATATTGGTGGTGCAGAGTAAATGCGGCAGCGGTTTTTTTTCAATGCCGAAAATACTGCTTTGTAGTTGCGCTTCGTCATCGACGGTTTTGACGTTTTGACTGCGTATGTGTTCAATCGAACAGGATAAAAAGCCGCCCGTTCCGCAAGCCGGGTCCATGACTTTTTCACCGAGGCGCGGGTTGGTCATTTGCACCATAAATTCCGTGACGGCGCGTGGTGTATAAAACTCGCCCGCATTGCCTGCCGCTTGGAGGTCGCGCAGTAATTGTTCGTACATGTCGCCAAACAAATGACGTTCTTGTGCTTTGTTGAAGTCGATGCCTTCTTGAATTTTGTTGATGACTTGGCGTATCAATTGCCCCGACTTCATGTAGTTATACGCGTCTTCAAATACGGAACGAATCACATAAGCACGTTGGTCGCCGCCTTTGGCTTCAAGGGTTTGCAGGGCAGGGAAGAGATCGTTATCTAAAAACTGTTTGAGTTCGTCGCCGGTGATGCCTTCGGCATTGGCCGCCCAATTACGCCAGCGGTATTTTTCGGGCAGCGGTGATTGGTAATCGTCTTGGATGAGTTCCCATTCGGTTTCGCGGTCATCAAAAATTTTGAGGAATAACATCCAAACGAGCTGACTTAAACGCTGGGCGTCGCCGTCAACGCCTACGTCTTTACGCATGATGTCTTGAATGGATTTGATGGTGCTGGAAATGCTCATGGGATTCTTTTCTGCTTTAAGTATTTGTTGATGCTTTGATTTTCATTGTTTGCGTTTTTATCGTAGCGTAAGTGCAGCTCCATAGGCGCTAAGCAAAATCGAGATTTATCTTTAGCTGGGAAGGCTCTTGCTTTGCTCCTTCCTCTTCAAGGGGAAGGCTGGGATGGGGATGGGTTTTAGTCGTGTAATTAACGATATCTTGTACTCAAGCCAAACCCATCCCCACCCTAACCCGCCCCTTGAAGGGGCGGGAACCTTATATCCATGAGACTTACAGCTTATTTCAATTTGGTTGGCGCTATTCTCGATCTACGCATATAAATTGTGTTCTAACTCAGCTAGTGCCGCTAAATAGCCTTGTTTGCCGCCAAAGGCGGAGACTAGTTCGGTGGCGCTGCCCATGTTTTTAAATGGGTCTAGCGTGAGAATTTTAATATCCTCAATGTTTTCTATGCCAGTGTCGGCATATTTTTCTAATAGGGTTTCCAATACTTGTCGTGCTTGTGCGCCATATTTGGTGAAGTAGTTACGCTTCTTAACTTGGTCGGCACGTTCACGGCGGGTGAGTGGCGGTTGATCAAAGGCGACGTGGCAGATTAAATCAAAAGCGTCAAAATTTTTGCCTACGTCTTCGGCTAATGCTTCCAGCAATACGCCATGTTGTTGTAACTCTTGCAGAATGGCGCTCTTGCGTTCGGCTTTGCTCCAGCGTAGTAAAAATTGATCTAAGGAAGAATAATCTTTGCGTACGGTATTGCGCGTGTAGTCTTTTAGCGATTCGGTGATGAGCTTGCCATCGGAACCCATGTATTGCACGCGTTCTGAGCTGACATAGACATCGACATTGTCAACCACGTATTTTACCCGACCTTGCTTGATCCCGATCCCGTCAATTTCGATTTGGCTTTGTTCATCGATAGGATATACATCGTCCGCTGGATGCAGAACAGGATTGCCGTGTTCATCAAGGATGAGCTCAGGGATTTCATCGGGTGGAACTGGCGTATCGTCGCCTTTGGGTTCATAGATCACCACAGGTTCGCCATCAAAATCTTTATCGGCAAATAGCTCGGTCGCCTTTTTGAAATCCATGATGGTGAACCAGTATTTATCGTAATCCTCATTAATGCGCGTGCCGCGACCTATCATTTGCTTGAACTCGGTCATGGATTTGATGTGTTGATCGAGTACGACGAGCTTGCAGGTTTGTGCATCGACGCCAGTTGTCATGAGTTTAGACGTGGTGGCGATGACGGGGTAGCGTTCTTCTGGATTGATGAAATTATCTAATTCGGCTTTGCCTTCTTTTTCATCGCCCGTAATGCGCATGATGTATTTGCTGCTTTCTTTCACTCGTTCTGGATTGAGATTGACTAGGGCTTGGCGCATGCGTTCAGCGTGATCAATATCATCGCAAAAGACGATGGTTTTTGCGTAAGGATCGGTGGCAGTGAGAAATTCGGTGATTTTTTTGGCGACTAGCTCGGTGCGTTTTTCGAGCACCAAGGTTCTATCCATATCGACTTGATTGTAGATGCGGTCTTCGATTTCTTGGCCGAGTTTGTCCACTTGGCCTTTATTGGGTCGCCAGCCTTGCACGTCTTTGTCGATATCGATACGCACCACTTTGTAGGGGGCGAGAAAGCCGTCATCGATGCCTTGTTTTAGAGTGTAGCTGTAGACCGGATCACCAAAGTAACTAATGCTGGACACTTCCTTGGTTTCTTTGGGGGTAGCGGTTAAGCCTATGTGAGTGGCGTTGGAGAAGTAAGTGAGAATCGAACGCCAAGCAGAATCTTCCGCCGCGCTACCGCGATGGCATTCATCAATGACAATGAGATCAAAGAAATCGGGTGAAAATTGTTTGTAAATGTTTTGTTCTTCTTCCGTACCAGTGACGGCTTGGTACAAGCACAGGTAAATCTCGTAACTTTTATCGACCTGACGCTTGCTGATCTTGGTCATGGCTGAACCGAAGGGTTTGAAGTCATTGTTTTTGGTTTGATCAACCAAAATATTGCGATCCGCAAGAAACAAGATGCGTTTCTTGGTGCCGGATTTCCAAAGACGCCAAATGATTTGGAATGCGGTGTATGTCTTGCCCGTGCCTGTTGCCATGACTAGCAAAACGCGTTGCTGCCCTCGGGCGATCGCTTCGACGGTATTGTTAATCGCATTAGATTGATAGTAGCGCGGCGCGCGGCCAGTGCCATCATCGTAGTAGGGCATTTCTACGGTTTGGATCGCTTCTGGTGTGGCGATGCCTTTCCAAACGCAGTAGCGTTGCCATAGTTCGGATGGCGACGGAAATTGTGTGAGACCAATCTCTATCTCAGCTTTTGCGGCATTGCCAGTACGGTCGTGGAACTGAAATGCGTCGCCGTTTGAGCTAAAGACAAATGGCACACCTAATGTCTCTGCGTAGTTCAAAGCTTGTTGCATGCCATCGCCAACACTGTGTTTGTTGTCTTTGGCTTCGATGACGGCAATAGGAATATTTTTTTTGTAGTACAGAATGTAGTCGGCGCGTTTTTGTTCGCCGCGCGTATGCAATTTACCGCGCACGATAATGCGGCCTTTGGTGAAGCTGACTTCTTCTCGAATTTGTGTGTGCAAATCCCAGCCTGCTTCAACAATGGCTGGGGTAATGTATTTGCTGCAGATATCGCGTTCAGAAAGGCTCTTTTTATCCATCGACTAATCCACTGTCCATCAAATTGAGGAGCAGTGATTGTACTTCAGACTCTATAGAGCGCAGGTGATATTTACGGGATTTATAGGTTTGTTTGTGGTCTTTTTTTGAGGGTGTAAATTTACATGTAAAAAATTGCCGATTGCGTTTGGAGTAAATGAGGGCGTGGTTAATTTGATTTGTCGAATTACCCACCGAAACGATGATCGATAAGTTGTAGACTTGCGTTAATTTATCGTCTTGCAAGCGTCAAGCGTAGCCGCTCCACCAGTTCTCGACATCAATTTCTCAATTTTTTCTTCTATTTTGGCCTTGGCAAATGGCCATCAAGCTGAGGATTTTGACTTGGGAAACACAATAAATGAGAATTTTCCTTTATGCTCACTTGCCACGGTTCTTCGGTTCGGATTTTCTCCGCCAAATGATGTTGCCAATGCGATCGACATTTCTCCGAGCTTCACTTTTCTCGGGTCTATTTCCTCTACGATAAATGCTGAGGTTTTGTCGTTCGATAGGTTTGTTGGGTAACCAAAATCTCCCATTGATCCCGTGCTCGATAACGCATTGAAATCTCCAGGAAAAACGAAGTATGGAACGTTGCATGCAGCGACATGTCTTTCTGGATTGTGTTTTCCTCTTGACGGGTCAAACAATGAAGTCTGCGCAACGAAGAAACCAGTGTATTCTGATGGAGCATTTTGAATATAAGGAAGTAGAGGGTTCTTTGTGTCGATCAATAATGCTGATGGCCACTATGACTGATTCTGGTAAACCCCATTTACAGGACAATCAAGACCTTTGAATGCAACGTCGTCTGTGCAATAGTGTTTGGTATCGTTGGGACAGCGAGTAACATTGTTAGAAATGTGAGTGCCATTCATATACTTCCAAGTTTTCATGCAAATCAATAGGCTTATCCTTTGGAAGTTTGAAAATACAACAAATAGACGTGGTTGTGGATATTTGCCATTCATTTGATCACATTCTAATGCTACGATTTAACGGCGAGTTAAATTGAGGTGGACTTGATTCTTGAACAAAGACGCGAGCCACACTATAGCAAATACCATCAAATTTGACTGAGTCATTACTACTACTAGTCTATTCCCATTTTTAATCGGAGTAAGTATGAAAGAAAATAGGAAGTTCATATTATTTTTTTTAGGTATTTTGTCTTTCTCATCTTGGGCCCAGGGCGCGGATGACGAGCAGCGGGTGCGCGGCGGGGTTCCTGATGATCCCAAAGTCGTGTTGACAGTACCTGTACTACGGCCATTTAGAGCTTATTTACCTGATCAAGCAGATTTGCTTAGGTATATACCCCCAGTAGGTGATCAAGGAATGCAGGGCTCTTGTTCGTCTTGGGCTACAACATATTACGCGTTTAGTGTCTTGTTTAATCGTGAGATGGAACAAGCATTTCCGGATCTAACTGGAAAGGGTAAGTTTGCTTTCAGTCCTGCCTTTCCATACAACTTAATCATTGATGGCGGATGCGAATCAGGTTTTAAAGGCACTTCAATTTCAGACAATTTGAATATTCTCAAAAAGATAGGCGCAGTATATTTGAGCGAACTACCATATAGATCTAATGATTGTTCTGCACTTCCAGATTCGAACGCTTTAAAAATATCCGGTGAGAGGAGGCTCATCGACTATCGCCGCATCGAGGTAACAAGTAAAGATCAAATTACCGAATTTCGGAAAATATTTCCAAGTCCTGATTTCTGGCCATATATGAAAAGCGATGCGATGGACAAAATTCGTGGAGCGATCAGTGAAGGAAAACCAGTAGTTTATGCGCAATATACAGGGACTGATAAGCCCGTAGGGAATTTTAGCATTTACACTAAAGGGGTCTTTAATTCTAAAGATGAATTGGCTGGTTTGCACGCCTTAACCATAGTCGGTTATAACGACGATGCGCAAACCTTCACAATTGTAAATTCTTGGGGGAAGACTTGGGGTGAAAGCGGATTCATGCGAATTTCGTATAGTGCATGGCTTGCTAACTTGGGGAGCCCAAATGTGTTCGTACTTGATCTTCCTGATCGTCTAGGACTAAGGCAAACAATCTCTCGGATTTATCAGATTGATTGGCCAAAACCGAAACCAACGCCAACGCCAACGCCAACTCCGACACCAACACCAACACCAACACCAACACCAACACCAACACCAACACCAACACCAACACCAGTGCCAGTGCCCGTACCAATACCGACCCCAGTGCCAGCACCTATCGTTGAATTAACTTTTCAAGAAAAGATGAAGGGTATCGAAGCGTTAATATCGAGTTCTAATTTAATTTCGAAATGCTCAAAATTGAACACCGAGGCTGTCAATAGAGGAGTTATGCTCCATGGTTTTGTCGAAGATAAGCGAGAATTGGAGGCCCTTGAAAAGGCAGTAAAAGAAAAATTTGGAATTGTTCTGAACGCTGCTGCCGTCAGAAATTTGCCTTGGCCCCAATGCGAGATCGAAGACAACTATATACGAAATAACCGATTGAACGGATGGAAACTCAAAGTAGAAAACATCAATGAAGGAGATATCGTAAAAAATAGAACTTCAGTGAAGATGTCACTTTCTACGTTGAAAGGGCAGTACTTCATCTATGTTTTTCATATTCAGGCAATTCGAGATGGAAATGTCTCGGTAATCATGCAGCCATCATTCCGTGATTCTAAACCGGCACCGTTACAAACAAATGTGGAGTTGAATCTGAACTCTCCAATTCCAGGAATAACTAAGAACTATTTCATTACAAAACCATTTGGAGCTGAAACGATTTTGATGCTCGTGACTAAGAAGCCTATATTTAACTCGCCGGTCGCAACAAACTTATGGAATGAACGTTACCTTCTGACTCTACTGCGCGGGTCATTCCAACGCTTGAAAGAAAGCGGCGACGTGATTGCAGTCGATGCTGTTCATTTCAAAACCGAGGAGTAAAAATGATTAAGAATCTTATCGTAGTTATGGCTTCAGCGCTTGTTCTTGTAGGTAATGTCGCCGCACAGAAGGCTGTTAGTCCGGAGAGTATTATTCGCCAGCTTTCACCAAAACATAGTCGTGCACTTTGCGGGAATTTGAGCATCAATTTAACCATTAATTTTGAATTCAATTCATTTTTGCTTACTAGTCAGGGAGCCGAGCAGGCAAGAAATCTTGGTGCGGCAATTCAAAGTGATGATTTGAAAGGACAGAAATTCGGCATCATCGGTCATACAGATCTAAAAGGATCTGTCGAATACAATCAACTGCTTTCTGAAAAAAGGGCGCTGGCAGTGAAACAGTTCTTGATCAACGAATTTAACGTCAAGGCGGATGCATTGATAGATTCAGGCAAGGGAAAATTAGAACCATTGGAGAACGAACAGTCCCCATATGCAGATCGCAAGAATCGTCGAGTACAAATCGTTAATCTCTCCTCTCCGTCTGAACCTTGCGGGGGCTAAATTTTGCTAGCATTTATCGCTTTTAGTAGAGCTACAAATCCTGGCGCAGCAGTGCAACTAAATTTGGATTAGAGCACTAGCTTGGTATACCGTGGGTTCCGAGAAATATCTTGTGGCTTGATCATCAATATTTAGGGTTTAAGCCGATGTGGATTAGGTACCTCGATGAAGTACCTAGTCATAGTCTTAACTTGGGTTGAATGAAAGTCCCGCAGGGCGCTGAATTGAAGCTTATTTCATCTTGACCGAAATTGGGAAATCAACGACACCACCAGGAGCTTGTGTTACTGGGGTTTGAGTTCCCTCGGTCAGCGTGTTAACTCGTCCGCTGATGTAAAGGTCGAGCATCTTATAAGTTACCTTACCTGTTTTGCCGAAGTCTGCTGCCCCGTCGATTCCCTCGAGAAGCGCTTTTGTGAATGCGCCGTTGCCCCATACAGGGTCTTCGTAACTCTTCTGAGTTCCGGTGCTTGAACTGAAAACAACCACTCCGTTTTCTGCACTCGATAATTCATTGATGACGCCGTTAACGTTTCCGAATGTATCGTTAGAACCTAGTATGGCACCTGAGTAACAGCTATCGAAGAAAAATAATATTTTGCCGCGTAATGAAGCGAGCTTTCGTTTGAGCACATCTTTTCCGATCGATGTCAACTTCAGCTCTTTCGGGTCTGCGTCGATTGGAAGGAAGGTGTAACCAATTGAGGGCTCATTTCTTCCATGCCCAGCAAAAAATATGACACCAACGTCATGCTTAGTTACTTGCTTTTGCAGCCATTCTAGCCCTTGGAGAATACCTGTTTGAGTTGCATCCTGATCTATCAATAGTTTGATTTCAACTTGTTTGTAGAGGGCACCCTCTTGTCTACGGACAGTGTTTGCAAAATCAGTGGCATCTTTTGCTGGGTATGTTAGTTTTGTAATTTTCTTATTGGAATAATTGGCAGCGCCGACTGACAAGACATACAGTCTCGGACGAAAATCGAATTCTTCCTCTTCTTTTTGTTTTATTGATTCCTTTGCTGTGAGTTTTCTAGTCACTTTAAAGGTGGCAGGAACCG
>NZ_JBMPOP010000011.1:0-125671 GCF_049340325.1 Undibacterium sp. Di24W
TCGCACAATCCATTCAAATTTATAACAACGAACGACCACACTCGAGTCTCAAAAACAAAACGCCCAATGAGGTTCATCGGGCGTGTTTGCAACACTTTTAGTTGTCAACTTATTTTAGGACTAGACAGCATTAGTTTACTGCTTTGACCACTTTCCTTAAAAATTAACAGAGTCTCATTGCTTTCGACGATAAACCCAATGCGTTTGATTGGACTCCTCTTCGATAAATTGATATCCATCCCAATCAAAATTCTTTAATTTTTCTGGATGTCGAATCTGGTTCACAGCGCAATACCGCACCATGGAACCACGGGCTCGTTTCGCAAAAAATGAAATAACTTTGAACTTACCTGCAGAGTAGTCTTGGAAAACAGGGTGAATCACTGGCAAGCCCAAGTCTTTTAGTATCAACGCTTTAGCATACTCTTCCGAGGCAAGATTAACCAAGAACTTACTTTTTGTAACTGATAGTTCTTGCCTTAAGTAGGCACTTAGCTTGTCGCGCCAATAGGCATACAAGTTACTTCCCGCACTATTTTTTAAGCCTGTTCCCATTTCTAAGCGATAAGCCTGAATCGTATCGAGCGGGCGCAAGATGCCGTACAAGCCGGACAAAATTCGCAAATGCGACTGCAAGTAACTCACTTCTTTTTTGGGCAATTGACGCGCCTGCAGTCCGTCATAAACATCGCCATCAAATAAAAAGACCGCTTGTCGAGTTGGCATAGTATGCTTGCGATCACGCATTGCAGCAAAACGTTCGAAATTAAGCTCCGCAAGATTAGTCGATATACTCATCAGGTTCTGTAAATCTGCCACACTTAAGGTCGCAGCTAGTTGAGATAAATACGCAGTTTCGTCAGCAAATGCAGGTTCACTCGATGTCTTCACAAGCGCAGGTGTCTCAAAATCGAGACTTTTTGCGGGAGATAACAAAATCAACATAGAAGTTCAATTCAAAATTTAACTACTCAATAAAGGATCCGTGCCGCGCTACGCAAATTGCTAGGCACTAAATGTAAATACACGTATGACGCTTAAAATTATTTTAGATACGAATGTTTGTTTGGATTTATTTGTGTTTCGCGATCCACGGTGGTCTCAAATAAACGCAGGACTTAAAGATCAGACTCTGCAAGCAATCACGCGGGCTGACTGCCGCGACGAATGGTTGGCCGTACTGCACTACAAGCACCTACCAATCACCGACGACACGCGAGGCGCGATTGTAGCAACTTTCGACGACTTAATTGCTGTTGAAGACCTTCCTGCAAAAAATATAAAGCTGCCAGTTTGCACTGACAAGGACGATCAAAAATTTCTAGAGATCGCACGCGATGCAGATGCACATATTTTGGTAACGAAAGACAAAGCATTACTTAAATTAGCTAGAAAAACTCAACAATTATGTCTATTTATTATTGAAACTCCCGAAAAATTTTGCTCACGCTTAGTTGCAAATCCGCAAGCTTTGTAAATAAATTCACTAATTCAGTAATTAAGTGATGACAAATTTTGTTGCTCGGGGTTATCCTTACAACATGCAAGTCTGGTTGCTGTCGGCAAATTCCCTTAGGAATTGAGTCACTTCATGACAGCATGGCTTTTTGACTGAATCCATCTTGAAATTGAGCATGAAAAAAGCCAATTTCGATTTGAATTCGGCAATCAATATTGGCGACTATGGAGAATAAAGAATTATGACAGACTCAGCTGATGATCTAGACGCACTATTCGAGGAGATGGCGACACAACGTGACAGCAATGCCACAGAAAGTCCGTCACCTGCAGCCGCACCAGTCATTGAGACGCCACCAGCAAAATTAATTTTACAAGCAGGCACAGATGCCGCTAAGCCTATGTTTGACCGTTTAGGTGGTTTAGTTCGCATGATGCATGACTCCATGAGAGAGCTTGGCTATGACAGATCACTTTCAGACGTGGCTTCGCAGATTGCCGATGCTCAGGGCCGTCTTGAGTATGTCGCCACCCTAACTGAACAGGCAGCCAACAAAGTACTTAACGCCACCGATGCTGGCATTCCAGAGCAAGACGCTCTGGGAAAAAATGCAAAAGACATCGATGAGCGCTGGGGCACACTATTTGACGGAAAATTAAGTATTGACGATTTTAAAGTACTCGCATCAGACTCAAAGTCGTTTGCAAACAAGGTACTTGCCTCGACCGACGCCGAAAAAGCGCGTTTGCTTGACATTATGATGGCTCAGGATTTTCAAGACTTAACCGGGCAACTTATCAAAAAAGTATTGGTTATTACCCAGGCCGTAGAACACGAACTTGCCCAAATTCTGCTGGATAATGCACCTAAAGATTTAAAAGAAAAAGCCATTGAATTAATGGAAGGCCCATCGGTTCCTAACGCTGCGCTTGAGCAGGACGATGTAGACAACCTACTTGATAGCTTGGGTTTCTAAATGGATGATATGCTCAAAGAGTTTGTCGTTGAAGCTTTAGATTTGGCGATCAACGTCGAAGAACACCTGCTCTCCTTGCAACGCAATCCTGAAGATATGAATACATTGAACGCCGTATTTCGTTCTTTTCATACAATCAAGGGTGGTGCTGGTTTCATGAACCTGTCAGCAATGGTGTCGGCATGCCATCTGACTGAAAACTTATTTGACGCTTTGCGTACTGGCAAATCACCAGTGACACCAATCGCGATTGAAGCTGCTTTAGAAGCAAGTGGCTTTGTTTCAGATCAACTTACTGCCTTATCAAACGGCACCAGTCCTGAACAATTATCAACTATGCCAGCTGCTTTAGAGCAGCTATTAAACGACGCAATAGAAGGCAAAGTCACCTCCACACCGGCAAAAAAAGATACCAAAGTGGCCGCGGCGGCAGTTTCCGCGAATGCTGCAGCAGGAGCCCACACTAGCATTATTAGTGCCGACACTTTGCCCGCTGTTCCTGATGGCGAGGTAGCTTGGGAAGCTTATTATCGCGCAGTTACACCACCAGGTACATTACCCGAAGTTACTGTGGTTAATCCTGTTGTCAAACAAGAACAAGAAGCAGTTAAAACTTCTTTGGCGAGCAGCGAAATTAAACAATCAGCACCAGCCAAAGAAGAAAGCATACGTATCGATGCAGTTAAGCTCGATGTTTTGCTGGAAGTTGCAGGCGAATCGGTACAAGCTGCAAATCAGGCCGCCGTATTATTAGAAAAATTAGGGCAGTATTCGTTCGATGGTGACGCTGCGCCATTGATGTCTGCACTTACTGAAACATTGAATCGCGCCTCTCGCTATTCCACCGAATTACAACGAGCAACTTTGGCAACTCGAATGCAACCAGTCGGTCGACTATTCCAAAAGTTTCCTCGTTTGATTCGTGAATTGGCCAAAGACTTGGGCAAAGATGTTGATCTTGAAATTTCTGGTGCAGAAACTGAAGTAGATCGTGTGGTGGTAGATAGTTTGTATGATCCGCTAGTACATATGCTACGTAACTCATTGGATCACGGCATTGAATCCGCCGAGGAACGTGCGCAAACAACAAAACCCGCTC
This sequence comes from Undibacterium sp. Di24W, assembly GCF_049340325.1. Lineage (NCBI taxonomy): Bacteria > Pseudomonadati > Pseudomonadota > Betaproteobacteria > Burkholderiales > Oxalobacteraceae > Undibacterium > Undibacterium sp. Di24W. The sequence goes on from NZ_JBMPOP010000011.1 coordinate 3,535, forward strand.
GCGCAAAAATTTTACTCAAAGCTTGGCAAGAAGCCAGTAGCGTCATGATCGAAGTAACTGATGACGGTAAAGGTATGGATGCCTCTCGCTTGCGTGAAAAAGCGATTTCTAAAGGCTTAATCAACATTCACGAAGCAAAAACTGATGATGAAGCCTTCCAACTAGTCTTCTTGCCAGGCTTCTCAACTAAAGAAGTGGCATCCAGTGTATCGGGTCGCGGGGTTGGCATGGACGTGGTAAAGACAGCGGTGGAACGTCACCGCGGCGCCATCCGAATTAACTCACATTTGGGTAAGGGCACTACATTTATCATTCGCCTGCCAATCGAATTGTCTATCGTACCAACGATGCTGGTGAGGACAGCTGGTGCGTCTCTTGCACTACCTATGTCTACCGTGCAACGTGTGGTGGAATTGCCTGAAACATTTGAAAGTGTAGGCGGACAACCCGTATTGCGAGACTTAGGTAGGCCACTTCCTATTCGTTCTTTAGGTAATGTTCTTGGATATGAGAAAAGCACTGAACGTGTGGGTATCGTCATTGCAGCACCTAACCCTTATATCATTTCAGTAGATTCTGTAGATGGCACCTCTGATTTGGTAATCAAACCTTTGACCTGCATCTCCACACCAGGTATCACGGGCACTGCACGTTCGGCCGAAGGTGAATTGGTTCTGGTCATCAGTTTGTCATTCCTCTTAGACGGCTGTAAAGTGGTGGAGCGCCACTCCGCCTAATGTAGGCAAGCTTTAAATCGCAATGACTCATACTGCGTCTGGCATTTGCAATGTCAGACGCTAGCTCAACATGAATAGCCGTTCTCTGTCAAAATAGCGCTTCGATCTTATCTTGCGCTGTAACGGCCAAATCAATTACCAATGAGCCACTCAGAAACTTCTACGTCTAACTCCCTAGAGTTTTATAAGCGCTTTGCTAGTCTTGGTCATACCTTCTATACGGAGTTACAACCTACGCCGATAAAGTCTCCGTATCTGATTGCGACTAGTCCATCAATGTTAGCTGAATTCAATCTATCAGCTAAACAAATGCAGTCGCAAGAAGTCGTGGAAATCTTTAGCGGCAATCGTGCTCAGCCTGGTAGCACACCACTGGCATCCGTATACTCGGGTCATCAATTTGGCATTTGGGCGGGACAACTGGGAGATGGTCGCGCGATTTTGCTTGGCGAGTTAGCATCAAAACAAAGTGGTGCACTACACGAAATTCAATTAAAAGGTGCCGGTATGACGCCCTACTCCCGAATGGGAGATGGACGAGCAGTGCTCCGTTCGTCAATTAGAGAATTTTTATGCTCTGAAGCCATGGCGGGATTAGGCATACCAACTTCGCGCGCACTATGCATCACAGGGTCTGATCAATATACGATGCGAGAAATGCCAGAAAAAACTGCCATCGTCACCCGCACAGCCCCAAGTTTTATTCGATTTGGATCCTTTGAGCATTGGTATTACAACGACAAATCGGAACAGTTAAAAACACTGGCAGACTTCGTCATTGAACATTACTATCCAGATCTAGCACAATCCGAAAATCCCTATCAAGCATTGTTACGTGCGGTAGTCATTAAAACCGCAGATCTGGTAGCGCTGTGGCAATCCGTTGGTTTCATGCACGGCGTGTTAAATACCGACAATATGTCGATCTTAGGCCTCACTTTAGACTATGGACCATTCGGTTTCATGGATGGCTACGACCCAGCACACATTTGCAATCACAGCGACAATCAGGGACGTTATTCCTACCAAATGCAACCGCGCATAGGCCAATGGAATTGCCACGCTTTGGCGCAGGCTTTGTTACCACTAATCGGTGACGTAGAGTCTACACAAGAAGCGTTGTCCTGCTATGTTGGGCAGTTTGAAAGCAGCTATGAGCGCGTCATGCAAGCCAAGTTTGGCTTAACAACCTTGCAAGCCGACGACCAGAATTTATTCACGGAGTACCTTGAGATAATGGCAGAAGCTGGCACGGACTTTACTTTGGCCTTCCGGCAACTTAGCCGTATCCAAACGACAAGCAAGCAAAACGATAACTTTTTGCGAGACCTATTTGTCAATCGAGAACGACTTGATGTATGGCTAGAAAGCTATAGAAAGCGACTCCAACTAGAACATTCGCAGGACCTAGAACGACAGACCTGTATGAACCAGGTTAACCCAAAATATGTCTTACGCAATTACCTAGCCCAGCAAGCTATAGAACGAGCTGAACAAAAAGACTTCAGCGAGGTTCATAAATTACTTACTATACTGGCTACACCGTACGATGAACAAATCGAACATGAAACCTATGCGCAACTTCCGCCAGACTGGGCGAGCACGCTTTCGGTAAGTTGTTCTTCTTAACCAAATAATTCAAGTTACTCATTAAAGCTGCTCAAATCCACACTAATCGATCTAAATGAGATGGGAAGCATCATGAACAAAGTAAAAAAAACAGACAGCGAATGGCGCAAGCAACTTTCCGATATGGAGTACGAAGTAACCCGGCATGCTGCCACCGAGCGTGCATTTACCGGTAAATTTTGGGATCATCATGAAACAGGCATCTATACCTGTGTATGCTGTGACACTCCCCTTTTTGAGTCTGATGCGAAATTTGATTCGGGTTGCGGCTGGCCAAGTTATTTCAAAGCGCTCAATCCTGAGTATGTCAGAGAAATCCCGGATCACTCACATGGCATGACGCGTATCGAAATTGTGTGTAATATTTGCGACGCTCATTTGGGGCATGTATTTCCAGATGGTCCACCACCGACTCGGCTGCGTTACTGCATTAATTCCGCGTCATTAAAATTTAAAGCAAAAAACTAAAACTGATCCTTTTTTATGATGAAATTCTTGTTTGATGTATTTCCGGTAATCTTATTTTTCATCACCTACAAATGGGGCGAAAAGAACGCTGAAACTTCGCAGCAACTTGCCAACCAGATTCTCTCTCATCTCACGGCCAGCAATGGAGTAGGCCTAGAACAAGCACCAATTCTGCTAGCGACAGCACTCGCAATTGTTGCTTCTATCATTCAGATTGCCTACTTAGTGGTTTCAAAAAAGAAAGTCGATCCTATGCTTTGGATCTCCTTCTTTATCATTACGGTATTTGGTAGCGCCACTATTTACTTTCAAAATGATGCATTCATTAAATGGAAACCAACCATCATCTACTGGGCCTATGGCGCTGCTTTCCTATTAAGTGAGTTTATCTTCAAGAAAAATCTCCTGAAAGTTGCAATGGGTAGCCAAATTACAATGCCAGAAACAATTTGGCGCACGCTTAGCGTAATCTGGGCACTGTATTTCATAGCGATGGGAATACTGAACATCTATGTCGCATTCAATTATCCACAAACCACGTGGGTTACGTTCAAACTTTATTCCATCGGTGCTTTGCCGGTATTCCTCATACTGCAAAGTTTCTTTCTGGCAAAACATATTGAGGAACCAAAATGAACCAATCAACAACAAGAATACAGGCTATTCAAAACAGACTAGAACTAGCACTGCAGCCACTTTCCTGCGAGTTGAATGACGATTCCGCCGCACACAAAGGACATGCGGGTGCGGCCAGTGGTGCCGGACACTTCACTGTTACAATTATTAGCGAAAAATTTGCTGGTTTAAATCGCATTTCCCGCCACCGTCTAGTGTATGATGCCGTTGGCGATTTAATGCACACGGAGATACATGCACTTGTTATCCACGCCTTAAGTCCTTCTGAAGCATCGAAATAAACACTTAAGCATTTATTTTATTAACCGTTTTTTGTTTCAATTACTTTGTTATTTTAGGAATAGATAATGACTTTTAAACCCGCTCATTTGCTGGTTGTACTTCTTGTAACCGCATTCCCTGCGATGGCGCAGAATCTGGCAACGGTCAATGGAAAAGCAATCCCTGCTTCAAAAGCAGAACCATATGTAAAGCAAGCTTTGGCTCAAGGTCAAAAAGACACGCCACAATTGCGCGCAATGATTAAAGACCGTTTGGTTGGTACAGAAGTTTTATTGCAAGCTGCAGAAAAAGCTGGCTACTCAAAAAGTGAAGATGTTAAAACTCAGATCGAAATGGCTCGTCAACAGATTTTGATACAGTCATTAATGCGTGCTCATGTAGAAAAAAACCCAGTATCAGAAGCTGATATTAAAGCTGCATACGATAAGTGGAAAACACAAAACGGTGACAATGAATACCATCCTTTCCACATCTTGGTGGAAAAAGAAGAGGATGCAAAAGCGATCATTTCCAAATTAAAAGCTGGCGCGAAGTTTGACGAATTGGCAAAACAATCTAAAGACACAGGCTCTGCTGGTAAAGGCGGCGATTTGGATTGGGTTTCTCAAGCAAATGTACCACCGGCATTCGCCGCAGCGTTGGCTACTTTGAAAAAAGGCCAATTCACAGAAACACCAGTGAAAACTGAAGTTGGCTTCCATGTCATCAAATTGGATGACGTACGTCCTTTGAAACTGCCAACATTAGAAGAAGTAAAACAACAAATTGGCGAAAGCTTAGTACAAGAAAAAGTTCAAGCTTACCAACAATCGTTGATCAAAGCAGCCGTGATTAAATAATCTGCCGCTGAAAGCAATATAAAAAAGACGCTCTTGGGCGTCTTTTTTATTTTCTAAATCGATGAAGAGGATACTTTAGACTCCCATTTTCTCCAGCATACTACCCAACTCACGCAAGGCAGGTTCCAGTTTTGGATGCTTAGTAGCAAACTGCGCATAGATCGCCCTAGAACGATCACCCAGAGCAGCGTATAAAGGATCATCTGGTTGTTCATCTTTATTCAATACGGTCTCAATATCTTGATGTAGATTTTGCAGTAGGGTTTTCATCTCTGCATCGACTTGATCGGTAGTATGCAAGCCATCCTGCAATTGTTTGAGCAAACCTTTTAACATATCGCGCTTCATATTTTCTCCTTGTTTCTTACTTAATATTTACTGCATTATTTTTCTTCACTTCATGGAAATTCGTGTGGCACTAGGCCTTAAAGAGTAAGACCACTGCTTCGGCCGCAATCCCTTCTTCCCTTCCCAAATATCCTAACTTCTCATTGGTCTTAGCTTTGATATTGACCTGTGCCAATGTCACCTGCAAATCCTCAGCAATATGGTGAACCATGCTAGGAATATGTGGCGCCATTTTGGGTTGTTGCGCAATGATAGTGGCATCTAAATTCCCCAGAATATAGCCGCTCGCATGGACACGCGCAATCGCTTCCCTTAGCAAAATACGAGAATCTGCACCGGCAAATTTAGCATCCGTATCTGGAAACAATTGACCTATATCTCCAAGTGCTGCAGCGCCAAGAAGTGCATCGGTGATCGCATGCAATAAAACGTCGGCATCTGAATGCCCCAACAAACCCGTTTTATGGGGGATATCGACGCCACCAATGATTAATTTGCGGCCTCCAACCAAAGCATGACAATCGTATCCCTGACCAATTCGGAATGGTGGGGGTAATGGCAAACTTACAGCCTGACTTTTTTCGCTTGTACTCATAGCTCTTTAAAAAATAATTTCAAAAATTCCAAATCTTCGGGAACCGTCAGCTTACGATTGCGCAATGCACCCTCAACTAGTTTAGGTCGATAACCTATCGTTTCAATAGCACTGGCTTCATCGGTCACTTGAATTGCCATTTCTAGCGCACCTGACAACAAACCCAAACGAAACATCTGCGGTGTTTGAGCCAACCACAAATTCGTCCTATCTATGGTTTCGACTTGCCCGTCAACACTTCGCTTCACCGTATCGACCACTGGCAATGCCAACAAGCCTCCCCCCATATAATCCCCGACCGCATCGATCAGCTTTCTCACTAATGCAGGAGTCAAGCCAGGACGCGCTGCATCATGCACCAGAATATGGTCATCATCTTCATAATTGCTGTATTTGCGTATCACTTCCAACCCATTTTGGACGGTATCACGACGCGTAGCGCCACCACAATTCAGTACCGTTAGCTTTTTGTGCTCAGCTAAAGCCTCATCAATAAACGCATCCTCAACACTGACTACGACAAATATCTGATCAATTTCTGGACAATCGAGAAAACAATCAACCGTCCTTTGCAAAACACTTTTCCCTGCCAAGTCTAAATATTGCTTAGGCACATTCGCAGCCATACGAGCGCCAACGCCGGCAGCAGGGATCAACGCGATATATTTGGGCTTTACGCCTGTTGAATTTGCATCTTGTAGATTCTGTGGCAAATCAACGAAGTCGGAAGAATGTTGGGTCATTTCGAGGATATAAATAGCTGGGCTTGTGCATCGTTTATAATTGATGCTCATTTTAACCGCCAATTCTTGCCACTGGGCTTTTTCCAGATCGTTTAGCATGAATTAGCAGAACTCCTTGCTTTACATCTAATGTCTTTCGATTTCATCAAAGCACTACCCAAAGCTGGTCACAGATTCGTGTTGCCGCCTACCCACGGTTCCGCCGATGCCTATGCCATCGCACAGGCTGCGTCTGCATTAAAAGCCGAGCAACGATTTTTGACGATTTTCGTTGCCAGCCCGGCAGACGCCCAACGCTTACTGAGTGAATTACCATGGTTCGCACCGGATCTGCGCTGTCATTTGCTGCCAGACTGGGAGACTTTGCCGTATGACGCTTTTTCACCGCATCAGGATCTGGTATCTGAGCGCTTGGCAACTTTATATGAAATCAATAGTGGCAACTGCGATGTTTTAATCGTTCCCGCTACCACGGCCTTAGTGCGCATGGCGCCGCCGTCTTTCTTAGCGGCGTACACTTTCTTTTTTAAAGTCGGTGAAACCCTTAACGAAGCCAAACTCAAAACACAATTGACATTGGCTGGTTACACCCATGTCTCCCAGGTCATGTCACCTGGAGAGTATTCAGTGCGTGGCGGTTTAATTGATTTGTTTCCTATGGGTTCGGTGCTGCCTTATCGTCTTGACCAGTTTGGCGATAACATTGAGACCATACGAACCTTCGACGCAGATACGCAACGCTCACTGTATCCAGTCAAAGAAGTTCGTCTATTGCCAGGCCGTGAATTCCCTATGGACGAAGCGGGCCGCAGCGCATTCCGTAATCGTTGGCGTGAACAGTTTGAAGGCGATCCTTCGCGTTCTACTGTGTATAAAGACATAGGAAATGGCATTGCATCGGCTGGTATTGAGTATTATTTGCCCTTATTTTTTGAGTCGACTGCAACACTTTTCGATTACCTTCCACAAAACACGCATTACGTTTTGATCGGTGATATAGAAGAAGCGATACAACGTTTCTGGATCGACACGCGCTCGCGTTACCAGTTTTTAAAATCCGATAGAGAACGCCCTGTCCTACCGCCAGAAATTATCTTTTTACGAGATGAAGACTTCTTTGCGACGCTGAAATCAGAGTCGCGTTGGATCTTGCAAAACGGTGGAGCAGCGTCTGAAGTCTCTAGCTTTTTACCCGATATCGCAGTCAATCGTCGAGCCGATGATCCTCTGACGAATCTGCGCTCGTATTTATTGCAGACCGACAAACGCGTTTTCATTTGCGCTGAAACAGCCGGCCGACGCGAAACTCTGCAACAGTATTTCCGTGATTTCGATTTAGAAATCAGCATCAGTGAAGACTACACCGACTTCATAACCAGCAGCACCAAATTAGTCTTAGGCGTCGCGCCTTTACATGCTGGCTTTCAAGCGCAAGACATCGCATTCATCACTGAAACGGAGTTGTACGCTGGTTCTGGCAAGCGTATAGGTCGCAAGAAGCAAGAAGCAGTAACGCAAGTCGAGCACATGGTGCGCGACTTATCGGAATTAAAGATTGGTGACCCGGTCGTCCACAGCAATCATGGTATCGGCCGCTACATGGGCCTCATTAGCATGGATTTGGGCGAAGGCGAAACCGAATTTCTGCATTTAGAATACGCAAAAGATACCAAGTTATATGTGCCAGTGTCGCAGTTGCATGTGATTTCACGCTATTCAGGCGCATCACCGGACGATGCGCCTTTACATGCATTAGGCTCGGGTCAGTGGGAAAAAGCCAAGCGCAAAGCTGCGCAGCAAATCCGTGATACCGCCGCTGAATTACTCAATCTCTACGCTCGTCGCGCTTTGCGTCAAGGTCATGCTTTTGAATATTCTGCCCACGATTACGCGGCGTTTGCTGATAGCTTTGGCTTTGATGAAACGCCAGATCAAGCGGCTGCAATCACGGCGGTGATAGGCGATATGACCTCGGGCAAACCGATGGACAGATTGATTTGCGGCGATGTCGGTTTTGGCAAAACGGAAGTCGCATTGCGTGCAGCTTTCGTCGCTGTCATGGGTGGCAAACAAGTCGCCATATTGGCACCAACCACGCTACTGGCGGAACAGCACGCACAAACTTTCACTGATCGTTTCGCCAATTGGCCAGTGAAGATTGCGGAGTTATCGCGTTTCAGAAGTGGCAAAGAAATTGCACAAGCCATCAAAGGCATGGGCGATGGCACGGTCGATATTGTAATCGGTACGCACAAGCTTTTATCCGATGACGTGAAATTCTCCCGCCTCGGTTTGGTGATTATCGACGAAGAACATCGCTTCGGAGTGCGCCAAAAAGAAACGCTGAAAGCCTTACGCGCAGAAGTCGACGTACTGACCTTAACCGCGACACCGATTCCACGTACATTGGGAATGGCACTAGAAGGTTTACGTGACTTCTCAATCATCGCCACAGCACCACAAAAACGATTAGCAATCAAAACATTCGTGCGCAGCGAAGGCGATTCTGTGATCCGTGAAGCGTGCTTACGTGAACTCAAACGCGGCGGTCAAGTTTATTTCTTACACAATGAAGTCGAGACGATAGAAAACCGCAAAGCCATGCTGGAAGCCTTGTTACCGGAAGCTCGCATTGCGGTAGGTCATGGCCAGATGAATGAGCGCGACTTAGAAAAAGTCATGCGTGACTTTGTTGCGCAACGCTATAACATTTTGCTGTGCACCACGATTATCGAAACCGGTATTGACGTACCAAGCGCCAATACCATCATCATGCATAGGGCGGATAAATTCGGTTTGGCGCAATTGCATCAATTGCGTGGTCGCGTCGGTCGCTCACATCATCAAGCCTATGCTTATTTATTGGTACACGACGTACAAGGTTTAACCAAGCAAGCGAATCGCCGATTGGAAGCGATCCAGCAAATGGAAGAGCTCGGCAGCGGATTCTACTTGGCGATGCACGACCTAGAGATTCGTGGAGCCGGTGAAGTCTTGGGTGACAATCAATCGGGTGAAATGCACGAAATTGGCTTCCAGATGTATTCCGATATGTTGAGCGAAGCCGTACGCAGCTTGAAGAATGGCAAAGAGCCCGACCTCGCAGCACCGCTTTCCACGACCACTGAAATTAATTTACACATCCCTGCTCTCTTACCCAGCGATTTTTGTGGTGATGTACATGAGCGTTTATCGATCTATAAACGCCTGGCAAATTGCAACAAACTTGATGCCATTGATGATTTACAAGAAGAGATGATAGATCGTTTTGGAAAATTACCCGAACCGGTAAAATCACTGTTAGAAACACACCGATTGCGCGTTGCCGCCAAGCCATTGGGCATTATCAAAATTGATGCCCATAGCGAAGGCGCGACACTACAATTTGAACCACAACCACCCATTGATGCGATGCGCATTATCGAGCTGGTTCAAAAAAATAAACACATCAAACTAAACGGTCAAGATAAGTTACGCATCAGCGCCAACATGCCTGACCTGGCCGCACGCGTCGCCCAGATCAAGAGCACGATGAAAGCACTACACTAATCCGCCGTCCCATTATCAATATGCAAAACATGAATCTGACCATACAAGGTTTACATGCCGTCTTAACAGAACAAGCGGCAACTATTCAAAGCATCGCGCAGATGTCAGGTGCAGAGAAAATTTTAGAAATTAATCCCAACGCAGTGCGCCTTGAGAACGTGCAATGCGACGCTGACATTCTGCAGGCCATTCAAAAACTATGCTTTAGTGCGCAACTCGATGTCTATCATGGGCCAGCGCAGCAACTAAGTGAATTTAAATTGGTTGCGATGGATATGGATTCCACCTTAATCACCATAGAATGCATAGACGAAATCGCCGACATGCAGGGTTTGAAGCCACAAGTCGCAGAAATCACCGAAGCCGCGATGCGTGGCGAAATTGAATTCCAAGAGAGCTTAATCCGCCGTGTTGGCCTGCTCAAAGGATTAGAAGCATCTGCCTTACAAAGAGTCTACGATCAACGTCTGCAGTTATCTTTGGGCGCAGAATATATGCTTCAGCAAGTACAGCAAGCAGGCTTAAAAACTTTGTTGGTGTCTGGCGGTTTTACTTTCTTCACCGACAGAATGAAGTCCCGCTTAAATCTCGATTACACCCATGCGAATGTGCTCGAGATCATCGACGACAAGCTGACTGGCAAAGTCGTCGGCACTATCGTTAATGCCGATGAAAAAAAGCGCACAGTAGAAAAAATTTGTACCGAACTCGGTATCAGTACTCAGCAAGCCATCGTCATGGGTGACGGCGCGAATGATTTGAAGATGATGGGGATTGCTGGTTTGTCGGTCGCGTTTCGCGCTAAACCGGTAGTGCGTGCGCAAGCTAATGTCGCTTTGAATTTTGTTGGTTTGGATGGAATTTTGAATCTATTTTGACACACCAAATAGGTGAAAAAAATAAGCCGAATGACACAACGTCACCCGGCTTAAAATCCCAGGGATTAGAGAAGAATGGATCAGAATAACTAGGTCTATCGATATCAAAAAAAGTCAAAATTTAATTCGAAACACAACATCCACACTTTGCTTAAACTTCAACAAGGTTGGCACCGCAAGATCTCGGGATATAGGTTTATTTTGCACGATTTGTTCTTCGCGTTTAACGACACCGTCCATACCCAAAATTGTGCTGACGCTTTTCAAGGGTGATTGAGATGCCGCATTTGCAGGACCTAGTCGCACCGATAAACCCTGCGCCAGACGTGCTGCATTTTGCTTAGCGTTAGAGGTCGCCATCAAGACAAGATCATTTTGTATTCTCTCCATATCGCTGCGTCCAAAGCTAACAGAAAAATTTCCTAAATACGGTTTCGCTAATAAACCCGAGACAATAGCGTTCCATTTTTGTATGTCACGGATGACAAGATGAAAATTGCGCATCAGGCGAAATTTCTTTTGCGCCTCTGAGCTATCTAAATATTCAACGGGACTAATATACTTTTTTACTTCTGCTGCCTCGATGTCTTCTTCAAGTAAACCTTGCTCTACCAGAAAAGCAATCACCTCCGCAGAATTCTTTTCCATAATATCCATGGTCTGCTGAGGATCACTAGTCAACTCGGTCAATTCAAAATCAATTTCACCCACATCGGGGCGTACAACAAGCAATGCTTCGCCCGTCGCATGAATAAATGGAAATGCAGGCAAAGAAGATGCGAATGTCACACTAGAAAGCACAAGGCAGAATATTGCTAGAATTTTTTTAGGCATAAATCTTTTCCTTGTCGTCAATAACGAACATAGCTCGCCTTATTAGAGATGGATAACACCACCTCCAAAAAGACGCATGCTGACCTAATTTAAAACAGTCAATCTAACTTCCACACATATTGAACTTGCGTGATCGTAGTCTGCGGTTTACCGTTAATTGATCCTGGTTTTTGTGTGCATTTTCCTGACAGCAGCTGGTTCCTGACTGAGTTATCAAGCAATTCATGTCCACTAGATTTTAGGATGCTCACTTTTTCAATACGGCCTTTGGCGGAGGTCGCAACATTAAGCGTCGTTACACCAGTCGCTTCTTTGCGCAATGCTTCGCGCGGGTATTCTGGTTTACATCCATTTTTTTCAAAATCAATGCGGGCTGCAATAACGGCATCTTGGCCACTCGCTACCTTACTCTTTGGCCGAATGAAGTCTGCTGTCGTCGATGAAGTCTGATTTGAAAAGTCAGTACTTAGCGGTGCTGATTCCACAAAATCGGCGTCGACCACATTTTCAATTGAGGTCGCTACCGCTTGATTGTGTGCGCTTGGGCGGCTGTGTTGAGACAAGCTTGGCATGGCTGCATTCGCAGCGAAGCCTACGCAAACCATTGCGATACCGACTGCTGTCACCGCGGTTTTCCAATTAACACTTTGTACCTCTGGACGTATTAAACGTTTGATTCTGGACATAAGATTTCCTCCATGTGCCGCTTGGGCGAGTTGAGGGGTGGTGAATTGGAGTAATTCCAACTCTTGTAAAGCAAGCGCCAGACGCCGCGGTTCGCCGAGCATGCTTGCGGCTAAATCATCCGCAATATTTTCTCTTTCATTACGGATTTTTTTTGAAATCCACCAGACGGCTGGATGGAAAAACAAAATCATTTCAATGACATTTTGGATCAGGTTCATCAGATAATCGTAGCGACGAATATGCGCCAACTCATGTGCTAGCAAGGCCTGCAGGTAAGACGGTTCCATACCCGTCACTAAGGACGCTGGCACCAAGACCATAGGACGCAACCAACCTATCGTCAGCGGACTTTCTATATCTTTGACGACACGTAATAAGACACGTCCGGGTAAAGCAAAATGCTGCGCTAACTCATCAAGCTGAGCTTGCCAGTACAAATTAACTTGACCACGTTGACCGCTGCCATAGCCTTTTAGCCACCACAGTCCGAGACAAAGGCGCACGCTCAACAACGCGACCACCAAGGCCCAACAAAAAACGATCCAGTGCAAATTGTTTTGAACTATGACGCTCACTTGCATCAATGGATGAACGTCCTGTGTCGACATAGCCACTTGCGCCGTTGCTTGCAAAGCCACATCGAAACTAGTTCCGCGTTCCAGTCCCTGTACAAACTTCCACACTGGGAGCATTGCGCAAAGTAGTAAGGTGACACAAGCAATGGCATAGCGTAATTGTGCCTTTGCCTTGCGAGTCAGGGCCAAAACCACCGCCAATATCAAGGCAATGACGCAACCTTGCCAGACAAAGTGTACGAGGCTCCACCCTAGTGCTTGAATGAGGTTCTGTGTGAAGTTTGAAAGTTCGCTATTCATTCTTCATCTCCATGCAAGAATTTTTGTATCTCGGCACGTTCTTCTTTGCTGACGTGCGTGCGCAATGCTGCCAACACTAAGGCCTTGGCAGAACCAGAGAAAGCTTTGTGAATCAAATCTTTGACTAGATTCGTTTGCAAATCGTCTTGTGCTTCTACGGCGCTATAAACATGCGCACGCTGGCTTTCATCACGGTTCAGCAAACCTTTGCTGTGCATCACCTGCAGCATGCGCAAAACAGAGGCGTAGGCTAGTTCTGGTCGCTCTTTAGCGCCGGCTTCATGCACCTGCTTGGCTGTCGCCGAACCTAAAACCCACAACAGCTTGAATATTTCCATTTCTGCTGCGGTTGGCTTCGGCATCACATCTTTTGTTGCATTCTTTTTGCCACGGTTTGTACCGGAGTTGCTCATTGCTTTTTCCTTTACCAAGTTGGTCACATCGATGTAGACCTATTGATCTAGATTAAATGATCTAGATTGTTTTGTCTAGATTAATTTCATCCAATTTAAAGTTTTTTTTCAATAGGGGTAATTGCAACCGTCTCGATCTTTGTTCAGTCTTTCGCACTGCTGGCGAGAATCAAGATCAAATCCCTTTCCACAGGATATAATCGACGGCAATAGGCGAATGAGAGTCTTGACCTTGCAGCACCTTGCTATTTTTTTGATGGAGAAACTATGATCGATGTTTATTCCTGGCCTACACCGAATGGTCACAAAGTTCATATCATGCTGGAAGAATGTGGCCTGAATTATCGCGCTGTCCCTGTCGACATCGCTGCGGGCGATCAATTTAAGCCGGATTTCTTAGCCATTTCACCGAATAATAAGATCCCGGCCATCGTTGATGCTGATGGGCCTGATGGTAAGCCGATTGCCTTATTTGAGTCAGGTGCCATTTTGGTCTATTTGGCGGGTAAGGTCGGACGTTTTTTAGGGAACAGCGACAGGGAAAAATATCAAACCTTACAATGGCTGATGTTTCAGATGGGTGGACTTGGCCCTATGCTAGGTCAAGCACACCACTTCCGCATATATGCACCAGAGAAGATTGATTACGCCTACGACCGCTATACAAACGAAGCGAAGCGCTTGTACAACGTCTTGGAGAAGCAACTGAGCCAACAATCCTATCTGGCGGGCGAAGACTACAGCATCGCCGACATCGCTTGCTTTCCCTGGACTCGATCAGCGGCGAATCAAGGCATCGATTGGGTCGAATATCCACATACCAAGCGCTGGTTTGATGCCATTAATGAGCGTCCAGCTGTGCAGCGTGGCCTGCAAGTACTCTCCAATTTGAGAAAACCATTGACCGACGACAAGTCCAAAGATATTTTATTCGGTAAAACGCAATACTCAAAAAAATAGACTTATGCCGAGCGGCTCTGCATTTTGGCTGCCGCTTCGCGTCACACTTGAACGATAAGTAAAGTAGCGCCAGCACACCGACAACATTAAGAATCGAGAACACTATGCGACGCGCACCGAAAAAGAAAATTCAAAAATTAGCTGGCGACGCCTTACGCATCGCCAATCTTTCACATGCGATATCGCAAGCCGGTAGCCGCCTGGAAGACAATGACTGGCAGGCTTTGCTAGATACTTTAGTGGCAAAGAATCTGGAATTAAAACATCAGTCTGTACTTGATTCTGCGGCAGAGCATGTCTTTACCAATCAGCCTGATGCCTATGAAGTCTTAATTGAAGCAATCGAGTCCATCGCAACCTCTGGCAACATTAAATTAGGCGACACCAACTATGACTTACTCTTGGTCGCAGCGCCGATTTTGGCATGGAGTCGATTTGAAATAGCTTCGGGCTCGGTCCCTCCAAACATTTTAAAATCTCTAACAAACAGTTGGCGCGAATCTTTACTTTGCAAAGGCGTGCAGATCAGTATTCTGCCAAACTTGTTTTCCATCGATCAGCTACCGCAAGATCACTGCGCCATCAATGATTTGATGCACCATACTGCCGACCATTTTTTGCGTGATAAGGCGATCGTACCAGCAAAAGATTTACCTAAAACAGTCCCCTTCCTTGCAGATAGTCGCTACTTATTAGGTGTCATTATCGCGCCTGAAAACTCACCTTTATTCCAATGGCAAATGACGCCCTCCCCTTTCGATATCGCCAAAGCGAAAGAAGCGGCTGTCTTACTTTGGAAACAAAGGGCCCATGCCGATGTCGCTCATTTATTGCCAGGCTGTGGCTTTGAATTTCTACTGCCTGAGTCCTACTACTCAGCGTGCCGCGAAGCGGACATTTTGGTGCGGCCAATTTCGATACGCTCTGCTGTTTTTTATCTGACGCAAACATTAAATGTAGAAGCCTCAGATCTCGGTGCGATCATCGCCCGCTTCGGGCCAGAAACTCACCCAGGACAAGTGGATGAATTGCGGGTAGGCTTTACCTTGAAAGGTGAGCCGGAAATTATCTATGGCGTCATCTGGCCACTCTATCAGCAAGAAGATGAAGTCAACGCATTGATCGGCCCGTCTATCTCCACGATGGACGAGCGTGAGGGTGATATCCCAACCTTGCTCAAAGAGAGTGGGCTTACGAATATACAAATGCTGGAAGATATTTTTGGCTTAGAGTTTTGCGATGACTGCCAAGCTCCCTTATATGCGGACGCTGAGGGCGAACTGGTGCATCCAGAGATGCCGGAAGACGCACCACCCGAAGGCTCAGTGCATTTTCACTAAATGCATAGAAACCAAAACCCACGCAAAAAAAACAGCCAGACGAAACATCTGGCTGTCTTTATTTAAACATGTGGATACGAAAAAAAATACTACCAAAGTTTAAAAGGATGTTTAATCAAATTAGCATTTGCATAGCGATGATCTTGACTGACTTCGTCGCCACACCAGGCAGGTTTAACAAACATCTGATCGACGCTATTCAATTCAACTTCGGCCACCACTAAACCCGCATTGTCGCCAAAGAATTCATCAACTTCCCATACCAAATCATCTATCGCAATTCGATAGCGATTCTTTTCGATCAAAGGCTGCTCGCACAAAGCATCTAAAAGTGCTTGCGCATCGCTCAATGGAATTGGATATTCCCACTCCCCTCTTGCAATACCGTCTGCTTTACCTTTGATCGTCAACATAGCAGCTTGATCTTCGATGCGCACACGTACAACGCGATTGGCTTGAGAACTCAAATAGCCCTGACGCATAAAAACAGGTTTTGCTAAAGACTTCCAGTCGTCCGCGACGACCAGAAATTTGCGTTCGATTTCTATACCCACCTTAGCTCTTCACAACATTATTTAAAGCGGTCAAAATAGGTTGCAACATCGCCTCGCCCAATTTCATACTGCGTGATCCGTCCCAGCCCACTTCCAGATCTGGCATGTTTGCATTATCTTTGAATGGCAGTTCCAAAGTCAAAGAAACGCATTTGAAGGTATGACCAATGTACTTCGATGCTAGCTTCAGCAAGTCTTCATTGTATTTACTTGCTTCATAGCCAAACTTAGTCTGAAAATCAGGGCTCGCCGCACAAAAACTATTCACGAATGCCGTTTGCTCTTGCATTTGTTTTTCGCTAAAACCTTCTAACATTTCGCTACCTGCCACGAAAACATAAGGCAAACCTTCATCACCATGAATATCAAGAAACAAGTCACAACCAACTTCTTCGATTTTCTTCTTCACGTAATACACTTCAGGACTAGTTTCTAGAGAAGGCGTCATCCATTCGCGATTCAAATTCGCGCCGGCGGCATTGGTACGCAAATTACCGCGTACAGAGCCATCAGGATTCATATTCGGCACTACGTACAAAACGGCGTCGTCCAAAATAGCGCGAGCGATAGGATTAGATGGGTCGAGCAAAGCATTCAAAGTCCCCTCAACTAACCACTCAGCCATCGTTTCGCCCGGATGTTGACGGGCAATGATCCATACTTTTTTCTTTGCAGACGGATTGCCGACAACGACTAAATTTAAGTCACGGCCATCGACCGTATTTCCTAAGTCCTCAACCCGCACTTGATCCGATTGCTCCACACTACCCAACAGGGCCAAATGGCGCTCCCAGCTGTATGGCTCAAAATACGCGTAATACACACTGTCCGTATCAGGTGTGTGTTTAATGCTCATCACTTTACCGTCAAATTCGGTCTCGACGCGGAACCAATTTTCGCGGTCGTAACTTGCTACGGCACGATAGTTTACCCAGCCGTCTGGATAAGTCGCTTCACCCGCATTCACAATGTGAATTGTCGCGTCTTGATCCCGCGCGCCCTGCAAACGAAAATAAAACCACTGTGAAAATTCGGCATTCGAGTCAGAACGCAATTTCAGCTGAATATTTTCCACATCTACCGTGCTAACCACTTCAATAGCACCGGCATCAAAATTTTGACTGATCTTTATCGACATAGAAATCTCTTTAAGTAATTGTGGATAAGTTAGTATAGATAAGCTCACTGGTAGCAAGCATCAAATCATTCGCGCAAAGAATATCCGCGCCAAGCCTCTATTGTGACTGTTTTTAAACGAGTCTGACAATCACTAAAACAAAATTGAAATGGATATTAGGCGATACGGTTTACAACTAGTAGCTAGTCGCAATTTCTGATGGATAAAAAACAGCAAATACCCTATAATTCTCCGCTCAGAGTCGGGGCGTAGCGCAGCCTGGTAGCGTACGTGCATGGGGTGCACGGGGTCGCAAGTTCGAATCTTGCCGTCCCGACCAAAAACGATATGGCTTAGCAAATATGCTAAGCCATTTTGCTTTCTGCATTTCGAATGATGCTCTAAATTTTCTATAAAGACCGGGCAAAGTTATTGATTGCAACGACGTCCGCTGGCATTGAAGTGAACGGAATATCTTCACGGATCATTATCTCTCTCAGTTCGACGTCAATTTTGCGCGCTTCATTCTCATTTTGAAATCGCCCCGTTTGCACATATTTTTTATCACTACGCTCAACCAACAAGTTAATATTATCGTGACGGTTATACCATTCTAAAATTTGGGACTTTGTCTTATCAACATCACAGATATTTTCTCTATAGGCTTCGTTGTAATAAAGTACCTGCATTAAGGCACATTCTGTCACCAGGTATTGCACCTGACCATCCAACAAATCCAGCATCTCAAATTGCCGCTGAGCGATTCGATATTGATTTCTAAGCGCATCATAATCTTTTTGCCAGACCAAAGATTTTGCGTAATCAGGAATTTGCTCAACTGATTTATGGCGCAAATTCAAATTCAAGATAATTGCAGAAGAAAATAAAGACTTATCACATCCCGGACCACCAATAATATTAATAATTTTGGTTGGATACAGACGCATCTTATTGTCGGGACGAAGATGCGAGTTTCCTGTAAATTGAATTGTCATGATGACCTCAATAGAACTTAAAACTTTATTTAGGTCTTTATGTTAGCACGAGCAATTGCTCGAAGGCGGATGCCCAATTGGAATAGTTAGTTTCAACTGGTAGTGTGGATTTTTTACATCACCTTATAGCAACGTAAAATATCGCGCAAAACTTATGGCATCCCATTCTCTAGAATGAGATCAATTTTGATTTTTTTTGATACTATGAAGTGTTGCGTTACACCTAACTGAAATCGAAAATGGGCAAAAAAATAGGATTAAATCACAAGTGATTTAATCCTATGGACGATCATTTCAAGTCGGATTAATCGACGCGAATTACCTGATCGCCAATGCGGAACTTTTCCCGACGGTCACCCATCAATGCTCGTAAATCTTTAATGCTTAAATCACTGATTTCGTGCATACGAATCAACAAAGACGCACCAACCGGTAGATGGTGGTGACGAATTTTACTAATTACTGGTGGTGCGACTTCCAATGCACGAGACAATGCCGCGTCATTCTTTAAGTGCAATTGCTTAATCAAAGTATCCAATAAATTATTTGGATTGTAATCGAAGTCATCTGACTTCAAGTCTAATAAATTTGCCATTCTTTTACTCACTCTTCACAAAATACAGCCAAATACATCTGTACGAACCATTACTGGAATAGTATGGTCGCTATTTATAATTTCAACCCAATCCTGACAAAATGTCGAGGACTAGGCTAAGGCGTCTCAGAGCAGAAATTGTGTCAAACAGCAAGTTCATCAATTTTATATAAAGATGTCTACCCTACTTACACCTTCAACTATCACCATGATGATCAATAGAACACAAAACTACGTCCTTGCATGACTTTTTTTCACGTTTTTTGATCTATGCCAAATAATCGCGTCACAAAGAGTTGGCGGAAAGACAGGGATTTGAACCCTGGATACGTCATAAACGTATGCCGGATTTCGAGTCCGGTGCATTCGACCACTCTGCCATCTTTCCTGAATACCAAGTGCAGCCAAGCGATGGATTGTAGCAAAGTTCAAAACGGTTTGGTAGCCTGTTTTTCTAGCGATTAGACGAGCTTAAAGCCTTAGTTTGCTTAGGGTTTCGAATTTATTTCTTAAATAGATAGTGCTGCAAACTTTATTTCCCTAGGAAAACAATATTTCAAGTGAAAAATTAGAACAAAATTTCATAACTTGAAGAAGTTCTCGCAAATTGTTAAATAGTGTGAAAAGCCATATCACTGCAGAAATTATCGGCAAGAAACATTATTAATGTTGATACATTCATAAGCATTTTTTTCAAACTGACATCAGCATGTCATATTCCATCGCTACCCTCTCGCCATAAAATGCACAATTCCACCAATGCAAAAAACTTCTAGAGTTATCAGCGGACTATGGAAATCGAACTCATTCAAACTAAAGAGTCCTTCATGCTTCAATCCGAAGATCCTCAACTCCTCATGCAAAATGGGCAAAAAAAGCCTGATAGTCTGGAACAATTAAATCGCATTATTCAGGGCCGACTCTTAACTGCCAGCTTTCAGCCCATCATCCAGATGAATGATGGAAGCATCTTGGGTTATGAGGGCTTGATACGTGGGCCGTCTGATAGTCCCTTGCATTCTCCTATTAATTTATTTCAAGCTGCCTTCGAGAATAATTTAACGGTATCTATCGAGCACTTATGCCGACGCGTTGTATTGGAACAGTTCAAAGCGCTCAATCTACCTGGAAAATTATTTTTAAATGTCAGCCCTGAGTGTCTTTTACAACGAGATGCAAAACACGGCGAAACTTTAGACTATATTCATGACTTAGGGATCAACCCAGAACGCGTGATTATTGAACTAACAGAGTATCAACCAACTCATGACTATGTCTTACTACAAGAAGCTGTGCTTCATTATAGAAAAATGGGATTTGAAATTGCGATTGATGACCTCGGCGAAGGATTCTCCAGCCTGCGACTTTGGTCGGAATTAAAACCAGAATTCGTCAAAATCGATATGCACTTTATCCATGGTATCGACCATGATGAAGTAAAACGACAATTTGTATTGTCAATCCAAAATATTGCCGAAAAATCTGGAACACGTGTCGTTGCCGAAGGTATTGAAACCCAGGCTGAGCTCATTACACTTCGCGATCTCGGTGTCGCATGCGGTCAGGGCTACCACGTCGCTAAGCCACACGTAAATCCCGCGAAAACGATCTCCGCGGAGGTTGCTAAAATTTTATCCTCCAGACAAAACCCTCCCGTCATCTTCAGAGCAAGGACATCAACCTCCTTGGTTCCGATTAAGCATTTACTAAAATCATCTATCACCATAGATTCAAAGGTCTTAAATAATCAAGTCGAAAACCTTTTTCTGGCAGATCCTAGGCTCAAAATTATTCCGGTCGTGGATGAGCATCACCCCATAGGTATCATCAATCGCCACACGATGATTGATCGTTTTTCACGTCCTTATCAACGTGAACTCTATGGCAAGAAGTCCTGCGCTGTTTTTATGGAAATCAATCCCCTCGTCGTTGAACATGATACTAGCTTGCAGCAAGTCAGCCATTTAATTGTCGAAGCTGATCCAGACAGCCTTATCAACGGCATCATTATCACTGAAAACGGGCGTTACTTAGGTCTAGCGACAGGTCCCGATCTCATGCGTGAGATTACAAAAATGCAAATCGACGCGGCGCGTTATGCCAATCCACTTACACAGCTTCCCGGCAATGTCCCAATTAATCAGCACATTGATCAACTGATCCAGAACCAAAAGTCATTCTTGGCATGTTATTGCGATCTCGATCACTTTAAACCTTTCAATGATGTGTATGGTTACCAACGTGGCGATGAAGTAATACAAATGACAAGTAAAGTACTAAGTGCCCATTGCGACCCACAACAAGATTTTATTGGCCATATTGGCGGCGACGACTTTATCATCTTATTTCAAAGCGACGATTGGGAAAACCGTTGCAATAAAATATTGGAAGAATTTTCCATAGAAGTGCGCGAGTTTTATAGCAATGAAGATAGGGATCGAGGCGGCTATATCAGCGAAGACCGAAAAGGAAAAAAAGTCTTTTATCCTTTAATTAGTCTATCGTTAGGCGTCATCCGTTCTGAAGCGCAACAGTACTACTCACATCATCAGATTTCAGTCGCTGCAGCGGATGCAAAAAAGCAAGCAAAACGCATACACGGCAACAGCCTCTTCGTTGACCGACGTCAAACGGAGCAATTTCAGGCATAAAAAAACGGCATCATGATGGATGCCGTTAAGATTTTTTGCAAGTAAATCAATCCAAATGCTTGCGCCCTAAAATTTAAGCAACTAACAACTTCTCGATGCCGCCCATGTAGGGGCGCAAAACTTCCGGAATATGGACACTTCCATCTTCCTGCTGATAATTCTCAAGTACCGCGACCAAAGTGCGCCCAACTGCTAACGCTGAACCATTCAAAGTATGTACAAATTCGGTCTTGCCTTGAGCATTACGGAAGCGCGCTTGCATCCGACGTGCTTGGAAAGCTCCCATATTCGAAATAGACGAAATTTCACGGTAAGTATTTTGCGCAGGCAACCATACTTCCAAATCATAGGTCTTAGCAGCACCAAATCCCATATCACCCGTGCACAAGCTCATGACACGATAAGGCAAGCCAAGTTTTTGCAAGATCATTTCTGCATGACCGACCATGACTTCCAAAGCCTCGAACGATTTTTCTGGATGAGAGATCTGTACCAGTTCCACTTTGTCAAATTGATGCTGGCGTATCATACCGCGTGTATCACGACCGTAACTACCGGCTTCGGAACGGAAGCAAGGTGTGTGTGCGGTCATTTTAATCGGTAAACTTTCAGCCGTTAAAATTTCATCGCGTACTGTGTTGGTCAATGTTACTTCAGCCGTCGGTATCAAATACAGCGACTCACCTTCGCCATCTTGTCCGCCTTTTTTTACCGCGAATAGATCTTCTTCAAATTTTGGCAACTGTCCTGTACCACGCATAGAGTCGGCATTCACCATATATGGTGTGTAGTGCTCAGTGTAACCATTTTCCATGGTCTGGGTATCGAGCATGAATTGCGCCAACGCACGATGCAAACGTGCCATGCCACCCTTTAATACTGCAAAGCGCGAACCTGTCAATTTGACAGCAACATCAAATTCCAAACCCAAACGAGCACCGACGTCGACATGGTCTTTGACTTCAAACGTAAAAGCCGCTGGTGCACCAAAAGTACGTACCACCACATTTCCAGTCTCATCAACACCGACAGGTACTGATTCATCAGGCAGATTAGGGATCGTCAACAAGAAATTATTTAAAGCAATTTGCACTTCACCCAGACGTACTTCCGATGCTTTCAATTCATCAGCAATCGCGGCTACTTCGGCCATCACCGACGAAGCATCCTCGCCTTTGCCTTTGAGCATACCGACTTGTTTTGACAGAGAGTTACGCTTACCTTGCAACTCTTCGGTACGCATTTGTATCTGTTTACGTTCGGCTTCCATGCTATTAAAGGTGGAGACGTCGAGAATAAATTTGCGTGATGCCAAACGTGCAGCCACAGCGTCGATGTCTTTACGGAGCAATTGAATATCAATCATGATCTTATTAAGAATGAGGTAAAGTGTGCCCTGCGCTTTCAAAGGCGATAGTTATTCATCGCAAGAACATCACAGGTAAACGAAAAAACGTATTGTAACAAGGGACATGCATTTCCTCTATGCTTTAGTTAAAAAAGCACGGCAAACCAATAAAAAAGCAAAATCAACCTGATAAGCAAACACGAACAAAACATAGCGAGTTCTTATTTTTATCGATGCTATTTTGTGCACTTATCCTTTTCTTAAGACAAGAGACTATTTTCGATACCGTGAATGATCCGCGATACAAAACTTCACAAACAAATTGCCTGAATAAGTAAGGTAATGCTTGTCAAGAACAGGTAAGCCGTGGATAATCCCGACCTCGCATAAAAATACGCAAAAATTCATTTAAATCTTCGTGCCCGCATCGCGGGTTTTTTATTTAATTGAGCTGGTGAAGGTAGTCGCATTAAAGAATTTCTGAATTTTGATGACAATTCTGAGGTGTCCCTAATATCGGCATTTGCTTTGCTCCATATTTTGCTTTTGTTGTTGCCATCCAAACTTGATTGGCATTTTGTTGTCGCACTTGATTTGTTACATGAAAAACAGCTTAACACCATCCGATTCGCAATCTACCTCTGCAACTGTGTCAGCAAGTACCAAGACACTCAAATTAGGCAAACCAATTTCACTCGCAAAAACTAAAGGTAACGTGCCGCAAGCCAAGACACGCACTTTTGCAACGCCAGTGCTGGCAGAGTCACCAGAACTAGATACTGGCGACATGATTAAAACTCAGGTTCAATCGGTCACCGTTGTCACAAAACGCCGCTCACGCTTGGCATTAGTAAGCACACAGACGGCATCCAACGAAATCATAGCCACAGAGTTCAACACTGAGGCAGCAGACAACCTTATGGCGACTCTAGAGCATTTGGATGAGCCAATTTCACCAATTATGAAAATTGAGCACGAGTCTGCATCAGTTGTAGCAGCTCCAATTGAAAAAAGCGTTGACGTGGCGGACATTGAACCAAGTTCTGACAAAGCAATTAAAGTACTTGAGGCTGGTGCAACCCCGCTAGAAGTAGAAGAAGATTATTCTCATCTTATGATGACACGCCCTGCTGGACCTGCGCCTGTGATCAAAGTAAAGAAAAAGAAGATAATGGCAACTGAGGCGACCTCAGTTACTAACGAAGGGGCTAACGACGCAGAATTACCTGCGGTTGAAAGTGCTGTTTTTACCGACACATCAGGAAATACACTACCTGCGAAATCACCCGTAGAAAAAACTGCGCCTAAAGCACGGGTGGCAAGAGCACCTATTAGCGCCGTCGAAACAACCAGTGGCAGTGCGGCAGCTAGTGTTGATACTTCAGCCTATGCATTCCCACCGGTAAAAGAAGCCGCGCGCCGAGGCCGCAAGCCATCCTCACCGCAAGCTTACAATGAAGAAATTCACGCTTTCAACGCGCTTGAATCCTCGGAATTGAAGCGTGCCGCGCGTGTTAAAGCTGGTAAAGTAAGCGTAGCCTCAGCGAGTAAAGAACAACTAGAAGAATATCGCCAACGCCTGACTAAGCTGATCCAGCTTGGTAAAGACCGCAGTTATTTGACGCATGCCGAGATCAACGATCATTTGCCTGAGAATGTCGATGATCCGGAGATGATACAAGGCATAATCAGTACCTTGAATGACGTTGGAATCGCAGTCTACGATCAAGCGCCTGATGCGACGATGTTGCTGTTATCTGATAACGTTGCAACTTCAGTGAGTGACGACGACGCCGAAGCGACGGCTGCGGTTGCCTTGTCTACGGTTGACTCTGACTTTGGTCGCACCACCGATCCAGTTCGTATGTATATGCGCGAAATGGGCGGTGCCGAATTATTGACCCGTAGCGGCGAAATCGAAATCGCAAAACGCATCGAGACCGGCTTAAAGGATATGTTACAAGCTATCTCTGCCTGCCCTTCTGTCATCAAAGAAGTTTTAAACACAGCAGAAAAAGTACGTAACGACGACATCATTATTGATGACATCATTGATGGCTTTCATGTGCCAGAAAGTTTAGATATCGCACCTGCGATCATCGCTGCCACAGACGACGACATCGACGATGAAGAAGATGATGAAGAAGGCGGCGCAGCAGAAACAAGCAATACTCTGAGTGCAGAACAACTGGCACAAATGAAGGCGACCGCGTTAGAAAAATTTGCGTCGATCAAGACCAGTTTCGACGATATGTTTGCGCAGATAGAACAAAATGCCTACAAGTCGCCCAGCTACGAAGCGGCGCAAGAAAACGTCGCAAAAGAAATGGAAAGCATACGTTTCAGCGTTAAGACCACTGAAAAATGGTGTGATATCTTGCGCAAACAGATGACGGAATTACGTCAGACTGAAAAGCGCATGTTGGAATTACTAGTTGATCGTTGCGGTATGCCACGTGCGTATTTCATCGCAAACTTCATGAACAATGCCACTAATCGTGATTGGTTAGAGCAAGAAATGGAAGCACACGAAGCCTATGGTGCCATCCTTAAACGCAACATCCATGCGGCACGAGAACTTCAAGGTCGGCTGATCATACTAGAACAAGAATCCAAAATTCCATTAACCGAATTGCGCTCGATTCACAAAAAAATGATCTCGGCCGAGAAACGCACACGTGACGCCAAGGCGGCGATGACTGAGGCCAACTTGCGTCTGGTGATTTCAATCGCGAAAAAATACATCAACCGTGGTATGCAATTTTTGGACTTAATCCAAGAGGGCAATATCGGCTTGCTCAAAGCGGTTGATAAGTTTGAATACCGTCGTGGTTATAAATTTTCCACCTATGCGACATGGTGGATACGCCAAGCAATTTCTCGCGCGATCGCTGATCAGGCCCGCACTATCCGCGTGCCCGTGCACATGATAGAAACGATTAACAAGTTAAATCGCATCAAACGACAATGCTTGCAGCAAAATGGGACGGAACCCGATCCGGCCTTGATCGCTGAGAAAATGGATTTACCTGAAATCAAAGTCCGTGAAATCCTGAAAATTGCAAAAGAACCTGTATCACTGGATGTACCTATCGGCGACGATGGTGACTCTCAATTGGGCGACTTCATCGAAGACAATATCACTTTGTCTCCTATGGCAGCCGCGATGCAAGCTTCAGTACAGGGCAAATTAAAAGAGATCTTAGATGCTTTGAGTCCACGTGAAGCAAAAGTATTACGTATGCGTTTTGGCCTTGAGATGGCGAGCGACCATACATTAGAAGAAGTTGGCAATCAATTTGACGTCACACGCGAGCGGATTCGTCAGATCGAAGCGAAAGCGATGAAAAAATTGCGCCACCCTTCTCGCTTGGAGCAACTGAAAAGTTTGCTAGAAAATAGCTAAGCAGATTAAAAATCTACTTGGGCCTTAAAAGCCTAAATAAAGAAATGCCAGTATCGAATTAAGCAGGTGTATTTCTACTCTGCATAGTTTGATACTGGCACTTTTTTTAAGAAATTTCAAAACCTAAACTGGCAAATTCAACAAATCGAAATCAAGGGCTTATTGTAATCAACTAAGTCAAAAAATCGAGTGCAAATCGTACTTGCTGCACACGTGAATCGAGGCTTCCTTCCACCAACATAAACGGAATCTCGCGATCATCCAAAATACTGATTAGCTCTTCATGGACTTGCTGACGCACTTGCGGTGATTCACGCTGCAAACCATCGGGTGTCCAAGGAAAATCGGGTGCTGTTACGACTGTAAATTGGTAGTTATGAATCAAATCCATCGCACTTAACGCCGGATCAAGCTCATCAAAATAAAGACGGCTGTAGAGCGCTGTCATCATTGGTGTTGTGTCGCAAAATAGCCATGTACTAGCCTTATTGGCGGCAGCATTTTCACGCTCCATTTGTGTTTTCGCGATCAACAATTGATCATTAGAACAAGGCACCCTGCCGTTTTTATCGACAAATTCACGCAAGTATTCTGCCACCCAAAGCGTCTTAAAATGTGTCGCTAAGGCTTGTGCCAATTGGGACTTGCCAGAGGACTCCGCACCCAAAATTGCGATGCGATTTACGGGTGCAATCTGCAGGTCTATTTCCTTATTTTTCATCACGTCTTGCATGTTGTTCTCCAAACGCGAGCACCATGTATCGCCATGACCACGAACACCGCATATAAAATCGCTGTTAACATCAAGTTTTTATATAGATACAAAGCCACATACAAAACATCAACAATGATCCACACATACCAGTTTTCAATTTTTTTACGTGACAGCAAGGCCTGTCCCAACAAACTACCCGCAGTCAATAAACCATCTGCTGCAGGCACATCGGTATCTGTGCAAAACTTCAAGAATAAATAGAGTGTCGCAAACATCAATAGGCAAAGAAAAGCAGACCACCAACGCTCAGCAGAACTCAAACGCGTCACAGCCAACTCGCCACCATCGCCAGTGCCTAGCAACCACTGTGACCACCCCCAGACGGAAACCAATACGAAAATGAATTGCAGTCCCATATCACCATACAAGCGCACGTCAAAAAACACCATGGCATATAAAGCAGACGACAAGATAGAGAACAACCAAGCCCAATGTATCTGCCTGATGTTCAATGCAACTGTAATTAAAGACAATAAAAAGGAAACGAGTTCCAGCGGTGTCGTGGAAAAACCGAGCACCAAAGGCAGATTTTGATTCATACAGGATTTTCTAGATATTTCTAATTTTTTTAGAAGCACTACAGTTACTTCGATGATCAGCTAGGGCGCAGCATAACAAATTTATCGCAGCTACCGCAAACAACTCCGGCAATAAAGCCAGGATGTGTATGCTTGGAAGTAGAAAACAAAAAAATGGCGCCAGACTGCGCCATTTTTTCTTGGTTTACTTGCTTGTTTCTCGAAACTTACTGTGCGGCTTTGCCCTTCACGCCAGCACAATAATCTTTAGCTTCGGTTGCACTGGTAAACCAATAATAGTCGGCTTTGCCAGCGGAACTGATATAGCTTTGTACATCATGCTGACCCGTCTTCACTTCTATCAATTGCAAGACCATCACATCAGCATCTTTTTTCTTTTGTTTTAAATGCCATGGCACCGCGGTTTCGGTGCGCACATGTTCACCGCCAGCGATTAACATCGCACTCGAGGTCTGCGCCATCGCTGACGCCATGCTCGCATCTTTAGCTAACTGTATAAGTAACATAGGCGTTAAGGTTTCTCGACTTTGCATACCGCAATGTGATGCAAAGATTTGATCCAGTAAATAAGCTTTGATTGCAGGCGTGGCTTGAGAAACTGATTCAAAACGGGAATTGCCTAACATTACTTTTTCGCCCTCTTTGTAAATGCTACCAATGAAAGCTTTACTGATATTGCCAGATTTCAGTGCATCCTTATCCAATGCAGCCTGGAAGGAAGGTCCATAACTTGCCCAGTCCCACCCCTTAGCTGGCCAACTAAGACTCGAGTGCATTTGCTCTAAACTATCACCATTTTTCAACCGTCCCAAAGCAGCATCTTGACTATCATCAAGCATTTCGAATACGACCTTACTGTTTTTTTGCTGACTCCCTTGCTGCAATCTGGCTTGGATCAGCATCAACTCTAGGCGATGATGTTCAGGATTATCATGTTTTTCACCGACAAACACATAGGCATGTGACTGCAGTTTTTCTAGAAAAATTTGCTCCTCAATAAAACTACCATCAGCCTTACTAATCTTGTTCAGCAATGGATGAGTCGTTTGCAATTGCGCGGACGCTACCATCATTGTTAAACAAGACAATACGCCAATCGTGAATTGAAAAATTTGGGTAATTCGCATTGTCAGTCCTCATGAAAACTTTGATGACTGACTATAGCCTGCGGGGAGAATGAGTGCAAGCGATGCGAGCTTTTTGCATGCTTTTGCAATAGAGGTCGGTGAGCTGCCCGGCAAATACCGAGCAGTGCACACCTGGCTGCCGTCATACATATCGGTTGTATGTACAGCAGATAGGCAGCATCTTACTTAAACAATATGACCTCCATGTGACAAATACACACTACAATCAATAGAGCGAGCATCTTCCTTAGGCAAAGCCTTCGTATAGAAAATCAACGTAAATTTGATAGCAATCAGCGGCAATGAGCTACTTTCAATATGCACCGGCACTAATATCAAGTCAGTTGCCGCTATGTTAAATTAGTCGTAGTCACCGTCATGTATCACTGTGAACCAAGTCGTAAGAATTTGTAATAAATCAAACCAACCATTAAACAACTCTTTATATTTAACCCCGTAGTATGTGTTTTATTGTATTCCTACCCTATTGTGAATATTTGCCCGCGAAGTTTGCGGGCTTTTTTTGCACTTCGCAGATTCAATCAAAAACGAAATCATTTGCCTGATTTAACAAACCCTCGTATAATGCGAGGCTCACTTGCGGTGCACTAGTGCACGAAACATGTGATCCAGTGGTGGTCGTAGCTCAGTTGGTAGAGTCCAGGATTGTGATTCCTGTTGTCGTGGGTTCGAGCCCCATCGTCCACCCCATAAGATTCAATGACTTAGCCCGCTTTTTAGCGGGCTTTTTCATTTTTACGGAAGATGATATTCCTTTTTTCGGAAGATCATTTAAGCACCCTACCTACCTCCCTCCTCCCATGGCCAGCAAAATAATGCCGCCGAATAGTGCAACAGGCGATGCGCTCGCCAGACTTGGGAGTCGCTTACTACTTCACTGAGTAACGCCTAATCAGCAAAACACTTTACCATTCGGACTTCTTATTTTAAACACTAGAAGTCCGCGATTATTTGCTCCAAGCAAATTATTAAGAGAAATAACCATGTATCATTTCATCCAGAGATATTAATAGAATATCAAAAAAACAATTAACATATCAAAATTCACTTGTTTTGGTGATTTTTGACACTACATATGGTGTCACATGACAAATTCATTGTATGATTCGACCGCCGGCTATTTAAAACGAAGTAGCACAAATATAAAGTGCACGGAACTAATAAAAATTCTGGAATCACTCGATTTTGTCGTTAGAAAAGGAGCATCTGGAAAGCACTACACTTATCTACACCCGGATATCAATGATTTTTTTGGATCTGGGTTTGATTGCGGACACGGAAGAAATCCACAAGTTTTACCGATATATATAAAGAAAATTTCCAAAATAATTGATCAATATTCTGATCAGATCCCGAAACTTAATGGGAAATCAAATGGCTAAATTTAATCCGAGCGAATACTCTGTATTGATTCAATATAGAAAAATAGATGGGCACTTTTTTTATGTTGGAACTGTAAAAGAGTTGCCTGATGTTGAAGTGTATGAAGAGTCATATGTAGATGCTTACTCTGAAGCATTGGCAACAATTACAAACTTATATGAAATGGCACAGGAACTCAGTAGACCATTTCCTTTACCTGCATCAACATCAACAGAATACAGCGGAAGGTTAACTCTAAGAGTGCCTAAGCTTTTACACAAAAAAATTGCAGAAGAAGCACAAAATGACGACATCAGCATCAATCAATTTTTGATCTATCTTATTTCTAGAAATATTGAAAAACAAAATATGATCAGCCCCATAAAGAATCGTCATATGGAAGTAGTTTTTTTGACAGGCGAAATGAGGCCACCAATCGAATATCACGTTAGCTCCGCGATGAATGCCCCTCAATTCCAATTTCGATCATACGATAAACAAAAATTAATATCACATTAAGAGGCAAAAAAATGGCTGAAGTAATTCAATATTTGTCGTCAGTTAAAGAAATGACGGAAATTATGATTAAAGCCCAAGGAATACATGAAGGTCTTTGGGCTATTTCAATTGAGTTTGGGTTTGTTGCTACTATGGCTGGGCCAACTCCGGATTTAATTCTACCCTCTGGAGTAATAAGCGTTTCTAAAATCGGCATCCAAAAAGTCGACAATACTTTTCCGATGCATGTAGACGCTGCAGCTGTGAACCCAGCTCCAAAAGTACAAGGAAAAGTATCTTCAAGAAATGTAAAGCCCAAGGTTAGTCGAACAAAGAAAGCACCAGTATAAAATTTCTTGAAGTATTTATTCCTATCAAGCCTTAAATCTGAATAGCCACTTACTATTTCAGTGCGCAACGACTAATTTATTTGATCTGAGCCGAATTGGCCAACAGCGTATCTTTACTCTGCGAGCCATGGCTCGATCCAAAATAAAACCCAATGATCATGGTCCAGGCTGTGCCAAGTGAGCCGAGCATTACAAGCAAGGGCTCAGTGGGCTTGTATTGCCCATTGAGAATCAGGAAGCCAAGTATCCCAAAGAAGCCCACAGTGACCAAGATCGCCAACACTGGCGGTATGTTGCTGCGGGTCTTAACCTGCATCTCACGCGCGTTTTCTGTGTCTTTGTAAGTTAATTCGACATATCGGAAGCCGCGCTCTTTTTCTTCATTTTGATATGCCAGTTCAAGTTTGCGCAGCTCGCTTAGTTGTTCTTCTGTGACTTGACCATCAGCAAATAGCTTGCCGATTTTTTCTTTTGTTGGATCATCAACGCCAAAGATTGAACCTAAAGCCGATACAGCCGCACCGGCTAGCGGCGAGCCTAACGCTGTAGCAACTGTTGGCGCTAGAGTTTTGATTGTGTTTAGCCAGTCCATTATTTCACCTGCTTTCCGTTTTTTAGATCTTGCAAAGTTAAACCGCCCGTGTATTGACAGTGAGCCAACTCCTTAAATGTTTTCCAGCGCCCCGCCCACTCTAAGCCAAGGCTTTCAGCAATTACGCCACACTTGGTAAAAGTCTTGGTGTCATCCCACATAGCCTTGCCATTCTTTAACGGCACAAAATCGAACGCGCAGCCATAATTGTGGAATGAGTCGCCAGCATTGGCATTGGTAACGACATCGCCTAGCGGCTTGGCTAATCGCGGGTTAATGCCGATTGTGGTACGACCTTGCGCATAGAGCGCGGCTTGTGATTCGTTGTCGCGCAGTGTGGATGTAATCAGCACATCAACGCCCTGCTCTTTGCATGCACTGACGAAAGCTGCGCACTTCGCTGCGACAATCGGCACCAGGTCTTTTAAATCACGACTGTTTTTCATTATCTTTTCTCGATCAATCTATCCAGTTTCGCGTTAATCTCGCGCAGATCTTCACGCATCGTCTTCTTAATTTCGGCTCTTTCAGCGTCGTGTCTATGATCTGTTTCTGATTGAACGACTCGCGCCTGCTCAAGCACGACTATTCGCTTGTCGACACTTTGCCAAAAGCTGCCAATCGTGCCAATAAATCCGAGGAACGTCAGGACGTGACCAAGGTTAATTGTCGCATCAAATTTGATTCTTTTCTCGGGTTCTTTTTCTTGCATATCGCCTCTCATTTACGTACCTCAATTTTGATTCGAAGCATATCAACTAACTCAAACGGTGCAAGCACGCGATCGCGCTTGCCCCATCCCGCCTTTTCATAAACCGCAACGCAAAAGCCAACACAGATCAAACGTGTGCGCCAATGAATCGCCTGCTTGATGCGGAAAAATGCACGGAAGCCAGCAGCAAGAAATCCCTCATATGCATAGTCAATTCGTTCACGCAGCATTTCGAACGTGGCTTCCCGAATGCCGATCAAACCGACTGGCATTTCGCACACATCAAAATCGAGACCTTGCCAATGGGAGAGAGGCGTTAAGTGATTACCACCACCATTCAATTCAACGAGATATAAGCCACCGTCAACCCAGATCGCAATGCCAGTGTGTGTGTATTTGCGATGTGTAAAAAACTGCGTAGCTTTGCCAATCCAGTTATGCGGCGTGATGACTGCAATAGTGTCGCCGTCTTGGATATGTTGACGAGCATCTTCGTATTTCATTAGAGCCCCGCAGCAGTAATAAAGAGTTGATCGATTTCTCCCGATGTCATACCAAGCAATGGGATAAGCGCTAAAACTAACGGCTGATTACGCTTAACTTCGCTAGAAAATTCCCACTCGATACGCGCCGCGTCACCTTGCCCCCCAGGCATCGCCGCGATTGTGCTGTTCACTGTCGCCAGTTTTCCCGCTTGGAGTAAAGCGATTCGCGCTTGGCGCATAGTCACGGCTTCTGGGACTGGTGTAGGTGCTGGAGGTGGCTTACTAAATACGCCATTGCTGTACAGATCGCCAATTGCAACACTGTCGCTGCATTGAACATAATCAGGCAGCGAACCTAAGACAACATTAACGACTTTCCCGTTTTCAATTTGTGCGCTTTTCATTTTCACCACCAGTAAATAACAATTTGACCGTCTCCGCCCTTGCCGCTTGTACCCGTATCTGTGCCGCCACCGCCGCCAGAAGGAAAGCCACCATCAAAGGCATTAGTGCCGCTGCTCAATGCGCTACCGCCGCCACTGCCAGCGCCGCCATGTAGAGCGTGTAAGACACCTTGTCTCGCTACCGCTGTGCTATTCAATGTCGTCGCATAAAAGCCAGACCTTGCGCCATTAAAACTCAACCCTGACGCACCGCCCCCGCCGCCGAATACGCTGCTTGATGGTTGTCCGCTACCATTCGCGCTTCCACCAGCACCACCACCCCAAACAGCACCACCACTAGCACCACTGCTATTAGCGGTTGCGCCTCCAAGATCGCTTGAAGCATCATATGAAAAATTTACAATTGAACCAGAAACCGTCCGCAAATTTGGCGCGCCCCCAATGCCGCCAGTGAGACTATTACCAGCGCTAAACGCACCGCCACCGCCACCGCCCAAGGTGCTACTAGAGCCGCCACCCCCACCATACGCCTCAATCAGCAAGCCCAATGCGATAGCACCGAATGAAGAAGTACCTCCAACATTACCCGCCCCAGAAGACACCGAAGCAGCGCCACCCGCGCCAACCACGCAAGGGTAAATAGCGCCAATCTTTAAAGATGCAGCAGGTATAAACACACGATGACGTGCACCTCCACCGCCGCCAGACAAACTGCCAGAAGCCGCGCCACTTCCACCTGCACCAAAAACATCGACAATGATGCCGTTCTTAACGTTGGGCATCTGAAAACCGCCCGACGATTTAAGGACTTGAAAATTCGCATCAGCAGGCGGCATTGCTGGGATACCGTTAAACCCACGCATGATTAATAGTCTCCAGTCAAAGCAATCACACGCCAGCCAGCCGCTACTGTTGTGCCGATAGTTGCGTAAAGTCGATAGCCGACCGGAATAGCTTGATTGATTGGAATAGTCACAGGCGTTTGCGCTGCAACTTCAGTCAAAGTGGTAGAAGGCAGAGACACCTCTTTCCAAAGAACATTATTCGCCGCTGTTGCGTTCGTGCTGCCGTTGTTTAAAAAAATACGCAACACAGAAGCAGTATTTGTGCCGATTGGCAAGGCTGTAATCTCTGTGCAGAATGCACCGAAAGCGCCAGCAACTTCACTGATTTGTACGACTGTACCAGTACCATCTTTTGCAGTGTTTGCAGTGGTTAGAAGTGTTGGCAGTGTCGCTGGTGCTTTTGGCGTTAGCGGAAAAATTGGTAGATTGTTAGCTGGCATGATGACCTCTTAGAAATTGTTGTACATGAAAATATTAAGCGCAGGACTAGCAGCACCCGCTGCACCTTGCGCACCTGATAGCGATACTGTCCACGCGCTGAATGTGCCGCCACCACTAACCGCCGTGGCATTGATTGTTAAATCACCCGTACCGCTATTGAATGCAGTAATAACGCCCGACATTTGATTCATTGGTGTAGCGGTGTTAGCAATGACTAATGTTTGACCGAGTGCATACGCTTTACCCGTTTCAATCGTCAAACTTTTTGAGCCCAAGCCGATTGTTATACTTGTTACGCTGCTAGCGTTTGTGCCAGGTGCGCCCGCTGCACTAGCCGCGCTTGCTGCTGCGGCGGCTTGTTTATTCGCGACATCGGTTTGCCTTGCGATCACATCAGATTGGCGTGCAACTACGTCTGATTGACGTGTGGTAATGTCTGATTGTTTCGCTGTTACATCAGACTGTCTTGCGGTCACATCGGTTTGTAGCGCATTAGCTTCAGTCACAAACGTAGGAATTTGCGATCCAAAAAAGGTATCAACATCAGTTTTAAAACTAGCACTGGTGCGATCCAGCGCAGGAATAGGAGTCATTGGCATATTAAATTAATCCTTCGATTTCTAAATTGCAGAGGTGATGTGTTGGATAGCTCACGTCGATTGAAAACTCTTTGTAAAAGCCGTAAACAATCATTGGCTCATAGCCCGGCATTTCGGTACCGATGTAGACACAAGGCGTTGCGCGTAGACTTGCGAGCGTTCTAAAAATGCGGTTAAAGTCACTCTTTGGCGCGATTGATTTAAGACTGTTACGCTTGCTATATGAGCGCTGGACAACATCAATATTTCCAAAGGTATCGACTGTCTTAACTGAGTAATCGACAATGCCAACCGTTGCGCTAGAAAGCGTCCCGCCCAAATCGACAACTTGACCAACTGCACACACCCCGCAAGAGACTGTTGTCGTCGCAGTGATTGCAACAGTCAATTCACAACTCGTGAATTGCGCAGGTAGATCGACTAAAACAAAGTCAGTTAGCTGCACATAGTCGGTGAAGAACCATTCAAAGAAGCTACCGATTACCGTACCGTCTAAGCTGACCGTGCGGTTATAGACTGTTGTGCCGGCTGGCGCGTCTTTCATTGTCACAACCGCTTGCCGCCCTACTAGCTCAAGCAGCGATAAGCCACTAACTGAGCCAGGTCTTAGCACGACGCTTAGCGAGCTAGTCGTTGTTGTAATCGTGCCGACTTTGCGGTCGAACATCGCCCATCGGTTAGATGGCCCGGTGTCTGCCCAGTTGACCGTATCAGACTCCGGCGCTGTGGCTGTCGTTCCTGCAACTTTGCGCTTATATCTACGGTGCGTTGTAGTTCGCTCTACAAGTGCATCAACTAGATAGTTTGTGCCTGCATTCCACGTCATGCCTGGGATTGGTTCTACTGGCGCAGTGGTCAGCATTGCGTCGGTGATGAGGGTCGGTTTAATTAGCTTCATGCCACCACCCTGGTCTGCCATGCATCACCATCTGGCATCGCTCTATCGAGTAGACGCGCTGTCTTTGATGTATGGCCTGCCGTTGCTTGGGCTTCTGCGCGTAAGCCTTGCACCTCTTCGCGCAGTAGTTTTATCTCTGCGATCAGGTCTTGATCTGATGCGCCACCCGAGCGCAACATGCTAGCGGTCTGACTGGCGTTGAAAATACGGGATGGTCCTGTGACCTCTAACTCAGGACCGTTTTCACCGACCAAGCGCAAGCCGCCGCCAAAGGTGCCGCCGCCAGCGAATGCAGGAATGCCACGACCCAGATCGCCATAGGTTGAGAGATATTGCTTTCTGAGCCAGTCCTTGCCCGCTTGGATAGACGCATCTTTTCCGAAGCCCCCATCAAAACTCTGCATCATTACGCTAGCTGCCATGGCCTTAAACGACTCCACTTCACCAACACCCGTCGCAGCACCTATGGTTTTAACCCAATCATTTGCATCGGCATAAAACTGCTGATATTGCTTGCCTGCATCGCCAGAGGATGGCGCTGTATATGCTGTACTTACCGCATCCAATCCATAACTACGGCCACCTGCAAAGCCATATTTGGAGCTAGCTGTATTAGGTATTGCCTTCGCCGCCTCCGCTGCTGCTTTTGCATTTGCCTGCCCAGTGATAGCATCAACAACACTAGATAAGCCACCAGATGTGAGTGATTGCAGCTCACGTATTGCGTCAGCGACAGACATCACGTTCTTATCGACACTGAGCAAACTATCAACCTGTGTTTTAAGCGTAGTTAACTGGCTTTTTGCGATGCTCTCTTGCGTCTCAGCCGTTGATGCTGAGTCGTCAAGAATATTCATCACGGTATTGAAATCGGATGTGTAATCTTCGAATGATTTGGAGCTAAGCTTTGACAACTCGATAAATTGCTGCAGCTTGCTTAATGCTTCTGGGTCGCCTTGTCTTGCACTGGCAATAGCGCTCGATAGCCCTGATTTGGCTAAATCAAATTTTTCGCTACCATTCAAAGGTGAGGAACTACCAAAGCGTAAGCTGTCTTGCAGTTTGCGTGCTGCATCGGCAAAGCTGCCCATCTTGGATATGACTTGCTCAAGCACTGAGGACTCTGCTTGATAAGCTGATTGCAACTTACTACGGGCATCACTGACGCGCTTTTCGTAATCTTGTTGCGCTTTTTGCGCATCAGCTTGCATCTGCTGCAATACCCTGTCCGATTCGGCTTTTGCGTTCGCTGCCGACTGCTTCGCTTTTTCAATTGCGGCATTACTATCGAGTGCCGCCCACAATGCGTTTTGAGTATCCCAAAGTGAAGAATCAAGTGTTTTCAAGACATCAGCGCGAGTCGCTGCCAACGCACCCTCGGAATTACCAAGCGCCTCCATTAATTGAATGTCTAAGCCTCGTCTTTGCGCAGCGATACCGGCAATGCGCGTCTCCTCTTTTTCTTTATCCTTCGCTGATTCAATCGCCGCTGTCTGTTGCGCCTTGACCGCTTGAATACTGTCAAATATTCCTTGGTTTGACTCAAACAGGGCATCGCGCTGTAGTTTCAATAGCTGCGCACTTGTCATTGTTAGCTGGTTATATTCGGCTTGCAATGACTTGTGCTCATTGTCTATATCGGTTTTTAGCTTGAGTGCATCGGCTGCGTCTCTTGCTGCTTGCTCTGTTTTTTTCAATTCAGCAGCAAGATTTACATCTGCCACGGCTTTAAATGCCGGAGCAATTGCAATCAACTCTGCATACATCTTCGCGCTTGACTCGCTAGTCAGATCAAGTCCTTGCACAAGCTCTCTAAACTCAGCGATTGTGTCAACTGAGGATTTACCCATACGAGCGAGTGTTTCAGCTACTAAATCAGCAGCAGGTTTTATTTTCTCGGATTCCTCCAAGAAGTTTTCAGCGAAGAATGCCGCGCCAGAGGTAAATTTTTCTATGCCGCCGGACAATTCAATCAGCTTTTGTGCTGAGTCTGCACCTTCGAGCGACTTGGTAAATTCTTTGATGCCAAGCGTACCGACAATCTTGTTGATGTCAGTAAAATTGGA
Source organism: Undibacterium sp. Di24W (assembly GCF_049340325.1). NCBI lineage: Bacteria > Pseudomonadati > Pseudomonadota > Betaproteobacteria > Burkholderiales > Oxalobacteraceae > Undibacterium > Undibacterium sp. Di24W. The sequence continues at coordinate 41,728 of NZ_JBMPOP010000011.1, forward strand.
TGCGAGACGTGCCAGCGTTTGGCCTGTGCTTTCACCTGCCTTGGCAAATGACGCGAGGCTTGGCGATAATGATGCAGCTATAGAATCAGCGACGGTACCGAAAGCCGCTGAAATCGCTTTATCGTTTTCTTCCTTGGTCTTGCCCAGTGCAAAATTGATTGCATCAGCGCGACCCGCAATGGTGCTAGCATCTAAGCCGAGCGCTTTGGCGTAATCTGCTGACGCTGCTTTTAAGCTTGCATAGGTGTCGTTTAGGCTTTTGAGTAATGCGGAATCGTTGCCGACGTTGGCTGCGTCTTGATATGACTTGCCGTTGTCTGCTATCGCTGTTGAGTTGGCGAGGTTATATTTCCATGTGCCTGCGGTATCGGCATTAAACCAGCCACCGTCTTTCGTCCAATTGACGTTGCGGCTGATGTCGTTAGTACCGAGCATGCCAGAAACTGACTGGTCGCCGGTTACGCGATCCTTACCACCGCCGAATTTTGTTGCGACTGCAGCCGCTGCGAGTGCTGCCCAGCCCCAGCCGGGGATCGCTGCTAGTACGCTGGAGATACTTGCGCCTGCACCGGCTGCACCGGCTGCGCTACCCGCTTCCGCACCCGCCGCTAAGACACCGAAACCTTCGCCAGCACCAGCTACACCGACCATTGATCCTAGTCCTGTCGCTGAGCCTGCGATAGTCGGCCCTGCCCCTGCTAGAGTACCAACCGCCGTGCCGCTTAAACCAGACCCAAATGCAGAGATACTGGAGGAGCCAAGCAACGACCCAAGAGACCCGAGATAGCCACCAGCCACACTGGCGATGCCGCCGCCGACTGAGCCTGCAGCCGCGAAACCATCCCATAGCGTCTTGCCCATGCTGTATGTACTCGCAGCACTGCCAACTTGAGAAGCGCCGCCAGTTGCAGCCGCCGCAGTTTCGGCAAAGCCAGCACCCAAAACGCCAGTCATCACACCCTGCACAGCCAGTTTTAAAACAGTCGTCTTGAATAAATTCTTGATCCCATCCCAAAACGATTGGAAGAAACCTTTGCCAGCTTCGAAACCGCGATAGAGGGAGTCACTTAGACCGCTATAGATGTCCTCATAGAATTTTGTCCACTCGCTTTGCTGCGCTCTTAACTCTGCTGTTGATTTGTCTATATTCGCTTGATTTGAAGCTTTATCTATTAATTTTTGTCTTCCTGAATCTGTTAAATCCAATTGTCGTATTTTAGAAAGCTCACGCTCTAGAGACAGCTCAATTTTTCTTTGCTCGACTAGCGTTTTTCTTTCAACAGAAGATCTTCCCAATAAATCAATTTCAAGTTGAGCAAGCTCATTAGTCTCTTGCATCTTCGATGCATAGTCATCTAATGAGCTATTTACAGTTGCATAGTTATCCCGCTGTTCCTGCATCCATTTTTTAGACTGCTCTCTTGCCTTTTTACTTTCTTGGTCAATGTCTTTAAGAATCGAAGCTTCGTTTCTCAACATTTCAGGCTTGAGCTTGTCTATTTCTGCATATAGATTCTTGTAAGTAGTAGTCAGTAGCTCGTTAGACTGAATTAGATTAATCTTGTTGGTTTGCTCTGCAATTTGTGCCTGCGTTATTTTTACGTGGCCAGATGCGATTGCTTCCATGAGTTTGACGCGCAACCTTTGAGACTCGGTTAGCGGTTTTTCAGTTTTTAGCTCAACCTCAGAAAGTGCTAATTTTTCACTAATGGTTTTAGCCAAAGACTGATATGCATTTTCTTCTTTTGAGATTGACTCTTTATATTTTTCCTTGATCGCAATCAGACGCTCAGTCAGGGCCTTGTCTTTTTCCTTGTCTTCATTGCTCCGACTTTTATCACCTGAAACTGATTGCAAATACAAATTAGTTGCCTTGGTCAGCTCAATTTGCATCTGGGCTTTTTTATCCAAGAACTGAACACCCTGCTTTTGAAACTCAATGCCTGCTTGCTCGATCTTATTGGTATCTGCCTTAATGGCCGCTAATTTTTCCGCATTGACAACTTGCGCCTGCAAAATATCCAACTTAGCTTGATCTGCTGCATTTTCTGATTGCGCTTTTGGTATTAACAGACTCCCCTGGCGCTCGGTTGAGATGAAATTATTACGGCTTTGAATGTTGGCTTGCAACTGCGCTATTTTTTCAGCTCCAGTGGTATCACGACCCACGCCCAGCATCGCATCCCATGCGGATTTAGCACTACTTTTGATTGAGTTCCAGCTACTTTCTATCGTGCCAAGATTCTGCTCAATGCCTGCGGTACGCTCTTTCATTGCATCGGCATAGGCTTTTTGGGCGAGACTTACCGCATCAACTGCTTTACCTTGATCTTCAAATGCCTTGATCTGCTTATAGATGCTGGCAGTTAAATAGTTGTATTGTTCATTGAGTTTTAGCGATGCCTCAACAGGCGTTTTTCCTAAATCTTCAAAATCCTTGGCTGTGTCTGCAATGCTTTTGCCAATGATTTTTTCCATCTTGATGGCAGTTGACGCAAAACCTTCTAGATTTGCAATACTGACTTTTCCGGTGCCAACTAGCGCAGCCAGTGCCTCAGCAGATGCGGCCTTAGTGCCGCCGCCTGATTCGTTGATCTTTGCAGCCATCATCGCCAACTGGTCGGCCGTAGTGCCTGCTGCATTGCCAGTCAAAATAATGGCTTTGGCATACTCTTGCGCCTCTTTACTGCCTTGCATATACGCAACGCCCAGCGCTGCGGCTGCGCCTGCTGCAATCGTAAAGGGATTAACTAAGCCGACGACATAACCGCCCAAGGCTTTGGCTGCATTGCCAGCACCACCAAACATATCTTTTAACTGGCCACCTTGTTGCAGGAAAACCGTTAAAGGCTTCTGACCACTCTGCAAACTAACAACAATGTCAGTAAATTGTGCTGGAACATTGCGCAAGGCCTGAGCTGTTTGAGCTGCAGAAATGCCTAGATTGCCTGTTGATTTACGGGCATCTTCTTGGGCTTTTTCGACTTCCTTGAGCTTGGCCAAGTAAGGATTCAAAGAATCAAGACTTACACCGCGCTGATTGGCTAGCACTTCGTAAAATTTTGCACCTGACTTTGCGCCACCGTCTAGCTCTGCTTTGACGCGAGCTGTGGCACGCTCTACCGATGAGATTAAATTCTTTGTTGCGGCATCTACTTTTGCAGTCGTCTTGCTTGTTTCTTCACCGACCGATCCTAGACCTTCGGCCGCATCGCGCCCTGCCCTCTTGGCGCTTTTTCCTAAGTTTTCTAGTGTCCGAGTGATGGGCGCGACTCCCTCCTGTACCTTGGAGCCGTCTAGCCCTACTTCGATGGTCGCGCTTAAATTTTCAGACATAAAACACCTATAAAAAAAGCCCGCTTAATCGGCGGGCTTGTGCATTTCTTCTAACGCTGCATACTCTAAGATGCTGATGTCGTATTCCATCTGGGAATACTCTTCATCATCTAAATTCATGCGATCTAATTTTTTGTAAAGGACGTTGTAATCAAGTCCTGTATTGCCATTCGTCCCAACGCGCCATTGGGTGCGTAGTGAGATAAATAGAAGCCAGACTGGTTCGTTATCCTCAAATACCGGTATTGCTTCGCCTGCATAGTCTTCAGGGGTCAAGCCTGCGGCGTTCATTTCCGCAAGGCTTGGCTCTCGTTCATAAAATTGACTTGCAAGCTCTACAAGTTTTTTGTGCGCACCTCAGAGACTGCTTTTGCATAGGTTTGCGCAGTTGATTGCAGAGCGCCAGGAAAACGGTTTTCAAGATCGAGCAAGCTTGTTACGCAGAACTCGTTTGCAACGTCCCATCCTTGGGCAATTTTCAACACATATTCAGCAGATTTTTTATCGTTCTTTTCGCATAATTCGCTATAGAACTGATCAGAAATAGAATCTATGCCTGTTTTTTCTGATTCGCTATCAGCTGCTGCGTGCTCTGCTTTGGCGGCTTTTACGCCCTCATCGAGCAACGCTGCGAACTGTTTTTTTGTGCGGTATTTGAAAGTGAACTCAATTTCTGAAACATTCCCTTCGATGTCGATCACTTCAACATTGCGCTTGAACGTTTCAGGTGCTGTACCAAATACAAATTTAGGATTTTTTGTAGACATAATTTTCTTTCGCGTGGTTTTGAAAAATGCCTGTGCTTGGGCTGCGCTCCCCGCGAAAGGAAGACGCAGCCCAAGTCAGTGCAAGGATTGAGCTAGGTGCTCAGGTTAGGTTGCGTAGCGAACTGGACGACCTTGCAGAGCAACGCCAGATTTGACCGACATCAAATTGCCTTTGGTCAAAGATGGCGTTTCATCAAAGGCAAAAATGCCGTTGTACAAGATGAATCCGCCCGCTGGTAACGTTGCGCGGAGTGCTGTTACTGCTCGAGTTTGAGCAACAGTTTTCAACGCTTGATAGCCAGCTAAAGTAGGATCATCGGCAATCTCCAAAGCCAAAGATTGAGCGCTTGTGGTTGTTGGAATCTGGCTGTCAAAGTCCTGCTCTAAGAAAGAGTAAGTTTGATATTGAGGCTCGCCACCTGAGCTTGTGCAGCCCATAATTTGCGTGATCTGTGTCCAAGTGTTGATTTTGCGTATCGTGCCGAGACCAGAGCCAACAGGAAACAGTGTCGTCGAGGATGTATCTAGTCCCTCAGCAACAAGATTTGTACCTGAGACAGATTTGGCGCGGAATACTCGATTATTTGCACGCGACCAGCCGCTTACAAATTCAAAGTAATCACCGTTCGCAAGTGTATTGGTTACTGTTAAGACTGCTTCGGACGCATTGGATGCTGCCGTTACTGTCAAATTTGCAGCGTATGCCGTGGCAAGTGCCAAGACAATGCCGTTTGGTAGTGAGACTGACATTTGATTTCCTTTCAAGGAATAAAAAAAGCCACCCGAATGAGTGGCTTGTGTTGCGCCCGAAAGGGCAGACGAAAAAAAAGCCCACGTTTTACGGTGAGCTTTGCTATTTCAATTTTTTGCTATGACCAGAAGGAGAAATCCTGCATCGCGCCTCTGGCCTTGGTTACTTCGTCATACGTGGCAATTGAGCCGCCTTCGATATTCCCAAAGAGTGGACTCGTGACCATTAAATCTTCAATTTGTCTAATCAGTGTCGAGGCTTCGCTTCTTGTCGCACTCCAAACATTAATTTGGAATCGTGCATTCTTTTTGTTCGATGATTCGGGACCTAGAAAATTGACTGCCTTACCACCTCTTTGTTGATAGGTGATGAACGGCTTTGCTGTACCTTCTGGCGCAACATCGGGATAAACTCGATTGCTCACCAATGGCGCAAGCTTTGTAAATAAATCAGCCTCGATCATTTTTTATCTCTTCTATTTTTTCAGCGAGGCGAGTTCTTGCAGCCTGCATTGCTTCAACAATCTTTGCGTCATACGTTGGCGCGATAAATGGATATGCCGGGGCGCGGATCGTGCCATACTCAAGCAAATGCCAATGCGGGGCCTTGCGCTTATTTACACCGACTGAATAAACTTGCTTGCCATCTTTCGATAGCTTTTCATTGTAGTACTGATACAAAGCAGCTTTCAATTTGCCTGTTTCGCCTACTGGTACGCGAATTTGAATTTCTGCATACAAGACTTTAGATGCTGCGTAAGCCGCTGGACGAATCGCCTTTTCTTGTATGTCTTTTGCGAACTTCTCTAAGTTTTTCTGAAGTGCTGATGTATCGAATTTGATGTTGATCATTTGACGACCTCGCAAGCTAGATCAACGTGATCGCGTTTCGCTTCATCTGGCAAGACAGCTTTTATTTGATACGTGATGCCGTTATAAACAATGCGCATTGCTTCGGTTATGTCTTGGCGATAGCGAATGCGAATTGATACCTTTGACACGCTGACCTCTGCATCGGCTTTGACCGACTCAACGCCATTCAGAAACCGAATATTTGCCCATGGTTGCGCGAATGTTGACCAGTCCTGTATCTCCTGCCCGATAGCATCTTGAGTCGTGCCAAAACTCTGAATTGTGATCCTGCGATTGAGTCGGCCTGCGTTCATAGCGACCACACCTTGTATCGATCTAGCAAACGATCGGCAAAGCCTAACGAGTAGGTTTGCTTGCCAGATTCGAGCTCGCGGTTTTCATACAATGCGCCAAGACAAAGCTTTATCCATGATTTGATCAACTCTGGCACGCTTGCTGCATCTGCATAGCCCGTTGAGAAGATGATCTGCACTGCCTCAGGCTGTGAACGGATCGCTGGCCATACTTGGCCGTAAGCTTGCACGATGGATGCCGTGTAATCACTACCGATGACGACTTGATACACTGATGGGGATAAGGTTGTCAGGGTTCCTGCTGTATTTATGTATTTAACTGAATCAACCGATGAAACTGGCGGCATACTCAAAAATAGCGTGTCATCAAAGCCATCTAGCATTAATTGCCATTTTTGCGGCATGACCGCCCTTCCCATGATGTGCTCTGCACTTTGCGTTGCAGCGCCGATCAATGCTGTGATCAATGCATCTTCATCAGTCACGCTCATTTCTACGCGCAGGTGCAGTTTTGCCTCTGCTAAAGTAATTGGCAGTAATGTTGCTGGCGCATAGAGTTTTAGCGACATGATTATTCTGCTTTTTCAGTCACTAGTGCGATGCTTTCGGCATAGGCAACTGCTTCAGGTGCCGTGTCTACCAAGCCATTTGCTTGCGCTTGCGCGGCTTCCTCATCGGCAAGTGTGATGACATCATTTGCCACGCCATATGCACATGCAGTGAGCACACGCGCCTTGATTTGCCCTGTTTCCAGCGCCTTATTTGTTTTTGACATTGCGTTCTCCAAAGAAAAAACCACCCGTTTTGGGTGGTTTTTTGGGTGATTAACTAACTAATCGACTGTTATCTGATTAAGTAGCAGAGTGCTGGTAAACCTTGACAGCTTGGTTATCCATCAAGTTACCGCCCATGCGAGCCCAAGCTAAGAAACCAACTTGGCCTAACTTGGCGTAAGCAGAGTCATCAAAGCGGAACATGGTCACATCCATCGCGTCGCGGATCATGTAGCGATGCAGATTACCGAACGCGAGGGACTTTGCAGAAACGCCAGGCGCGGCGACGTCGTTATTGATATACACCGGATAGCCAAGCAAGGTATCTGGCGTCTTGGAAGTTAAGCCTTCGTCGTAACTTGGCGTCCAGATTGGACGACCTGCAGTATCTTTGATCTTGCGAACTACTCTGCGCATCGCTTGACTAAACATAAAGCCGGGAGCGACACCAGGCATTTCTGGCACGGTCGCAGGAATATCCAAATAGGCCGCGTCAATCGAATCAATCAAATCAACTAGATCATCGTAAGTAATCGTTAAAGTTTGACCTGTTTGGCCAGCTTTACCGACTGAGCATTGAGTAATCAGACCAAATGGGTCGGTTGAGCCGGCACCAGTTGTAAAGCCAACGTTGGCAATGCGTCCGATACGATCTGCCAAGCGCTTAAATACCATCGCCTGAATATCGATCTGGCTGTCTTGCAGCAATTCATAAGGAACTGCAACGATTTTTGAAGATGCTTTGAATACGTTCAACGCAACAGAACCATAGGATGGGTCTAATGCTGTTGCTGTGGTATTTTGAGCGATCCACTCACCAGTCTCTGCAGTACCATCAGATGTTGGGAATGAGAGCGGGTTACCTTGCGCAGTAGTCAATTGGCTTGACGTCTTACGCATGTAACCGTAGGACTTCAAATAATCGATCATCGACGCTGCGATTTCTGATTGAACGGTAAATCCGCCTTGCGAGCCAGTTGTTGTGGACATCGTATTCATGACGGCCTGACGCTCTTCGTTTGTCATTTCACGATCTGCTTTGCGCAAATACACATTGAAAGCGGCTTGAGCAGGCGTCAATTTTTTGCCGTTTTTGTGATTTTCTGCGATCTTATGATCGTTCGCATCTGTGAAATTTTCAGCCCGGTTTTCGGCGATCATTTTTTCATGTGCGTCAATTTGCGCTTTGCAGCGTTCACCTTCAGCTACATGATTGTCAAAAGTCGTTTGATCTTCTTTAGTCCACAGTTGTGAGCCTTTTTCGGCAAGGATGTGGTTTGCTGCTTTGTTGGAGGCGGCTAGGCGCTCACGGAGTGCTTGAATGCTCATTTTAATTCCCTTATAAGAATGAGTCGGACATAAAAAAAGCCACCCGAAGGTGGCTTGGTTTCTTGCGCGAGCGCGCTAGATTTGGAACAATCGCAGACGGTTTTTATTCATCTGGATCTGTTGTGCTGATAGCGCCATTAAATCTGGCGCCTCTATTTCTTCTTTTTGTTCTGGCGCATTGGCATAAGCCGACAAATTCCACTTAGCCTGTGCTTTTTCGCCTTTGCTGTTGGGGTCGATGGCGTCAATAAAACCAGCATTCATTGCTTCTTGCGCTGTGAACCATGTTTCGGCATCCATCCAAGCTGCAACTTGCTCAGCCGTTGCTCCTGTTTTGTTCGCGTAGTCAGAAGCGATAGTGCCGTCGATCTTTTCTAATAAATCTGCGGTTTGACGCAACTCAGTACGATCACCCATAGCCATGGTCCAAGAGTTGTGCACCATGAATAAACCGCCATCAGTCATACGAACTTCATTTGCAGCCAATGCCAAGTAGGTGGCTGCGCTGGCTGTCATGCCATCGATGTGGCTAATAACTTGACCTTTGTGTGCAACGAGCGCTGCAGCCATCGCACGCGCTTCAAATACGTCACCACCAGGTGAATTAATGTGTAGATGAATCGTTTTATCGCCCGCACTTGCCAAAGATTTGACTAAATCAGCGGCATTCGCGCCCCAATAGCTATCAATCACGTCATAGACGTAAAGGTGCATATCGGACTCTGTTGACTCCATGCGGATCGAGGATATATTTTCTGCTTTGTTGGCAGCGTTGTCTTTCAACAGCTGCATTAGTTTATTGATTTTCATGTCGTCGCCTTGATAGGTGCTGCCATTGATGCGTTTGCTTTGAAGAGTTGGTCGCCGTCTTTTTCGGGCGGGAGGTTTTTGATTTTGCGAATTTCGTTGACGGTCATATAGCCATCACCTGTGCCGGGGCCGCCTAATGCAGATCTGAATGCTTCAGCTTGTGCTTTACTATCGCCACGCAAGAGTCCATCAAGGTCAAACTCAATGAATGGCCCTGCATTGCGAAATAATTTTCGGTTGAGCTCTTCTTCCCACCGGCGAAGATGTGGCTTGATTGTGAATCTAACGAAACCGAGGGTAATTTGCTCGATACCTGTTCCCCAGCTTGATGTTTTATCGTTGTCGCCAATCAAAACAGGAGGGACCCCAAGCGCTTGGCAGATGTCTTCACGCTCGAAGCGGCGCGATTCGAGCAATTGCATATCGACAGGGCTGATGCTGAGTTCTTTGACTGTTCCGCCTTCGGTTAAAACCAAAGGCAATTTTCTGCCACTAGTGCCACCGTATGTAGCAACAAAGCTCTCACGCAGCAATTTTTGCTGGTCTGGGCTCATTTTGCTGGCGTAAGTAAGGGCGATTTGTGGCATTGCGCCCTCGCCTATGCTTCTGCCTGTGTAATCAGCCGCCGCCAGACTATTGCCGATAGCGTTACGCGCTGCATACTGAATCATGGAGAGGCTGCGCAAGCCATCAAAGCCAAATCCAGTGAAATGCAGCATGTCGTCTTGGTCTACTGTATAGGCAACACCTGTTTCAAGATCATAGATGTCATAGACCAAGCGTCCGATCAACCGGCGCGCGACAACACGATCTGGATGGTGAATTTTTAATCTAACGACATCGCCATAAGATGTCCCAGCCTTGCTGCGGACAATCTCTGTGAACTGGTCACCACGCAAGGCGACACATTTGACAATCCATTCTTTCCAGCTTGCTGAAGTCCATGCATCGCTTGGCGCTTCATTCAATAGCCACCACAATGGATTGCGCGGCGATTGCGTGCGCGTACCATCTTGATTGATTCGGTATTGCTCGATAGGTAGCTGAAGTATTGCCCCTGCCAGCTTGGATAAGCACGCATAAACAGTACTCACTTGCATAGCAGTTTTATCGGTAACGCTAAAACCTGATGGCGAATTGATCGGCATAAATAACTCGCTCATGCCATCTAGGTTAGAACTGACTACTGAAGCATTGTTGATGCCAATACGTTCCATTGCGCCAGGGCGCGACTTCGCCCAATCAGTCAGGACGCGCGATGTGTGGGTCTTGGCCGATAGGTTGAATGTGTTCATAGTTTTAATTTAAGTTGACGAAACCTTGATCGATGTCATCATCGGCATACATTAAGGCCCTACCCATGCCGATCAGCATGGCGACAGGCGCATCTATTTTTTCGCTTGGTTTTTCTTTGGTCGGATGCTTGAGCCCACTGAATTTCGACTCACGCATCACAACGTTGCCGATCATCCATTCCACGGCGCTGTTGCCGTCATGTTGTAGATCACCGGTCAAAACTTGGTTTTCAATTTCAATAATTGGCATGGTGAAGTGGCTGCTGGTCTGTGAGATTTCGACCATCGGTAAACCTGCTTCTGCCAGTTTTGTCACAAAATACGCTGCAAATTTGGGGTCATACGGGACTTCTTTGATGTCAAATTGCTTGGCAAAGCCTTCAATATCAGCACGGATGACTTCAAAATCGGTCGCATTGCCCGGTGTGACGATGAGTTCGCCGCGCTGCTCATAGCGCCGATAGTGCTGATTTTCTGGCTTATTGACTTCGTATTCGTTCAGATAGAGCCTAAAAAATACATAGGCCTTTCTGTTTCGCTTAAAGATCAGGCAAAGCGCTGCGATGTCGCTTTTTTCTGCAAGATCGATACCTATCCAGCATTCTTCGCCTGCAAAATCTTCAATCTTTAATTCAGTATTGCCACACTTGCGCCAGTCCGATACTGGAATCCATGACTGCCCACCGGACAACCAAATATTGAGGCGCTTTGTTTTAAAGTTTGGCTGCTCACTTGGTTGCTTGATTGCCCGAGAACATGCATCAGCGAGGCCATCCAAGTAGACAGATACGCCTAGATTCGGATTAGCTTTTGCCCATTCAATCGGATCATCGAATTTTTCCGGATCATCGACTGTGTAAATAATCCCTAAGAACTCATCGTCATCGATGGTTTGTTCAAGTACCTTTTTCGCGTAGCAGTGTTGCTCATAGCCGAAACTGCTTAGATCAAATCCTGCTGTGGTAATTTCCCATAGCATCGGCTGGCGTCGTGCGCCTTGCCCTGATTTGATAACGTCATAAATTGTTCTATCTGGGTGCGCATGAACTTCATCAAGAATCGCACCGTGCGGATTTAATCCGTCCATCGATTTTGAATCACGCCCGAGTGGGACAAATTTATCAGCCTTGCCTCGCACAAACAATTCGCTACGCCGCTCGCTGATATGCCGCCGCAAATGCGGGCTGGCATTCACCATGCGGATCGCTTCGTCATGCGTAATTCTGGCTTGTTCCATCTTGGTCGCAGCGGTATAAACCTCTGCACCACCTTCACCATCGAAGAAAAACAGGTAAAGACCAACGCCTGATAGCTTGGTGCTCTTCCCGTTTTTGCGCGGGACTTCCTCCCACACCTCCCTGAATCGTCGGGTGCCATCGGCACGCATCCAGCCAAAGGCCAGTGCAACCCAGAATTGTTGCCAAGGTGATGGTACAAAAGACTGACCAGCCCATTCGCCTTTGCTATGCCGCAAGAAGAGGAATGATTCAAGCGCGTGCTGTGCATGCGCATCTGAAAACCATAATCCCCGCTTGTGGCCATTGGCCATATCGCGATAATGTCGTTCAACCGCCAGCCGGGTCCACTTGCAAACTGGGAACTTGTCGGCGATCACATCGCGACCATAAGCATCCCAATCAAAACTACTTTGGGGCGATACTGCTAGGGATGACATATTTATTTTGGAACTACTCGCATCCCAATCGCAGTTTTTTGCGAACGGAACTTCTCAATAGGGTCATCAAACAACTGGCCTTGGCTGTCGTTGATTTTGTCACCTTTGATTTTTTGAAAACTAGGAATCGTCAAGGCCGCTTCAGGCAACCAGTCGAGCAATGCTTTTTTATGATCGCGAGCTATGTAATACAGCGGATGCGGTGCGCGATAGCCATTGGCGCTTTCGGTAATGAAGCTGCCGTTGTTCATCGACTTATATCTATCGAGTTCAATCTCAGCATCAACCCAGCTACAAAATGTTTTACAGATCACCGCCAAGGCCAAGCCATCGGTACGGTGTATCAAGTTGTACTCTTTGAGAGCAAGAGAAACATGCTCCCAAATCTTTTTTTCTTTACTCGATAACTTGATCGGCATATCAGGAATCTCAGAAAGAATCCCAATATCAACAGACGCAACTCTGCCCTCATCAACACTTGGCATTGCTGCTAAATGGCTTTGAGCGCTCATATACTTAATTTTTTGATTGAAATGCTAGGTCAAATAACGAAGGGCTGGGATTTACACCCCCCCCTACTAAAAATCTATCCCACGGAAAATTAAGGGATACGGACGGTCTGGAGCGAAATCCCGCCAGACTTTTCACCACCCCCGCTCAAGCTTTGATTCGACCAAAGCCGCCATCTTCCCTCGCAGTTTTCTGATCGTGGTGTTTCTTGCATAGAGATTGCCAGTTACTGGTATCCCAAAATAAATCTTGGTCTCCCTTATGAGGGATCACATGATCAACAATCGTAGCTAGTTCAACTCGATCTGCTTTGGCACACTCAACGCAAAGCGGCTTGCGACTTAAAAAAGTCAGCCGTGCTTTCTGCCAGCGTCCACCATAACCACGATCTGCTGCACTACCGCGACGATCATCAGTCCGCTTTCTTTGTTGCTTGATATGAGCTTCACAAAATCCACTTTCATCAAGCAGCACTCGACACCCGGGATGCCTGCATGGTGATCTCGGTCTGATTGCCATATCTCAAATACGCAAACATCAGGCTCGATTGTCTAGATCGATTCGCTAATCAAAGCTGTTGTATCTGAAGCTGCGTAACCACAAATAAAAAAAGCCTGCCGAAGCAAGCTATAAACCACCGTAACAGTGGAAGGAGTTTTCTGCTAGATGATGCGATAGGATTCGAACCTATAACGTCCTTTGCGCAAGGATGCTCTGCCAATTGAGCTACACACCAACCAAAATAATTTAGGCTAATTTATCCGTTAAGCGCTTGCCACACGCAACTATAGTCGGCTATACCAGCGACCGCGAACCCGCAATCCTTACTGGCATGGATGTAAAAAAGCCCAGATTCAATTAAGAACCGAGGCTTTGTATTTGGTATTACTTAGCGTTAGAGTGCAAAACTCAACACTAGCGAAAACATGGTACAACTTGTGACACACTCAATCAACGTCTATTTTGTGTCACAAAGTGTTGTTTCTTTACCTGCGATAGTTGATCGTCAATTCTATATCCGTCACGCCTGTTGGAATGAATTCGGCGCTGCGATCACCCTGCCTCTGTATTTGGGTAGTTTCATGCCTATCCGTTTTCCTCACCTCGAATAGTGCAATGCTTCCCTCTTCTATGCCATCCGCAAGTTCTCGCAGCATCGCGACTGACTTCATAGTTGATTCGTTCATGCTGACTGACTCCAATCGGTAATTGATAAACGTATTTCATAATCATTTCTGTTTAGCTTGCGAACATCTATGTCAGCATTGTCATTCAGAGTAAGAACATCAGGCTTCCTGCCAATAGCATGAAAATGAAACGCAAGCATTGGATCGTTTTCTATATCATCAGCCGCCTTCCTAAGAAAATCAGCAATCTCTTTCTTTCGCTCTTGGCTAAGCATATTCACCACCATACATACAATGCGCCAAATTCTCATGCATGAAAGCTAGTCGTTGCGAATAGCGCTCACGTGTGAGCTTTAGCAATTGCGCCTTTGTCTTTTGTGGGCGCTTATCTTTGTATTCCAGTGTGATGACTGCGACGAATCCAGGTGCGAAACTATGCAGATGCCCGACTAGCCTTTGCACTTCTTCTGGCAACTCATCAGGAATGAATGTATCTGTGCTTCGGTTCGCCTGCACTCGCTCATTGAGTGAGTATGATCTTGGGTATCCGTGGTTTTCTCGCTCTTCTGTGATTGCTGCCCAAAATCGCAGATCGTCTTTGATTCGGTCTATTGGTAGTTGTGTCATTAGTTCTCCTTATGGTCAGCGCAAACCGTTAAAATAAATGTTCATTCTGTCGATGTACTGAATCATTGTTAACCCTTTCACGAACCAAATTGATTTGCAAAAATCGATGCACCTTCAATTTCATTGGTATCCATACCGTGGCAAGCATTTAGACAAGCAACAATGCGTCGTGCAAATACTTCACCACCAGATACAGAATGACTATACCCATAGCAATGTGCCACACAGGTATCAGCGTCATCGACAACATGCCAATTTTTGTCCTCTCCAACACTAGGAGAAAGCAATTTGTATTTAGCTTGGCTCATCGTTAATCACTCAGCATAAGCTGCATTAATTCCATCAACAATTTCATCATTCATGGACTGCCCCTGCATCACATGGACAACATAAATAGCCGCACCAAGATACTTATCAACCGCTTCAAATGATTCACCTTCAACGACCAGTGCAGCAGCCTGTTGTAAAAATATTTGCAATGTATCTAAATTGATCGATTTTTTAGCCCGAGTTAATTTGGTAGTGGGCGGTGAATATACGCACTGCCTAAAACTTGGCCCATCTTGTCTAAAGGTTTTAGTCCAACCAAGCGACTGCAACATTAAGACAATACGCACGAAACTAAATGTAGACCCAAGCTCTAATCGAATTAGCGCCTGTACTTTGGCAACGCCTTCGCTATTCAACTCAGCCAATCCGTTAGCCAACAAGTAATCATTAAAATATTTATCCACCACAGCAATTTCAAAATCCGTCATTTCAATCCCCTTTATCTGACCTACGTTTAACCCACTCAACCTTCACAGCAGCCTCCAGCGCCTTTCTTGCCTCAACCCCTCGCTTAGTGCCAACCAACTCCAAATAAGCCCGCCTTACCCACAATCTACCCAAACTCAATACATGCCTTGCTTCACATTCCATTCGCCATGTTTCGCTTTTTGTATCTTTCTCTTCCATTTACTTCCTTGTGCAGGGTTGTGCAGGGTATATAAACAACCCTGATCAATGGAAACCCGCATGGGCATTACGTTTGTGCAGGGTGTGCAGGGTGTGCAGGGTATAAAAGAGGACATCGCGAGAAAAACAAAACCAACTAATAAAACTTTGAATAGAATTTTCTCTCGCGTGTGCGCATACAACCCTGCACACCCTGCACACCCTGCACAAACGCAGAACTGGCGCGGGTTTTCGTTGATCAGGGTTAGTCATCAACCCTGCACAACCATGCACAAAACCACGCGAAATCATGTTTTCTCACCCAAAGCATTACGGAATTTTTGCAAATCATCTTCCAGGTGCGACTCAGCATCATCGCCAACCAACAACACCGTGCGCATCTTCTTCTTGGTATCACCGCGCAACATGGCCCACTTACGGCTTTTCGTTTCGCGACCACTAATCAACTCAGAAAACTTAGTCAATGAAAGCTTCTTCTCATTGGCACGCTCACACCAACGCATATAGACGGCATGCAACTCTTCAGTCAGACATGAGCAATAAGGCGATTCCAAATCACCATCGCGCCACCGCTGGTAGAACACCTCCCAGCTTGGCAAACCAAAAGCAATCACGGCATCTTTAGAATCAGTACGAATCGGCTTGGTATGCTCATCAAAACCAGTTAGATCAACATTCAATAAGAAGTGATAAAACGCTTCACACGCCCCGTTTTTAATCGCATCTTTAAACTGGGCATAAAACTCAGGATCCATGTGAGACAAAGCTTCGATCACTTGGAAGCGGCGATCCTCAGCATCCAACGGCAAAGGCTGGCGCTCATTCGATAAGAAAACGGAATTTAAATGATTAGCTTCGACACGCTCAGGCAACCCCTTGGGATTAATGCGCATATCCTTACCGGTGATCATGTGCTTAATCGTGCCAATATAATTGTGGCGCTCAGCACGACCCAAGACTTCTTCAAACAGCACAAAGGTTTTACGTGATCGCCAATCAGTGAAAGTAGATTCAAGCTGATGCTGACCAGCCGTAGTGCCATACTCGCCATAAATCGGGCGCATGATGCCATCAAAAAACAAGGACTTACCCGTACCTTGCTTTTCACCTAACATCAAAACTGCCGTGCTCATCTTCGCACCGGGATTCTGCAATGGATAAGCCAGCCACTTAATTAACCAATCAGACACTTCATCAGCATTGCGCTCAGACGAACAAAGCGAACCAATTAAGGTCAATACTAAATTTTGAAGCGCAATATTCTTTTTAGGCGTAAGCGGATACCCGCCAAACATATTGATATGCGTATCTGGGTTACTGCGCTGTGCTGGGTCAAAGACCAGATTATCCGCATCCACCATTGTCCGTTTAGGGCTCTCCAACCAACGACCAGCCAGATCAGGAAACGCAGAACGCAATGGACCTAAACCAACCACTTTGCGCGCCATACGATCCCACACAGTTTCAGTACCGTAGAGCAGAACATAACGATCGATCAATTCTTTCAACGGGTCGCCCCCGCCCCCCTCCTTACTGATGATGGCACGGCCACCCTTCAAGATAGGCAAGTCCTTCTGATCGATGGTTTTACGCTCAGAATGCTCTACCCATTCCTTTGCCAAAACAGCCCCAGCAAATGTCGCAAACGCAGATTTTTTCAATAACTGCTTATTGAGCGCGTCCCACACATCTGTTTTGCCATACACCAATGCAAAGTGCTGCAGCAAAGATTCCAACTTAGGACCGCTAACCACTTTACTGGCTTCAACCGGAGCAAGAGTGCGAGAATCATCAAGCGCATTCAAAAATAAGGACAACTGAAAGCTCAATTGCTCCAAGCCCTCAACCACATGGAGATCATTGCAATCGGTAAGGTAAGGCAAAGCCTCATCAGTTTTCGATACACGGCGCTCAACAGAAAAGGTGACAAGGAAAACAAAGCCGCTCACTGCGTCAGCCGCGGCCTTTGCCTTGGTCAAACCTGTGTCACCCGTCAAATAATCGTCATCAGCACAAATCACAATGCGACTACTTGGGTACAACTTACGCAATATACTTACACCAGAAGCCAACAAGCCAGCATCAAAGCAGACATAAACAGCGCGAGAATAACCCAGCGCAGCACGAACAGATCCACCTGTCGCATACCCTTCAACAACAAAAATATCATCACCATCAACTGGTGCATCACCCAAGCGGCACATTGCCCCCGCTTTTGTCATACCACTACTAAATTTTTTTGAGCCATCAGCATTGATTTGCTGTTTACCAACCATGCGTGAAAGTGTTTCATCGTAACGAATCATCGGAATAATGATCGCGCCATCATCGAGAAACTTGCAAGATTCAGCGCGCACTTGTTTACGCACCAGGTAAGGACTATCGCCTTCTTTAGATGCCATGCGCCACTGACTAGCAGCACGCACCGCAGCAGCAGCCGCCGCCTTGACTCGATTAGCTTCAGACTTAGCATCACGCGCTTCACGATCCTTCTGACGACGCGCTAACTCTTCTGGCGACACTTCGACTTCATCAGCAGCAAACTCAAAACCACCGGATTTAGCCTCAGAGAACAAAGACCCAAGGCCAACCTTGCCGCCATTTTTGAATGAACGCCAAGACGCCTTGCACGCCTTTGCATCAAAACTAGATGCAGGACTAGACCAATCTACCCACGCAGAATAAGCATCGTCGCCAAATTCAGCTTTAAGCGCCATACCCATACGCACCCAGGTATCACGATCATCCGGAGGAACAAAACCCAATGCCCGCACAGCGGTCGATAACGAAGCGCCAATCATCAGACAATCTCGCCATTCGGTAATTTACGAGTCGTTCCCATCAAAGACGGCTCATTGCGATACGTCAGACCATCGGGACGAACCATTGCGCGCCAATCAGGCTGCTTCAAAGGCTTCATTGAATAAGTCGCATGTCTTACTTCAACAACTGGCGACATAAAATCAGCCAGTGAATCGGCTGTGATAGAAGCTGTGATAGAAGATGACTTTTTCATTTCTCAGCCATACCCTCTAAACGCGCCAACATGCCATGCAAAGCCGTCACAGTACGATGCACAGCCTCTTTTACGCGATCAACTTCATGCTGCTCCACACGACCATCAGCTAGTGTCGTATTCACCTCAGAGCCAACATCACCATTGGTTTGCCACACTTTAGCGATCCACTCCAACACGGCCATATCCGATGCAGAAGCCGCCGTATCAATATGCAACACAACACACCCCTGCTCTTTCGCCATCGCATGCAACACAGCCACATCACCAGTCAGGGTCATTAACTGTTCAGCATCAGACAAATAAGGATGATTCTGCGCACAATTTGGATTTGCTTTATTGCGCAACACCTGTGGGTTCATACCCAAACGCGGGGCCAACGACTCAAATCCACCTGGATAGCTCTTACATGTTTTGTAGAAAGCATCTTGTGCAGACATATAAACCCCGCGTAACAAATGTGACAAAAATTAAAAACAAACCGATACTGCGTCTAACAACACTTACTGAGAACAGATCCGCTTATGCAACTCAACAATATTCATATAGGTAGAACTAAGGCACTGTGTCTGCCCATTCAAAATGCGGTGAACGGTAGGCTGCGACACCTTGATTTCCTTTGCGAGATCAATTTCACTTAAGTTTGATTTCGCTTTAATTGACTTTAAGAGGTCTGAAATGTTATCCATGGCATCAAATTATACGCGATTGAATAATTCCAGCAATACGCAAATGAATAATAATTTGTGGGAGTTTAATTCGTGCGCGTATAGTGCGCGGATGGATATTGCCTCACGACTCGATCAAGCCATGCACAAGGCTGGCTACAAAACGCAAAAAGCGCTTGCTGATGCGTCGGGCGTGCCTCAGCCAACGATTGCTAGGATATTAAAAGGCAATGGTAAACGCGGCCCTGAAAGCGACACTACAAAAAAGCTCGCCGCTGCGTGTGGCGTAACATTTTCATGGCTAATGGAAGGGAAAGAGGCTGTGAGCTACAGCCCTCCAATCAATATCAATCCCGCGCACGTAAAACAAGAGCCAGCCGAATATGACAAGGTAAGCCTATGCTACGTTACTTCGACTGAGCTAGAGCTACTAACGCACTTTAGGCAAAGCACAGTAGCATCACGTGAATTAATTCTCAGAAATGCCTCAAAAGCACCAAAAGATCAAAAAAAGCTCAACCTCTCAATAAAATCAATGTAGTATTAAATTCTAAGAACGGGATTTAATTGCAAGAACGGAATTTTGTTGAGATCACTGACGCGCTTTGATACAGTCGGGCGATATGACAATCGCAAAACGTATCAATATCGCCATGAAATTGGCGGGAATCAACACCCAAGCAGACTTAGCGCGTGCTAGCGGTGTCCCGACGTCAACTTTAGCCAGGATACTTGCTAACGAATCACAACCAAATCCTGCCAATCTTGCAGCCATCGCAAACGCATGTGGACGGAGCATTGACTGGATCGTGAACGGTACCAATATCGAAGACAACAGCAAACCAGAAGTCTCCTTAGTGTATGTCACACTAGAAGAGATGAAAGTGCTTACCGAATATCGAGAATCAACCGATATGGGCAAGTCCTTTATTAAAATTGCTGCAAAAAACGCAGAGAAACAATCACTGGTCAGATCGCCCACCGATGACTAACTGTAAGTGAATTTGCTTTGATGGAAATAGTTCTGCGCAATCACGCGCTGTACCCATGACCATATTCCAGCCACTGGCATCAATCCGCTTTTGCAACTGAGACAGCTCTTTCACGTCCTCAGTTAAATGCGATTTTTCACGCAGGCGAGCAAGCTCATTTTTTAGATCTTGAATTTGTTCTTTTTCTGTTTTCATAAGACTTTATACCTAATTTAATTTCTTATATACATCATCTAGCTAACATACCAAGTAACAATCGGGAGCTAAATGTAACAGAAAAAAACGAGAAAAGGCGTTAGCCAAATTTATTCGTAAGTAAGTATAATTAACGAATATTGAAGGGTTAAGAGTGTCGTTTAGTAATGCATCAACAAAAAAACAACGTCATCCAAGTGGAGCGAGACGTTGAGCGACCTTGAAGCTGTCGATTTAAAAATTATTTCTTACATTCAAGAAGGTCTAAGTATTGCGACAATCGCAAGCCGAATCGGCGTCACTAGTCCCCGCATCACACAACGCTTAAATAGAATGAAAGAAGTTTGTGATGACCCGCTTATCTACAAGCAAGGCAGTCGATATCACCTCACCGACACGGGAAAAGCACTTCTAGAATTTAGCACCGAAGTTGCCGACGGCTGGTCTAAATTTAAAGCCAAGTCCGCTAAGATAAAATCAAATGATGGGCAATTACGCATAATCGGCGTGACATCCGTTTTACTCGAAGATGCCCCCACAGCGCTCGATATAGTGCAAAAAGAGTACCCTCATCTACTCGTTAAATTAATCCCAGGCACCGCAAAAGAAATACTTCATTCAGTGCTACACGGCCAAGCTGATATTGGGCTGATTGGTCTATTAAGAAGCGTGAACGATCTGACGTTTAGTCATTACAAAAGTGAAAAACTTGTATTACTGGTTGCGGGGACTCACCAGCTCGCACAATTTGACGACATCAAATTTTCACAACTTGAACGACAGACGTTTATAGGTATGAATCATACAAATTTAATGTCCGATATTATGGGCGCAGCAATGATTCGATCTGGCATTACCCCATCATTCTCCATGGTCGCAGGTGATCTAGAGTCTGCTGCGAACATGGCCACACGCAGCACATTCGGCATTGCCTTAACGCTCGAAAGCGTTGGCTTACGATATGCAAAATTGAACAATGGTAAGGTTATTTACCTCAAAGAACCTTGGGCAAACATCGAAATGGCCGCATGCTCAAGAGACCGCAGCACGCTAACAGAAGCGCAACTATACTTTCTTAAAACTTTAGAATTGCTCTACAAGAATTAATTACGAATGAAACGAATGGTCACAAAAAAACCCGCCGTAGCGGGTTTATTATTTGTTTGATTTTTTATTCTCTTTGGAGAATATCTCTGGAGGTTTAACTTCAGAATTAGTTAATGGCTGGGTGATATTTTGCTGTTGATTTTTTGGCTCTGGTTGTTTGATAGAAACATAGTCCCATCCTTTTGTAATTAAAAACCCTAATAATGTCCCAATAATCCCTAAAGCAATCGCCCCACCTAAAATTTTATTTTTCCAAGTAACTAAATCCTCAACTTTACTTTTTGTACTATTTACCGAACTATTTAGATTTTCAAATTTCGAATTTAATTCGCCAAGCGTCTTCTGCATTTCCATAATTGCCTGCAGAGTGAAGCTATGGTCTCCATGCCCACTCAGTGGCTGAATGGGGGAGGTTTGCGGCAAATAGGCCGGAGCATCGTCTGCGACCGGTGTTTTTTTTGGGCGCGTGACCATCAGTCTTCCATCTTAATTTTTAACCATTCCCACATGTCATTTGAGCCGCGACCATAATAGCCAGTGACAGGAATAATTATGCATGAGCCAACAGGACTAGCTATGCCCTTCGCTTGTCCGGTTACTTCAAGTTTATTTGAAAGATCAATAGTTGTGCCATCAAACTCTAAAAGCCAGCCCTTATTGGACTGTAGATTATGTTTGTTGGAGTCACCGGGAAAATTTCTATGGACTGATTCACTGAGTTTTTCCGCGTTGTTTTGTAGTGGTATAGCGATATATATAGGCATAGTGTCCGAAGTCTATCATTGAATTAAAATTCAAGTAATTAGATGTGTATGATTTTATTCAAACAACTTGAGAAGAATGTACTTAATTAGATCCATGTTACATTTTTTTTCTAAATTCCCAAGGTGGAATCGAAATATTTTCTACCCATAGCCCAAATCTACTTACGCGCGCTTGATTTTCAAGTGCTGGCAAAGTTGAATCTTTATTGTATTTGACGTACACCCAAGCAAAACCACGCTTTACCTGCTCTTTATTGGCCTCAATGCCATTACAAGTCACGACGGCAACGGTGCGTCCGTATCGATCTATGGTCTGCGCCTCATACGTCGCATCTGTTCCCAAGCAAATATCAGAAAGAGATTCTTTCGACTTCTGGCCAAACGATTGCTTCTTTTCCGGGGCGTCGATATTAGCCAGTCGAATCTTAAGCGACTTGTTATCGACCAGTAGCGTCATCGTATCCCCATCGCTAATACCGATGACCTTATGCGCAAAAGCAAAATCACTCAAGTGTAAGGCGATTAATGCCGTGAGTAGTTTTCGATAATTCAACTTTTAGGTGCTATCGTTTTTTTGCAAATAACTGACCAACTTTTCGCCCGATGTTTTCGGCGTTTGAAGGAGCGGCAACTTCTGGCTCGATTGCCATAGGCACTAAAACGGCCTGACAGTGCTTGCATTTTGTCGCATCTTTGCGCACAAGTTCACGGCAATCGGGGCATTTAACGTGCGTCAGTGGGCTTGGTGCATCATATAAAGCGGCTTGCCCTGCTGCGCTTTCGGTGCTTACTATTTGATCTGACCCACAATGCGAGCAAGTGTTTTTCAAGCCCGATCTGCGCCAGATCATGTAAATGATCCCAGGGATTATGTAGAAAAGTAGCAAAATTAAAGTTATTAGAAAGTGACCTTTTAACTTTTGCTCTGGCTTATCAACACTGCCGCAATTTCTACAAACATAATCCATTAAAACGACCTCACAAAATATTAAATAACATCACGATTTTTGATAATTTAATTAAATTCTTTCCAGCATTTGCCGCATTTTCGTAGAGCCATATCATCACCATAAACAGTATTGCCCAAATAGTAGCACCCATAAAAAAATACACAATAAATTATTCATTCGCGTATTGACACGAATTATTCATTCACGTATATTTGCCACATCAACCCAAGATGTGAGACAGCAAATGAACCCAATAGTCCAAATACGCAGAACATCACTAGAGCAACTGCTAGTGATCACGCAAGACCCACCAGCAGGTCAAAGCAGCCTACTTCGTGCATCAGACAATGCCCGCGTGATCGTTGCAGCATTAACCGGCATTCTGGCCAACGATGAGCCAGAGCTATCCAAAGCCCTCGCATCGCGCATTGGCCTGTCAGCAGATCAAATCGATCACCCACTGCTCAAGGTGCCAGCATGAATCAGTCAACTACAACACGTCATTGGCTGATCGCGACCTGCGCGATAGCAATACTCATAGCCCTTGGTTACATGGGTGAAGATTCGTACAACGACCAAGCCCTCAGTGCATCAGTCGTTGACGAAATTAAAAATTCGGAACAAGCCGCGATGCTAAATCACAAGCGTGAAATGGCAGCGATAGACGCACGAGCTCGCAAAATGACCGGCTACGACAACATCAAATTAGCAGAGGCGCGCCGATGAGAAACCTACTATCAGCTCGATTCACTATCGCCCTAGCGCTCTACCGTAAAGAACGCAAATTCGGCAAGGAAAAGCACCAAGCATTGCGCTTAGCTCTGCAGGCATTTATCCCGAGGTAAGCAAGCTAGATCGACTAGCAAAAACACGTAATCAGCCTTAGTGCCGGGACTTATTCACCTGGTGCAGTAAGCAGTAACCAAAGTAAAAAAAATCTCGCATGTTTCAAACAACGAATTGAAAAACTGAGGCTGATTACGTGTTTTTGTTGACTCTTGATGATGGAGCAAACCATGCAAAAAGAAGCAAATTTTGACCGCGCAACGCTCGATAGAGCCCGTTTCTTTCTAAGGACGAATCAACCCTTAGACGACATGCTCAAAGTGCCAGCGCTCGCTATTTGCCTAAAGAACGTGGCTTTAATCCGAGCAAAAAGAGAAGCAAAGCGCGATGTAAAAAAACTGCAGTCCAACGATATTGATTAATTTTCTTAGGATATTCCATGGATAACCAACACCAAAAAATCAAAGGCTATCGAGACCTCAGCCAAGAGGAAATCGATTTAATGAATGAGATCAAACAAAAAGGCGAAGAGTTACGCGCCTTAGTGCAGAAGATCGAAGCAGCCATCAAAGATGCACCAGGCACAGACGGCAGCGCAGCAACAGAAGCGGATCATCCGATGTACTGGCTTCGCTATGCGGAAGGCAGCTATCGCACCGCCACCATGTACGCAGTGCGAGCAATCGCACAACCTACATCTTACTAACAGAGAGTGAAGCCATGACCCATAAAGCCTTTGCACTAATCATGCAAGACCTCCGCGATGGACGCGTCCACGCAGAGCTCACACAGCAATTTGGAGACCTGATTCAAAAAGTCCAAGAGACCGGAAAAGCCGGTGAATTAGTCTTAAAGATCAAGGTCAAGCCAGCCACCAAGGGCAACGTTGACAAAGTCATGATCGCCGATGCGGTCAGCGTCAACATGCCAAAACCAGAGCGCGGCGAAGATGTTTTCTTCCTGACCGAAGACAACGAACTCTCTCGCAACCACCCACGTCAAGGCAATCTCGAATTGCGCGACGCCACCCCAACCGCACCAGCCACATTGAAAGAAGCAAAAAATGGATAACCCAGTACAAGCCTTACAAGGCGGCGTGATGGCTAGCGCCACCGCAGATCAACTGCATATCACGGCAGACACGATAGACCGCATCACCGAGCTTGCGCATGCATCAGTCTGTACACAGACTACAGGCGGCATTACTTTTGCGTTACTGCCAGAGGGCTACAAAACTGTTGATTTAACCAAAGAGATCGAGCAAGCCCAACCGGCACCAAACCGCAAAAAAGGCACGATACAACTCACCAGCATCGACAGCTTCTTGCAATTCATCGCGGACCAAAACCAAGCCGCGAACGCCTATATCTATGCCAATCCAGAGGCGCAGATATTGACGGCCGTATTCAACGACAACAAAGAACACGCCATCGGCTGGCGCGACCACCGCGCAACTTTCAAAGCTGAATTAAGCCGCGAGTTCGCCAACTGGATGCAGCACAACAAAGTCCAAATGCCACAAGAAAGCTTTGCTATCTTCTTAGAAGACAACATTGCCGACATTGTGGAACCATCTGGTGAGGTTTTATTGGGCGTAGCCACGTCATTGCAAGCCAAAACCGAAGTCGCATTCAACAGTGCAAAACGTCTCGATAACGGTCAAGTGCAATTCATGTATACCGAAAACATCGATGCTCGCGCAGGCAACGGCACCTTAGAAATACCCCGCGAGTTCGCATTAGGCATCCGCATCTTTAAAAATGGCGATGGCTACAAAGTCAAAGCGCGTCTCAAGTATCGCCTGCACTCACAAAATCTCAAATTCTGGTACGAACTAGACCGCCCTGAGAACGTCATCGAGACCGCTTTCAAAGAGAGCATCGAGAAGGCGCAAGCGTCTGGTTACACGGTGCTATTCGGTTCGCCATGAATATAGCCGGTGAATTAAAGCCAGGCGATTCTGTTGTCTTTACATGCCCGGACTATGGGCATGTAAAAGGCACAATCAAGCGCATCGCCAAATGCATAGGCAACGGCCAGCTACATGCAGAAATTGATCTTGAAACAAAAGGCTGGGAAGAACCAAAAACCGTCGTAAAACCACTGAACAACTTGATCTAACTATGAGCCAGCTCGACTTATTCCCAGCAACGCCAAGAAAGTCCGGACATGAACTGGTTAATAAACTTCTTTCTTCGGCTGAAATTCAAAAAGCACTAATGGATTTGTTTAAAAATCAGCCCAATAAGGTGTTTGGAGTAAGTGAAATTATCGACGCTGTTAGTGAGTATAAAGCTGGATTTTGTATCGGGCATATTTTAAGCCGGCTGGAATACCAAGGAAAAATCACCAGTAAAAAACTTTACTTTGGATCAGATCACCCAGCAAAACCAAACTATCAGGGATTTTCTTTTTTGTACCAATTAGCGAGCAACACATGAGCCACGACAACGTCAATCACCCAAAGCACTACACAACCCACCCAAGCGGCGTGGAGTGCATCCAAGTCACGGAACATATGTCTTTTTGCTTGGGCAACGTCATCAAGTACATCTGGCGTGCAGACGAAAAAGGCGCATCTATTGAGGACTTGAAAAAAGCCCGTTGGTATTTGGATCGCGAGATTGAAAAACGTGAAGCAGCGACTAACAAAGGCAAAGAATAATCATGGCACGCATACGATCAAGAGACAAACGCAAAGCGCGTCAAACCAAACAACGCAACCGCACATGCGAAAGCAATGTGAGCAATGTTGGCGGCTTGTTTATTATCGGCGCAGCTTTCGAGCGAGGCCGCAAGAAATGCGGTTTAACAGCAGAGCAAATTGTCGATATCAAATTAAGTACACGCTTGGCGCTGCAGACCATGATAAGCGGCGATTCAACTGATTCAGACTGGGGAATAATCACGGGGTCAATCAATCTAGCGCTGATCTTAACTGAACAAGGCTACGGTATCGAGCATGAAAGTGTATTCATTCGTGCGCAAGAAGCCCTAGTGCGATCACATATCAGAGGCATACGAACTGGCAAATGGCGCTTTGATGGCGAAGGCCTTCAAGACATACGAGATGCCATAACGCTGCATGAAGAACAGTGCGACATTGTCAGTATGGAAGACATTGAAAACGGTCTCAATGAAGTGGCAAACCGCATCGACAAAGGCATCGTTTTTGAAGTGCAAGAGGTAGCGGCATGAAACAAAAAACAAAAATAGCCTTAAATGCGTTTGGCTGCGGGTCATATTGTGCAACGCTAATTTCTTCAATCGCCCACGGCAACGTTGCAATCGGTTTGGTGGTGTTGGCGCTCTTGATTATTCAAGGAATATTTTTCATTCAAGAGTACAGCAATGACTAAGAAATACATTTCAGATTAAACGACTAACGGGTTGATCGATGATGGATAACGACCAAGCACAAAACCAATTCAGCGATGCACTTTACCGACTTATTCAAGCGCACGCTGAGATGCAAAGACAGATTGCTTTACACGTAGTTGATCAACTCAAAAAAAGCATCAGGAAGTCTGTTTCACAAATAGTAGCTTCAGAAGTACTTAAGCAAGTTTTTGAATCAAATAACCAAACATACCGGAGCCATCATGGAAACAATCGAAGCAAAACAAGAAGTCGCAGCAACAATAGCACCAACCACCATCAAATTAGCCGACTTACCAAAAATCGGCACTGCATTTGCAGGCGGCATCTATGCCGGCATTATCGGCGGTACCGATAACCAGCCCGACTACGCACTGATCCACGCCACAGTCGATTTTGAATTATTCGATTTCAAATAGGATGAAGCGATCACACGCGCTCAAGAGCCAATCAATGGTTTAACAGATTGGTCATTACCAGATCGCCGTGAAGCACGTCTATTGACGATCAACACGCCTGATAGCTTTGACGTGGACGATTGGTACTGGACATCAGAGCAGCACGC
This sequence comes from Undibacterium sp. Di24W, assembly GCF_049340325.1. Taxonomy (NCBI): domain Bacteria; kingdom Pseudomonadati; phylum Pseudomonadota; class Betaproteobacteria; order Burkholderiales; family Oxalobacteraceae; genus Undibacterium; species Undibacterium sp. Di24W. Next base: position 69,271 of record NZ_JBMPOP010000011.1, read on the forward strand.
GGACGACAGCGACTTTGCATGGGTGCAGGGTTTCGGCGACGGCGACCAGTACGACGGCCCCAAGTCGGATGAGTACAGAGCCCGTGCAGCCCGCAGATTATTAATCATTCAGTAATTCAATCATTTCACCCAACATCGGGCGCAGCCCGAATGAATTTTTTTATTATTTTTCGGAGCTAAGCATGGATGTCACGATAGACCAAATCAAAGAAGAACACGCCAAAGTCGCAAAAATGATTGCGACTTTTGAAGCAAATCAAAAGATCGTATCAGCCTACCCAATCACACTCAATTTGCCACAGCTCAATGCGGGCGAAAAATACGTGGGCGCAATCATCAGCGCAGACGGCACCAAGCGCGATCACATCATTCTGCTGCCAGAGACCAAAGTCGATATCAACTGGAAAGATGCCACGGCATGGGCTAAATCCATTGGCGGCGACCTGCCAAATCGCTGCGAATCTGCCCTGCTATTTGCGACGATGAAAGACCAATTCGAGCCGCAGTGGCACTGGACAAACGAGCAGCACGCGGACGACAGCGGCTATGCATGGGTGCAGGGTTTCCACTACGGCGGCCAGAGCAGCACCCGCAAGTCGAATGAGTACAGAGCCCGTGCAGCCCGCAGATTATCAGTCATTGAATAATTTAATCATTCCCTAACCCACCACGGGCGAAGCCCGATTCGATTTTTTTTGGAGCAGTCATGTCAAAAGCACTTTTTATGCAGCAAACCTTGCAGCCAGGTGAACACTACGCTGGCATCGTTCTTGGCCAAAACGGCGCAGGCGATCATCACCTGTTCTTACTGCCGGCAAAAACAGAGCCCCTTACTTGGAACAAAGCCGTCACTTGGGCTGAGAGCGCAGGCGGGACACTGCCAACGCGCCAAGAACAAGCGATCCTTTACGGCAATCTCAAGCACGAATTCGAGCCCCGCTGGTATTGGTCTAGTGAGCAGCACGCGGACGACAGCGACTATGCATGGATGCAGTACTTCGACAACGGCTACCAGGACCACGACCTCAAGTCGTATGAGTACAGAGCCCGTGCCGTCCGCAGATTATTAATCATTGAGTAATTGAGTTATTTGATCGCAGCACCGGGCGAAGCCCGTCACGATTTTTTTTAGCATGGCTATCCGGACGCCTCAAAACTATGACATTTAACAAACTAACCCTAGAAGAGAAGCTTGCAGCGAAGTCAAAGCAAGAAGGTGACTGCATTGTTTGGACTGGCGCAAAGTTCAAGTCAGGCTACGGCATGATCCGAATCGATGGAAAGTGGCGGCGCGCTCACCGTGTCATGTATCAGATGGTACATGGCGCAGTCGCGGATGATCTAGTTGTGATGCACTCTTGCGACAATCCGGCGTGCATCAACATTCAACACCTATCCGCAGCGACTCAACTTGCTAACGTACAAGACATGCACCAAAAAGGTCGCGCAAAGCCGATTCATGGCGAAGTGCACCCAAAAGCAAAACTATCTACAAGCGAAATTGAAACGATCAGATCGCGCTACGTAAGCAAATCGCGGATCGATGGCGCATCACAAATCGCACGCGATTATCAAGTATCGAAGCAAGCAATTCTTGCAATTGTTAAACACAAATCGTGGAAATAATAAAATGATCGCAGAATTGACATCCAATACAACATCGCTGTATATTTCGCTCAAGTGCTTGAAATCACGATTAAACAGCGGAATGTCACCCCGTCAGTCTGTGGCATTTTTTACGCCTATAGCTTTCTCTATGGGCGCGATGGATCAGGAATGTAAGACCCGCAAGGGGAATACTGATCGCTCGGCTGTTTACGAGATTTCAACATCGCGCCCACCCCATTCGCTTGAAATCGACTGTGGTGGACTTTTTAAGAGTCTCAAACAGGAGCCTTTCATGCCTATCCCATCGCTACGCGATCGCGATGCGCGCACCGTCGCACGCGCCATTCGCATACTCGAAAAATCGTTCAACACAGAATCAGGCACACCACTTTCTTCACCGGATGCTGCAAAACAATATCTAAGGCTAAAACTCGGGTCGCTTGAACATGAAGAGTTTCATGCGGTATGGATGGATAACAAAAATCAAATTGTAGCCATAGAACCGCTTTTTCGCGGAACATTAACTTACTGCCAAATTCATCCACGAGAAGTCATCAAATCTGCATTGCGACACAATGCCGCGAGCGTTATTTTTGCGCACAATCACCCATCGGGGAAAGCAATCCCATCAAATGCAGATATCGATTTAACCGTGCAACTAAGAGATGCGCTTGCAATCGTTGACGTGCGAGTGCTTGACCACATCATCGTTGCTGGTAGTGATATTTGCAGCCTTATTGAACGTGGAGATATTTAATGCTCAGCTCCAAACAGCAGCCACACGCAACGCGCAAAGCTAGCAAAAATTGCTCTGCTGCGCGGGCATTCAGTCAACAAAGAATTAACTAAGATCTATAGGAAATCAGCATGATGAACATAGAGCAAATGATCAAGGACTTTGAGCGTACACATATCACGATGGATTTGCGCCGCTATGCCGACAATACCTATATGGCTGATGCCACCGCTGACAAATTCAATACATATCGGTCTGGATGGGTTGATGGGCAAGCAGCCATAGAACCAAAGGGAGGCGAGCCTTGTTGGGACAATTCAGATGGAAAGTGCGCAGCAAGATGCTTTGACTTTCCAAACTGTAAATGCACAGGATTAGAGCCATGACTAACACACGCACACAAGGATGCAAATGCCTAACATGGGCAAGAGTGCCTATCGATAAATTACCAATGAGCGAACATCACAAAGACTGCGAGCTTTATAAAGAAGAACGCTTTGTAAAAGTGACTTTTCAAGGCAACTATCTAATCATAGAGCCGCACGATGCAGATGAATATATTGAAGAAGGCATGGTACGCGAAGATGTTTTTATGACTCGCGACCAGTTTGAACGATTGCCAGAATTTGATGGCTTTTAACTCAAGGCAAATGATGCTAAATAACTACCTATCAGCCCCAGAGCTTGCCGACCTAATTGACTGCAAACCAAACAGCTACGCCTGCATGTGCCGTTGGCTGGATCGCAATGGCTGGCCCTACTCCAAGAGCGTGACCGGAATGCCGAAGGTGAGTCGCACTTTTCACGATGCTAAAATGACCGGACAAATCAGCGTACCCGCCGAACAAGAACCCGACTTTGGAGCACTCGCAGCATGATCGGACGCAGAAACTCACCAGACGGATTACCCTTCCGTCTCTATGTAGACAACGGCAAATTCAAGGTCAGCTATTACTACAAGCTGCCCTCTGGCAAACGCGCATTTACCTTGTCAGCATCCGTCAATAATCCTGATGCGATCGCCAAAGCCAAGGCTGAGGCTATCGAGCAAGCCAATGAACTAAACGGCAACACACCCAAAAAAGGTACGATCGCAGATCTGATCAAACGCTATTTCGCCTGGCAATCAGCGCTCAAACTAGACGATGTCCGCCGCAAAGCACGATCAACACTAGAAGAAAATGCCTACGAATCGAAAAACATCGATAAAGTATTTGGCAAGATGAGTCCCGAGGCAATCAAAGCAAAACACATCTACGGGTATTTAGCCGTTCGGGCTGATGGCGGCGCACCTGCAAAAGCAAACAAAGAAGTGGCACTATTCTCCGCAATCTTAGAATACGGCCGTACTCGAGGCGAGCTGGAGACCAACCCCTGCAGAGGCATCAAATACAACAAAACAAAGCCTAGCACCAAGCTTGTCAACGATGAGCAGCTAGAGTTTGCGATCGATGAGGCACGCAAACGCGGCGGCCAGTATGTCGTCCTAGCGCTATGCTTCTATGTCGCATACCTAACCACCAGCCGCCCGGACGAAATGCGCGGACTACTTCGCACAGCCAAAACAGCCGAAGGTCTCAAGATCCCAGTTGGCAAGCGTAGAGCAGACCAGGCACAAAAGTACAAAATTATTCAGTGGTCACCAAAATTAGAAGCCGCGATTGAAGAAGCGCTAAGACTGCAACGCACTAGCAGCATGCTGGTGTTTGGGAATACAGACGGTCAAGAGTACACACGCAGCGGATGGGGAACCATCTGGCGCCGGCTGATGACGTATTGCGAGAAGCGCGCAGAAGTCGAAGGCATTGAGTTTGAACGATTCAGCCTGAAGGATATGCGACCAAAATCAGTAACGCAACGCGTACAAGCTGGCGAGTCAAACATTATCAATTCAACGGGTCACGCAGACGAAAGAATGATCAGAAAGACCTACGATAGATCGGTCATAAAACGGGCAAATTCAACCGAATAAACAGCCAAAATTTTACGGAAGATGCAAATTTTCCCCTAGGTAAAAAATCTAATTTATTCTTGTGCATATTCCGTTGTTATCTTGTAAGTCTTTGATTTAATTGAAAAAATAATTAGGATTGTGATTCCTGTTGTCGTGGGTTCGAGCCCCATCGTCCACCCCACAGATTGAATAAAAAAGCCCGCTTTTGCGGGCTTTTTTGTTTTTCGGCAGATTATCAAGGCCTGAGTTGGGATCGCATTGCGCATTTACAAAACAGCGATCCACACCGACAAAAAAACAAATGCCGCCCTAAAGTTCGGACTCCGGATTAGCGGCCTTAACTTTCTGCATCGCTTCAAGCAACAGCTCTGGATTATTCAATGCTAATTTTTTCGTATCGGACAAAGTTTGTCGAAAAGCACGGGCACCGATCAGGCCAAAGGTTAAACCTAACATATGGCGCGTAATGCTATTAAGTTTTAATCCTTTGCCATTTTCACCGAACTTCTGTAACTGCTCGCTGATGTACGGCAGCATTGCCAATACGACCTCTTCCCGTGTCTTAGGAGTACTGGTATCGCCATAATAGCGTTCGTCAAAATTCGTCATCAGGTAGGGATTGTGATAGGCCTCGCGCCCCAACATCACGCCATCCACATGCAATAAATGTGCATCAATTTCCTGCTCGGTTTTGATGCCGCCATTGATGATAATTTCCAAACTAGGAAAATCTTTTTTCAGACGATACGCGTAATCATATTTCAGCGGCGGTACTTCTCGGTTTTCTTTAGGTGATAGGCCTTTCAATATGGCATTTCTAGCATGCACCACAAAAGTCTTACATCCCGCCTCCGCGATTTGCCCGACAAAGTCTCTCACAAAATCATAGGAATCGACGTCGTTAATACCTATCCTGTGTTTGACCGTCACGTCGATATCTACCACATCACGCATCGCTTTCACGCAGTCGGCTACAAGTTGAGGCTCGGCCATCAAGCAAGCACCAAATGCGCCTTTCTGCACGCGCTCTGAAGGGCATCCGCAATTGAGATTGATTTCGTCGTAACCCCATTCTTGACCACGCTTTGCTGCGATGGCAAGATCAGCAGGCTCGCTCCCACCTAATTGCAATGCAACGGGATGTTCTTCCGCGTTAAAATCAAGATGACGCTCGATGTCACCATGAATAATCGCACCAGTTGTGACCATTTCTGTGTATAGCCAAGTGTGTTTACTGATATAGCGATGAAACAAGCGACAATGACGATCAGACCAGTCCATCATGGGCGCTACAGATATACGGCGGGAAGGGATTACAGGAAAATTCACGGTACTTAACATGAGGAAAACGCGGACAATCAAACAGGCAGTATTGTACATCTTGACGAGTAAGCCCGCCCATGAATTGAATTTTGATCGCGAAACACCTCAAAATCATGCAATTCAGTTATTCTTAGAGGCAAATTTCACGCGACGCAAACATTTCAAAACTTTAATTTGATCCAGCAACGGATGCAAAATATGAACAATTACAATCCCGATCACTTTTGGATGCCATTTACGGCAAATCGTCAATTCAAACAGAAACCTCGTTTGTTAATTGAGGCCAATGGCATGTACTATCGCAGTGATGATGGTCGTCAAATTTTGGATGGCACTGCGGGTTTATGGTGTGTCAACGCAGGACACAATCATCCGAAAATCGTCTCCGCCATTCAACAACAGGCAGCGAAGTTGGATTTTGCACCTACATTTCAAATGGGACATCCATTAGCATTCGAGGCAGCAAGTAGATTGGTGTCGATTGCGCCAGAAGGCTTAAATCGCGTATTTTTCTGCAATGATGGATCTGAAGGCGTCGACACTGCGTTGAAGATGGCTTTGGCCTATCATCGTGTACGTGGTGATGCTGGGCGCCAGCGCTTGATCGGGCGCGAACGTGGCTATCATGGCGTTGGTTTTGGCGGTATTTCTGTCGGTGGAATCGCAGGTAATCGCAAACAATTTGGTAATGCCTTATCTGGCATTGATCATTTACGTCATCCATTAAACATCGCAAAAAATGCCTTTAGTAAGGGTTTGCCAGAACATGGTTTGGAATTGGCCGAAGAGCTAGAACAACGCATCATTGCATTACATGATCCATCGACGATCGCTGCAGTGATCGTCGAGCCTATACAAGGTTCGACAGGCGTCATTATTCCTCCTAAATCCTACTTAGAAAGATTGCGTCAAATTTGCACCAAGCATGGAATACTACTTATTTTCGACGAAGTAATTACCGGTTTCGGGCGTTTAGGCGCGCCATTTGCCGCCGATTATTTTGGCGTTATTCCTGACATGATTGTTTGCGCTAAGGGGCTCACTAACGCCGCTGTTCCTATGGGTGCAGTCATCGCTTCACAATCCATCTATGATAGTTTCATGCAAGCGGCGCCTCAAGATGCTATCGAGTTTTTTCATGGCTACACCTACTCGGCACATCCACTCGCTTGCGCCGCCGCAATTGCGACTATCGACGTCTATCAAGAAGAAAACCTATTTGAACGCGCTGCACAGATGGCGCCCTATTTTGAACAGGCGGCGCACAGCTTACGTGGGCTACCCAATGTGAAGGATATACGAAATCTTGGCATGGTGTGTGGTATCGAGTTGGAAGCACGAACAGGAAAAACGACCACACGTGCTTTCGACATCTTCGAGAAATGTTTTCATGAAAAAAATCTCCTCATACGTACCACTGGCGACATCATTGCGCTCTCCCCACCTTTAATTATTGAAAGAACTCAAATCGATACCTTGTTCGAACAACTCGGCGAAGCTATCCGAGAGCAGGCAAATTAGAGTTAAGTCAAAAAGAAGAGAACACGCTTGAATGAATAACACGAAAAATTTTTCAGATCTAAGCTATGCAACCAAGGCGATGTTATTTACCCATCTCGCCGCCATGGAGCAAGCAGGACTTCCGGCAGCTAAATCCTTCGCCAATCTGCAACTACAAGGCAAAGCACAACAACGAGTCGAAGTAGTGAGAAAAATTCTCGCACGTGGCAAAAGTATCTCACAAGCCGGCAAAGTCTCGGGTCTATTCAATCAACTAGAAACCCACATTATTCACGCGGCAACGCAGTCGGGCAGCCCAGCGATCACATACAAACGTTTTGCCGATCACTACACAGAAAAAGATCGCCGTCAGAGGCTGGTGCATGCACGCATGAAGTTGCCAGTGTTGATGTTTTTGATGTCGCTGTTTATCGCCCCGCTGTCAGCGTTAGTAACAGTATCGATTAGCACCGCAGCCTATCTGTGGCGCGTAGCAGCGCCTCTAATTGCGGTCATCTTGATCTGGCAGGGGATTGTGTTTTTGCAAGGGTACTATCGATCACCAGCATTTAGCGATAAAAACTCGACCGAAAATCCCATCGATAGTCTTGCTTTAAAGTTGCCAATTTTTGGCAGCATGAATGTGCGATCTAATGCGAATCAATTTTACGAATCTTTAGGATTGATGTTGGAAGCGGGATTGCCCATGTTTGAAGCCGTGCCACTGGCAAATCAGACTGTACAAAACAGTTTGATTCGGAAGGAGTTTTCCAAAATTCTACCGCAACTCCACGAAGGAAAAACACTATCACAAAGCTTGGAAAAACTTCGATTCCTAGGACAATGGCACATCGTTGAATTAGTCAGGACTGGTGAGAGCAGTGGCACCATACCCGAAATGCTGTGGCGTTATTGCAAGATCGAAAATGAAGCCATTTCACATTTCCAAGAACAAGTCGCGGCCTGGGTGCCACGTATTTTGTATGCCATGGTTGCCATGTGGATGGCATACAGCATTTTCAAGAGCAATGCTTTCATGCCAAATATTCCTGCAGGAATATAAATAAAGAGTGCCCTCAAATTCATCCTAAACCGAAGGGCATTTCTCTTTACAACATCCGTGCTAACAAGGCTTTATCGTATTTTCCATTCAGTGGAATGCGAACTTTGTGCCCTGCACCGCCGATCACGTCTATCGCTACGTTATGTTTGTTGCGAATTTCGCCCAAGGTAACGATTTCATTTCCACTTGGGTGAATAATTTCGATTTGATCACCAACAGAAAAACGATTTTTTACTTCGACTTCCGCCCAACCATCTGTAACCGACAATACATTGCCGACATACTGACTACGGTGAGCTTTTGACACACCTTCCATATAATTTTGATGTTCTTGGGTGTGATGACGTTGATAGAAACCATCGGTATAACCACGATTTGCTAAACCATTTAACTCACCCAACAACTGTTCATTGAATGGGCGCCCCGCTACTGCATCATCAATCGCTCGACGATAAGTTTGTGCTGTACGTGCGACGTAGTATAAAGACTTAGTACGGCCTTCTACCTTAAGGGAATCAACACCAATTTTCGCCAGACGCTCAACATGCTCAATTGCACGCAAGTCCTTGGAGTTCATGATGTAGGTACCGTGCTCATCTTCCAAGATCGGCATGAAACTGCCAGGGCGCCCAGCCTCCTCTACCAGATACGGACGATCAGCTAATGGATGACGCGGCATGTCTCCCATCGCTGAAAATGACTGATTCGCATCTTCCAAGGCTTTATTGAAATCGAACTTGATGGTTTCAACTGGAATACGTTGCAAGTCCCCGGTTTCATTCTCGGTTGCATTCTCAACCTTGTAATCCCAACGACAAGAATTAGTACAAGTACCTTGATTCGGATCACGGTGATTGAAGTAGCCCGACAAGAGACAGCGACCAGAATAAGCGATACACAAAGCGCCATGCACGAATACTTCCAATTCCATTTCAGGGCAACGCTGTTTGATTTCTTCGATCTCATCTAGTGATAGTTCACGCGACAAAATCACACGCGTCAAACCCATTTTTTGCCAGAATTTAACGTCAGCCCAGTTCACGGCATTCGCTTGCACAGATAAATGCACATTCACTTCTGGCCACTTCTCACGCACCATCATGATCAAACCTGGATCGGCCATAATCAAAGCATCCGGCTTCATCGCAATGACTGGTGCCATATCGTTTAAATAGGTTTTTAACTTCGAATTATGTGGAAAAATATTACTGGCAACGAAGAAAGATTTACCTCGAGCGTGCGCACCGTCTATGCCTTGCTGCAAGGTATCCAGTGTAGAAAACTCGTTGTTACGAGCACGTAAGCTATAGCGTGGCTGACCGGCATACACCGCATCAGCACCAAAATCGAAAGCGGCATGCATTTTTTCTAAAGAGCCTGCTGGCAATAGTAATTCTGGCGCTTTCAACATTAATGAATTCGTAGCAGAGGAGAGACTTGACATAGAACACCATCTAAAAATACTGCGCGCCTTTCAAATGTGGCACGCTCAAAGTTAATAAAAAACGTCTGCCATCTTTGTGCAGTCTGGTTCGAGCTTTGCGCGATTCTAAGCGTTTGGCAGCACTTGAACTATGCGCTAGGACAAGCTTTGTGTTTTCTTTTCCAGCCTATCCTGTTGAAATGCCATGACTTCGTTAAAAATCAGCGCACTCAAGACTACAGCGCCACCAAGTAAGGTCGCCTTGGCTGGTTCTTCGCCGATAGCGAGCCAGACCCAAAATGGACCAAGCACCACCTCTAACAAGGACAGCAACGAAATTTCTGGAGCGCTCAGGCCTTTCGCCGCATGCACCATAATCATGCATGGCAAACCAAGCTGAAACACACCTAGTACCGCCAAAATACCGATGTCGTGTAGCGACGCCGACAGCGGCAATGCAAATGGCAACATTAACAAAGCAGACAAAACCCCACCGACAAATACAGCAGGAATTAAATCGACGTGTTGCCCGCCTTTTTTCAAAATAATCACATTAGCTGCGACAGCAAAAGGAACGCACAGCGCCAACATCACGCCGATCAAGCCACGTGCATCTAATTTAGAAAAGCCGTCAACAAACATCCATAGCATCCCCGCAAAAGCAACGAAAATTGCCAGCCAAGTACGACGCGGTATTTTTTCCGACAAAAATATCCAAGCAAAGATGGCGGTCAATAAGGGGGCAAAACTCTCTACGATCAAAGCATTCGCCACCGTAGTCATCGTCAAGGCCAACATGAAACAAGTGAACATCACTGCCCACATAAAACCAGATGCAAAACCGTAACGTCCTAAGCCCAATAGTTTTTGACCTAGCTTGGCTTTGTGCTGCCAGCTCAATACAAAAGCCACAAAAATTGCAGCAAAAAAACTGCGCCAAAAACTCACTTCAAAACCACGTGCAGATTCTAGCTGACGTGACAATACGCCAGCCGTGCTCCACATAGTCGGTGCGATTATCATTAACACTAAAGCAGTTTTATGACTAGGTTGGCGCATGGACTCACTCCGGACATAGAAGACAAAAACCCGCTTGACGAAGAATCAAGCGGGCTTCTTGTGATACAAAACAAGACTCAACTTGAATGCCGAGTCTTAAGAAATTGTGTATCTTTGTTTACGTATAAATAGACTAATCAGCTATTCAATTAAGCTTCGCGAGATGCTTTTTTACGCTCATGTTCCTTCAAGAAGCGCTTACGCAAACGAATACTCTTAGGCGTCACCTCAACCAATTCATCATCTTCAATGAATTCAACTGCGTATTCCAAACTCATTTGAATTGGTGGAACCAAACGTACCGCTTCATCTGTACCAGAAGAACGAACGTTAGTTAATTGTTTACCTTTAATCGGGTTCACAACCAAATCGTTATCACGTGAGTGAATACCGATGATCATGCCTTCATAAACTGGATCGTTATGTACTACGAACATACGACCACGGTCTTGCAATTTCCAAATAGCGTAAGCAACAGCTGCACCATCATCCTGGGAAATCAACACACCGTTACGACGACCTGCCATTTCACCTTTTGTATTATCCACTGGTGCGTATTCATCAAACACGTGACTCATCAAACCAGTACCGCGTGTCAATGTCATGAATTCGCCTTGGAAGCCGATCAAACCACGTGCTGGAATACGGTATTCCAAACGCACACGACCTTTGCCGTCTGGTTCCATGTTTTGCAAATCACCACGACGACGACCGAGTTCTTCCATCACGCCGCCTTGGTTGTTTTCTTCAACGTCAACCGTCAAGTTTTCATACGGCTCATGGCGCACGCCATCGACCATTTTGAATACAACGCGTGGACGAGAAACCGCCAATTCGAAACCTTCACGACGCATGTTTTCGATCAAAATCGTCAAATGCAATTCGCCGCGACCAGAAACTTCGTACGTGGAATCATCACCTTCAGCTTGCACAACGCGCAAAGCCATGTTGGATTTCAATTCACGATCTAAACGATCACGAATTTGACGTGTCGTAACGAATTTACCTTCGCGACCAGCCAATGGTGAGCTATTAACCATGAAGTTCATCGTCAATGTTGGTTCATCGATCTTCAACATTGGCAAGCCTTCCGGTGTGTCCGGTGCGCAAATGGTGGAGCCGATACTGATTTCTTCGATACCATTAATCAAAACGATGTCGCCAGCCAATGCTTCGTCGGCCAAGACACGATCCAAGCCTTTGAACGTCAACACTTGATTGATACGCGCTTTGCTTGGCTTATCCTCTGGACCATTCATCCAAACAACGTCTTGACCGGCACGAACACGACCACGCAAGATACGACCAACGCCGATCTTACCGACGTATGAAGAATATTCCAAAGAAGTAATTTGCAATTGCAATGGGCCATTTGGATCATCTTCACGCGCTGGAACGTGTTTCAAGATGGCATCAAACAATGGTTCCATATTACCGTCACGTACTGTGTCTTCTAAACCAGCATAGCCTTTGAAGCCAGACGCGTATACGATAGGAAAATCTAATTGTTCATCGGTTGCACCGAGTTTATCGAACAACTCAAATGTAGCGTTAACCGCTTTTTGTGGATCCGCGTTTTCACGGTCAATCTTATTTACAACCACGATAGGTTTCAAACCTAAAGCCAACGCCTTACGTGTTACGAAACGCGTTTGCGGCATTGGACCTTCTTGTGCATCAACCAGCAACAGAACACTGTCAACCATGGACAATACACGCTCAACTTCACCACCGAAGTCGGCATGGCCTGGGGTATCAACGATATTAATGTGTGTGCCTTTGTATTCCACTGCACAGTTTTTGGAAAGAATCGTGATACCGCGCTCTTTCTCAATATCGTTGGAATCCATAACGCGATTATCAACCTGTTGATTATCACGGAAAGTACCAGATTGGCGCAGCAATTGATCCACTAGCGTAGTTTTGCCGTGGTCAACGTGGGCGATAATGGCGATGTTGCGAATAGCGCGTGTATTGTTGGTCATGATTGTATTTATTTGGGAGGTGATTCGAATAACCGACGATTATAGCATGCTGCAATGCAAAACTTACGTCCTGATTACAAACAAAGCAGATATTTTCGTCATTATTTCAAAGACTTACTACGTATTGATGACAAGACTTAGACTTCTGGCTCACATACATAGACTTTTACCGCACCTGTCCTTACTTCAAAAATCACTACCGCAATGGTATTGAGTGCAGAAAAATTACACATTCCCTCTTGAAATATCAACTTAGCACCACATTTGAAGCTCACTTAAGTTCATTCATCGACTCCGTCAATTCTTAAATATCGAGGAAAGCATGTCAGAAAAACAAACCCTAGGATTTCAAGCTGAAGTTTCACAATTACTCCAATTGATGATCCATTCTTTGTATTCAAACAAAGAAATTTTCTTAAGAGAGCTTATTTCAAATGCATCGGACGCTTCGGATAAACTGCGCTTTGAAGCAATCAACGATGCCAGCCTGTTCGAAAACGATGCCGAATTAAAAATCAAAGTCAGCTTCGACAAAGCGGCGCGTACGCTGACTATCAGCGATAACGGCATTGGTATGACTCGTGATGATGCTGTAAATCACTTAGGCACAATCGCTAAATCTGGTACCAAAGAGTTTTTCTCTAAACTGTCGGGCGACCAGCAAAAAGATGCGGCGATGATTGGCCAATTTGGTGTCGGTTTTTACTCAGGCTTTATCGTTGCCGACAAGATGACAGTGGAATCACGTCGTGCTGGCAGGGCCGCAAGTGAAGGCGTACGTTGGGAATCTGCTGGTGCTGGGGACTTCAGCGTGGAGCAAGTTAACAAAGAAGACCGCGGTACTTCTATCACTTTGCATTTGCGCGAGGGTGAAGATGATTTCCTCTCGTCTTGGAAGTTAAAATCCATCATCCGTACTTATTCTGATCACATCTCCTTACCGATCTTGATGCAAAAAGAAGAATGGGATGATGAGAAAAAAGAACAAGTTCTGAAAGATGAACTCGAAACCGTCAATCAAGCCAGTGCATTATGGGCGCGCAGTAAATCCGACATCACGCCTGAGCAATACTCAGAATTTTACAAACATATCTCGCATGACTACACCGCGCCATTGACGCACACGCACAATCGTGTCGAAGGTCGCAGCGAATACACGCAATTACTGTACATCCCTAGCCGCGCACCTTTTGATATGTGGGATCGCAACAAACGTGGCGGCATCAAACTCTACGTCAAACGCGTTTTCATCATGGATGATGCGGAACAATTGATGCCTGTCTATTTGCGCTTCGTTAAAGGGATTATCGATTCCAACGATTTGCCCTTGAATGTATCTAGAGAAATTTTGCAAGAGTCACGTGATATCAAAGCGATCCGCGAAGGCTCAACTAAACGTGTACTTGGGATGCTGGAAGATTTAGCTAATGCAGAAGGAGATGAAGCAGAGAGCAAGAAAGAAAAATTTGCCAGTTTCTGGAAGGAATTCGGTCAAGTTTTGAAAGAAGGTATTGGCGAAGATGCAGCGAACAAAGACCGTATCGCCGCCCTGCTCCGTTTTGCATCTACGCACAACGACAACGATACGCAAACAGTTTCATTAGCTGACTATATTGCTCGCGCCAAAGAAGGTCAGGACAAAATTTATTATGTCACGGCAGACAGCTTTGCCGCAGCAAAAAACAGCCCGCATCTGGAGATTTTCCGCAAAAAAGGCGTGGAAGTATTGTTGCTCACGGATCGTGTCGACGAATGGATGTTGTCTTTCTTAACTGCGTTTGAAGGTAAAGATTTGGTCTCCGTTGCCAAAGGTGATCTGGATCTGGGTAAACTAGAAGACGAAGCGGAGAAGAAACAACACGAAGAAACTGAAACGCAATTCAAAGATCTGGTAGAAAAGATGAAGGCCGCTTTGGCAGATAAGGCTAAAGATGTTCGTATCACTTTCCGCTTAACCGACTCCCCGGCTTGTTTGGTTGCTGATGAAAATGAACTCTCTGGCAATCTGGTGCGCATGTTAAAAGCAGCAGGACAAGCAGCCCCTGAATCCAAACCCATTCTGGAAGTAAATCCGGATCATCCACTGGTTCAACGTTTGAAATATGAAGAAGCCAAGTTCAATGACTGGTCACACATCTTGTTTGATCAAGCTGCGTTGGCTGAAGGCGGCACGCTTGATGATCCAAGTTCATTTGTAAAACGTTTGAACGAGATGCTGTTGAATCTGAGTAAATAAACTTAAGCAAAGCCCATAAAAAAACCGGAACTCAAATTCCGGTTTTTTATTTGTCGAGAAACACATTAAACTCAATGCGTTACCCTTGTAGTACGTCGATCTGACAATAAACGAACACGCTCACCAGGGCGGAAAGTTTCATCAGCATCTTGCGTAATCGCCTTCATTTCTCCATTATCGAGACGCACGGTAATTTCCACACCTCGGCGCGTATTTGCGTTGGATTCAACGTTATTGCCGATAATACCGCCCACCACAGCACCGACAATACCAGTTGCAGTTGAACCTCGACCGCCACCTACACTAGATCCTGCTAAGCCTCCCAATGCAGCACCTGTTAAAGTACCGACACCGCTACGACCGCCGTCGATCGTCACTTCACGTACTGACTCGACCACGGCCAGACGAACTGACATTTCGTTCTGGGTCTGATAAGGACGATAAACACTACCTGAGGTATGAGTGGAAACGCAGGCTGTCATAGTTGAAGCGGAGGCAATCACTGCAGCAATAATTATTAATTTTTTCAAAATAAACTCCTTACTTGATTTCATTAGATTTGATGTGATTAGCGTGTGTTGACCTAAAATTCACAAATTGACTACCTGTGCGTTTACAACGTTACATTTAACATTCAGTTGACAATTCGATCAAGAAATAATGCCACTACAAATATTAAGACAAAGAGCGAAGAAATCAATGACACATCTAACAACATAGCGTTTACAATCGATCTCTGCTGCTATTTTGTAGATATTTATCGTAAGCATTTGTTTCAACGCATGACATTTCCGCCATCGCCGGCATACTTCCTAACATGTTAATCAAACGAAAATCCATAGAAGCTGAATCTAATTATCGCTCTGGCCCCACTGCTGCGAAGAGAGACGTTCCTCGCAAACCAAAATTTGCCCCAGTAACGTTGTCTGAACATGATGGCGTACGTTATCTTCATTTTGGCACTGAATGGGTGCAAGGCGCTATGCGTCTGCGCAAACCAGACTGGTTAGAATTGGAATATGCCCAGCAAATGATGGCTTGGATGCTTTTTCATGATCACCCTGAGAAAATTGCACAACTTGGCTTGGGTACCGCAGCCCTCACCAAATTCTGCTATCGCCAGTTTCCCAATGCAAAAGTCACTGCAATCGATGTAAATCCAGCCGTCATTATGGTCTGCGAAAGCATGTTCAAATTACCCCAAAATGATGAACGACTCAAAGTCATTGAAATGGACGCCATGGATTTTGTACTCGATAACGACAATCATGATCAATTCCAGGCACTGCAAGTCGACCTATATGACGCCACCGCGCGCGGACCAGTGCTCGATACGACGGAGTTCTATCAAGGGTGTGCTGATTGCTTGTCGGCAGATGGCGTGTTAACCGTCAATCTATTTGGTGATCACCCCAGCTTTGCCAAAAACATCAAAGTGTTGCGCTATGTGTTTGGTACTGTATTGTGCTTACCTGAAGTGCATGATGGAAATGTTGTCGCGATCGCCTTTAAACAACGACTCAAACTCGATTTGCCCGTATTGTATGAGAGAGCCGATACAATCGAATTGCAAACAAAACTACCAGCACGGACTTGGGTTGACGGCCTCGCAGAAACCCAAAAATAACAATTAACACATAGAAGCTGATGCCGGACTTAAAGCCGATTTTATAAGAATAGACTGTTCGACTATTCCGTCCCTTGATTTTACTCAATAAAAAAATATGAACTCAACACCGAAAAAATTAAGTCTGCAACAGATATTCACTTGGTTGATGGAGGACGGCATCATCAAAAAAGAGGATGCAAAAATCTCATTCAATCATGCACGGGGCATACTCAAAAGCGGCACCGCAAATATGCACCCGTTCACCGCCATTGCCCAAGCAAAACTATATTCGGCATTGAGATCACAACATTTACTGACATTGGATTGGGTTACCGAATGGGCGGCACGTAAAGTCGGCTTGCCCTTCTATCGTATCGACCCCTTAAAAATAGATTTCACAAAAGTGTCCGACGTGATGTCCTCAACTTATGCAACACGCTTTAATATTTTACCAGTGGAAGCTGACAACGATAGCGTCACAATCGCCACGACCGATCCTTATGACAATGAGTGGCTCGATGAGATCACCAAGATCACACATAAAGAAATCAAACTAGTCCTGGCAAATCCGCTCGATGTGGCGCAATACACTGCACAGTTTTTTTCGCTGGCAAAATCAATTAAAGATGCGCGTAAAGCGAATGGTAACGATGTCGCGCTAAGAAACAATTTTGAACAATTAGTTGAACTCGGAAAGTCGAACAAGCAAGTCGATGCGAACGACCAACACGTGATTAACATCGTTGATTGGTTGTGGCAATTTGCATTTGATCAGCGCGCCTCAGATATTCATCTGGAGCCGAAACGCGACATGGCTGCAATACGTTTTCGTATTGATGGCGTCTTACATCAGGTATATCAAGTACCCGCCATTGTGATGATCGCGATGACCGCCAGGATTAAACTATTGGGACGCATGGACGTTATCGAAAAGCGTCGGCCGCAAGATGGTCGCGTCAAAACTCGGACGTCGGATGGACAAGAAGTTGAACTACGTCTTTCTACCCTGCCGACTGCATTTGGTGAGAAACTCGTGATGCGTATTTTCGATCCAGAAGTAGTAGTAAAGACCTTGCCCGAGTTAGGTTTTCCAAAAAATGACGCGATACGCTGGGATAATTTAACAAAGAAACCGCATGGCATTATTTTGGTAACAGGGCCGACAGGATCAGGAAAAACCACCACTTTATATACAACGTTAAAAGCGCTCGCCACCCCCGACGTCAATGTATGTACGGTGGAAGATCCAATTGAAATGGTGGAAGGTTCGTTTAACCAAATGCAGGTGCAATCAAATATTGACCTGTCTTTTGCCGACGGCATACGTGCGCTGATGCGACAAGATCCAGACATCATCATGGTCGGTGAGATACGCGACTTACCAACAGCAGAAATGGCAATCCAGGCAGCATTGACAGGACACTTAGTGCTTTCAACCTTACATACGAATGACGCACCATCGGCCATCATGCGTTTGTTGCAATTAGGCGTCCCTTATTATCTGTTAGAAGCGACTATTGTGGGTATCTTGGCACAACGTCTGGTCAGAACGTTGTGCCCTCATTGCAAAAGCGACGATGGTGAAATCCAAGACCCGGTGTGGTCAGCTTTAGTCGAAGATTGGCCAGTCGAAAAACCAGCAAAAGTATATCGTCCAGTAGGATGCCTCGAATGCCGTCAAACAGGCTACAAAGGTCGAACCGGCTTGTATGAATTGTTAACTATCACACAAACATTTAGCAAGTTAATTCAGCAAGATTCAGACATCCATGCTCTACGCAAACAAGCCATCAACGACGATATGAAACCATTACGCATTGCAGGCGCGCACAAAATTATTGACGGTGTCACAACGGCGGATGAGGTCTTAAAAGTAACATCAGCCTTATTTTAGCAAATTAAATTTGCCGGGTATCGCATCGGTGTTTTCAAGCGAAAACATCGATGCAGCCGCAACAAGCGAGAGAAGCAAGCGATCAGGAAACTTTCTCTTTACACCTGTTTCAAGTAAAAAATCTTTGTGTTAAATTGCATGATTAGCCTACTTCAGGCTTAACCCAATTTCACAATACTTTGCGAATAAAATCGCAATAGATATTGATGCGTGCTGGCTTTTAGATGCGATCTTACAATGGATTTATACGCTTTAGACAGTGAAGTAAATGCTATTGAAACAAGAGTTTCATTACTTGAGGGCGCGGATCGAGTCCGAATACTGGTAAAACTGGCTTGGTATCTGCGTCAACGCGACTGCCAAAGAACTTTGCTTCTACTACTTGAGGCGAAGACACTACTCGAACAGAATCACGTCATTCAAATCGGCATCGAGCCAGATGAACGAATTATCCTCAACGCCAGAATTAACTTAATCCATTGCGAAGTTCATTGGTTAAACGGTGAACTCGATTCTGCTGAAAAAAACGCCAAGCTCGCGCTACAAAGTTTCAGTACCTTGCAAGACCACGTCGCCATCGGTGATACCTATTTTCTTTTGAGTTCGGTTTATCGCGATTTTGGCGAAATCGATAAGCGTGATCATTTTCTAAAAGCCTCGATAGAGCAATTCCATATTGCAAAAGATACGACGCGCTACCAAGTCGCTTTAGCGCGTAAATTACATAACAGTGCCATCAGCGATCCCAACCAAACCGCACCATTACTTGACAAACATTTTTCTAGCTCGCCAGATTATCCACTTGCGGTTCTCGCATGGCTAGACAGCGCTCGCGCCATCGTCGCGAATAAAATTGGAGCGCTGGGTGATTCATGCCGATTGCACATCCAAGCGCACAGAGCTGCGCAAGAATCGGGGCAAATTCGCCATGCCATATTGACGGCCACCAATGCTGGCGACTCCTTTGCTACGTTGGGAGATTTGGACTCAGCTTTAGAATGGGATGAAGCCGCCTTAGCACTCGCACGTCAACAGCAATGGCCGAGTTCACTGGCGATCGCACTACTACAAACGGGAAATGCGCTGCGCTTGCTAGAGCGCTACGCGGACGCTAAAGAAAAATTGATGGAGTCCCTGAGCATACAAGAAAAAATTTCTGGCTCGCGCACTTTCGCACATACGCTTGCCTATCTCGGCGACTTATCGATTGATTTAGAAACACCCTACGAAGCATTACGTTTTTTCGAATTAGCTGCAGACAGAATACAAGTACATAATGAACCTGTTTTTATCTCAGATTGCTGGCGAGGGCAAGCGATTGCCCACTGCCGATTAGGTCAGGCCAAGCTTGCCCATGAAAAAATTCAACAAGCATTAAGTATTGCCCGCGATCAGAAAAATCTGGACGAACAAATTAAATGTCTGCGCGCCTATGCAGAATTGGCAAAAAAACATCCAGAGCTAATTTCAGCGCCTGCTAACTCAACAAAGCTCAGCCTAGCCTATTTGTTGGAGGCACTCGCACTTTGCGAAAACCTAAAAGCGGGCAATATCCCAGCAAAGCTGCTTGACGATATTGCGGACAATTACGCACAAATAGAAGATTTCGAATCGGCTTATCACTACGCAAAACTAGCAGCAAAAGCGAAAGAAGATCGACGCCTACACGAAGCACGTAATCGGGCTACAGCTATGCAAGTTAAGCTAGATAATGAACGCCACCGTGCTGATGCCGAATACCACAGACAAATCGCGGCAACCGAAGCAGCACGCTCTGCCAGTTTGCAAGAATCGAGTGGCACCCTAGAAACACTAGGCTTGATCGGACGCGAGATTACTGCCAACTTAAACGTCGATGCGGTTTTTGCCGCATTACACCGTCACGTTAATGAGCTCTTAGACGCGACTAGTTTTGGAATTTCTTTGCTTGCTGCTGACGGTTTGACACTAGAATTTGTGTTTGGCATTGAAAATGATATGCCGATATCAAATTTTTCTACCGCCATCGATCATCCGATTTCCTCTTTTGCCCGCTGTGCACGTGAGCGCCAGGAAATCGTCCTAGAACACGAGCCTGGAGCGACTGGGCGCTTCATCGTTCCCGGGACAATGGAAACACTGAGCTTGCTTTACACACCGCTCATTGTCGGAGAGCGACTACTGGGTGTTATGTCAATTCAATCGATTCGACCACATGTCTATGGCGAACGTGAAAGATCTATCCTGCGAACCTTGGCCGCCTATGGCGCTATTGCACTTGACAATGCCGCAGCCTACAAGCAACTGCAAGCGACGCTCAATGAATTACGCGAAACGCAAATCCAATTAGAAGAAGTGAGTATCACAGATCCGTTAACTGGCCTCAGGAACCGGCGCTTCCTACTCCAACACATTGAAGCTGATGTGGCGCGAGCGATGCGTGCTTACGAAAATCAACTAGATTCTTCACTTGATTCAATTGATCCAAATAACGATGAAGATCTGGTCTTTTTTATGGTCGACTTGGACCATTTCAAATCAGTCAACGACACCTACGGTCACGCTTGCGGCGATATGGTATTAATTCAAATGCGTGATCGTTTGCAAAGTGTATTTCGCGAATCCGATTATCTAATACGTTGGGGTGGCGAAGAATTCTTGGTTGTCGCGCGGAGTTGCAATCGTAAAGACGCGGGCATCGTGGCAGAACGGATACGCGAGGTAGTGGCAGCTTGTCCGTTTAAATTACTTGATGACATAGAAATTTCACGTACCTGCTCGGTTGGTTATGCTTGCTTTCCTTTTATACCCAAACAGCCGCACCTGATCACTTGGTCGCAAGTGATCAATTTCGCGGATCAAGGCCTATATATGGTAAAAAGAGCCGGAAGAAATGCCTGTATCGGCGTCGCTCAAGCACCTCATGTTCAACTTGAATTATTGCCTCAAACTGATGATTTCTACAATCGCATCATGCGCCATCCACAGCAAGCAGCGCAATCTGGATTAATCCAAATCATTACGCATAATGTGAGTGACTTAGGTGACGTAATTAATGCTAGTTGAGTCTCAATTGACCACGACCTTTGGCATCAAATCCTCAGACTAAAGCTTCAACTCCAAACGCAGATTAAATACTGTGTAGGTTTTAGAGCGGTTGCTTTGCAAGTAATGCACGCCACCTACATACACAGTGGTGCCATTGACCGAATCATTCGCTTGTAAATTACTGGCAGATAGGCGAATTTTTGCGTTTGGGGACAATTTCCATAAAGTGTACACGTCCAACTGGCGCTTTATTCCATAACTGCTGGTTTGCGTATCGCTAGTCTGGTTTACATAGGCTGGCGTCCAATTAATATTCCCCCCCATACTCAACGGCAAACCACTCACGCGATAATCCATACCTAAGTTGGCGGTTTGGGTCGGTTGCTGGTCGAGTCGATTGTTAGGACCTTTGACATCATCAACATTTGACCAAAAACGACTGTAATTAGTTCGCAAATCAATTGCCGGTCCCTCAGGGAAAAATTCCTGAGTCTGAAACTTCGCTTCTAGCTCTATGCCTTTTGCGAGGGCGTGACCAATGTTGATCGGTGAATTCACCCAGCGCAATTCGTTACCTACCTTTACCTGCTCAGTACGTCGACGTATCAGGTCATCGATGTTTTTGACGAATAAATTGACGCTCATAATCCCGGCACTTTTCAGATAGTGCTCATAAGCGACGTCAATACCACGCGATAATTCAGGCTTCAAATTAGGATTACCGGTACGATCAGGACGCGTTGGTCCATTCAAGGGTGAAATTGCAGGCACAGCAATCACATCATTCAAAGAAGGCGCGCGATAGCTACTGGTCAAGCCCATACGAATCTGATCTTTTCCAAAATCAGGAATTCGATACACCGCGTGCACAATAGGACTAAACACACTGGTCGAATTATCGACAATATAGTTGGACCGGCTGCTGTGCGTTTTAATACCTTCCCAGCGCAGACCAGCATAGCCAGACCACTGTGCATTAATATCAATTTCATTTTGCACCCAAGCCGCCACACGGCGCGTCGAAGCATCTAAGTTATCACCAGAATCGCTAAACTGCGGCCTGCCATTGTCCAAAGAAACACGCTTTTGCTCGCGCTGACTGTTTTCGATATCCCAGCCTGCTGCCAGATTTTGCTTGTCACCAACTGGTGTTGTGTACTTACCGCCCGTGCTAAATGAATTATCTCGAGTGTTATTTACATCAGTAATGACATTCAATTGATTGCCATTACTAGCATACTGTGTGCGATAACTATCGCTATTTGAACGTCCTACACCGCCACCAATTTTCAGAGTTAGTTTCGCAGTATCCTCGAATCGATGCTGATAATTTGAATTAAAACGGAAGAAAGTAGAATCAGAATTTCCGTTTGAATTAGCCGACGCCACTGGCGCGAGATGAGTCACAGGATCTGGCAACTCTGGTGTCTGTGTAATTGCAGAACTCGTGCGTGAGTGGCTACGTGAAGTCATCAAAAACGGTTGTACCGTTAAATTATCACCACTCTCAAATTTATAGCTAAAACGAGGCGTAAAATGAATCCCACTAGACTCACGTTTGGTTTGATCAATTTGATCTTGCACCAATTGAATACGGCCGTCATCGGCCTGTTCAATTCTTTGTGAGGTGCCATAATCGTTCTGTCCATTCTTAAAAATGGAAGCGCTCAAAGCATAGTTTAATTCGCCTAACTGACCTGGGTAAGTGATCGATAGATTTGGTGCCACTCGACCTTGTTCCATACCTAATGACAATTTCAAATCAACGTCTTTAGGATGGTATTCTTCACGTAAAACAATATTGATCGTGCCAGCAATCGCCTGTGTACTAAACTCAGCAACGGGGCCGCGCATGACTTCGATCCGTTCCACTTGATCCGGTGATAGTGACTCCATAGAGAAACCACGTGGCGGGCGTTCACCGTTCAATAAAATTTGTGTATACCCGCCCCCCATACCGCGCATGCGGATATCACCACCACGTCCCGGACGACCACCTGTCGTCACGCCAGGTAAGCGCTTCAAAATCTCACCAACGCTAGAATCACCATCTCGATCTAGTTCTTCGCGGCCTACAATGATTTTTCCAGCGATAGAGTTGCGGCGTAAATCGATGTCCGATTGCTTGGAGCCATTCACCGTGACTTTTTGTACGACTTGGGAATTCTGTTCTGGTGCAGCTTTTAATAACGCAGCATTTTTTTGCGCACTGGCTTTGCGCATGGAGTCCAAGGCTTTTGCTTTTTCCTCGGGATTTTTTGTTTCTTCTTTACTTTTCTTAGTTTGCTCTTCCTGCGTTTTGTTCGTGTTGACAGTTTCACTTTGCGCCTGAGCGCTTTCAAACACGAACAAACTACTAACGGCAAGCGCGACAGCACTCAATTTAAAATTTGGCGTAATCATTATTTTTCTTGGGCTTTACTAAGAATGTGAAAATGGCGATAGCTAGTCGAAACTGCGCTGTCGCCATTATATTTTTAATTCCTAGCCATGTTGCCAAAATCACTTAGTCAATTTTGTATGAATTTGAAACAAGCAGCCGATTACTGTTACTTAAGGATACGTGGATAATTAAAATTTAATGTTGTTCTTTGTTTGCGTTAAAACGCCATAATGCCAGTACAGAAAACAAAGCTGTAAAAGCTAACAACACACCAACATTGGGCAAAGCCGCATCAAAACCCAAACCACGCCAGGTCATCGCGTCAAATCCATCCACTGCCCAGCGCGTTGGTATATACAATGTGATACTTTGCAACCATTGTGGAAACATAAACGAAGGTACCCAGGCACCGCCTAACATCACCATAATCAAAGTAGCAAAAATCGAAATACCGCGTGCCGCTTCCGGTGTCTTACCAAACGCTGCGATTAACAAACCAAAACTAGCTGTCATTAGGGCAAAACTGAGCGCAACTACAGCCAAGCCTAGCATGCTTCCCAGTATCTGCACCTTAAACACAGTGACAGCAACCACATAAATAAGAGCCGTCACAACAAAGGCAATCAAAGCACAGGACAAAGCTCGCGCCACAATCAAAGTATTGAGTCCTATTGGCGCTGCCAACAAACGCTTCCAAATACCTTGCTTACGTGCCAGCAAAACCGAAATTCCCGCATCAATAGCCATAAACAAAATAAACTGCACGATCATGCCGGCAAATGAGTGGGCATAGCCATTGTACTGACCATGAAGTGCATCGCTTGCCACCATCGCTTGTTCATGTGTCGTGAACGGCATGCTTAGGCCAGCCTTTGTTGCTGTATTGCTTGGTTCACTGGCAGCCATCCGTGAGTTTTGAAATTTTCTATAACTCACGAGAAATTCAGTCAATTCTTTGTCTCGTGGTACCACCTTTGCATCGCTTTGCTTTTGCGCCAACTGCTCCAAACTTTGATCAACAAACTGACCACCCGCCTTGCCTGAAAACATTTCACCGCTCACGCTCTGCATCACTTGTTGTGTCAGCATGCCCTTCACCATCGCCAACATCGCATTCTGCGAAGGGTCAAACAACAGCCTTAATTCAGGCTTGGCTTTAGCATTAAATAGGGCAGCGCCTGCAGCCTCGCCAAATCCCGCGGGCAAGATCACAGCGACGCTCAGCTTACCTTTGCGCACCGATTCTTGTGCTTGCTCTAAAGACAGTAGCTTAATATTCAAAGCACTCTCTGCCTGCAAGCCAGCAACAATATTTTTACTAATCAAATGGTCATCTTGCTGTACCACGCCGATTTCAATCTTAGCCGTTTCTTGCTTGCCACTACCACCAAAAATGTAGCCAAAAAAAGCTGCTAGGACTATGGGCATCATTAAAGTCAACAATAAGGCTCGCTTATCATTCACAAATAAAATCAGGTCTTTTCGAATTAAGGCGATTAAGGGAATCATAATGAGTCATCCGTATCTATATATATTGGAATTTGTACTTAAGTTCATATTAGGATTTATATCGACGCAAGTTTCTGTTGGAACTGGCAGTTCGATTTAACTAGTCACGCAGACTGCGTCCAGTCAAAGTCAAAAAGACGTCTTCTAAATTCGTTTTGGCGGTTGCAAAATGCAAGATCTGAATACCTTCGCTTTGCAAATAATTGAGTAGGCCCAATGCATGTCCACCATCGTTCAATGAAATGGCCAGTTGCAGATCTTGGTCTTTACTTTCTACCTTAATCACACCAGCTTGCTGCTGCATTTTTTGCAGTTGTTGAGCTGTCAGTGCCTGCGCTAACTGAAGCTCTAAGGCCGCTTGCGCTGGCAAACGCTTGAATAAATCTACAGGACTCTCGTTCGCTATCAGTTTGCCATGATCGATAATGACAATATGATCGGCTAATCGCTCCACCTCTTCCATGTAGTGACTGGTATAGATCAAAGAGCGACCTTGTGACTTCAACAGTTCCAAAGCATCAAAAATCGCATTGCGGCTTTGCGGGTCAACCCCAACTGTAGGTTCATCTAAGATTAATAATTCTGGCTCATGCAGCAGCGCTGCAGCGATATTCAAACGACGCTTCATACCACCTGAAAACGTCGCAGCTTTGTCTTTTGCGCGATCTGAAAGACTCACCAACTCCAAGACCGCATCACAACGAGTTTGCAATCGATTACCCGATAAACCATATAAAGCGCCAAATATCTTCAGGTTTTCGCGAGCGGATAAATCTTCAAAAAGAGCAAGATCCTGCGGTACTAAACCGAGCTTCTGTTTCGCCTGATTATTCCCAGCACTCATTTCCTGTCCGGACAATTTCACGCATCCCCTATCAGCTTGCAATAAGCCACAGATGATATTAACGGTAGTAGATTTACCAGCGCCATTTGGCCCCAAAAGACCGATAGTTTGACCTTGGCGAACCGAGAACGACACCTCATCGACCACTTTGCGCGCGCCAAAAGATTTTGTTAATTGTTGTACTTCAAGCAGAATATCGGCCATGCTGTTTGCTCCATTGCGGTCGTAAATTTAATGCAACTCACTTTAAAAAGCTTCGTCACCGGATGAAGACTATTCTGAAGGAAAAGCTTCACTTTAAATAGAACAATTTGCCACGACTTTAGTATGACAAATGTCACCTACTTGCTCATAAATTCGAGCATTCGTGACTCCATGACGAAAAAAAACCAGCAATCAATATGACTGATTGCTGGTTTTTTTATGTTGAGCACTGATGCAGCTGCATCACTCTGGATTTAATCTGCGCTATGCGACAAATTCAAGTTCAGCTGAGAACGCACCATATCTTCTTTATCTGGGCGAGAACCATTGCGAGCTGCCTCTAATCGATCCAGATATTCTGGTGTCACATCACCGGTAATATACACACCATCGAAGCAAGAAGCTTCAATACTCTTCAACACCGGATTCGCATCGGAAATCGCGCGCTTCATATCGTCAACATCTTGGTAAACCAAGGCGTCAGCCGTAATTTCACGGCAAATCTCTTCTTGTGAACGACCATAGGCAATCAGTTCACTGCGTGTTGGCATGTCAATACCATAGACGTTAGGGAATTGTACTGGAGGCGCAGCAGATGCAAAAATCACTCTACGAGCACCGGACTCACGTGCCATCTGCACGATTTCACGACTTGTCGTTCCGCGAACAATAGAGTCATCCACCAACAACACGTTTTTGCCTTTAAATTCGGAGGCAATCGCATTCAATTTTTGACGTACAGATTTCTTACGAATGGCTTGCCCTGGCATCATAAAGGTACGGCCAATATAACGGTTTTTGATGAAACCTTCACGGTAATCCAGGTTCAAACAGTCCGCTAATTCCATCGCCGAAGGACGAGATGAATCTGGGATAGGCATCACGACATCAATATCACCTTGTGCGAATTGGCTACGGATTTTTTCCGCTAAATATTTACCCATATTCAAACGCGTTTGATATACCGAAGTACCATCAATCGTTGAATCTGGACGTGCCAGGTAAACATACTCAAATGCACAAGGATTTAAGCTAGGATTTTCTGCACACTGTTCGCTATACATATTGCCATCGAGATCGATAAAAATCGCCTCACCGGGAGCGACATCACGTTCAAACTTAAAGCCAGTGCCTTCCAGTGCGACGGATTCACTCGCCAGCATGTATTCGACGCCCTGATCAGTTTGCGCCGTTCCTATGCATAAAGGGCGAATACCGAACGGATCACGGAAGGCCAACAATCCATAACCAGCAATTTGTGCTACGACAGCGTATGAACCGCGTACACGACGGTGCAAGATCGATACCGCACGGAACATCGAAGCAGGATCCAGGGAATAACCGCTCACCACTTCTTGAATCTGATGTGCCAAAATATTCAACAACACTTCCGAGTCGGAGTCTGTATTCAAATGACGGAAATCATTTTTGAATAATTCGATTTTCAATTCCGCTGCATTGGTCAAGTTACCGTTATGCGCGAGCACGATACCAAACGGTGCGTTGACATAAAATGGTTGCGCCTCTTCTTCACTGGTAGAACCAGCGGTTGGATAACGCACTTGACCGATACCGATATTGCCCGGCAAAGAACGCATATTGCGGGTACGAAACACGTCACGCACCAAACCATTCGCTTTATGCATTGCGAATTTATTGCCATGACTAGTCGCGATACCTGCCGCGTCCTGACCGCGATGCTGCAAAAGCAACAAAGCATCATAGATCAATTGATTAACGGGATTTTTTGAAACTACGCCGACGATGCCACACATGGTGGACTCCTAAAAAAACAAAAAGAAAACGATAAAAAATAAAGCGAATTACGAAAACCAATTGCGCGGTTTTGCTGTCACAGCAAAATATCCCAACTTAACACTCACAACCTGACATGCTGAGTGACAGAGCCGGGCAAAAAAGGAATTACGGTTCGAACGGCCGCTACCGCGACCGGACTAAGTAAAGCATCACGCCAAAATGCTTGCTGAGGAATCGCAGTCATGCCACAGACCAGCACCACCGCCATCACAATCACGCAACCACGCGCCAAACCGAATAAACCTCCAAGACCGCGATCAGCCAAATTCAAACCTGCAGCTTTAATCATGGCGTCCACTGCACGCATCAATAAAGCCATCAACAATCGCACACCGATGAACAAGGCAAGGAAGGCAACGATCATACGTGTCAATTGACCTGGAATCACATCCGGCAACCAGCCTGCTACCGTACCGCCAAATGCATTAGCAACGACTAAGGCGACGATCCAACTGATCAAAGACAAAATTTCTTTCACCAAGCCACGCATAGTGCTGATCACTACAGAACAAATAATAATGAACAATACAATGTAATCAAATAAGGTCACGAATCTATCCGCTCTATGGTTTCTATGGCAAATCTAAATAATGGAACTTCATCACTCAATACTCTTTAGGCTTCTTATTTTTTGCAAGCCACTTAGTTTGGCAATAATGTACCGTTCAAACCTAACTTCACCAATTTAGCCCGCATTTTTTCGGCTTCCGCCTTATTCGCAAAAGGGCCAACCCGAATACGGCTGACTTCACCAGTTTTAGTCGTAATCTTTTGCGTGTACGAATTGATGTTTGCCGCTTTCAATTTGACCTGTAATTCACGAATTTTTTCAGGTGAGTTCAAGGCTGCGACTTGCACGGTAAAACTACCTGCGGCATTAGCGGTTTGAGGCGTAGGTTTTGTTGTGTTTTTTAATTCGTCAGGGGGTAGTGCACGGCCTTCCAATAACGCGAGCGCACGTGCAGCGTCATCCTTATTTTCTTTCTTCACGTCTGTCTTAGTTTCGGCCTTTGTTTCAGCCTTAGCATCAACTTTCGCTTCCGTTTTCTTCACCACGTCCTGCGTTACTTTGTTGGTAACAGGAGGCAAATTCGGCATAACTGTCTTGTTGATAGCGCCGCTCTCAATTTTCTTATCTGAAATTTTTTCTGACGATTTTTGCGCGTTCGCGCTCTCAACCTTCACCACATTGCGCGTATCATCGAGTTTAGCAACCGCGGCGGTTTTCGGTAATGAGACAGGAACAGTAGATGTCACAGGCGCTGCGACGATCTCTTCTGTTTTATCTATGCCTTGAACCAATCCAGCGTCACTCGCAGGCACAGTAGAATTACCGCCAACTCGTACTGGATTGGTTGTCGCTAAAGGCGTGTCTTTCGATGGAATTTCTATGGAGATTTTTTGACTACCCGGCTTAGGTTCAGAATCGAACACCATAGGCAAAACTATAATTGCGGCTAATACCAAGGCGACAGCACCAATTAAACGTCGACGTGCACGTTTTTTCTCTGGCAAGTCGGCGCCATCACTGCCATTCTTACGACTATTAGTAGGGCGTTTATTGGTTTTCGCGGCTCTGCCACGGCCAGTAGATTCAGAAGCGGCCAGACTTTCTTCTTCGGAACGGGAACGAAATTCACCACTAACCTGATCGTCAGCGATTTCTGTGTCGTTTTTCTTCTTGTTGTTTTGCTTAAATAGCGAGTCCAGGCTCATAGCAAATTTCTGTTTTATCTCAAGCTGATTTTAGTAAAAACATCTGAAAAAACACACTTACTGCTGTATTCTTTTTTGATGTTGACAATCAAGAACTGGCATTTCTTCTGGCTCGCATTACACCTGCAACCGTTAAAAAAGAACCGAAGACCACTATTCTATCATTTTCCCCCGCTTTGCTCAGCGCAAACGCATAAGCTTCTTCGGGTGAGATGAATTTTTGCAAACTGTGCTCTTTATCTTCCAACACACCGGACACTTCAAGAGATTGCGCCAATTGATCTGCAGAGGCAGCGCGCGGCAAAGGCAAATCACAGACACACCAGTGATCGACTTTTCCCTTCATATGAGCGATCACACCAGGGATATCTTTGTCTAGCATAGAACCGAACACGGCATAGGTATAGGCATGGAAACCCATGCTATCCAAACTTTGCGACAATGTGGCCGCAGCATGCGGATTATGCGCAACATCCAATACTACTGACGGACGTCCAGGTAGAACCTGAAAACGTCCAGGCAAATCGACCATGACCAAGCCGGTACGCACCTCTTGCGCACCGACCGGCAACTGATGTCGCAAAACTTCCAAAGCAGCCAAAACGGCGGACGCATTCAACAGTTGATTAGCGCCGCGCAAACTAGGATAGGCCAAGGAATTACGGCGCTGTTCGCGACCACCAAAATTCCATTGTTGTTTATCCCCGTTGTAATTAAAGTCACGTCCAAACAAACGCAAATCAGCACCAATTGCCTCAGCGTGATCAATCAAACTTTGCGGTGCTTGCGGATCACTGCAAATGGCGACTTTACCGCTGCGGAAAATACCGGCTTTTTCAAATCCTATCTTCTCACGCGTATCGCCTAGATAATCAACATGATCAATATCCACACTAGTCACTATCGAGACATCGGCATCAATCACATTCACAGCGTCAAGACGACCGCCCAAGCCCACTTCCAAAATCACGACATCGAGATTTTGACGTGCTAATAATTGGCAGATCGCCAAAGTCGTAAATTCAAAATACGTAAGGGAAACATCGCCGCGCGCGGACTCGACTTCTTGAAAGGTACTGACAAATAATTCGTCGACAACAGGTATGCCGTTAATACGAGCACGCTCATTAAAATCGAGAAAATGGGGCTTACTATACAGCCCCACTTTATAGCCAGCTTGCAGCAAAATTGATTCCAGCATGGCACAAGTGGAACCCTTGCCATTGGTCCCCGCCACCAGAATAACCGGACAATTGTAGTGAATGCCCAGCTTTTGCTTGACCTGCATCACGCGGTCCAGACCCATATCGATTTCTTTGGCGTGGCGCTGCTCAAGCAATTTAAGCCAATCAGCCAGATTGTTTGGCTGGTTCGACGAGGCGGGATTCACAATATTGGATGACATAATTAATTAACTTAGTGATGTTGTAAGTGACGTTATTTGTTGCGTTATTAGTGTGGGCGCTACTAAAACTGCGCAAACGATCAATCTGAAATGAAAAGAGCCTGAAGATTTTGCCTTTTCAGCAAATATCTTCAGGCTCCGTAATCGCGTCCAAAAATTAAGAAACCGCTTCGACTGGTTGATTCTGCAATAAAGCCATTAAACGCGCTAACTCCTCACGCATTTTACGACGATCAACAATCATGTCGACAGCGCCCTTTTGAACCAAAAACTCTGCTCGCTGGAAACCTTCTGGCAATTTTTCACGCACGGTATTTTCAATCACACGCGGACCTGCGAAACCAATCAAAGCCTTAGGTTCAGCGATTACGATATCCCCCATAAAGGCAAAGGAAGCGGACACGCCGCCCATAGTTGGATCAGTTAAAACCGAAATAAACGGTAATCTTTGTTCTGTCAGCTTGGTCAACATGGCTGTCGTTTTTGCCATCTGCATCAAAGACAATAAACCTTCTTGCATACGCGCACCGCCAGTGGCAGTGAAACAAATAAACGGCACTTTTTGCTCCAAAGCTGCTTGTACGCCGCGTACAAAACGCTCACCGACGACGGAGCCCATAGAACCACCCATAAAACCAAACTCGAAGCATGCAACCACAGCGGGCACTGACATGATCGAACCGCCCATCACAATCAAAGCGTCGGTTTCATTGGTGCTATCCATAGCATCTTTGAGACGCTCCGGGTATTTTTTACTGTCTTTGAATTTCAAAGTATCGACTGGCAAAACCTCTTGACCAATCTCATAGCGACCACCGGTATCGAGCAAGGCATCGAGGCGTTCACGCGCGCTGATACGCAAGTGGTGATTACACTTGGAGCACACATGAACATTTGCTTCTAAATCGGAACGGTATAAAACGGCTTCGCAAGATGGGCATTTGACCCATAAGCCTTCAGGCATGGAACGGCGGTTAGCCGTTTCGGAACGTTGAATACGTGGGGGAAGTAATTTTTCTAACCAACTCATAGCTCTCTCCTCATATCTATTTGATCAATTTGCATTCATCAAACGGGGCGCACTCTTCTGAGAGTGCAGCAATTGGCGCGTATTCTATTCTATTTCCGCGCCAATTGCGACTCAGATGGCTAATTGACAATCATCAAAACCATAGTTTTCGATAACGGTATGTCAATTTAATTATCAAGAGCACTACGAATACCGGTGATAAAACTTTGTACTGCCGCCACAGCTTTCCCTCTTGGCGTATTTTCCAGCTCTTGAATAATGCGAGAACCAATCACTACCGCATCGGATACTGACGCAATTGCCTTCGCAGTCGCTCCATCACGAATGCCAAAACCCACACCGACAGGTACATTCACGTGCTTCTTGATACGCGGAATCATCGCTGCCACCGCGTCCAAATCGATCGCTCCAGAACCAGTGACGCCCTTAAGAGAAACGTAATACACATAACCAGTCGCGATTTTACCGACCTGTGCAATGCGTTCGTCAGTCGAGGTCGGCGCCAGTAAGAAAATCGTGTCCATGCCGTTTTTGTGCATATTTTCTGCGAAATACTCACACTCTTCTGGCGGATAATCGACCACCAAGACACCATCTACACCCACATCGGAAGCTGCTTGTATAAATTGCTCCTGCCCCATACGTTCTATGGGATTAGCATAGCCCATCAAGACAACAGGTGTAGTTTGATTCGTGGTGCGGAATTGCTTGACCATTTCCAATACATCACGCAGACCAACGCCTTTCAGCAAAGCACGCTCAGAAGCACGTTGTATGACAGGGCCATCCGCCATAGGGTCGGAAAACGGTACACCAAGTTCGATGATGTCAGCACCACCTTCGACTAAGGCGTGCATCAAAGGTAAAGTTAATTCAGGATCAGGATGACCCGCGGTGATAAATGGGATCAGACCTTTTTTGTTATTTGCTGCCAAGGCAGCTAAACATGCTTGAATTCGGGACATAATTTTTTAAAGTCATAAGTTAATCGAACACAGATTTATCACTCGCACGAAACAATTTATTCGAAGTCATGCTGAACTTGATCCCATAGGCGTCAACTTTAGTTTTGATGCTAGAAATCTGTGCTTTTAGCCCCTTCCCCTTCAAGGGGAAGGTTGGGATGGGGATGGGTTTTGGTCTAAATCTTTGAGATTTTGTCGCAAAATTTAAACCCATCCCCACCCTTGCCCTCCCCTTGAAAGGGAGGGAATTAGGTAAA
This sequence comes from Undibacterium sp. Di24W, assembly GCF_049340325.1. Lineage (NCBI taxonomy): Bacteria > Pseudomonadati > Pseudomonadota > Betaproteobacteria > Burkholderiales > Oxalobacteraceae > Undibacterium > Undibacterium sp. Di24W. The sequence goes on from NZ_JBMPOP010000011.1 coordinate 102,819, forward strand.
CTTCAGCCCAGCTCGTTCCGCGACAGTATGCATATCCTTGTCGCCACGCCCAGACAAATTCGCCAACACGATCTTATCCTTAGGCATGGTCGCAGCCAATTTCGCGGCATAGGCTAGAGCATGACTCGATTCCAAAGCAGGAATAATCCCTTCGATACGACAACAATCATGGAAAGCTTTCAGCGCTTCTTCATCCGTAATGGTCGCATATTGCGCTCGACCAGAGTCTTTTAGCCATGCATGTTCAGGACCTACACCTGGGTAATCGAGACCCGCAGACACTGAATGCGTTTCAATGACCTGACCGTTTTCATCTTGCATCAGATAAGTACGGTTGCCATGCAACACACCTGGCGATCCCGCCGTTAAAGACGCAGAATGCTTACCCGTCTCCAAGCCCTCACCCGCTGCTTCAACACCAATCAACTGCACCTCTTTCAAGTCGATGTAAGGATAAAAAATCCCCATCGCATTTGAACCGCCACCGACACAGGCTGTGACGACATCAGGTTGACGCCCCGCCACTTCGGGCATCTGCCATAAGCATTCTTCTCCAATCACCGATTGAAAATCGCGCACTAACATAGGATAAGGATGTGGTCCTGCGACGGTGCCAATAATGTAGAAAGTGTTATCCACATTCGCAACCCAATCACGCATCGCTTCGTTCAAGGCATCTTTCAAAGTTTTAGAACCTGACTCCACTGGCACGACAGTCGCGCCGAGCAATTTCATGCGATACACATTTTGCGCCTGACGTTTCACGTCTTCTGAGCCCATGTACACCACGCATTCCAGACCAAAACGAGCGCAAATGGTAGCCGTCGCAACACCATGTTGACCCGCACCCGTCTCTGCAATCACGCGAGGCTTACCCATACGTTTTGCCAACAAAGCTTGACCGATGACGTTATTGATTTTGTGTGCACCAGTGTGATTCAAATCTTCACGCTTAAAATAAATCTGCGCACCACCCATGATTTCAGACCAGCGTTTTGCATGATAGATCGGCGATGGGCGACCGACGAAATGTTTGAGCTCGTAACGAAATTCTTCTAAAAATTCCGGGTCATGCTGATATTTGGCGTAAGCGTCCTTCAACTCATTCAAAGCATGGGTCAAAGTTTCTGAAACAAAGGTCCCGCCATACATGCCAAAATGGCCTTTGGCGTCGGGGAAATTATAAGTGGCGGAATGATAAATCGCTGCTGGCGCTTGACCGCCTACTGATTGACGCTCGAAGTGGGCGTCAAGAGATGATAATTCTTTCATGAGAATTCCTTGGAAAACTAATTTTGATTGTCCTGCATGCCATCGGCTAAGCGCACTGCTTGCAAAAACGCTTGTACCTTAGCTGCATCCTTCACGCCTTTTGACAGTTCGACACCACTACTGATGTCCACTGCAAACGGCCGTACACCCACAACTGCGTCAGTCGCGTTTTGTACGCTCAAGCCACCACTTAAAACGACCCGAGGCGCGAGTTCTTTTGGAATGAGAGACCAATCAAAAACCTTTCCACTACCACCGAAACTATCTACGAAAGTGTCAAGCAACAAGCCCTGAAACAAAGGACTGACTGCTTGATATTCAGCTTCGCATTCTAACAAATCTGCCGCGCTTGTGTCAGGTTTTACCCGAAAAGCCCGGATAAAAGGCCGGTTCACTGCACTGGCGATACGATGGCACTCTTGCGCAGATTCATCACCATGGAATTGCAATAACTGTATAGGGGCTAGTTTAATGACGGCTTGTAGCTCCTCAAGGCTGGCGTTCACAAACAAACCCACCGAGGTCACAAATGGTGGCATCGCGGCAATCAAGGGTGCCGCAGCTTCAGGCGTCAGGGAACGCGGGCTTGGTGGGTAGAATACAAAACCGAGTGCATCCGCGCCTGCATCGACCACAGCACGCAAATCCTCTAGTCGCGTGATTCCGCAAATTTTTATTCTAGTTTTGTTAGGCAAAGGCATAAAACACAATCTTTCAAATATTTACTGTCAATTTTTCTTCAATCGAAATACTAACCTATCAAGCCTTTTTTCGCGCCCAAATCCAACTATTAACAAAAAAAACGGTAGCATCTCTCAATGCTACCGCTCTATTTCAAACCAATGCTAACTAAACTTAAGCCACTTTCTTAGCATCAAAAAATTGCTCATCCTCAGTAGAACCATGCAAAGCCGTCGTTGAAGACTGACCTTGTTGAATCACCTGAGTCACCGCATCAAAGTAACCAGTACCCACTTCACGTTGATGTTTGACCGCAGTAAAGCCCTTCTCTGCTGCTGCAAATTCTGCTTCTTGCAATTCGACGAAAGCTGACATCTGACGACGTGCGTAGCCGTGTGCGAGATTGAACATGCCGTAATTCAATGCATGGAAACCTGCCAAAGTGATGAATTGGAATTTATAACCCATTGCGCCCAATTCTTTTTGGAATTTAGCGATGGTTGCGTCATCCAGATTTTTTTTCCAGTTAAAGCTTGGTGAGCAGTTATAGGCCAATAATTTGCCTGGGAACTTGGCGTGAATCGCATCGGCAAATGCTTTGGCAAATGCCAGATCAGGTTTACCTGTTTCACACCAAATCATGTCGGCGTATTCTGCGTAAGCTAAACCGCGAGAGATGGACTGTTGCAAACCTGGATGAGTTTTGTAGAAGCCTTCCACCGTGCGTTCGCCCGTCAAGAATGGTTTGTCGTTATCGTCGATATCTGAAGTAATCAAATCAGCAGCTTCAGCATCAGTACGTGCCAACAAGACTGTGTGTGTACCCATCACGTCCGCCGCCAAACGTGCTGCATTGAGTTTTTCTACAGCTTCACGCGTTGGCACCAAAACTTTGCCACCCATGTGACCGCATTTCTTTACGGATGCCAATTGATCTTCAAAGTGGACGCCTGAAGCACCTGCTTCGATCATGGCTTTCATCAATTCGAAAGCATTCAATACACCACCAAAACCAGCTTCAGCGTCAGCAACAATCGGCGCGAAGAAATCAACATCGCCAGAGCCTTCAGACCATTGAATTTGATCTGCACGAGTCAACGTATTATTAATTCGCTTAACGACCAATGGTACCGAATTGGCTGGGTACAAAGATTGATCTGGATACATTTCGCCAGCGACGTTTGCATCACCCGCTACTTGCCAGCCAGAGAGGTAAATCGCTTTCAAGCCCGCTTTAACCTGTTGCATCGCTTGATTGCCGGTCAAAGCGCCGAGTGCATTAACGAATGGCTCGTTATTGACCAAGTCCCACAATTTCAAAGCGCCCGTTCTAGCGATCGTATGTTCAACTTGCAAAGAGCCACGCAAACGCACCACATCTTCTGCAGTGTAATTACGTTTGATACCTATCCAACGCGGGTTGGTATCCCAGTCTTTTTGGATTTCTGCAATTTGCTGTTCGCGTGTGAGTTTTTGCGTCATGGTAGTTCTCCTGTTGTGATTGCTGCGGTTTTTAAATCAGTGCTTAAAAAAGTGTTCGTCCTTGAGATCTATAGTAGGACAAACCTTGCAGCGCAACAATGTCTTATATAAGACATAGGAGAAATATTTTTAACATATAAATCAATAGCTTACGATTTACATTTCATGATGCAAAACAACCTTCCTCAAAATGAAATAAAAATTTGGTGCAGCACATTAGAGCTTTTCACGATGTGAAATCGCTATTTCACCATGCAGGATTTACCGAATTAAATGACCCTCAATCGACTTTAGCCAAATAAAATTAAGGGCACCCTCAATGCATTAAGAAATGCTCGAACAAGCTTTCCGACATACCGTCACCAATAACGCGATGGACTTGCTTGGCCAAAGCAGAATCTGCCGTCGTATCGAACACAAAAAGTCGATAAACGTCTGCCAAACATAAAGCGGCGGGATTCATAATCAATATCCAACGCTCGGCACCCGCATCATGTTTACGCCACCACTTTGTTGGCTTGCGATTGGGCGTGTCCAAAGTGAGTCTGGCAACCCAGCCTACTTCCAGCATTTTTTCCAAAATACCTTCAATTTCATCGACACCAAAGCGAGTTTGTGCCCGCATTTCTAAGACATTCACGGACGCATTGGCATCTGAATTGCGCGCCAATACCAAGATACGTAGTAAAGCGATCGCATCTTCAAATGCACTACCCTTTTCTGGTACATGCCACCAACGTTCGTATTTGACCACGGGCAAAGAAGCCGCAATGACTGCGCCTATCAAGGTGATTAGCCATGACAGGTAAATCCAAATCAGGAAAATCGGTATTGCCGCCAGAGCACCATAGATCACGGTATAAGTCGGAAACTGTTTAACAAACACGGCGAACAAGCGCTTGGCGATTTCAAATGCCACCGCCGCAAATACACCACCCCAGGCGGCATCACGCCAATCTACGGGACGATTTGGCACCGTCAAATATAAAAGCGTGTAAGCACCCGTCGTAAAAGCAATTGAGACGCTGGTATAAAAAATCGTCCCTAACACGGGTACAGTTTTCATCAAACCATTGGTGGCCATAAATAAATTCGACGTCACACTCATGGAGATACCGATCAGCAGCGGCCCCAAAGTCACAATCGCCCAATAGACAACGATGCGCTGCACCAAAGGGCGCGACCGTTTTACTTGCCAGATTTGGTTAAAGGTTTTATCTATCATCGCCATGGTCGCAACCGCAGTAACCATTAAGACCACACCACCAACCGCCGACAAGCGTGTCGCCTTGGTCGCGAACTGCGTCAGATACCCCATCACCGTGGTGGAAATCTGCTTGGGCATCAAGCTCTGAGTAAAATAAGCTTCTAAGGAAGCCTTAAAATCGGTGAATAAGGGAAAAGCGGTCAAAATCGCTAAACCTATGGTCAAAATCGGTACCAATGCCAATACCGTCGTAAACGTCAAACTCCCCGCGACCTGGGGCAAACGCACTTCTTGCAAACGGCGATTGGCAAATTGAAATAAATTCTTCAATTGCCCCCAACTCAAACCTCGAATAAAACCACCCATACTTTACTTCCCATTTCCAACGTAACTTATGTTGCTAAGGCTTCTTGCTTGTAACTCTTTCTGCTTTCCAGACTTGCCCGAAATTGACGATCTTACTAAAACGCTCATTTTACCTAGACTTGCCTATGAAGCCTTGAAATATTTACAGTTTTCATAAATCGGACTCGAACTCAGACTCCCACTCAGGTTAAAACTTAAGCGCCAACTTATCAGCTAACTTATGCCTAAACTCAGGGCATAAACTCCCAGAGAAGGTCGAAATTCTTTATAATTCGTCAAATGAATGCACACCCTATTCCCCTCCTTGTTTTGTACTACTCCCGTCACGGCAGCACACGCCAGTTGGCTCAACTTATCGCGCAAGGTATAGAAAGCGTTTCCGGTTGTGAAGCTCGCCTGCGCACGGTACCGAGTGTATCTCCTGTGTCAGAAGCAACTGAAGCAGCGATTCCATCGGATGGCGCGCCTTATGTTGAACTCAGCGATTTCAAAGAGTGTGCAGGTATCGCACTCGGCTCACCTACTCGTTTTGGCAATATGGCTTCAGCGATGAAATATTTTTGGGACGGCACAGCAGCAGACTGGGTTTCTGGCACCTTATGCGGCAAACCTGCTTGCGTATTTACCTCAACCGGTAGTCTGCATGGAGGGCAAGAATCTACACTACTATCCATGATGCTGCCGTTAATGCATCACGGCATGTTGATCATGGGTCTGCCCTATACCCATCCGGAATTGATGTCGACCAAATCGGGTGGCAGCCCTTATGGCGCAACACACTGGTCCGGTCTGGATGGCAAAATGCCGATTACCGAAGATACCCGCACTCTTGCAATTGCTCTCGGCAAACGCCTAGCAGAGACCGCTTTACAACTACAAAAAATATGAATACGCATCAAACTTTGTTTTATCGACTCGCCTCCGCTAGTTTAATCGCCTTGATTTTGCTTTGTCTTGCTTGGGAAATGTGGCTCGCACCCTACAAACCTGGCGGTTCCATTTGGATAATTAAAGTTTTACCATTATTATTTCCTTTGCGCGGAATATTGCAAAAAAATATTTACACGATGCAATGGTCATCAATGTTTATTATGTTTTATTTCATCGAAGGCGTGGTACGCGCGATGAATGACGCGGATGGAACATCTCGGGCACTTGCTGGCATTGAGATTTTACTCAGCGTGATATTTTTTCTTAGCACGATTTACTATGTACGCCCTTTTAAAAAAATTGCTAAGGCTGCCAAGAAACAAGCTGAGGCAAAGCACGATCCAAACAACCCTATTTAGTCAATTAATCCCGCAGATCAACTAATGCAAAACTTTCTGAATCTCTGCAAATCCTCGATTGGTGAAGAAAATGTTTTGCTAAATGCCGAACAACAAGCGCCCTATTTGCAAGACTGGCGGCAACGAGCAACAGGCAAAGCTTTAGCAGTGTTAAGACCAGCAACGCCAGAACAAGTTGCCCAATTAGTGAAGCACTGCGCCAAATATCAAGTGCCGATCGTGCCACAAGGTGGAAACACAGGCCTGGTACTTGGCAGTATCCCAGATCAATCTGGTAAAGCAGTCGTTTTGTCACTACAACGACTGAATCAAGTAAGAGCGATTGACCTCGCAAACAGCACCATGACAGTCGATGCTGGCTGCTTGCTAGCGCAAATCCAAAACACGGCGGACGAGCAGAATTTACTGTTTCCATTATCACTGGCATCTGAAGGTAGTTGCACCATAGGCGGCAATCTTTCAACGAATGCGGGCGGCACTGCGGTTTTACGCTATGGGAACATGCGGGACTTGTGCTTAGGTCTGGAAGTTATCACTGCACAAGGTGAAATCTGGCACGGCCTACGGGGCCTACGAAAAGACAATACGGGATACGACTTACGCGACTTATTGATTGGCGCGGAAGGTACGCTGGGCATCATCACCGGCGCGGTGTTAAAACTCTACCCCAAACCCATTAGTTATGGCACTGCCTTCATTCGCCTCAATTCCATACAAGCGGCTGTCAGCTTACTCACTTTAGCAAAACAGCACTGTCATACTTCAATATGTGGTTTTGAAGTCATCAACCAACTCAGCCTGCAATTAGTCCACAAGCATTTCCCGCAATTTCAAAAAATATTTACTGAAGAAAGTCCCGTCTACGTATTGCTAGAACTATCGGGCAGTGACACCGAACAATCGACCTATCAACAGCTCGAACAGCTAATTGCAAGCGCTCTCGAGGCGCAAATAATTGAAGATGCAGTCATCGCCAATTCGCTGACGCAAGCCAAAAACTGTTGGGCCTTACGTGAGTCAATTTCAGCAGCGCAGGCGAAAGAAGGCAAAAATATTAAGCACGATATTTCACTCCCGATCTCTGTTATCGCCGATTTTGTCGCTGAGACAAACCTAGCTTTACAACAAGCCTTTCCTGGCTGCCGCATGGTCACTTTCGGCCATTTGGGCGATGGCAATTTACACTACAACGTGTCACCTGCTTGCAACGCCGATCACGAACAATTCCTCTCCCATCAAAACCAGATCAACCGCATCGTCCACGATAAAACACATGAATATGGCGGCTCGATATCAGCAGAGCATGGCATAGGTTCACTCAAAAAAGACGAATTGCAGCGTTATAAGTCGACTGTAGAGTTGACAATGATGCGTTCCATCAAGCGAGCACTAGACCCGCAAAACATCATGAACCCTGGAAAAATCATTTAGGAGGCAAAATGACCTATCTCGCTTTAGTGAAAACACCATTGCGTTTAAAGTTCAGCATTTTGTTGAGCGTGCTTTTAAGCTGCAGTTTGTTCGGCCTTGCCAGCTACGCCGACACACCCGCTTTCAAATGTCAGGAAAATGGCAAAACGATTTTTAGCCAGACCCCCTGCAAAGGCGTACCTTCTACTCCCATAGAAATCAAAACCAGCCAAATTCCAGAAGAAGAAACTCAACGAGCGTTAAAACGCCATCAACATCGACTCAGCGAATCCCAAAAAAACCAAAAAGCGAGAGATCGTGAGTTTGCAAAGGAAGAAACTGCAAGTCGACGTATCGCCAGCAAAAATGCCAGCAAAAAAAAACAGTGCGAGAACTTGCAAATGAAATCCAAATGGGCGAAAGAAGATCTAAGAAGCACCCAACCCAAGGGTGAAATGAAAGCACAGAAAAACTTAAAACGGGCTCAAGAACGCGCGGATTTTGTTTGTAAAAATACTTAAGGCAGATTCAATTTTAATACACTAACTATTTTTTAAGGCAAATTCGAAGGTGAAAACTAGTTACAAACTCAGAATAATTTATTCGTGCTGACAGACTACATTTAGAAAGCGATCGAATCGCTGCCAAGTGTCTTTGGTTGCATTTGATAAGACTCGCGTCTTAAACAGTAAATGTCTCACTAAAGTAAGAGCTTCGAATATTAAACCCAGATTTTCCACTAGGCGTGTCTTCGACGCTATTTGAGCGCTGGCGGCGCATTTTTGGTCATTTTTTTCGTTCTTCGTTGCAAATAGCTCGCAATTTTCGCCTCATTCACGTAAAAACTGCATCGAAAAGTGCATCCACCATCGTCTCAAATCCTATTGGAAATTCTGAGTTTAACTTGAACTTCGAACCGGAAATTCAAACAACAAAAAAATAAAAATCGCAGAAAAAAAAACCCATCAACGCAAGTTGATGGGTCTTTTTCAAGAATCTATTTGGTGCGTCGGGAGGGGTTCGAACCCCCGACCCATGCCTTAGAAGGGCATTGCTCTATCCAACTGAGCTACCGACGCACATACATTTTTAGCCCCTCAATTATTCGCTAAGGACTAAAAATCAGAAGGCTGCATCTTACAGGGTATCGCTATTAACTTCAAGAATGATTCCCAATTTGTTCAAAAATTAGCTTATGCAATTAGCCAATCGACGCGCCATATTATTAGCAATATCTGCGTCAGATGTTTCTACCATTACGCGAACTAGCGGCTCAGTACCAGATGCACGTATTAACACCCGCCCCTGTCCTAACAATTCTTTCTCAACCAAGTTTTTTTCTGCGACCATCGCCGCATTGCTTTGCCAGTCAAAGCCTGGGGTTACGCGAACATTGATCAGTACTTGAGGAAATAGCTTTAGGTTTTCAAAACACTGATCTAAAGATTTGCCATTGCGTTTTAAAGCAGACAAAACCTGCAATGCAGAGACAATACCATCACCTGTAGTATGCTTATCGAGGCACAGCAAATGACCTGAACCCTCACCTCCTAATAGCCAGCCCTGTTGCTGCATTTGTTCCAACACATAGCGATCGCCGACTTTAGCGCGGATGAAGCCAACGCCTAGTTCTTTAAACGCAAGTTCCACTGCCATGTTAGTCATCAAGGTACCAACGGCGCCAGCCACCGGACCGATGGCCATACGATCAAGTACCATCAAGTACAATAATTGATCACCGTCATAAATTTTGCCGTTTCTATCAACCATTACCAAGCGATCCGCGTCACCATCGAGCGCAATACCTAAATCGGCATGATTTGCGCGCACTGCTAGCGCTAAAGTGTCAGGTGCTGTTGCGCCAACTTTATCATTAATATTAAAACCGTTTGGTTGGTTGCCAATCGCAATCACCTCAGCACCGAGCTCGTGGAATACATGCGGAGCGATGTCATAAGCCGCGCCATGAGCGCAATCGACAACAATCTTTAAACCACGTAAATCAAGCTCATTGGGATAAGTACTTTTACAGAATTCAATGTAACGACCATTCGCGTCACGGAGGCGCTTTGCTTTACCTAGCTTGTCCGAACTGACGCATTGCATTTCTTTGTCGAGTTCGTTTTCAATCGCAAGTTCGACATCATCTGGAAGTTTTGTGCCTTGGGCTGAGAAGAATTTTATCCCGTTATCATCATAAGGATTATGCGACGCAGAAATCACTACGCCAGCAGATAAACGTAGGGCGCGAGTTAAATAAGCAATGGCCGGCGTCGGCATCGGTCCAGACAACATGACATCTACTCCCGCCGCAGCAAAACCAGCCTCTAGTGCAGCTTCCAGCATATAACCGGAAACGCGAGTGTCTTTACCGATTAATACCGTCGGTCTCGCATGGGTAGCAGTGTCCAACTGTGCTAATACTTTACCTGCTGCATAACCGAGACGCATAACAAAATCAGGCGTGATAGGGCTAACGCCAACTTTGCCACGAATGCCATCGGTACCAAAATATTTACGAGACATGTTTTTCCTTTCTTATTTTTTTATTGAGATTACTGCATTATGTGCTGATTATTCACACACGTTCTTATTGGTATTGACTGCTCTCCATACTTTTATCGCATCAACTGTCTCCGCGACATCATGTACGCGCAGTATGCGTGCACCTTGTGCCATAGCCGCCAACGCCGCAGCGAGACTGCCTGCCATGCGGCGCTCTACTGGCTTTCCAGTAATGCTGCCTATCATGGTTTTGCGTGAAATACCCGCCAATAAGGGCAACCCTAATTCTTCTTGCATCAATCCTATGTTTTGCAAAAGCTCAATATTGTGCTCCAAGGTTTTTCCAAAACCAAAACCAGGATCGATACTGAGTCGTTTTTTTTCTACGCCTGCGGCAATCAATTGATCACAACGCTCGCGTAGGAATGCCAAAACTTCTTGTGTGACATTTTGATAGTCTGGTTGATGTTGCATCACCTCTGGCGACTTTTGCATGTGCATCACGCACAAGCCCACATCACTATCGGCTACAACGGCACGCGCCTCTGGCGAAGCAAAACCCCGAATATCATTAATCAAATCGGCACCAGCAATAATCGCTTCACGCATCACTTCTGGTTTGTAAGTATCGATTGATATTGGTTTACCACAATCACGCAAGGCATAAATCAGAGGAATCACCCGCTTCAACTCTTCATCTAATGGCAAAGGCATGGCGCCCGGACGACTTGATTCGCCACCGATATCGATGATATCAACGCCATCTTCTATCATTTGCTCTGCGTGAGTGATCGCATGATCTAAAGACTGAAATTTTCCACCATCAGAAAAAGAATCGGGAGTGACATTCAAAATCCCCATTACTAGTGGTTTGAATACCGTTTTAGTAGACGTGGTGTTCGCCACTTTCATTGGAAAACGGTATTTTCCACATTCAAAATACGGAGTTATCATAAAACGATCGCTCTAAAAATGAAGGGTGAGGATCTCTCCTCACCCTCGTACTACCATTTACAATTTTAAAATCTTAGGCTGGTGCCGTTGCATTCGGTGTGACGCCACCAGGAGGAGTATCAGAAGGCGATTTAGGCACCGCAGTAAATGACTTCGGTGGATGCGGTTCAACACCGTTCATGATGTCATTGATCTGCTCAGCATCAATCGTTTCCCACTCCAACAATGCTTTAGTCATAGCTTCAACCTTGTCGCGATTTTGTTCCAGCAATTGGCGGGAAATAGCGTACTGCGCATCCAATATCATACGAATCTCAGCATCCACTTTTTGCTGAGTCGCCTCAGAAATCGTTTTGGAAGAGCCGCCAAAATAACCACTATCTTGACTATCTTCGTAGACCATCACGCCCAAAGTATCAGACATACCAAAACGAGTCACCATCGCACGTGCTAATTTCGTTGCACGAGAAAAATCATTCGATGCGCCAGTCGACATTTGACCAACAAAAATCTCTTCCGCAATACGACCGCCAAACAAGATCGCGATTTCTTCCAGCATCTTATCTTTATAGCCGCTGATCTGGTCATGTTCTGGCAACTGCCAAGTCAAACCGAGTGCATTCCCACGAGGCATGATGGTGACTTTGTGAACTGGATCTGCTTTCGGCAACAGTTTCGCAACCACGGCATGACCTGATTCATGATAAGCGGTATTACGACGCTCATCTTCACGCATGACCATAGACTTACGTTCTGGCCCCATGTAGATCTTGTCTTTAGCATCTTCAAAATCCTGCATCTCTACCAAACGCTTATTGCGACGTGCAGCGAACAAAGCTGATTCATTGACCAAATTGGCTAAGTCAGCACCAGAAAAACCTGGTGTGCCACGAGCTAAAATATCTGCGCGGACGTCTGGTGCGATAGGCACTTTGCGCATGTGCACATTGAGAATCTGCTCGCGACCACGAATATCTGGCAAGCTGACTGTCACTTGACGATCAAAGCGACCTGGACGCAATAAGGCTTTATCCAATACGTCGGCGCGGTTAGTTGCAGCAACCACGATCACGCCGGAGTTGGGCTCAAAACCATCCATCTCCACCAACATTTGATTCAGAGTCTGTTCGCGCTCATCATTGCCACCGCCCATACCAGCGCCGCGATGACGACCGACCGCATCGATCTCATCGATAAAAATAATGCATGGGGAATGTTTTTTTGCATTGTCGAACATGTCACGCACACGAGAAGCACCCACACCGACAAACATTTCTACGAAATCAGAACCTGAAATGGTGAAAAAAGGTACTTTTGCCTCGCCAGCAATGGCACGCGCCAACAAAGTTTTCCCAGTACCTGGTGGACCCACCATCAACACACCGCGTGGAATACGTCCACCGAGTTTTTGGAATTTACTAGGATCTTTTAAGAAATCGACGACTTCACTAACTTCTTCTTTCGCCTCATCACAACCGGCGACATCAGCAAAAGTAACATGATTATTCGTATCATCCAGCATACGGGCTTTCGATTTACCGAATGAGAAGGCGCCGCCTTTACCGCCACCTTGCATTTGACGCATGAAGAAAATCCAGACGGCGATCAACAAGATCATAGGGCCGTAAGAAAACAAAATTTGACCTAATACTGATGGTTCTTCCGGAGGTTTGCTATCAAACTTGACGTTATTAGCAATCAGATCGCCAACCAGACCGCGCTCTTGACGTGGCACTTGCGTTTTTACTTTTTTTCCATCTTGAGTAACGCCAACTGCCGATAAGTTTGCGTCGTCAAAAGTCACTTCTTTAATTCGCTTGGCTTTCACATCCTCAAGAAAATCAGAGTAACCAACAACGGTCGCGCCGGCAGCCAAATTCTTACTATCGAATTTATTGAACACCATAAACAGCACCAAGAGGACTGCGCCCCACATTGCAATTTTGGTTAACATTGAATTATTCACAAAAACTCCTCGGGTGCATATCTTGCACAAAAAGTCGCGGGTAAAATGACGCGCGAAAATACTGGCACTATTAAATGATTATTCTACTCGCATTGAATACAGCTTGCTGGATAAGATATGCTGGCGCGATTGATAATTATCAAGGGTAAAACAGGTGAAATTTCGATTTATTTCACTTATTTCCTCATCATGTCGGATGTTTTAGGCCTTTTCCTAACAAAAATATCTCAGATGACTTATCTTTACTGGCTTTAGGCTTTTTATTCGCAACAGTCGTAAATTCATTTTTAAACAAAGTCACCAAAGTATTATAGCTAGTCCCGTGAAAACATTTTACTAATAATGCACCATTTGGTTTCAAGTGAGCCTTCGCAAATTCAACTGCCAATTCAATAATATACTCAACGCGAGCACCGTCTACGGTGGCATTTCCAGATAAATTCGGCGCCATGTCGGACAATACAACATCGACTTTTTTTCCATGCAGCTTGGCTTCCAGCTGGGACAAGACCTCTTCTTCACGAAAATCGCCTTGGATAAAGTTGACATCGGCGATCGGTTCCATCTCAAGCAAATCGAGTGCATAGATTTCGCCAAGAATGCCCCCCCCCTCTTTGCCTGATAGCTTATTCCTAACATATTGCGACCAACTACCCGGCGTGGCGCCTAAATCGACGATAACTTGACCAGATTTGATCAATTTTTCGGTTTCATCGATTTCTTTGAGCTTATAAACGGCGCGCGAGCGATAGCCCTCTTTTTGTGCTAATTTCACATAAGGATCATTAATATGATCGTGAACCCAATTTTGATTGAATTTATTCTTGGCCATTGGCGTAAAATACTGCTTTTAAAGGAATTTATATGTCAAACGACGCATCAACTGCAAAAATCAAACCAAAATCAAAACTCACACCAGCTGAACGCAGCGAACTACGTGCTGAAGCGCATGGTCTCAAACCCATCGTTATCATCGGTGAAGCTGGACTGACACCGGCAGTAAAGAAAGAAATTGATGCCAGTCTGAATTCTCACGGATTAATCAAGGTTCGCGTCTTTGGTGATGATCGTGAAGCACGCGTGGCAATGTACGACACTATTTGCGAAGAACTCGATGCCGAACCAGTTCAACACATAGGCAAATTATTGGTAATCTATCGTCCAAAAATCGACGGTATTAAAGAAACTAAATTTGTAAAACGTGGCAAAGGTCTGCGTGAGGTGACTATTGTGAAGCCTAGCGCAAGTGGCACGAAAAAACCATCTGTTTCTAAAGTTTTAGTCAAGGGCAATGAACGTGTAACCCAAGGCGGCACGATCAAGCGCGCTAAACCACGTCAATCCAGCGTCAAGAAAACTGGCAGAGACTAAGTTCAAACTCTTTGACTAGCTTCAACTAGCGCATTAACTACTACTGTTAGTACCGTTATTATCAAAGAGGGGCGCAAACTTGCGCCCCATTTTTTTAATGCTAACTTACTCTCGCGACTTGAAAGTGTTTTTTGCGAAACTTGCGCCTGCAAAGTTCGCGTCAAATTTTAGATGTACAAGACATCCAAAATTTCATATTCACGCACACCAGCTGGTGCTTGTACACCAACCACATCACCTGCGTACTTACCAATTAAAGCACGCGCGATTGGTGAGGTAATTGACACTTTATTCAATTTCAAATCGGCTTCGTCTTCACCAACGATTTGATATTGAACTTTTTGTCCATTTTCTAAATCTTCTAATTGCACGGTTGCCGCAAACACCACGCGGCCCTCTGCATCCAATTCAGTAGGATCAATAATTTGTGCTGCGCTCAATTTACCATCGAGTTCAGCAATACGGCCTTCGATGAAACTTTGACGCTCTTTAGCCGCGTCATATTCCGCATTTTCAGACAAATCGCCTTGTGCGCGCGCTTCTGCAATCGCGTTGATCACTTCTGGACGTTCTTTAGTCTTTAGTTTGTGCAACTCTTGCTTGAGCAATTCTGCACCAAATTTAGTCAGGGGTACTGTACTCATAGCTATCTACAATATATAAGTGAAAAATCAGGTAAAAAAATACTGGGATAAAAATCCCAAGTTAAAAAACAAGATGGATCACCATCATGCCTAAAAGTAGAGAGGTCACAAGAACAATGATGACTCATTGTTGATTGTGACCTCTCGGTGTGCGATTCCCCGTTAGTCAGGGATTCGCAAAATTGCGCTTAGTGTAAAGACTTATGCAGACCTTGTAAATCATAGACATGCAATTCATCCAAATGACGCATGCCTTCCACGGCAGCTTCTGCTCCGGCGATCGTCGTAATCGTCGTTGCGCCAGACGCTAAAGCAGAGACGCGAATCGAACGAGAATCAGCAATCGCATTACGTTTTTCTTCAACGGTATTGATGACCATCACGACTTCACGGTTTTTCAAAAGATCGACCACATGTGGACGGCCTTCCGCAACTTTATTCACGGAAGCGCAAGTCACACCTGCCGCTGAAATTGCGGCAGCGGTACCTTTGGTGGCAACCAATTCAAAGCCCATTGCTACCAGCTTCTTCGCGATATTAATTGCACGCGGCTTATCGGCATTTTTCACAGTCAAGAACACTTTACCGGATCGAGGTAATTTAACACCCGCGCCCAATTGCGATTTTACAAAAGCTTCACCGAAAGTTTTGCCAACACCCATGACTTCGCCAGTCGATTTCATTTCAGGCCCCAAAATCGTATCGACACCTGGGAACTTCACGAATGGGAATACTGCTTCTTTCACGCTGAAATACGATGGAATTACTTCTTTATAAATGCCCTGAGAATCCAAAGACTGCCCAACCATGCAACGTGCAGCGATCTTCGCTAATTGCAAACCGGTGACCTTAGAAACATAAGGTACAGTACGCGATGCACGAGGATTGACTTCCAACACGTACACAACGTCTTCACCATCTTTTTGTTGGATCGCGAACTGCACGTTCATCAAGCCAACCACGTTCAAACCTTTTGCCATCAAGCTGGTTTGACGTTTTAATTCATCAATCGTTGCTTGCTTCAAGGAGTATGGTGGCAATGAACAAGCAGAGTCACCAGAGTGTACGCCAGCTTGTTCAATATGCTCCATCACGCCGCCAATGAAAGTACGCGTGCCATCGGACAAACAATCTACGTCAACTTCAATCGCATCATTCAAGAAACGATCCAACAACACTGGGGAATCGTGTGACACTTTGACCGCTTCACGCATATAGCGTTCCAGATCGCGTTGCTCATGAACGATTTCCATTGCACGCCCCCCCAAAACATAAGACGGACGTACCACGAGTGGGTAACCAATTTCTTGGGCTAATGCGATCGCTTCATCTTCCGTACGTGCGGTACGGTTTGGTGGCTGACGCAAACCTAATTCATGCAACATTTTCTGGAAGCGTTCACGATCTTCTGCTGCATCAATCATGTCTGGTGAAGTACCGATAATTGGTACGCCATTCGCTTCTAATTCTAATGCCAATTTCAACGGTGTCTGACCACCATATTGCACGATCACGCCAACTGGTTTTTCCAGATCAACGATTTCCAAAACATCTTCCAAAGTCAGTGGTTCGAAATACAAACGATCCGACGTATCGTAGTCAGTGGAAACAGTTTCCGGATTACAGTTAACCATAATCGTTTCGTAACCATCTTCACGCATCGCGAATGCTGCATGGACGCAGCAGTAATCGAATTCAATACCTTGACCGATACGGTTTGGACCACCACCCAAGACGATGATTTTTTTCTTGTCAGTCGGTGCTGACTCACACTCATCTTCATAAGTGGAATACATGTAAGCGGTCTTCGTTGCGAACTCGCCTGCACACGTATCCACACGCTTATAGACAGGACGTACATTCAAAGCAATACGTTTTTCACGAACCGCAGTACCAGTCGATTTCAAGAGTTTTGCTAAGCGACGATCAGAGAAGCCTTTTCTCTTCAACTTCAACAACAGGTCTTTATCGATGGCGTCCAAGGACTGGGTTTCCAACCACAACTCGATGTCGACGATGTCTTTGATTTGCGCCAAGAACCATGGATCAATGCGCGTCAGCTGATGCACTTCTTCCATCGTAAAACCTTGCGCGAATGCGTCACCAACGTACCAAATACGATCTGGACCTGGCGCACCGAGTTCTTTTTCCAAAACTTCACGGTCGGTGGTTTTTTCATTCATACCATCAACGCCAACTTCCAAACCACGCAAGGCTTTTTGGAAGGACTCTTGGAAGGTACGGCCGATCGCCATCACTTCGCCGACTGACTTCATTTGCGTCGTCAAACGGTTATCCGCTTGCGGGAATTTTTCGAAAGTAAAACGTGGAATCTTGGTAACAACGTAATCGATAGACGGCTCGAAGGATGCTGGGGTTTGACCGCCAGTAATTTCGTTACGCAGCTCATCGAGTGTAAAACCAACCGCCAGTTTCGCCGCGATCTTCGCGATTGGGAAACCTGTTGCTTTTGATGCCAACGCAGAAGAACGTGACACACGTGGATTCATCTCAATGACGATCATACGACCATCGGCAGGATTGATAGAGAATTGCACATTGGAACCGCCAGTATCCACACCGATTTCACGCAACACAGCCAACGAGGCGTTACGCATGATTTGGTATTCTTTGTCGGTCAAAGTTTGTGCTGGCGCGACGGTGATCGAATCACCTGTATGCACGCCCATAGGGTCTAAGTTTTCGATAGAGCAAACGATAATGCAATTATCTGCTTTATCGCGCACGACTTCCATCTCGTACTCTTTCCAACCGATCAAAGATTCTTCGATCAATAATTCATTGGTTGGTGACGCTTCCAAACCACGCTTACAAATCGTTTCGAATTCTTCTTCATTGTACGCGATACCACCGCCCGTCCCCCCCATCGTGAAAGAGGGGCGAATAATGACCGGAAAGCCGACTGTTTTTTGCACAGCCCATGATTCTTCCATGCTGTGAGCTACGCCAGAACGCGCAGAACCTAGGCCAATTTTGGTCATCGCATCTTTGAACTTAGAACGATCTTCGGCTTTATCAATAGCTTCTGGGGAAGCACCGATCAATTCACATTTATACTTATCTAGGACGCCATGCTTATGTAAATCCAAAGCACAGTTCAATGCAGTCTGACCACCCATAGTCGGCAAGATGGCATCCGGACGTTCTTTAGCGATGATGCGTTCCACCACTTGCCAGGTAATCGGTTCGATGTATGTCACATCGGCCATTTCTGGGTCAGTCATAATGGTTGCAGGGTTACTATTCACCAAAATAACTTTGTAGCCTTCTTCGCGCAAAGCTTTACAAGCCTGTGCACCAGAATAATCGAACTCGCAAGCCTGACCAATAATGATAGGACCGGCGCCGATAATTAAAATACTTTTTATGTCTATACGCTTAGGCATTTTTGTTTTTCTCCAACTTTGCAGTCTTCATCAGGTTCGTGAAACGGTCAAACAGGTAGGCAATATCATGCGGACCTGGTGAAGCCTCAGGATGACCTTGGAAACAAAATGCTGGTTTGTCTGTACGGGCAAAGCCTTGCAAAGAACCATCAAACAAAGACACATGGGTAACGCGGCAGTTTTCAGGCAGAGATGCGGCGTCCACTGCAAAACCGTGATTTTGCGACGTAATCAACACTTGCTTGGTATCGAGATCTTGTACAGGATGATTCGCGCCATGATGGCCAAACTTCATCTTCAAAGTTTTTGCGCCAGATGCCAAAGCCATAATTTGATGGCCTAAGCAAATACCAAAAGTCGGAATTCCTTTTTCGATCAACTCTTTAGCCGCTGCGATCGCGTAATCACATGGCTGTGGGTCGCCAGGGCCGTTCGACAAGAACACGCCATCAGGATTCAAAGCTAAAACATCTGCTGCCGTCGATTGGGCTGGCAAGACCGTCACTTTGCAACCGCGCTCTGACAACATACGTAGAATATTACGCTTGACGCCAAAGTCGAATGCAACAACATGGAATTCAGGATTACTTAATTTGCCGTAGCCTTGACCGAGTTTCCATTCGGCTTCTGTCCATTCGTAGGATTTCGACACAGAAACCACTTTCGCCAGATCCATTCCGGACAAACCTGGAAAAGACTTTGCCAGCTCCAGAGTTTTAACTGCATCTTTGCCTACTAAAATCGCCCCGCCCTGCGCACCTTTTTCACGCAAGATACGTGTCAATTTGCGCGTATCGATACCGGCGATAGCAACGATATTTTGTGATTTCAGATAGTCCGACAGAGACTGCTCAGAACGGAAATTCGACACCAGCAAAGGCAGATCTTTGATGATCAAACCAGCGGCATGAATTTTGTCGGATTCGACGTCTTCCGCATTCACGCCTGTATTACCGATGTGCGGATAGGTCAAAGTGACGATTTGGGAACTATAACTAGGGTCCGTCAAGATTTCTTGATAACCAGTCATAGAGGTATTGAAAACAACTTCACCGATCGTATGACCGGAGGCGCCAATAGATACGCCCGTAAAAATCGTGCCATCAGCGAGGGCAAGAATAGCGACGGTATCGGGATTGGTACTTAAGGACTGCGGAATGGGCAGCAAGGGCAACTCCTGTAGTGTTACCGCCGTTGCGCGCCAAAACATCGATCGTTACTTGCTGTTCTCAGAACACCGCTTTAATAACAAAGCGCTATCCGGAGAATGAGAAACAATCAAAGTAGAGAGTGATTTTTTTTGGATATGCGCTACGACGAGATTTGAATAAGCTAAACCCTCGAATTATAGCGCAAATGACGCTCTCAAGCAATCTCAGAATTCTTTCCAAAAAGCACTTTCTCGCTTTTTGATTGTTACTCAGCTACGCAAACCGGCGAGTACACTAAAGAATTTCATCATTTTCTGCCCACTCTTTCTTGTCCGTGCATTGCATTGCGCGGATAATGCAGCCTTTCTCGCTTAATGAATACAAAGCCGTGGCTCTCACTCTCGCTGATCAAATCAATAATTTATTGCCACAGACACAATGCACAAAATGTGGATACCCTGCTTGCCAGGCATACGCCCATGCGATAGCAGACGATGGCGCTAGCTATAATCAATGTCCACCCGGCGGACAAGAAGGAATCAACAGACTGGCAAAGCTTTTAGGCAAACCACTTATTCCACTGAACCCCGCCAACGGCGCGGAAAAGCCTCGCACCATTGCCTTTATTGAAGAAGCTGCGTGCATAGGCTGCACACTTTGCATACAAGCCTGCCCAGTCGATGCCATCATGGGCGCAAACAAACAAATGCATACCGTGATTCCCGACTTGTGTACGGGTTGCGATTTATGCGTAGCGCCCTGCCCTGTTGACTGCATCACCATGCTACCAACCGCAAGCACATCAACTGGCTGGCAAGCGTGGTCGCAAGAACAAGCCGACAGCGCCAAGCGTCGCTATAAACAGAGAGAACAACGTTTAATTCAAGAAAATCAGGAGAACGAAAAACGTTTATTGGCAAAAGCACATGAAAAACTTAAGCTACTGTCACTAGAAGCTGCGGAAACACAAGCAGAGCTAGACGAAAAAGAACGTAAGAAAAAAATTATCGCCAATGCCATCTTGCGTGCTTCCACAAAAAAAGATATACAAGCCAAATAATTTACTGATTTAGATAACTCAACTCCCATGAATGCCAACAAACGCCTAGAAATCTTTACTCGCTTGCAGGCACAAAACCCGCACCCAACTACGGAGCTCGAATACACAACACCATTTGAATTACTGATTGCCGTCCTGCTATCAGCCCAAGCAACCGATGTATCAGTCAACAAAGCGACAAAACGCCTCTACCCTGTCGCCAATACGCCGCAAAAAATTTTTGATTTAGGTGTCGACGGGCTCATTCCTTATATTCAAACGATAGGCTTATTTCGCACCAAAGCGAAAAACACCATCGAAACATGCCGCATCATCTTAGACCAACATCAGGGCGAAGTGCCGCGAACGCGCGAAGCCCTAGAGGGTCTACCTGGCGTCGGCAGAAAAACTGCGAATGTGGTACTCAACACCGCATTTGGCGAACCAACTATCGCGGTAGACACCCATATTTTCCGAGTTTCAAATCGCACCGGCATCGCGCCAGGAAAAAACGTCGATATAGTCGAAGAAAAATTATTGAAGTTTGTGCCGAACGATTTCAAGCTCGATGCGCATCACTGGCTGATCCTTCACGGTCGTTACACGTGCATTGCCCGTACACCCAAATGCTGGAATTGCATGATCGCTGACTTGTGCGAATTCAAACAAAAAACGCCCTTACCAGATAATGTGTAAGAGCGCTCTTTTCCTACAAGCTTTACCAGTATTTGGTCGAATTAAACGATTTGACAAGCCTCATCAAAGTCCAAACGTGGTGAACGTGGGAACAGTTTTTCCACATCACCATAACCAACACTGCAAACAAAATTGACTTTCACAGGTGTGTCAGCAAAAAACGCAGCATTGATTTTATCCGCATCAAAGCCCGACATAGGACCACAGTCCAATCCTAATGCACGTGCAGCCATCATCATGTATGCGCCTTGCAAGCTAGAGTTTCTGAAGGCAGTAGCTTCAATATTCGCCTGATTTCCTTCGAACCAAGAGCGTGCATCAGGCGCATGAGGGAACAATTTGATCAATTTTTCATAGAACGCCAAATCCATGCCGATAATCACGGTTACTGGAGCTTGGCGAGTTTTTTCAGCGTTACCTGGCGACATGCACTCAACTAATTTCTCTTTTTGCTCCGCAGACTTTACAAATACAAAACGCGCTGGGGACGAATTAGCAGAGGTTGGCGCCCACTTCATGGCATGGTAAATCGCCTGAATTTGCTCATCGCTGACGGGCTTATCCAACCAGACATTATGGGTGCGGGCAGAAGAAAACAACAAGTCTAAAGATTCTTGATTTAACATGTGATACCACCTTAAATGAACGAAGCCGCGATCATAACCGAAAATTAATTTTCTTTCAGAATGCACAATTCACCAACGAACTGCGAATAGCTCAAATTCCCATTAGAATAACACTTGCCTCAGATATCCTGATCAAGCAACAAACCTAACCAAGCAGAACATGTTTAATCCCAGCCAAGACGACGTACGCCGATTTTTTTGCGAAACTTTCCGCAAATATCACGCCAAAGAAATTCTTACACCATTAGAAACCATTGCCGCTGACTGGATTTCTCAACACCCTGAATATGATGATGATTTTCGTGATGTCGAAGCAGCGCTGCAACGAAACTACAGTGTAGATTCAGGTAAAACCAACCCGTTTCTACACTTGTCGATGCATCTAACGATCGCCGAACAAATTACTATTAATCAACCGCACGGCGTTCGCGTCGCTTACGAAGCTTTAGCTCATAAGAAGAATTCCATCCATGAGGCGCATCACGAAATGATGGATTGTTTAGGTGAAATGATCTGGAATTCACAACGCAATGGCACACCACCAGATGGCGAGGCCTACCTTTCTTCGTTAATGCGCAAAGCTGGCAAATAAACTTAGGTAGCGATTAAAGCTCACAACAATAAAAAAGCCACGAAATTTTCGTGGCTTTTTTATTTGCAGTGACCCGTCCTGAAATAGATTGACAGTTTTCTTCGTGATTGAAAGGAACGTCAATGAAATCAACAGAACGCAGGAGCCAAAGAGATTACACCTTGGCCTTTAAATTATCAGTGGTTGATCAGGTAG
>NZ_JBMPOP010000012.1:0-70948 GCF_049340325.1 Undibacterium sp. Di24W
CGCCGATGATAGTGCTGCAACCAGTGTGAAAGTAGGTCATCGTCAGGCTCTTATTCCGCATCGCCCCTGATTCACTTCGAATCAGGGGCTTTTGCTTTTTGCGCTTCCTACAAAAAAATCCTCCTATACCACTTAGACCTATTTCGAACTCACCTCATAATTTTTCTTAGAGCTTTTAGGCTCGTGCAGTTTTTTTATATTTTGGCGGATATATTTGAACCAAGCCCTCAGTGTTTTTGTCTTAGTAATCAGTAAGTCTAATTCAATAAAAATGGATGAAAATCGCATTTGAAATACATAGTCGATTTTTATCTTGAGAATATTTTTGGGAGAGTTTCGTGCAAAATATTAGTCGTAATACGATTGTTGCATCCTTGTTGGCAATATCCGCGTTGGTAAGTGCAGCGGATGCACCTAAGAAAAAATGGGATGTGAATAGTCCGCCAGGCGAGAGTAAAACGGCAAAATTGGATATAAAAACGGGCACTTGGATGAGTGTCGACGTTAGTCCTGACGGTAGGCAAATTGTTTTTGATGTACTCGGCGATTTGTATCTCATGCCGATAGCTGGTGGTGAAGCAAAAGCCCTGACGCATACGATGGCTTGGGAGATGCAGGCGCGATTTTCGCCTGATGGCAAGCAAATCGCTTACATGTCAGATGCAGGTGGTGGCGACAATATTTGGGTCATGAATGTCGATGGTAGTAATGCTCATGCGGTAACGAAAGAAGATTTCCGTTTGCTGAATAACCCCGTGTGGCATCCAAATGGACAATTCATCGCTGCCCGCAAACATTATTCTGGTACGCGCTCATTGGGCTCAGGAGAAATTTGGATGTTCCATGCCAGCGGTGGTTCTGGTGTGCAAATTAACGAGAAACCAAATTGGCAAAAAGACTTAGGTGAACCAGCGTTTTCACCGGATGGTCGTTATATTTATTATTCCCAAGATACGACGGGTGGGACAGCATTTGAATATAACAAGGATTCAAATGGCCAGATCTATCAAATTTTTAGAAAAGATTTACGTGATGGAAAGACCATTCCATTCGTGAGCGGCGCCGGAGGTGCGGTTCGCCCTACGCCTTCGCCTGACGGAAAATATTTGGCCTTTGTGCGTCGCGTACGCAATCAATCAACCCTCTTCTTGAAGGATTTGAAAACTGGAGAGGAAACTCCTGCATGGGGCCATTTAGAGCGAGATATGCAGGAGGCTTGGGCAATACATGGTGTTTATCCCGCTTTCTCGTGGATGCCTGACGCAAAACAAATCATCGTCTGGGCGCAAGGAAAAATATGGCGAGTAGATCCGTTCGCTCAATCGGCTAAAGAGATTCCATTTCATGTTCAAGATACTCGTGAGATCAGGCCTGCAGTCCGTTTTGACACAGCTGTTGGTAGCGATCAATTCGACGTAAAGCAGCTACGTTGGGTCAATGTGGCACCTCAGGGAGATAAGGTCATTTATTCGGCAATGGGTTACTTATACATTCGTGATTTACCGAATGGTACGCCACGCCGTTTGACCAAACAAACCGATCATTTTGAGTATTTTCCTCGGTTTTCTCGTGATGGACTATCCGTCTTATTCACGACTTGGGATGATCAGAAGTTAGGTAGCGTCCGTATTTTGAATTTACGTAGCGGTCAAGAAACTGTATTGACCAAAGAAGCTGGAAAATATACGGAAGTTACGATGTCACCCGATGGCAAGCAAGTGGTTTTCGTGAAGGCGCGTGGGGGGTATTTGACTTCACCTTGGCATGGATTGGAAACTGGAGTTTTCGCTGTTGCAGCGGATGGCAACTCATTGCCACGTAAAATTGCAGACGACGGAAATGCGCCTCAATTTTCGAATGATAATGATGCGGTTTATTTGACGCGCACCAAATACGCCGGTGAGGTTGAATGGACGACTTCCTTATTTCGCGTTGCATTAGATAAAACCGAGGACGTAGCTGTCGCGAAAGGTGATTTCGTTTCGTCCTTTTCAATTTCACCCGATGGTAAATGGCTTGCATTCAATGAGCGTTTCCATGCGTACGCAATGCCTATGCCTCTGGCTGGTAAAGCGATAAGTGTTGGCGCAAAAGCGGATGCCTTACCGGTTAAACAATTAGATGTGAACGCTGGAGATTATTTGCATTGGTCTGGCGACAGTCAGAAGCTGCATTTTTCCTTGGGTGATGAGTTGTTTACGAGTTCCCTGAAGGATGCTTTCAATTTTGTTCCGGGCGCAGCAAAAGAAGTCGCTAAGCCGCTTGAAAGTGGTATGAAAATTGGTTTCCGTGTAAATGCAGATAAACCGACTGGAGTGACAGTAATTTCTGGTGCACGCGTTGTCACGATGAAAGGTGATGAAGTCATTGAGAATGCACGTGTGGTGGTAAAAGACAATCGCATCTTGGCTATTGGTAGTGCAGATAGTGTAGCAATCCCAGCGGGCGCTACACAAATTGAAGCCACGGGTAAAACCATTATTCCAGGATTGGTTGACGTGCATTGGCATGGAGGTATGGGCGAAGGACAAGTGATTCCGCAGCAAAGTTGGGTGGATTTCGCGTCTTTGGCGTTTGGTGTAACGACAATTCATGATCCATCAAATAATACGTCTGAAATCTTTACGCATAGTGAGATGCAAAAGGTGGGCAATGTTGTCGCACCTAGAATCTATTCAACAGGAACGATTCTATATGGTGCGAAAGCGAATTTTAGTGCTGTTGTGAATAGTTTGGATGATGCTTTAACTCATATGAAGCGCCTCAAAGCAGCTGGCGCAATCTCAGTAAAAAGTTACAATCAGCCACGTCGCGAACAACGCCAACAAATTCTGGAAGCTGCACGTCAGACCGGCATGATGGTGGTGCCTGAAGGCGGCTCGTTGTTTCAACACAATATGACGATGGTGATTGATGGTCATACTGGTGTTGAACATTCCATCCCTGTGGCAAATGCCTATGAAGACGTGAAGCAGCTGTGGTCGCAGACTCAGGTCGGTTATACGCCGACTTTGATTGTTGGTTATGGTGGTCTGGATGGCGAGCACTACTGGTATGCCCGTACCGATGTGTGGAAGCATCCCATCTTGTCGCGCTATGTGCCGCGTTCTGTATTAGAGCCTCGCAGCGTGCGTCGTGAGACCGCGCCCGAGGAGGACTTTAATGTATTTAATGTTGCTCGTACTGCGACTGAACTGCAACGTGCAGGTGTTCCTGTCAATGTGGGTGCGCATGGACAGCGTGAAGGTTTGGGTGCACATTGGGAAATGTGGACTTTAGCTCGCGGTGGTATGAGCTCGTTGGAAGCGATTCGTGCGGCGACGATTAATGGTGCGCGATATCTGGGAATGGATAAAGATATTGGTTCACTGGAAGTGGGTAAGTTAGCTGATTTGGTGATTATTAGCGGAGACGTGTTGAAAGATATACGTCAATCGGATCAAATTGCCCAAGTGATGATTAATGGTCGACTATATGATGTGAATACCATGAATGAAGTTGGCGCTCGTAGTAAAGCTAGAAAGCCTTTATTCTTTGAAGGTAAAAATGGCGGTAACATGCCAGTTAATGTGGAAACTTATGGCGAAGGACATGGTCACTAATAGAAATTTTATTGCCATTTAGTATTTAAATGCCGCGTTTATCGCGGCATTTTTTTGCCTTAACGATGTGGTTAACATCGAGGTCAGCATCGTTGCGCAAAACTGCTGAGATCTAGGTTTCGCATAAAGGGCAAAAATACGATTAAATGACGAAACCCAAAAACTGAGGTTTTACGAATTTAAATCAGAAATATTGTGATTTCGATGTCAATAAGACAGTAAAGGATGCATGATGCGTCTGCAAGTGTGGCTAAATCCTTTAGAATAGAGGGCTGTGATCAAATATAGTGAATAGTGAGTCAAATAGCTGCTATTTACGCTGGAAAAAATCAATGAAACTATCGAATACACAAGAAATCGTCGAAGAATTACGTGCGGGACGCATGGTGATTTTGGTGGACGAAGAGGATAGAGAAAACGAAGGCGATCTTGTATTGGCTGCCGAATTTGTTACACCAGAAGCGATTAACTTCATGGCGAAATATGGCCGCGGATTGATTTGTTTAACACTGACCGAAGAGCGCTGTGATCAACTCAATTTGGCCATGATGTCGTCACGCAATGGTACGGCTTATGGTACAAACTTCACAGTATCTATAGAAGCGGCAGAAGGTGTGACGACCGGCATTTCTGCAGCGGACCGTGCTAGGACTGTGCAGGTAGCTGTAGATCCAAAAATGACTGCCGATGACATCGTGCAACCGGGTCATATTTTTCCCTTGAAAGCGCAAAAGGGTGGTGTTCTGATGCGCGCGGGTCATACTGAGGCAGGTTGTGATTTAGCAGAATTGGCGGGCTTAAATCCATCGTCGGTAATTTGTGAAATTATGAAAGACGATGGCACGATGGCACGTTTGCCAGACTTGTTAGAATTCGCAGCGACGCACAATTTAAAGGTTGGTACGATAGCTGACTTAATACGTTACCGCAGCCAAAATGAAAGCATGGTTCAACGTGTTGCCGAGCGCGAAATGCAAACAGTACACGGTATGTTTAAAGCGATTGTTTATCGAGATTTGCCAAGTAATTCTGCTCATTTGGCATTAGTTCACGGTACTGTAACGAGCGAACAAGAAGCACTCGTAAGAGTACATCAACCGGTGTCAATTTTGGACTTGCTAGAGAGTGAGATTTCTACTCATTCCTGGAATATTGCTAGCGCATTGGATACTATTAAAGCTTCGGATAACGGTGTGATGGTATTACTAAATTGCGAAGAAACGGCGGAGCAATTATTTGCTCAGTTTAATGCATTGACTACGCCAGAAAAGCGCCCACAAGGTCGTGCAGCACGCATGGATCTGCGTACTTACGGCATTGGCGCACAGATTTTGAGAGATGTGGGTGTCGGGCGTATGCGTTTATTGGCAAATCCTCGCAAGATGCCATCGATGACAGGTTTTAATTTAGAAGTAACAGGTTATATGGATAGTCCTAAAGCGAGCTAAGCATTTGGACTTTGACATTTAACGAGATAAACATACTCAGCCTGCGGGTTGAAAGGAAAGTAAAATGACAGTCGGACATTATGAGTCAAATTTAGACGGTGCTGGTGTACGCGTTGGTATCGTTCAAGCCCGCTTTAACGAGAATGTCGGTGCAGGATTATTGGATGCATGTTTGCAAGAATTAAGTCGTTTAGGTGTAATGAACGAAGATATTTTGCATGTGACTGTGCCTGGCGCCTTGGAAGTCCCGTTAGCACTACAAAAATTGGCCGCTACTCATCAATTTGATGCATTGATCGCTTTAGGCGCAGTGATTCGTGGCGAGACCTATCATTTTGAATTAGTATCGAATGAGTCTGGTGCAGGTATCACACGTGTCGCGCTTGATACAGGAATTCCAATCGCCAATGCTATTTTGACGACAGAGAACGACGAGCAAGCAGAAGTTCGTATGCATGAAAAGGGCGCTGATGCAGCTCGTGTTGCGGTAGAAATGGCGAACTTGACTTTAGCCTTAGAAGAATTGGCTGAAGCGACTGAAGACATTAATTACGAACAAGAATAAATTTGTGCTGGTTTTCTTTAAGAGAAGACGTCGACAGCAAAGATAGTAAGTATAAAGATAGGAAATAGCATGACACCCAATACCCAACACGCGAATCCAAGCAAAAATCGCTCACCGCGTCATCGTGCGCGTGAGTTTGCACTGCAAGGTATTTATCAATGGCTTTTGAATAATGAGGATTCTGGAGTGATTGATGCCCATATTCGAGAAGCACATGGCTTTGATAAAGCCGATCGTGAGCATTTTGATGCTTTACTGCATGGCGCTATTAATCAGTCTTTACAATTGCGTGAAGAGTTCGCGCCATTTATTGACCGTGGTATTGCCGAGTTGTCACCAATTGAACATGCTGCCTTGTTAATTGGCACCTATGAGTTAAAAAATCATATTGAAATCCCATATCGCGTTGTGATTAATGAAGCAGTTGAGCTGACTAAGTCATTTGGTGGCCAAGACGGACACAAATATGTCAACGGTGTTCTGGATAAATTGGCGGTGCGTCTTCGCGTAACCGAAATCAACGCAAAATAAACGAATTGTGTGTATTTATTGCGTCTGCTGATGGTATTTGTTAGTGCTACTTATCAGTGAGTTGATAGTTTAATTTTTGCAAAAGCCCTCGATACTGAGGGCTTTTTGTTTTCAATTGCTTAGATTAAGAATGAGCAGATATGAAGCTAAAATCGTAATAATTAGTCGAAACTATACTCAAGCAATACTTGTGAAGTGGCATTTCCGCTCATATTCCAAGTGGTGCGACCATGACCTTTAATTCCTGCGAAATCACCTGTACCTGAACCTGATATTACATTTAAGGTGCTGATTGAGAGTCCCGATTTTACCGAGCCTATGTGTTGCAAAATAAAGCCGCCGACACGATCCCCAATTCGCCCCGAGAGATATTCAAGTCCGACGAAATTTGAATTGCCTGATGCACCAGCAAAGGCTAAACATTCGAAGCGTGATTCTGCCTCGATGTCGCCTAAATAAAGATGTGTGAGTTTGGATCGTCGCAAACCCGTGTTTATATCGAGTTTTTCGTCTAATCCGAATAGTTTTACCGTTCCATATGCCAACATATTGCTCTCCCCAAAGCAGTTCAAAAGAATAATTTCTTGATAGGAATGACATGTCTTGGATAAGTAAATATCCTGTCATAAAATCATCTTTTGCGTATTTTTATATTTATATTTTTTATTTAATGCACTATCGGAATTGTTCTTTGACATTTCTCATACGCGCATCTGTGATCCAGTATTTCAAACTTCACGTATCATGTCTAGTCACAAAATTGCATTAACTATGTGAATTTATTATATGATTAATGTTGTTTAAAGTTTATTTTAACTTAAAGATAAATTAATTATGATGAAATTTAGACAAATTGAAGCATTCCGTTGTTTGATGGTTGCAGGAACCAGTATTGGTGCTGCGCGCAAGATGAATATTACACAGCCGGCAATAAGTCGGCTGATTTCTGATTTAGAAGACTCACTCGGATTTCGTTTGTTTAATCGGTCCAAGGGAAGACTAGAGCCGACTACTGCTGGTGTCCGTTTTTTTCGTGCGGTGGAAGAAAATTTCTTGGGCTTGGAACGGTTGAGTCAAGTCGCTTCCAATATTCGCAATGAAGCGCCAGAAGGTATTTCTGTGGCTTGCCTGTTTGTGCTATCAACGACTTTAATGCCTTTAGTGCTGAAGGAATTTTTTAAATATCATCCTGATGTTCCTGTCACTGTGGATACATGCAATGGCCCTGAAATTTTGGTGCGCTTGCAGGACATGAAAGTCGATATGGCCATCGCGATGGATTTTCCAGCATTTGCTGGAGTTGAGATAGAAAAGATTTTGCGCGTGAACGTCTCCTGTGCGATGCCTGCTGGACATCGCTTAGAAAAGAAGGAGATGATTTATCCTACCGATTTACACGGGGAAAACTTGATAGGTTGGGTGCCTATTAGTTCGCAAAATTACGAGAAGGAGCAACAAAGCTTGGCAGATGCCGGCAGCATTCCGAGAAATGTCATTAAAACGCATACGTCACATACTCGTTATGCGATGGTTGCAAATGGATTGGGTTTAGCGATAGTGGAACCGTTTGCGGCTAAGATCTGGGAGAGGCATGGTGTCGTTGTGCGGCCGTTTGCGGGTGAAATAAGCTACGAATATGTCTTGGCTTATCCTGGGGGCGGCATTCGCTCGCAGCTAATGCATGATTTTCGAGATGCTGTGATGAAAGTGGCGGCTGAATATGACTTTGGTTTCGATGCAAGGTCGAATCCGAATAATTTATTGTGAACGCGTTAACGAGCGGACACAAAAAAACGCAGCCTTTTGTAAGTGCTGCGTTTTTTTGTTGAAATCCGAAAATTTATATGAACCAAAGGTAAAGCTTAATACTGTACCTAAGTTTTTTAAATCCCAGCCAATTGATCAATGACTGCGGGCTTAATTTCTTTATTGTGCGTCAGACTATCGCGTTTCTCCTCAATCGGCTCTTGGGGACGAGAAATCATTGCAGGACGAGCGGTGGTCGAAAAAATCGATACGCTTTTACCTGCTGCAACATCCTTTAAACGCTTGTATTCCGACATGACCAAGTGACCATAGCCACCATCGGTCTCATTGTCCGAAGCGCCTACATAACGCTTCAAGCCTGCTTCAACGGAGCCAGCGCTGGTCACGTAGTCTTTCAAGATCATAGCGCCAACTTTGATATTTGCAACTGGATTTAAAGCTGCTTTGACGCCGCCTAATTCGGAAAATTTATCTTGATGGACCTTAGACATGACCTGCATCAAGCCTTGCGCGCCCACAGGGCTTTCGGAAAAAGGATTGAAGCGAGATTCAATGGCGATTACTGACAGAATCAATAAAGGATCTAGTTTGGTTTCTTGCGCAGTCAGATATGCCGCTGATACCAGCATATCGATTGCATCATTGGCAACCCGATAGCGTTTTGCTAGCCAACTTGTGACCAAACGCTGTTGGCGTTGACTACCTATCAATTTGTAATTGGTACTAGCTTCCAAATCTGCTTTGGTTTCAATTTCACTGGCATTAGCTTGTGAAATCAGTTGCGGTGTTGCCATGAGCATGGCCAAATCAGGTGCTTCAGCTTTGTTTTCCTGGCCAGTTTGTTCTTCCCCAGAAAATGGTGACATTGCGCGAAACTTATCGGCAAGAGTAGGGTTAAAAAACATGCAGATTAACAACAGCGTGGCAATCAGTCCAAGTCCAGAAGTGAGGTGCAATATTGAAGTTGAATTACTTACTGTGGACTTACCATTGCTTGTATTACTGTTTTTGTGTGTATTGCTGTGAGACATAGTTTGGGCGAGTAAGCGAGTCATCTCTTTTTCCGAGGGAAGACTCTTACTTAAATTTCGCGTTGTTGGTATTAAATTTTGAAGCATACAACCTCCTGAAATTTCGAGAAGCACCGCCTGCGATACACCGCAAAGCAGTTCATGAAGCTACTTCATCGAATCAGAAACATCGCCCTTGATCATGTCTTATGCGACATAATCACAAAGCGCCGGAGTTTTTCATCCTTTTGTGTCTTGCAATGGCATGGCAAAAAAGGATGAACAACGAAATTCGGATTAAGGCTTTCGCCTGAGTTTGTAGTAAGGAGAGTTGTTGTCCTTACCCAGAGATGGGAATCCGATGCCCATAAATTGAAGAAGTTCGAATCAGATACACTTAGGTAAACTCAAACAGCTTCAAAAAATTACTGTAAATCAATCCAGTGGTTTTCAAAGTTGGGCGAATTGTAGGGGGGCATTTATATCAAGTCAATACTATAGAATTTTAAACCTATTACTTTTTGATATAATGAATCGTGCTGCGTCGCAGCAAACGCTAATAAAATCAACTACTTGCCTTGGGTTTTTGAGCAGATTTTTAAGATCTTTTAATTCGTAAAAAAATATGAAATATTCAGATTTAAGGGATTTTATTTCCCAATTGCAGCAACAAAATGAATTAAAACAGATAGTTACGCCGGTTTCCCCTTTCCTTGAGATGACGGAAATTTGCGATCGTACTTTGAGAATGGAAGGACCAGCGCTCCTTTTTACTAAACCTACTGGGCACACTATTCCGGTATTGGGTAATCTCTTTGGAACACCAAAGCGCGTTGCGATGGGTATGGGAGCGAATGATATTAGCGAGTTGCGCAAGATTGGACATGTCCTGTCGTCGTTGAAGGAGCCTGAGCCTCCCAAAGGTTTTAAAGATATTTTAGGTTTAGGCTCATTGGTAAAGGCGGTCTGGGATATGGCGCCTAAGGAATTACGAAGTGCGCCTTGTCAGGAGATTGTTTGGGAAGGGAATGACGCTGACCTCGCGCGTTTGCCGATCCAGCATTGTTGGCCAGGCGATGTGGCGCCTTTGATTACTTGGGGACTGGTCATTACAAAAGGGCCGCATAAAAAACGCCAGAATTTGGGAATTTATCGCCAACAGGTTTTATCGAGAAATAAAGTGATCATGCGTTGGTTGGCGCATCGGGGAGGGGCTTTGGATTTTCGCGAACATGCCTTGGCGACTAAAGGTCAACCCTATCCGATTGCGGTAGCCTTGGGGGCAGATCCGGCGACTATTCTTGGTGCGGTGACGCCTGTGCCAGATAGCTTGTCCGAGTATCAATTTGCTGGATTGCTTCGAGGTAGTCGTACTGAGCTTGTCAAGGCGATAGGTAGTGAGTTACGTGTGCCAGCTTCTGCCGAGATTGTCTTGGAAGGACATATTTATCCTGATGAATCCCATCCGAGTGGCTATGAGCACGCATTAGAAGGTCCTTACGGTGATCACACTGGTTACTATAATGAGCAAGATAGTTTTCCTGTATTTACTATAGATAGAATTACGATGCGACGTGATCCTATTTATCACTCCACTTATACCGGCAAACCGCCGGATGAGCCTGCGGTGTTAGGTGTTGCACTTAACGAAGTTTTCATTCCGCTGTTGCAAAAACAATTTCCTGAAATTATAGACTTCTATTTGCCGCCTGAAGGTTGTAGTTATCGTATGGCGGTGGTACAGATCAAGAAGTCTTATGCGGGCCATGCGAAACGGGTGATGTTTGGCGTGTGGAGTTTTTTGCGTCAGTTTATGTATACTAAGTTCATCATCGTAGTCGATGAGGATGTGAATATTCGCGATTGGAAAGAAGTTATATGGGCGATTACTACTCGCGTTGATCCGCTGCGCGATACCACGATGGTCGATAATACACCGATTGATTACCTTGATTTTGCATCGCCAGTCAGTGGTTTGGGTAGCAAAATGGGTTTGGATGCGACCAATAAATGGCCGGGAGAAACGACGCGTGAGTGGGGGACAACAATTCAGATGTCTCCGGAAGTGAAAAAGCGTATTGATAACATTTGGCAAGAGCTTGGTTTGTAATTGAGTGCTGTAAATGAACTTGATCATTTGATTTTCATTCACGGAAGATACGCAATGCGCTATAATTACGGCTGGCGGGCCCCTGCGCATTGCGGCGTGACCAATCTGGTCAGGTCGGGAACGAAGCAGCCACAGTCATTTCCCGTAAGTGCCGCAGATCAGGCTCGCCTCTTCCTCTTTTTTACCCGATCAGGGTTAAGTCACGCTAATTTCCGTTTTATCGTAGTCAATTTCCCCCTGCATTATTCTATTTTGATTTTCTTCTTGAAGTTCGTGTGAATTCGTTAGGTGTTTGTCTGTTGCAAGCGTTTGCGTTTCTGAAGCGTTTATGATGAATCGCAAAGCAGATATTGATTGTTTGCGATAATTTTTCTGTGCGTTATTCACGAAATTTTAGTAAGCATGATTATTTGTGGGGTAGACATTGGATAAATCAAACTCGAAATTGCAAAGCGTGCGTGAACATCGATCAGAATGGACTCATTTTTCTTGGTTCGCACGACCGGTATTGCTGTTAGGTTTACTGCTTTCAATACCTGCATTCTATTTGCTATTGGTTTATGAGAATTTAGATGCGCAGCGTGTGGGACGTGTTTTATATGGCGTAGTGGCCTTGATATTGATCGCCGATACAGCCTGGCAGTGGATTCGTCATCGCCATCAAGTGCGAAAACATGGGAAGTTCATTCTTGATGTTGTAATCATTATCGGGTGCATTTTTAGTGTGTTTCCTTCACCTGCCCATTGGAGCACTTTTGAATGGTTGATTCGCTTGAGCTTGTGCGCGGTGATTTTGTTGAGAATATCAACCTTGCTTTTGAGTAATATGCGTCCCAGTCATTTGGCACAAATGACGGCGCTTGCTTTAATTATGCTCAGCAGTGCGGGCGCAGGTTTTTATTGGCTCGAGCCTAATGTAACTAATTACCCTGATGGTGTATGGCTAGCTTTTACCACCGTTGCAACGGTGGGGTATGGCGATATAGTGCCATCCACGCCTGCATCTAAGATATTTGCGTTCTTCATTGTGCTATTAGGGTACGCCATGTTTTCATTCGTCACCGCGAATATTGCAGCCTTGTTTGTCGGTGAAGAGGAAGAGATCTTCGAGCAAGAGCTGCACAATGATATCCGTGCACTGCATCAAGAAGTCGCTGCATTGAGGGAGGAATTGCGTCGACGAGACGTTCCTAAGCCCGAAGGATTAACTCTACCTGATAGCGACATTGTCGTGATACACAAATAGCTGCTGCGTACTTTCGTAATTTTCATTAAAATGCAGCAGCCTGAATAGTCGGCGTTTTAGTTTTCGTATCTTACTGGATTAACATCTGGGACGTGATGTGCGCCCAAAGTTATCGAAGTAGTTCTCCATGTAAAACGATCAAAAGTATTTTGGATTGAAACATTCCTCATGTCCCAATCGCGATTTTTGCGCGGAAGAATAAGGTAAAATTGCACCATGTCCTATCAAGTCCTCGCTAGAAAATATCGCCCTAAGAGTTTTGATACTCTTGTTGGTCAAGAACATGTTGTTCGTGCCTTAACCCACGCGCTTGAGCAACAGCGTTTACATCATGCCTATTTATTTACCGGAACGCGCGGTGTAGGTAAGACGACGCTGTCACGCATTTTAGCCAAGTCGTTTAATTGTGAAAAAGGTATAACCGCGCAGCCATGTGGTGTGTGTGATGCCTGTTCATCGATTGATGCTGGGCGTTTTGTCGATTATATCGAGATGGATGCCGCTTCAAATCGCGGTGTTGATGAAATGGCAGCGCTGTTGGAGCAAGCAATTTATGCACCTTCGAATGCACGTTTCAAAGTCTATATGATAGACGAGGTTCACATGTTGACTAACCATGCCTTTAACTCCATGTTGAAGACCTTGGAAGAACCACCTGAACACGTCAAATTTATACTCGCTACAACCGACCCGCAAAAAATTCCTGTCACGGTTTTGTCGCGCTGTTTGCAATTTAATTTGAAGCAAATGCCGCCAGGTCATATCGTCGCTCATTTAGACAATATCTTAGGTCAAGAGCATATCGAATTTGAGCTGGCTGCGCTTCGCTTGCTTGCGCAAGGTGCGCATGGTTCTATGCGTGACGCGTTGTCTTTAACTGATCAGGCGATTGCTTATGCAGCAGGTAAAGTTAGTTTGGATGCCGTGCAAAGCATGCTCGGCGCCTTAGACCAATCTTATTTAATTCGTTTACTCGATGCTTTGGCGCAGGAAGACGGCGCTGCATTGTTGGCGATTGCTGACGAAATGGCGGCGCGTAGCTTGTCTTATAAAGCCGCTTTGCAAGATTTGGGTACGATGCTGCATCAAATTGCTGTCGCTCAGATGGTGCCCGCAGCATTGGCAGATGATTTACCTGAACGTAGCGAATTGTTGCGTTTGGCACAAAATTTCAATAAAGAAGAAGTGCAACTGTTTTATCAAATCGCTGTTCATGGTCGCAATGAAATCGGCCTCGCGCCTGATGAATATGCTGGGTTTAGCATGACCTTGTTGCGTATGCTGGCCTTTCGACCAGCGTCGCTAGGAACGTCGGCAGGTTTAGGTGGATTGGGGGGCAATAATGGCAGTTTGAATGGTGGTGTAAATCGTGCTTCTCCTTCGTCTGTCGTGCGCCCAGCTGTTCCTGCGCAAACGCCGACGTCTTTGACATCGCGTGAGATGCCAGATATTAATGCATATTCGGCTACGATTGAACCTGTGTCAGTGCAAAATAGGATTGTGCCAGTGATATCTCCTGCTGTGTCGCCGGCAATAGTAACGCCATCGTCAAAAGTGCCTATGCAAGTAAATGATGCGGCGATAGCAGTACCGGCTTCGACGAAACCCATGAGCCCCGCAATGGCTGCGCTAGCCGCCGCGCGCGCTGCCAGCAGCCAAAAACAAAATGGACAAGGTGCAAATAGACCGTCAGCGTCAAGTCCAGTTGCACCTGTATCTGAGGTGATCGCCAAGCCAGTTGCTTCGGTTGCGCCAGTTGTAGTGGCTTCGGCTCAACATACCGCCCATCCGGTGCCAGCACCCAAAGTGACGAGGAGCGAATCCGCGCCGACTTATGGTGGAAGTAGTGAGATGCCTCCGCCGTGGGATGACATTGAATTTGATCAAAACCCGAAAGCAGGTCCTGTCGGTCATCATAAGGAAATCCAAGAAGGCGACTATTGGGCGGAGGACATCGCGCCTAACCTAACTCCGGAGATGAATGCGGCTCAAGCCCTTGCACATGAATCGGCTGCGCCGCTTGTGGCGGAGCAAATAGAAGTTAATACGACAGCGGATATAACGACCACATCTGAGGTTTTGGCCGAGCCCGCACCAGAATCAATACCTGTTGCTAGTAAACCTTTGCAATTGATGCCTATAGCTGAAATTAATTGGGACGGACATTGGCCGAATCTGGCCGCTTCGTTATCGGTGCGTGGTGTGACTCAACAATTAGCGCAGCAAAGTGAATTGCGGTCTTGTCAGTTGAACGGTAATGCAATTCAACTGAAATTGTGCGTCCCACTGCAAACCTTATTGTCCGCTGGTAGTGGAGAAAAATTGACTGTGGCACTGAACGAGCGATTTGCTGAATTTGGTAAGGAAATCCGTATCGATTTTGAAATAGGTATGGTTGAACAAACTGCTAATGCTCAAGCGGTTGCTGAACGTGCTGAACGACAAGTAAAAGCAGAGCAGGCAATTCAATCCGATAGTTTTGTACAAACTTTAATGCGCGAATTTGGCGCTAGTATTTTGACGGGCAGTGTGCGCCCGATTTAATTTGATTAGGAGATGTAATTATGATGAAGAATCAACTCGCAGGCTTGATGAAACAAGCGCAGGCTATGCAAGATAATATGAAAAAAGCGCAGGATCAATTGGCTTTGGTTGAAGTAGAAGGTCAGTCTGGCGCTGGTTTGGTTAAGGTAGTTATGACCTGCAAAAATGATGTTAAGCGCGTCACGATTGATCCTTCGTTACTAGCGGATGACAAAGACATGCTGGAAGATCTGGTCGCTGCAGCATTCAATGATGCCGTACGCAAAGCTGAAGCAACTAGCCAGGAAAAAATGTCTGGACTGACAGCAGGTATGCCTTTGCCACCTGGATTTAAGATGCCGTTTTAACGGATATATTCAGCATCAAGCATTCTATTTGTCTACATTCACATTGTTCTAATTCAGGCGCATCGGTATGCATTTGATGCGCCTCTTCTATTGAGATCGCGCGTGAAATCATTGAGTAGTCTTGAACAATTATCAGAGGCTTTGCGCCGCTTACCTGGTGTGGGCCCAAAGTCTGCTCTGCGCATGACTTATCATTTGTTGCAACATGACCGGGAAGGCGCTGAGCAAATTGGCAAGGCAATGTTGAATGCACTGAACATGGTGCATAACTGCCGCTCTTGCAACACGTTTACTGAAAACGAATTGTGCGATACCTGTGCTAACGTGCAGCGTGATGTCTCAATGTTGTGCGTGGTGGAGTCGCCTAGCGATCAATTGATGATAGAACAGACTATGACGTTTAAAGGTCTGTATTTCGTTTTGATGGGTCGTCTATCGCCATTGGATGGCGTTGGTCCGCAAGACATTCATCTGGATAAACTGATACGACGAGCCACTGATGGAGTGGTGAAAGAAGTCGTCTTGGCGACCAATTTCAACAATGAAGGTGAGGCAACCGCCCATTACATCAGTGAGACCTTGAAGGCGCGTGGTTTGCATGTTAGCCGACTGGCGCGTGGTGTACCTGTGGGCGGGGAGTTGGAATATGTTGATCCGGGTACGATAGCGCGTGCGATGTTAGATCGTCGGGTGACCTGATGAGTGCGAACGCTTCCTCATCTTCTTCTAAATCAAAAGCTGGCCCGCTTGCGGGTGTCAAAGTTCTTGAATTAGGAACACTTATTGCTGGTCCATTTTGTTCACGGATGCTAGCCGAGTTCGGAGCGGACGTCATCAAGGTAGAAGCTCCGGACGGCGGCGATCCTTTGCGTCATTGGCGTGTCTTAAAAGATGGTACTTCCCTGTGGTGGAGCGTACAGGCGCGCAATAAGAAAAGTATTACCTTAAATATGAAAACGCCACAGGCGCAGAGAATCGCCCGTGAGCTGGCACTTGACGCCGACATCATCATAGAGAATTATCGCCCTGGTGTTTTGGAAAAATGGCAGCTGGGATTTGACTCTTTGCAAGCGGAAAATCCTGCAACTATCATGGTGCGGCTATCGGGTTACGGGCAGACAGGCCCCATGCGCGATTTGCCAGGTTTTGGTGCTATCGGTGAATCGATGGGAGGCTTGCGCTACGTGTCCGGACATGCTGATCGCCCACCAGTTCGGGTTGGTATCTCAATAGGTGATTCTGTGGCGGCCTTGCATGGCGTGATCGGCGCTATGATGGCTTTACGCCATCGCGATGTGACAGGTGGACGTTGGAATGGGAAGTCGGGTGCGGAGTGCGTGGCAGGGCGAGGGCAGATGGTTGATGTCGCTTTGTACGAATCGGTATTCAATTTAATGGAATCGCTTGTACCAGAATTCGACTTTGCTGGCGTGGTGCGTGAACGCACAGGTGGTGCTTTGCCAGGAATTGTGCCATCGAATACTTATACAACTTCGGACAACGAGAATATTGTGATTGCTGGTAATGGTGATGCGATTTTTCATCGCTTGATGTTAGCGATCAATCGTCAAGATTTAGCACACGATATCGGTTTGCAGAGAAATGATGGTCGTGTGCCGCGCACAGTTGAAATTGATGCGGCAATTCAAGCCTGGTGTTCTACTCATACCATCGATAGTGCATTAGCGGTGTTGCGTCAGGCAGATGTACCAGTTGGTAAAATTTATTCTGTGCGCGATATGATGAGTGATGCACAGTTTCAAGCTCGAGATATGTTTGAGCAGCATCAGTTTGAAGACGGCACCCCAGTGAAATTGCCAGCGATTAGTCCTAAGTTATCTGAGACACCTGGTAGCACAAAATGGCTGGGGCCAGAATTAGGTGCTCATACTGAAGAAGTGTTGCTGCAGTTAGGTTATGATGCCGTCCAAATTGCGGCATTTAAAGAGCACCAAATTATTTAAACTTGGTGCTCTTGTTTGAATGGCTGAATGCTCAAATGAGTTAGCCTAAAGTTTTGACATATTCACGTATGCCCGCCAATAGCATTTCGACGGCCATAGCGGTCAAAATCAAACCCATTAATCGTTCGACTGCTGTCATGGTGCGTTCACCTAAGACTCGCTGCATGCGTTCAGCGCTGAGTAAGACCACTAACCAAACGATCGCCACCGCGACTAGTGCACCAACGTGGATCGCGACATCTAATCGACTATCGGAAGAAAATAACAATACCGTTGCTAACGAAGAAGGGCCAGCCAGAGCGGGAATCGCTAATGGGACAATAAAGGGTTCATTGTCGCCATCAACCTCACCGAACACGCCACCTTCTTGTGGAAACACCATACGTAAAGCAATCAAAAATAGAATCACACCACCGCCTATACGCAAAGCTACTTCGGACAAATGAAGTGCGGCTAAAAAAAGTTTGCCGAAAAACATAAAAAGCAAAAGCAATATGAACGCAATCGCACATTCACGTATCACGACCCGCCAACGACGCTCTGGGGCGACTTTGGAAAGTACACTAACAAAAATCGGGATATTGCCAAACGGGTCGGTAACGAGAATGAGTAGTATCAGTGCTTGGAAAAATTCTTGTGCCATGTAGTTTCCCTATAAAATGAATTGATTTTTTTATTATGAATCTATCGAGATGCGATTCTGAGGTGGAATACTGGTCTGGTCAATACTGTTTTGTATTTTGGAGGCTATTTGATTTGTAATTCTTGCGATGATCCTATTTTGAAGCGAGGATTAGATTCTGACTTGTTACTCATTGATTTCGGTGGTGCACGAAATCGTACTGAAAGTGGTGGGATGATTCAGGGGAGAAACGGTAGTTTACTGCGTATAATTGTGAGCATGTAGTGTCAGCGTTGAACGCCACGCTGACGGCAAGATATTTTGAAGATAATAGTCGGAGCCAACAATGAATGAAAAAAATAATCGGCCTGACACGCCTTGTGTTGCCGTGTGCTCGACAACCTTTGATGACGTATGTCGCGGTTGCGGACGTACGGTGGCGGAAGTTGCTGATTGGGTGTTCATGACACAAGATCAAAAGGATGTCATATGGGAAAGAATTTTGACTGAAGGCTATCCTCGGCGAAATTAAATGTCTTGTGTTATCAAACAGTTGATGTTGTAAATTTTAAAATAACTCATCTTGGTTCTTAGAAATCAAAATTTTTCATTGGTTTCATGTTAGGATTTCTCCGACGCCTTTTTGTTAATTCTGCATGTTTTAAGCTGTTTTGTGCTGTCAGCAGGATGAATAGAAAAAGCAACGTGACAAAAGACGCGTTTGAATCAAGAGTCGACTTAAATTAGGAAGTGGTATGCGAACAAAGAATGTAGTGAAGAA
The DNA here is from genome assembly GCF_049340325.1 of Undibacterium sp. Di24W. NCBI lineage: Bacteria > Pseudomonadati > Pseudomonadota > Betaproteobacteria > Burkholderiales > Oxalobacteraceae > Undibacterium > Undibacterium sp. Di24W. The sequence goes on from NZ_JBMPOP010000012.1 coordinate 18,538, forward strand.
ATTGGTTAAAGGCTCAAATAAAGGCTCAAATAAAGGCTTTACCCTCATTGAGATCATGATCGTTTTGGTGATTATGGGTATCCTAGCCGGCTTGGTCGTTCCAAGATTAATGGGGCGTACTGACGATGCGCGAGTACTACAGGCCAAACAAGACATCGCTACTATGATAGGTGCATTGAAAATGTATAAGCTGGATAATCAGCGTTATCCAACGACGGAGCAAGGTTTGCAAGCATTGATTACGAAACCGACATCTGGTCCTGCTGCAAATGGTTATAAACCGGAAGGTTATATTTCTAAACTGCCGAAAGATCCATGGGGTAATCCCTATCAATTCATGTCACCTGGTTTGAAGTCGGATGTGGAAATTTTCTCTTATGGACAAGATGGTCAACCTGGCGGCGCAGGGTACGATGCTGATATCGGCTCGTGGGATCTTTAATATTCTCTGATTATTCAAGAAAGACGGTGTCCGTTTTGCGCGTGCGTCAAGGTGGATTTACGTTGCTTGAATTATTAGTGGTTTTGGTGATCATGGGCATCATGTTGGGCGCGGTTTCCTTAACCGCACTGCAAAGCACAAAACAGCGTTTGCAAACAGACGCTCAGAGAATTTCCCTCTTACTGCAGTTGGCTCGTGAAGAGGCAATAGTAAGAAATCGTCCAACTGCGTTCGAGGCCAGAGATAAAGGTTACCAATTTCTTGTGTTGAACGACAATAAGTGGGAGAAAATGGCAGATCTCGATACTTTGCGCAGTCGTGATTTTACTTTTCCTGAAACTAAACTAGAGATCGTGTCGAATGACGAACAATCAGCGCGCAATCTACGCATTGTTTTTGGACGCGAACCAGTTAGCCGACCGTTCTTAATGATTTTGCGCGTTGCTGAAGATCAGGTCACGATTAATGCTGATGGCGTTGGTCATTTTGTAGTCGAGTAAAAAACGATGATCGCTAAACGCGTTAGTATTTCTGTTTGTCGACACGAGTCTGGTTTTACCTTGCTCGAAGTATTGGTCGCATTGGTGATTGTTGGCACTGTGCTCGGGGCAAGCTTGCGTGCTGTTGGAAGCTTGGCGCAAAATAGCAGTGGCTTACGTGCAACCATGATGGCAAACTGGTCTGCTGAAAATCGTCTGGCGCAAATTCGATTGGGTAAAGAATGGCCACAAATCGGTGAGCGTAGTTTTCCTTGCTCGCAAGGGGAACTCAACTTGCTCTGCGAGGAGCATGTGCTGTCGACACCGAATCCCTCATTCCGGCGAGTCGAAGTTTTGGTATTTGATGCCAGTAATTTGCAAAGACGATTGGCCAAGTTAACCCAGGTGGTGCCGAATGCACCATAGACCTCAACATACCCGCCGAGGGTTTACCTTAATCGAACTATTGGTCGCAATCGCTATTTTGGCGATTATCGCAGTCATGGGTTGGAGTGGGCTCGATAGTATTATTCGTGCGCGAGTCACGTTAACTAGGGAACTAGAGCAAAGTCGTGGTGCCCAGATCAGTTTTGTGCAGTTGGAAAATGATTGTGCGCATTTGGTCAGCGAATCTCTTCTGCCTCGCAGAGAAAACTTGCGCGCTTTTGAACAGCAATTGATTTTGATACGCACGGTGTACGACGACAATCAACCGACTCGATTACAAGTAGTTGCTTATCGCATGCAAGACGGGATCTTTACGCGCCGCGAATCTATTGCAACCCGCGACCTGAAAATGCTTGATTCTTACTGGCAAAATGCCATCAATGGCAATGACAACATGCCAGTGGTTAAGTTGCAGACCGACATTACTGCGTTTCAGATGCGGACTTGGAACAATGATGAAAATAGCTGGCGTGTCGCAGGTAGTGACATCGCGGCGCCGCAGACTGTTGTTCCTGGCGCTGGAAAAGCAGGTAAAGAAGTGCCAAGAAAAACAGGTTTAGAAGTCACAATGCAATTGGCAGGGCAGGCAAATCCTTTGTTGAAGATATTCTTGTTGGGTGCAGCATGAAAAACACCCGCTCCCTGCGTCAACAATCTGGGGTTGCTGTGGTGACGGCTTTATTGCTAACAACATTGGCCATTACTATCGTTGCCAGTTTGTTTTGGCAGCAACAAGTACAAGTGCGTTCGATTGAAAATCAACGATATCAATTACAAAAAAAATGGGTATTGCGCGGCGCTCTAGACTGGGCTGCTTTGATTTTGCGGGAAGATGAGCGAACCAGCAAGGTTGATCATTTAGGGGAGCCTTGGGCGGTGAATTTGGGTGACACTCGGCTTGACCAATATGTTGAAAATGGTAAGTCAGATACTGAGGACAGTGAAGCATCTTTGTCCGGCCAAATTAGCGACGCTCAAGCGAAGTTTAACCTGACTAATTTGGCAAAAAATGGCATAGTTAATTTGCGAGAGCAAGCTGTCTTCGCCAAACTTTTGTCAAATTTACGCATGGATGCAGGCTTAGCACAACACGTTGCGGCTCAGATCGCACTCACGCAAGAGCGCTTACCTGTTGGGCCGCCAGTGCCAGGGGCTGACACTGGCAAATTAAGCAGTACAGGAAGCGCCGGCGGCGATAAAGCATCTCTGGGAGTAGAGTCAGCCAGCCAGCCAGGTGCAATAAATTCTGGTGGGGATTCAACTATTGGTCTATCGACAAGTTTGAATTCCGAAGTACAATTCTTAAGATTTAGTCAAATCGATGATCTCTTGGCGGTGCCCGGTTTTACGCCGCAAATGATTAGTCAGTTAAAGAATTTTGTCACCGTATTGCCAGTCGAGACGAAAATTAATGTGAATACGACCAGTGCGGAGGTATTATCTGCGCGCCTGGAGAATGTGAGTATGAGTGATGCTGCTTTAATGATCGCCGCGCGTGACCGTACCTATTTTTTAGATTTTGAACGGTTTAAGTTAAATTTTCCGGATAAAGTTCCAGAGAATGCACGCGAATTTCTCGACTTCAAAACAAAATATTTTGTTATTAATGGCAGAGTGAAATTGAATCGGTCATTATTGGAAGTAAATGCCTTGTTTGAGCGTGAAGGTTCGCGAGTGCAAGTCTTGTGGATAAAAGAGAATTAATATTAAACAGCTTTCATATGAAGTACAAAAATTGAGTCTGCGTTTTATATCAATAAAAAAGAACTAGAGAAACTCAATTTATCAAGGGATGTGGGACAACATGGCGAGTACGCTTTATTTACAATTGCCTGCGAGGGCGGCAATCAGTGCTGATGAAAAATGGGAGGAATTTATATTCCCTTATTGTTTGGCATCTGCAGACAAAAATATTTTGCAACAAGGGAAGCAAGGGCTAGCTTCTTTGCTTGGATTGGTGCAAGACGTGGCACAGCTTGTGCTCATGGTGTCCGCTAGTGACGTGACTGTATTAAAGGTTGCTGTGCCACCTATGCCTTTTGCTAAGTTGAAATTAGCGCTTCCCAATCTGTTAGAAGAACAGCTGTTGACTGATCCGGCTGAATTGTTATTCATCGCGGCACCGCCAGTGGAGGGTATGTGCGTCGTCGCCATCGTGTCACGTGCTTGGATGGAACAGCTTGCCAGGTTGGGTGAGCAATTTCCAGTTCGCAAAATTTCTGCTTATTCCACGATTACCGGTTTGCCACTGCATGCGGGTCAGACCTCAGTTTTAATTGAAGCTTTACACGCTTCCAATGAAAGTGTCGATATCAGTGTTTGTAGCGAAGACCAACAAGTTGCAGGGTTCTATCTTGATGCTCATCAAACTACCTCGAAACCTGATGCTTTAAGTCAGGCTGTGTGGAGTGCCGTGCAATTACTGGCACCGCAAGGTGACCTGAGTGTTTATGGTGAGCCTGCACTGATAGCTGAATTGCAGAAGACCAGCTTTCAACTGCAAGATAGAGTCTTACAGTTTTATCCCGCCGATTGGAAGATTAAGTTAGCCTCTATTTCATCGAAATCCTTGGATTTATTTTCAAGTTTGCAGCTAGAGAGTAAGAAAGCCTTTGATTGGTTGCGTTGGCGTTGGTCGCTTATCTTTTTGGGCTGTGCAGTAGCGGTAAGTGTCTTTGGTTTGAATTGGGAGTGGTGGACTCTGCAACGTGAATCGAATGCGATTCGCAGTTCTGTACTAGCGATTTATAAAACTAGTTTTCCAAACGAGACAGTGATACGTGATCCGCTTGCCCAAATGCAGCAAAAAATCAACGTGGCAAAAAAATTGACCGGGCAGTCGAGTAATGATGATTTTTTGGTATTGAGTGGACTGTTTGCACAGGTTTGGGATCAGACCGTCGGTATATTGCCGGTCGCTGGTGTAACAACGATCGAGTACAAAGATCGCAGTTTATACGTGATACCCAAAAATATCGCTGAGGTCCCCATTGAGCGATTACGTGCTGGTTTGAAAGAGCGAAATCTCACTTTAGATGTCAAAGAAGCTGTGTTGAAAATTACGGTAGATGCAGGTGGTGCGCGATGAAACAGATGGCTTTTTTAAATGAATTGCTTGATCACTGGAATAAACGTGAATTGCGCGAACGGCGTATTTTGTTGGTGGTGGCGTTGCTTATTATTGCGAGCATCGTATACCTGGTTGGTATTCAACCAGCGTTGAGCAATATAAAAAATTTGAGTGAATTTACGCCCAAGTTGAAACAACAAGCTGCGAGTATGAACATGATGGCAGAGCAATACGTGCAACTGTCTAAGTCAATGACAGAATCGGTACCTTTGGTAAGCCGTGAGTCGATTGAAGCAAGTTTGTCACGCAGAAATATCAAAACGCAGTCTCTGACGGTAGTCAATGATGCGGTACGCTTTCAAGTTAATGTCGTGGCTTATGCCAATCTGATGGAGTGGATTTTGGAAATGCAAAGAGCAACGCGCTTGACAGTTGATGATATCAAATTGACGGCACTCAACGAACCGGGACAGGTGAGCGTTGTGGTCAGTTTGCGCCAACAAAGAGTGAATAATTAAGATGTCGAGAAAAAAAGTTTTACTGTGGCTGAGCGTTGCTGTTATGAGTGTCGTTGCGACGGTGTTGTTTTCTTTGCCTGCGAGTTGGGTTGGACTGGCAATCGAAAAACAAACCGCTGGAAGAATCGTGTTGGGGGACGTGCAAGGAAGTTTTTGGCGTGGCTCGGCCTTTGTTGGCGTCGCGGCTGATAAAAATTCGGCCGTCACACCTTTATTCCCAGGTCGTTTTGCTTGGAAAATTTCTCCCATGATTTTGTTGGGGCAATTGTCGGTAGACGTGGAAAATTCGTCGGCATTGTCGGCGCCGGTGCAATTGACCGGAAATTTTACCCAGTGGCGAGTGAGTCCAGCGGGTTTGAATTTGCCTTCAGAGCGCTTGGAGGGCTTGGGCGCGCCTTTAAATACGATAGGCCCTACTGGCAAGATTTTACTGAGTTGGGGCAATCTGGATATGATGCAAATCGACGCAAAAATAATGCTAAATGGAAGAGTCCAACTAGAAATGAGCGAAATGGCTTCACGAGTATCTTCGATTAAGCCACTGGGTAGTTATAAAGTGACGATGCAATGGCGCGGTGATGTTGCTGATTTAGATTTGACGACTAGTAAAGGACCCATGATGCTAGAGGGAATTGGTAAGCTAAATCAAGGGAAGTTTCAGTTTTCTGGTAAAGCTTATGCTGAACCAGGGCAAGAAGAAAAAATGGCAAATCTATTGAATTTGCTGGGGAGACGTCGCCAAGAAGGTGACAAACAAATCATCGCTTTAGAATATAAGTGAGTCCAATAGTATGAAGAACAAAATGAAAACATCGACACAAGCTGACGTATTGACGGATAAGTTAATGAATAAATTAAGTGTAGTCTCTGCAATGCAAAAAAGATGGCAAAACATCGTCGTCAGTGGCGTGGCTTTGACCGCACTGAGTTTGAGCACTGTGTTGCCCTATACCGTTATGGCACAAGATGTCGCGCGTGACGCCGCCAGTTTGAATTTTGTAAATGCTGACATTGAATCCGTGATTAAGGCAGTTGGCCATTACACGGGTACCACTTTTGTGATTGATCCTCGCGTTAAAGGACAATTAACGTTGGTGGCGGAAAAGCCGCTGACCAAAGAACAGGCATTCAAACTCTTGACGTCCAATTTGCGTATGCAAGGGTTTGCGGTTGTGACTTCGGATGGTTTTTCTAAAGTTGTACCAGAGTCGGATGCCAAACTGCAGGGTGGCCCAACGCAGCCCAAGAGCGTGAAGGGTGATCAAATCATCACCCAAGTGTTTCGTATTAATTATGAACCCGCAAACAATATCGTAACGGTCTTGCGCCCTTTGATCTCACCAAATAATGTGATCAATGTCAGCCCAAGTAATAACACCATTGTGATCACTGATTACTCAGATAATATGCGTCGGATGGCCGAAGTGATCGCTTTGTTGGATGTGCCTGCCAATCCAGAATTGGAAATCATTCCCATCAAACATGCAATCGCCAGTGACATCGCGGCCTTAGTAACGCGCCTGACCGAGAACCAGGTTTCAGCAGATGCGGGGCGTACTATCATTCTTGCCGATTCACGCACCAACGCGGTGTTAATTAAGGCACCCTCGATCGCTCGCGGTAATTTGGTCAAATCAATAGTAGCTAGTTTGGATAAGCCTACAGAGTTACCCGGTAATGTGCATGTAGTGTATTTAAAAAATGCCGAGGCTGTGAAGTTGGCTCAAACATTGCGTTCTATTTTGAGTGGCGATACTTCATTGCCTAGCAATTCGGGTAGCAGTAGTAGTTTGTCTAATACAGGGATGAGTCCTAACAATAGCGCTGCTCAGCCTTTAGGTGGTTCGTCGTCTACCGGAAGTGGTTTAAGCTTGCCTGTCAGTTCTTCTAGCAGCTCGCAAGGTTCTTCTGGTGGTAGCGGTGGATTTATTCAGGCCGATGCAGCGACAAACACCTTAATCATTACGGCGAGCGAACCTGTGTATCGCAATCTGCGTGGGGTGATTGACCAGCTTGATGCACGTCGCGCGCAAGTTTATATCGAGTCCCTGATCGTTGAAGTTACAGCGGATCGAGGCAATGAGTTTGGTGTGCAGTGGATGGCTGCAACGGGTGATAAAAATAGTGACTACCGGTTAGGCGCTGCAACCTCATTCGATGCTACGGGAAAAAATAATCTGTTGAACTTGGCCGCAGGTAATGTCAGTAAAGTTGGGTCTGTATTACCAGGTGCTGGTATGACCGTTGGATTGTTTCGTCAAATTAATGGACAGTTAGGTTTAGGTGCTTTGGCGCATGCCCTGGCAACCGATGGTAGCTCAAATATTTTGTCGATACCTAATTTAGTCACACTCGATAATGAAGAGGCGAAAATTGTAGTTGGTCAAAACGTTCCGTTTATTACTGGTCAATTTACTTCGCCAACTTCAGGTACCGCTGGCGCCAATCCTTTTCAGACGATTGATCGCAAAGAGGTTGGTATTAAACTGACAGTGAAGCCTCAGATTTCTGAGGGGGGGACCGTGAAGCTGGCAATCGTTCAGGAAGTTTCTAATGTTGATAGCACATCAAATCCAGCAGGTATCATCACTAATGTACGTTCTCTGTCGACCAACGTCTTAGCTGAGGATGGGCAAATTATTGCACTTGGTGGCCTGATTGGCGATGATACGAAAGAGGGTGTTGAGAAAGTCAGTTTCTTGGGAGATATTCCCATTATCGGCAACCTGTTTAAGTATAAAAAACAGGAACGAAAAAAGACTAATTTGATGGTGTTTTTACGTCCTACAGTCATCCGTAACGCTGAACAAAGTAATAGCGTCTCCTTAGATCGCTATGACTATTTACGTACGCAATATTTGCGGGGTATCGAAAGTGAAAATAACTCGTCTTTGCTAAAAATGGAAAAAGGTAAGTTGCTAGTGCCAAACGGCCCTGGTGTATTGTCACCTACAAAACCAGAATCAGAAGGCAAGTAAATCGTATGTCAGAAAATCGATTATTGCCATTTGCCTTCGCCCGAGATTTTTCGATTTTGGCGAATCGCCGAGATGACTTGGAAGGTTCACCTGTCGAGTTAAAAGTATCGACGCAATCTAAGCAAAGTGCGGTGTTGGAAGCAGGGCGTCGTTTTGGACGGGTGCAATTGCAGGTTATGCCGCATGCCGACTTACTGCTAGAAATTGCGCGAGCTTATGCGGGTTCCGGAGGTGATGCTGCCGATGTTGTCGGCGAGGTTGAGTCTGATATGGATTTGGCCAAGCTGATGCAAGATATGCCGGCAATCGAAGACTTGTTGGAGTCTGCCGATGATGCACCAGTCATTCGTATGATCAACGCCTTGCTGACTCAGGCTTTGCGCGAAGGTGCTTCAGATATCCATATTGAGCCATTTGAGCAAATTTCAGTTGTGCGCTTCCGTGTCGATGGTGCTTTACGCGACGTGATCCGACCTAAGAAAGCGATTCATGCCTCTTTGGTGTCGCGTATCAAAATTATGGCGCAGTTGGATATCGCTGAAAAACGTTTACCGCAAGACGGTCGTATTACCTTACGTATCGGTGGTAAACCAGTTGATGTGCGTGTTTCAACCCTGCCAACCGGACATGGCGAACGTGCTGTATTGCGTTTGCTGGACAAAGAAGCAGGAAAGTTGGATTTGACGCATCTTGGTATGAGTGCAGAAGTGCTCACGCAGTTTGATCATTTGATTGCGCAGCCGCATGGCATCGTTCTGGTGACGGGGCCAACAGGCTCTGGTAAAACCACCACTCTTTACGCCGCGCTGTCACGTGTGAATGCTGGTACTACGAATATCCTTACCGTCGAAGATCCTATCGAATATGAATTGGCAGGCGTAGGACAAACGCAAGTAAATACCAAGATTGATATGAGCTTTGCGAAAGCCTTGCGGGCGATTTTGCGGCAAGATCCCGACGTCATTATGATCGGTGAGATCCGAGATTTGGAAACGGCACAAATAGCTGTGCAAGCTTCGTTGACTGGTCATTTAGTACTGGCGACTTTGCATACGAATGATGCTGCCGCTGCGGTAACTCGTTTGTTAGATATGGGTATAGAACCATTCCTCTTATCTTCTTCCTTATTAGGCGTGGTAGCGCAACGTCTGGTGCGCAAGTTGTGTACGCATTGCAAAGTGCAAGACGCGGGCGTGTGGAAGTCGGTTGGTTGCGAGCATTGCGGTCATACTGGTTATCAAGGACGGGTTGGTGTGTACGAGTTGCTGCTAACAACGGAAGCAATTTCAGCGCAAATTCATCATCAAGCTTCTGAGGCAGAGATCCGTCTGGCGGCACAAGGCGATGGCATGAAAACTATGCGTGAAGATGGGCAACGCTGGTTGGACGCCGGCGTAACCACACGCGAAGAGCTATTACGAGTCACAAAAGAATAGCGCGAACTTTGATCAGAACCTACGAAAATAGACAAGAGAGAGTATAGCAAGGTGCCAGCATTTCGTTATGAAGCCATAGATCAACTAGGCGGGAACAAAAAAGGTGTGCTCACCGCAGATAGTGCTCGTGCTGCGCGTTCTGATTTGCGTAATCAACACCTGGTTCCGGTGTCCGTAGAACTCATCACGACCCAGGCGGGTAGTGATGCCAAAAAATCTCGTGCTTTTTTTGGCGAACATTTGTCTAACGTGGAGTTAGCTTTATTTACGCGCCAATTAGCGAGCTTATTGGAAGCAGGTTTGCCATTAGAACAGGCATTTTCTGCTTTGCTGGAACAAGCCGAACGTGTGTACATACGTGATCTGATCGCATCCGTTCGGTCTGAAATTTTGGCGGGCTCTTCTTTATCGGATGCCTTAAAGCAGCATCAACATGATTTCGCCGATATCTATTGCGCGCTGGTCGCTTCGGGCGAGCAAATCGGACAATTATCGCGCGTATTGTCGCGTTTGGCTGACTATATTGAGCGTCGCAATGCCTTAACGCAAAAAGTGAAACTGGCATTTACTTATCCCGCAATCGTGACGGTCGTTGCATTTGCTATTGTGATTTTCTTGCTGACCTACGTGGTACCGCAAATTGTTTCGGTATTTGCGAATACCAAGCAAAAGTTACCTATCCTGACGGTGATTATGTTGGCGATTTCGGACTTTGTACGTGTCTATGGTTGGATCGTCGCCGTAGTCATAGTCGGTCTTGTGTTTGTCTGTCGCAAAGCGCTACGGAATCCACAAATCAAGATGCGTTGGCATACTTGGTTGCTTAACGCGCCTATGTATGGGAAGTTCGAACGCAGTTTGAATACCGCTCGGTTTTCCAGTACTTTGTCGATCACAACGGGGTCAGGTGTGCCAATTTTAAAGGCCTTGCAGACGAGTCGTGAAACCTTATCCAATGTCGCGATGCGGGCACAGGTTGAAGAAGCGACCAATAGCGTGCGCGAAGGGGTGAGTCTGGCGCGGGCTTTGTCTGTTAATAAGCATTTTCCACCGATGTTGATTCATATGATACGCGCCGGTGAGGTGACTGGCGAATTGCCCGCTATGTTGGAGCGCGCTTCGTCTGCACAAGAGCAGGATTTAGAACGTCGTGCTTTAACGATTGCGGGCATGCTGGAGCCTCTATTGATTCTGGCAATGGGGGTAGTTGTATTGTTGATCGTATTGGCTGTCTTGATGCCGATTATTGAGATTAACCAATTGGTTCGATGATCAATAGATATTGAGTCGGAATTGAACTAGATAAATTAAAAAAAGAATGAGAAGTGAGTGAAATATGAAGCGTCTTCCTATGTTGGCTACTGTGGCATCGTTTGCATTGCTGTGCGCTGTGTTGAGCTATTGGGGTTTGCAAATTTTTAAACCTAAGATTCGTCCTATTGCTGCACCGGTAATGACCGCCAGCTATGAGCCAGCGGTAGGACAATGGGGGAGTTTGTTTGGACAGTCTGCAATAGCTGAGGCAGCACCAAGTAACTATCAATTGAAAGGTGTGATTGTCGCTGCTCATGCTAAAGACAGCGCCGCCATTATTGCGATTGATGGTAAGCCAACGATGACGATCGGTGTGGGTAAAGCGCTGTCGAATGGTGTCACTTTATCAGAAGTGCATCGCGATCACATTATGGTATCCGAAGCTGGCATCGGCCGTCGTATCGATTTACCACCTGTGCCTACGCATGCAGGTGTAACGTCAGTAGTGCCTGTCAATGCAGTTAGTCCTGTTGCTCCACCTGCTGTACCAGTTGCTCCGCCATTACCTGTGCCGACCCAACGGCCTTGAAGTAAGCGCAAAAACTAAAGCTTCATCGATGAGTTTACCTTCTTTTTTTGAGCAGGCGCTTGGATTTGCGCATCCCAGTTGGCAAGCAACTTTGCGTCACGCATTGCTATTGATGCAAACCAAGTCACCTAAGTACTTAGCCGATTTAGCGCAAGATGATTTTTTGCCCGATGGGCAAAGGATTTTTGCAGCCTTCTCTGTGCCACTTGATCAAATCCGTTACGTCTTGGTGGGGGAGGGGCCATATCCACGTGCATTAAGTGCCAACGGTTATTGCTTTATGGACGGCGCAGTAGACAGTTTATGGTCGATAGAGGTTAAAGGTGGCTTGAGTAAAACGGTTAATCGTGCCACCTCGCTACGAAATTTCATGAAGATGTTAATACTCGCTGAAGGGTTATTGTCTATTGAAAACCTCAATGCAGAGTCCTTGAGCCGAGTATCCAACTTCGCTCGAACCGATGGCTCTGGCATGATACAAACCATGAGTGATTTACATCGTAATTTTTTGTCCCATGGCTTCTTAATGTTGAATGCCTCTTTGGTATTTAGGGCGCATGTTTCACCTGCGATAGACGCAAAAGCTTGGGACGTATTTATGGAAACCATCTTTTCGGCTTTAACACAGATGCCGCAAAAACCAGCACTTATTTTGTGGGGGAAAATTGCGGACCGTCTCAGCCATATGCATTGTATTAATCAGTTCGAAATTATTAAGGCTGAGCATCCCTATAATTTAAGTTTTATTACAAATGCAAGGATGCAGACGTTATTTCGAGAATTTAAGTTGTTACGCAAATAGTGATTCTTATACCAAGCTGTTGTTGTTCGTCTACAGCGCTGCCGTATTGCTTCGTCTCGTTAGTGAGCTATATCAGCAAAAAGTAAAATCTTCGTAAAAATTAATCGCAAGCGACTTATGTTTTTCGGCGGATTCAGATTGCTCATGTAAAATAACTTCAAAACGCCTAGAATTGATTTTGGGAAATATATTAGTATACGGGCTAGGACTTACTTAATCGTTTTAGGCAAACAACTTGTCTCAAGCTGCATTGGGTTACATTAAAGTATCTGTAAGCGTAATCAACGCATTGAAGGATAGTTGCTGGTATGTTAAAGAAAATTCAATTTGAGCAAATCCGTCAAGGGATGTATGTCAAAGAGCTTTGCGCGTCTTGGATGTCGTCGCCATTTTGGCAAAAATCGTTCTTGGTTGAGGATGCCGCGACGATTGAAAAAATCCAAAAAGCGGGAATTCGTGAAGCTTGGATTGATACTGCCAAGGGGGTTGATGTTCTTGAACCTGAGATTCAAGCTGCGCCTGAGCCTATAGCGCCTATTAAAGAAGTAGTAGTCGAAACACCAAAGCAAGTGGTAGCTCCCGTTCCATATAGTCAGGTAGTACAAGTATCGATGGACGCGGAGCTTGGACGCGCCGCAAAAATCGTTGGGACTTCAAAGACGGCGGTATTCTCGATGTTCAGCGAAGCACGTATGGGGAATGCCATTGAAGCAGAACATGCTATGCCGTTGGTAGAGGAAATTGCCAGTTCGGTTATGCGGAATCCCGGTGCCTTGATAGGATTAGCTCGCTTAAAGACGGCAGATGATTATACCTATATGCATTCGGTTGCTGTATGTGCGTTGATGATCGCACTGTCGCGCCAATTAGGTTTGAGTGACGAAGAAGTCCGTGAGGCGGGGTTAGCAGGACTTTTACATGATATCGGTAAGATGGCCGTACCACCAGAAATTTTGAATAAACCGGGACGTTTGACAGAGGAAGAATTTACTTCAGTGAAAGAACATCCGGGTGCTGGCTATGAAATGCTATTGGAGGCGAAAGGTGTCGGAAAAATTGCTCTCGATGTTTGCCTTCATCATCATGAAAAAGTGGATGGCAGTGGCTATCCTAAAGGCTTGAATGGTGAGCAGATCAGCTTGTATGCAAAAATGGGCGCGGTGTGTGACGTTTATGATGCGATTACATCGAACCGCCCATACAAAGCAGGATGGTGTCCAGCAGAATCTTTGAAAAAAATGGCTGAGTGGAGTAAAGGACATTTCGATGACAGAGTGTTTCAAGCATTCATCCGAAGTATAGGCATATACCCTGTTGGAACACTGGTGAAATTGCATTCCGGTCGACTAGGTGTTGTGGTTGAACAGCAGGTCGGCAAGTCTTTATTGCTGCCGAAAGTTAGAGCATTTTTTTCGACAAAGTCGATGGCATACATTCCGCCAGTATTGCTCGATCTCAGTGGTCCTGGGATACAAGATAAGATCGTCTCACGTGAAGACGCATCGACGTGGGATCTCAAAGATATTAATCGCTACTGGTTAGGCGATGCGGTCGATAGCGTTTGACATTTCATGTATATCGATTCGTCTCGATTTGGGCACAGTATGTACCTTGTTTTCAATCTTTATTATCGCTAATTCCGTTGCAAAACCAACGCCTTTAAATAAATTGAGTAGGGCATGATTTTCCTTGAAGTCATCGGGTAAAATGACTCTATGAAAATTTTGATCAGCAACGATGATGGATACTTGGCACCAGGAATAATTGCCCTGGCACGTGCCTTAGCGGATATCGCCGACATCACTGTCGTAGCGCCAGATAGCAATCGCTCCGGCGCCTCCAATGCCCTCACATTAGATAGACCATTGTCCGTGCACCGAGCGGAAAATGGTTTTTATTTTGTGAACGGCACACCTTCTGATTGTGTGCATGTGGCTTTAACCGCTTTGATGCCAGAAAAACCTGATTTGGTGGTGTCGGGTATCAATAACGGACAAAACATGGGTGATGATACTTTGTATTCAGGCACCGTTGCTGCCGCTACTGAAGCCTATCTGTTTGGAATTCCTGCGATTGCATTTTCTCAGGTTGAGAAAGGGTGGCTTCACCTAGAAGATGCGGCACGTATTGCAAGAGAAATTGTACAGCATGACTTTGGGTCGCTGCCGCGTCCTTTTCTTTTAAATGTGAATATCCCTAACTTAGCCTATGCGGAGGTTCGTGGGGTATCTAGTGCCCGTCTGGGCAAACGCCATATGTCCGAGCCAGTAATTAAAGCTCAAGATCCTAGCGGTCGCGACATCTATTGGATAGGGCCAGCGGGTGCTGCAAAAGATGCTAGTGAAGGGACAGATTTTGCAGTAACAGCCCAAGGGTATGCATCAGTGACGCCGTTACAAATTGATATTACTAACACGAAGCTAATGCAAGCTCTCGCCTCGGATCTGGCATGACCACAAAAGAAAAACGGTTTCCTTTAAGTTTGGCATCGGTAGTTGAGCAACGCATCAACTCCACCAACAAATCAGCGACGGTGATGGCGCAGACGGCGGTAAAAAATGCGGCCAACCATGCACCACTGAGATCTACCGCGTTTTTTCCATCAAAAGTATCTTCAACTTTTCCCATTTCGCGAGATAATGGCAAGCAAATTTTAAGTGCCCCACCCAGAACTGAGGTCATGGTCTCAGAAAAGATCCGCCAAGCCATGGTGGCGCGGGTTGCGCAGCAAGGCGTTAACGATAAAACTGTACTTGAGGCGCTGGAAGCTATTCCGCGGCATATGTTTATTGAACCTGGTCTATCCAGTCAGGCCTATATTGATGCATCTTTGCCTATCGGTCATCACCAGACTATTTCTCAACCCTATATCGTTGCTCGCATGACTGAGATTATGCGAAACGGAAAGAATCTGCAGAAAGTTTTAGAAATCGGCACAGGCTGCGGTTACCAAGCAGCAGTTTTGTCTTTGGTAGCGAAAGATGTATTTTCAATAGAGCGTATCAAAGCTTTGCACGAACTTGCAAAGACTAACTTGCGTCCCTTGAGAATTCCCAATATCCGGCTGCATTATGGAGATGGCATGCTAGGTTTGCCACAAGTTGCGCCATTTGACGGTATTATATTGGCTGCTGCAGGCATGGAAGTGCCACACGCGCTATTGCTGCAGTTGGCTGTCGGCGGCCGATTGATCGCACCAGTAGGTGGGCGCCATCAGGCACTACAATTGATCGAACGTGTGGGACAAAATGAATGGAATAGCGCGATGTTGGAGCAATGTCACTTCGTGCCTTTACATCAGGGAATAGTTTGAAAAGCCGACTCTGGATTTTGCTATCATCCACTCGTAGTTGATTAAGTTCTGATCTTTCCGCTTTAATTTAATTTGAATAAGAAACGTTTATGAAGCAAAGTTGTCTATTAAGAAAATACGGAATACTTGTGCTACTGGCTTTGGCCACAGCATGTACTTCGGTACCGAATAATGCGCCAGTGATTGAACGTAGCACCGATGTACCAGTGCCAACAGTTAAGCCAGTTGTAGTTGCACCTATTGTGAAAGAGCCAGAGGTTCGACCAAGCTACATAGTAAAGCGTGGCGATACTTTGCTGCGTATCGCTTTTGATCATGGTCAAAGCTATAGTGATTTGGTCGCTTGGAACAACTTGCGCAACCCAAATGATATCAAAGTAGATCAAGTTTTATGGATAGGGCCGCCCGAAGGTAGCTCAGTAGCTAAAGCAACACCTATTTCCAGCACATCAGGGGTGGAGATCCGTAGCCTGACACCAGTCAATCCTTCAACGAACAAAAGCGTGCCTAGAGGCGATAAGCGTCAATACTCCGAGAGCAATCTGGCGGAATTGCAAAAGTTGGCAGACAGCAGCCCGACGACCGCGCCGGTAGTGCAAAAAAATGAATCGGCGCCTGTTAAGTCTGTTGAAAAACCAATTGTGGTGGCGCCTAGCGCTGAAGTTATTGATTGGATCTGGCCAGCCGATGCAAAATTAACCGCGACGTTTGACGACCAAAAAAATAAAGGCGTTGACTTGAGCGGCAAACTTGGTCAGGACGTGGTCGCCGTCGCCGCTGGGAAAGTGATCTATGAAGGCGGGGCAATGCGTGGTTATGGCAATATGCTGATTATTAAACATGCGAATAATTATTTGTCTGCTTATGCTCATAATAAAGTTAATTTGGTTAAGGAAGGCCAGTCTGTAAACAAGGGGCAAAAAATCGCCGAAATGGGGAATTCAGATAGCGATGTGGTTAAATTGCATTTCGAAATTCGTCAAGCAGGTAAGCCGATTGACCCTATGAAATTATTGCCAGCTCGCTAGTTGATTATTTTGTCATCTGTTATACGTAAAATTTTTAGGCAGGCTTAAAGTTAAAATTCAAAGCTAAATTATGACCAAGAATTCAAAGCAAACGCACTCTAAGCAAGCAAATACTGATGATGGCGCAATCGCCTTAGCGAATGATCCCAATGATGTGTTTCTTAATGAAGTTGAAGAGTCAGACGAGAGTCGTGAGTTTGTTGATGAAAGTGACCATGATGCTGAGGATGGAGAAAAAAAGGATGAGTTACCGTCAGCCGCCATTGCGCCTATTGATGAAATTAAGAATATCCTTGCCGCAGAATTATCGACAGATACGACACAACATTATTTGAATCAAATAGGCACGCGCCCTTTGTTTTGCGCTGCTGAAGAATTACATTTTGCCACCTTAGCGAAACAGGGCGATTTCGAGGCTCGACAAAAAATGATTGAGCACAATTTACGTCTCGTCGTTTCTATCGCCAAGCACTATATCAATCGTGGCGTTGCCTTGTTGGATATGATAGAAGAAGGTAATTTGGGCTTGATGCACGCGATCGATAAGTTCGAGCCAGAACGGGGTTTTCGCTTTTCTACTTACGCAACTTGGTGGATACGTCAGAGTATAGAGCGGGCGATTATGAATCAGGCGCGTACCATACGTTTGCCTGTTCACGTGGTCCGAGAGCTGAATCAAATTTTGAGGGCAAAGTATCATCTCGAATCGCAGCAACGAGATGGAAAAGACGCGACAATAGACGATATTGCGCATCTGGTTAGTCGACCTATAGATGAGGTGCAAGATATTTTGGCATTATCTGAACATGCGATGTCTTTGGACACGCCATTAGATGGTGATCCTCAGAGTAGTTTGTTGGATATGTTGCCGGGTGATACTGATCATGCGCCAGATACCCAAGCAGAGCATCACGAAGTGACGGTTCTGGTCAGAGACTGGCTGTCAAAATTGCCAGATAAGCAGCGGATTGTGATCATGCGTCGTTTCGGTTTGGATAACGATGATCCAGTCACGCTTGAAACTTTGGCAGATGAAATGGGGATAACACGTGAACGTGTACGTCAAATTCAGCAGGAGGCTTTAATTAAATTGAAACGTAGCTTCGCGTCGCGTGGTGTTGAGCGTGATGCTTTGTTGTAATAGCGTTTTTTTTAACTAATTTTGAATTTCCCAATGTCTAGATTGTAATTGCCCGTTACTCATATCAATAATCGTCAGCAGGTATCGATGGCGATCAATAGTCGACGTGCTTTGGTAGAACTTGAGCGTGTGTTGACGGTATAATGCGAGATTCTCTTGAATCTAATTTCCTAAGGCGGAGCTTTCGTCTCTCGCCTCATCTAACATGAATACTCTGAATATCCGTTCCTTAGACATGGACGCGCGCGGTGTTGGTCATCTTGAAAATGAAGATGGCTCGCCTGGTAAAGTTGTGTTTGTTGAAGGCGCTTTGCCGGGCGAAGTCGTTGGCTTTAATACTTACCGTAAAAAGCCGAGTTGGGAAGCTGCGACTATGGGTGCCTTGGTTAAAGAATCGTCACAACGCGTGACGCCTAAGTGTCCACACTTCGGTGTCTGTGGCGGTTGTTCTATGCAGCACCTGGACGCGAATGCGCAAGTTGCAATGAAGCAGCGTCTGTTAGAAGACAATTTGGTTCACATCGGAAAAGTTAAATCTGAAATGGTAATGCGGCCTATCTATGGCCCAACTTGGGGTTACCGCTATCGCGCTCGTTTATCTGTACGCAATGTGCATAAAAAAGGCATCGTTTTGGTCGGTTTCCACGAAAGAAAATCGCGATATGTCGCGAATATGGAAACCTGCGAAATTTTGCCACCACATATATCCAAAATGTTGATGCCATTGCGGGACTTGATCACGTCATTGACTATTATCGAAGCCTTGCCGCAAATCGAATTGGCTATCGGTGAAAATGTGACTGCGATGGTTTTGCGTATCATGCAACCGCTTGGACCTGGCGACGACGTGAAATTGAAGGCTTTTGCCGATCAGCATAATGTGCAATGGTGGTTGCAGACTGCTGGCCCGGATAGCGCAACACCGTATTATCCCGAATCGTCAGACTTACACTATTTATTGCCTGAATTTGGCGTGAAAATGCCGTTTAAACCGACAGACTTTACTCAAGTCAACCATCATATAAACCGGGTCTTGGTCGCGCGTGCTTTAGGTCTTTTAGATGTGCAAAAAGATGAACGTATTTTGGATTTGTTTTGTGGCTTGGGTAATTTTACTTTGCCCATCGCTACTTTGGCGCGTGAAGTTGTCGGCATCGAAGGTAGTGCTGCGCTTACTGAGCGTGCTTTAGACAATGCACGTGCCAATGGTCTGGACGCAAAAACTTCGTTTGCGACACGTAATCTATTTGAGGCAAAAGCAGAAGATTTCGTGGCTCTAGGTAAGTTCGATCGTTTCTTGATTGACCCTCCGCGTGATGGTGCAATGGCGGTTTGTCAGGCTTTGATCGATCTTGGGAATATTGCGCCAGAATTGCGGCCTAAACGTATCGTTTATGTTTCCTGCAGTCCATCGACTTTGGCGCGCGATGCAGGCATGCTGGTCAATGAAGCGGGCTATACGATGACTAAGACAGGTGTGGTCAATATGTTCCCCCATACGTCTCACGTTGAATCTATGGCTGTCTTTGATTTGCGCTAATTCGTATTTGTGCCTTACAAAGAAAAACCGACCATGTGTCGGTTTTTTTGTTTTCTGGGGTGTTTGCACTATGTTGTTTGATTGCACACTCTAATACGAGACAATTTTGAAATTGCCATCTTGAAATATTTCTATCCAGAGGGGATACTGATCAATCGTAAGAAGAGAAAAGAAATGTAGATAAACAAAGAAAACAATAAGGAGTAAGTATATGCAGTATGCAGTAATGGATACCCAAATTGCGCCAGAAGGGCACTTAGAAGTTTTGTCAAAAGCAGAGGTCGCCCGATTGCGCGACACCAGTCACGGTAGTTTGTATCAGTTGTTTCGTAGTTGTGCTTTAGCGGTACTCAATTGCGGTAGTGGATTGGACGACGGTAAGGAGTTATTGGAGCGTTATAAAGCGTTTGAGATCAGTATTGTGCAGCGTGAGCGTGGTATTAAGCTGGATGTAAAAAATGCCCCAGCTAGCGCCTTTGTTGATGGAGTAATGATTAAAGGTATACAAGAGCATTTGTTCGCAGTCTTGCGTGACATTCTGTTTATCCACGGTGAGATTATTAAGAATGAGCACATCAATATTGAGTCGACTGAAGGCATCACCGATGCAGTTTTCCATATTTTGCGCAATGCTAATTTATTGCAGCCGCAAATAAGCCCTAATTTAGTCGTGTGTTGGGGAGGGCATTCTATTTCTGGCGCTGAATATGATTACACTAAATTAGTGGGTTATCACCTCGGCTTGCGTGCTATGGATATTTGTACAGGTTGTGGTCCTGGCGCAATGAAAGGTCCGATGAAGGGAGCCACGATAGGCCACGCTAAGCAGCGTATCGATAACGGTCGCTATATTGGTATTTCTGAACCTGGCATTATCGCAGCCGAAGCGCCAAATCCAATTGTGAACGATTTGGTGATTTTGCCAGATATTGAAAAACGCCTGGAAGCATTTGTGCGTATGTCTCACGGTATTGTGGTATTTCCTGGCGGCGCAGGAACGGCAGAAGAAATCTTGTATTTGCTTGGTATTTTGCTGCATCCTGATAATGCGCAGTTGCCATTCCCTGTGGTCTTCACCGGTCCCGCTGTCGCATCTGATTATTTTAAGCAAATCGACCAATTTATCGGTTTGACTTTGGGAGCGGAAGCACAAAGTAAGTACAAGATCATCATTGATGACCCGGTAGCAGTTGCTCGTGAAATGCAAGACGGAATAAAAAGCGTTCGTGCATTTAGAAAAGCGCGTGGTGATGCCTACTACTTCAATTGGTTGTTAAAAATTGATGCTGAGTTTCAACATCCATTTGAGCCGACTCACGCTAATATGAAGGGCTTGGAGCTGCATAAGCAACAAGCGTCGCACTTATTGGCTGCCAATTTACGTCGTGCTTTTTCCGGTGTGGTCGCTGGTAATGTGAAAGACCAAGGCATACGTGCAATTGAAAAGTATGGGCATTTTGAGATTAGTGGTGATCCGGAGATTATGCATGCAATGGACATTTTGTTGACATCGTTCGTAGAGCAAAGCCGTATGAAACTGCCGGGCACCGTATACACACCATGCTATAAAGTAATCAAGTAAGTATCTGCTAGGCATCTAGATTAGTAATTGATGTGCTGGCAGAATACGGGCGCAAGAGGATTTTTTCTTTTGTTCTTGTTGCTTGTCGGCGCATTTTTGCTACTGCATTGAAAAAAACAAATATTTCAGATGGGAAATTAGTGTTTACTCAGAAAAAAGTAGCATAATAAGAAAAGACTTTGGTTTTAGAGTGTGGTTTTCTTAATTTTTAACAGTAAATACGCGTTGGTGATGGAGTGGTGAGTTCTTACTGCTCCTGACAATTCACTCACAATGAGGATATAAATATGAGCACTGTACAACATGAAGTTGATGAACGTACCAACTTGATCAGTTCAAATAAGTTCGAACTATTGTTGTTCAGATTAGGTACAGATGCAGTCAATGAACGCTCTGAGTTATTTGGAATTAATGTATTTAAGGTACGTGAAATTGTTGCAATGCCAGAAATAACTTCAGTGGCAGGGGCTTTGCCTCATAATTTAGGCGTGGTTAATCTACGTGGACAGATTATCCCTGTAATTGATCTGCCCTCCGTGGTAGGGCGCAAACCATCAACAGGCTTGAATATCATGCTAGTTACAGAATTTGCTCGTTCTACGCAAGGATTTGCTGTCGAATCTGTAGAGGAAATTGTACGCTTGGACTGGCGCCATGTTTTGTCTGCAGAATCGAGTGCTGCTGGCGGCTTAGTGACGAGTATCGCACGACTTGATGGCGACTCAGAAGAGACACGATTGGCTCAAGTATTGGATGTGGAACAAATCCTGCGCCAGATTGCCCCTAAAGATACGAAAGATGTTGATTCCGATACCATAGGTGCGAAATTAAAAATTAAACCCGGTGCAGTCATCTTGGCGGCAGATGATTCTGCGGTCGCACGCGGATTGATCGGTCAAGCTTTAGAAGCTATTGGTGCACCGTTTATTATGTGCAAAACAGGTAAAGAAGCTTGGGAAAAATTACAAGCTATGCATTCAGCAGCGACGGCTGAAGGCAAGACCATACGTGATAAAGTCGGCCTGGTGTTAACCGATCTGGAAATGCCAGAAATGGATGGATTTACTTTGACGCGCAATATCAAACAAGATGATCGCTTCAAAATGGTCCCGGTAATTATTCATTCGTCCTTGTCTGGTACCACAAATGAAGATCACGTACGCAGTGTTGGTGCTGATGCTTATGTTGCTAAGTTTGTCGCAGAAGAATTAGCTGCAACAATACGAGAAGTGATTACACATTAAGCTCAGATTCTGCTTAGTTAATTGTTCATTGGAATAGCAAAACGTAATTTATGAAAGCTGGTTTCCACTGTAGTGGTACCAGCTTTTTTATTGGTGATGGGGAAGCAGTGTAAGATGTCGTCCGTTCAAACGAATTCGCGATGTTTTAGGTAACTGATAAGAGGAAAATATGGAAAAGTTTATGACTTATGAAGAATATTTAGATGAAGTTACCACTTTGTTGACTGAGATGTATAAGATCAACGACGAAGCGGCTATCAAATACGTGATGCGTGCTCAGGCGGCAGATTATTTTAGTCCGCATGACGACCACGAAGAAATGCGTACTCAAGAACGTGCTATGCAGGATGCTAAGATCGTGTACGAAACACGTAATAAGTCACGTCCTGAAATTTTTCGTAAATAAAGTTTAATTGCGGCAAATCTTTTCACAAGCTTGCGTTAAATGTAACGCAAGCTGATGTTGCGAGCTCACTGCAACAAAAAAACTTAGACCTTCTCCATTTCTTCAGAATCCAAAGCAATCACATGGGTTTGTAATTGCCCACGCTCATCATGCCATTCGCGCATGATACAAGCTTGACCTTCTTCATCAATGGCAATGATTTTAAAAAAATTGCCTATCATCGATTCAATGAGAATTCTTTCATCCTCTGGAAAGCTTTTAATGAATTGCTTGCTCAAGGTGGTGACACGAATGATGTCGCCAATTGCTACTGTTTGTTGCTTAGAATCGAGGATGGGTGTCTTGCTCATAATTGGGAATTAGTTCTTTTGCAGTTTCAGAAATAAATTGAGTGGCGTACTGGCTCGTTGTATGCCACCAATTAATGAATATTGGCTTAATTTTTCTTTTGCAAGCTAGCTTTTTCTCTGCCAACCTTATAAAGAATAAACGCAATCAGGATAAATGGAATCAGAGACAAGCCATCCGCATGCAGACCTTCAAAGAAAGGATTATTTGCTTGCGCCCAATCACCGATTTTCTTATCAAAGTCGGTCATGATACCAGCACAGAAGGCGATCACAATGCCTGCCAATGCGCCACCTGCAATATAACCCGATGATAGCAGTACTCCTTCACTACGGTCGCCTGCTGCTTGTTTCTCTTCTTCGTTCAAATGCTGATTTTTCTCCAAACGGTTATTTCTCAGATCAACCAGCCAACGTATCATGCCTCCAATAAATAGCGGAGCGGAGGATGCTAGCGGTAAATAGACTCCGACAGCAAAAGCGAGCGAAGGAATGCCGGACATTTCCAACACCAACGCGATAATGACGCCAAATAAGACTAATGCCCAAGGGAGTTCGCCATCAAGTATGCCCTTGATGATATAAGAAATCAGTACCGCTTTTGGCGCATCATATTTTTTGACTTCGGAACCATCCGGTCGCTTGGTATGTGTCCCATTAATACCCGGATCGATCAGATAAACAGCTTTGCCGTTTTGGTCAACGAGATATTTCCCCGCAGGTGCACCTAGTGTATCGTTCTTATTCCACACTTTGTATTGCGCGCTGTCTTGAGTTGCTTGCGGCCCTTGTAATTGCATCGTTTCATTGAGTTTGCTGGCGTCGGTGCTCAACCCCAGTGCTATTTGCGCGATGGGGACATAGACCGTGCTAGCATCGTTCAGCTTCAATAGAATCGGCCCTAAAATTAAGGCTGAGCAAAATACACCGATCAAGATCGCGTATTGTTGGAAGCGTGGAGTGGATCCAACTAGGTAGCCGGTTTTTAAATCTTGCGAAGTGCAACCCGCAACGCTGGAAGCGATACAGACAATGGCACCGATTGATAAAGCCGTTACATAGTATTGGCCGCCTACCCAGCCCATCAATAAAAAAATCAGACAGGTAAATAGAAGCGTGGCGACGGTCATGCCGGAAATGGGATTGGACGATTGCCCAATCTGGCCTGTCAATTGCGAAGAAACGGTCGCAAATAAAAAACCAAACACCAGAATCAAAATGGCGCCGAGCAAGTTCATATGCAGAGGTGTCGCAACGGTAATGACAGTGATAATTGCCAGTGCGCCTAACACAACCCATTTTATGGCGATACTTTGTTCTGTGCGTGGGACATCTGTGTTTGTTGAGGCTATTTTGGAATTGCTCTTGCCTATGCCAGATAAACCTGCCGCTAGACTGCGCCAGATCAAGGGCAGGGCGCGTGCCAGGCTGATTAGACCACCAGTCGCGACAGCGCCAGCGCCGATGTATAGCACATAGGCGCCACGAATCTCGTTTGGACTCATTGCGCTAATCAGCTTAGTCGCCGGTGCTAATGGCGTTAGCAAACCATCGCCAAAGAACTTGATAAGAGGGATAAGCAACATATACGACATTACGCCGCCAGCCGCCATAATCGCGGCGATGCGCGGGCCTATAATGTAGCCAACGCCAAGCAGTTCTGGCGAAATCTCGGTGCCGATAGAGCCGCCTTTTAACGGAGCAGAAAATACGAAGTCAACGGTGTCCTTCCAGCCTTTTAAAGCAATATTGCCAACTTTATAGACGAGACCAATGAAGAAGCCGCCAAAAATAATTTTGGCGCGACGATTAGCGTCTGCTTGTGCGTTGGGATTGCCAGATTCGCCTGCTGCTTCACGTGAACTATCATTTGCAGCTGCTTTTAAGACTTCCGCACAAGCGGTACCTTCGGGATACTTTAGTTCATGATGTTTTTCGATAATCATGGTACGGCGCATAGGAATCATCAGTAATACGCCGAGTAAACCACCCAATACTGCCACCAGCATGACGCGATAAATCTCTAGATCGAAACCCAAAATCAGGATCGCAGGCATGGTCACGCCTAATCCAAAAGCCAGTGATTCACCGGCTGATCCCGCCGTTTGCGCAATACTGTTCTCTAAGATGCTCGAGTCTTTGCCACCGAGCTTATGTGTCAGCCTAAATAAAGTAATGGCGATTACCGCGACCGGAATGGATGCGCTGACGGTTAAACCAACTTTAAGTACCAGATATAAGGAGGACGCGCCAAACACCATACCCAGTATGGTTCCCATGATTAAGGCGCGTAATGTAAATTCAGGTAGACTCGACGAATCAGGAATGTAGGGTTTAAAGTTAGCTGAGGCGGGTGATGGTGGCATGCTGTTCTTTCTGAAACGTCTCGCGTAATAGTTGTTTTTCGCTTAAGCTCAAAAACAAAGCAGAGCTCGAACGGTGCAGCGCATTATCCCGTCTTTCTTTAAAAAAATGCGAATAAGTATAAATTTACATAGGGGTTTTATAGTATTTGTGGTTGGTATGCAAAATTTTGATAGGTTCAGAGTTTTGGGATGGATTTTATCGCACGTATTGTAGGACTACGCCAGGCAAGGCCCGCTAGAATCAGTGCACAAATGCAAGAAAAACCCAGGGTATAACGTAGGCCAAAATGTTCCCCTAACCAGCCACCTAGCAGTGCGCCAGGACCTGCCGGGATTAGAGTCAACCAACGCATGGTACTGGTAGTGCGACCCAATAAAGCTTCCGGCGTGACTGCCTGGCGTAAGGCTAGAAAGTTAATGAAGATAAAAACGCCACCAACAGCGTAACACATAAGCATTAGTGCAAAGGCAAGTACCCCGAATAGATTGTTGGGCGCTATTGCAAGTAAGCCCCATCCTATGCCGCAAATGGCGATACCCGTCACCATACAAACACCGGGGCCTAGTTTGCGACTAACTCTGCTACCGACTATGCTCGCTAGAATTGTGCCTATTCCCATGCATACATAACTTAAGCCAACCGCATGTTCTGATAAGCCCAAGATTCGTGTGGCAAATAAAATTTGTACGACCAAGGCGGCGTTATAGGCGAGTTGCCAAGTGCCGACAGTGAGTGCTAGTGCGACCAAAATTTTATTGTTAATGACGAATTGCAAACCTTCTTTTAAGTCGCGCCAAAAATTGGCGTCTTCTGCTAGTTCGCGTACTTCGTGGATCTTGATTTTTCTTAAGATGGTAGCTGAGAGTAAAAGTAAGAAGGCGTCGGCAAACAAGGCTAGAGGCGCTCCCAATAATTTGATTAATGCTCCTGCGGTAGCAGGCCCTGCGACTTCGGAACCAGAGCTGGCCAAGGCATTCTTGGCATGTGCCTCAACTAATCGATCACGCGGCACAATCTGCGTTAATACGATTTGCGCAGCCGTGCCAGCGGTTGTATTGACCGCACCTATAAGAAAACCAACTACGTAAAGCCAAGTCATATCCAAAAAGCCTAGCCACCAAGCTATGGGAACGCTGGCTACCGCTAAGGAAATCGCAACTTCCCCCGCGATGTACACGGGTAATTTTCTGACTCTATCCAACCAAACACCAGACGGCAGCGACAGTAGGACATAAGGGGAAATTTCCATAAAGGTCAGCAAACCCATTTGGGTTGGACTTGCATAAAGTAACACCGCTGCCGTCAGCGGCAGTGCCAGCAAAGTAATTTGAGCGCCAAACGAGCTAATGAGTATAGACAGCCATAGGCGACGATACACAAAGTCGCGTAAGAGATCATGAGGTGGAATGATGTTCTTTAATGAATAGCGTTGCAGCCAATTGAGTCGTAAAGATTTGAGCATGGGAAAACAGGTGCGCAGCAAAATAGGGATGGTTGTTTGAGTTTACGATGCTGGGAAAGTTTTGTCGTCGATGGTGAAGTAAGTTGGTAGAAAAAACCACTCTTGTGAAAGAATCGAGAAACTCAAAAAATAGGTAACTCAGTTTACAATAAGAAGCATAGGCAATTAAAAAGAGGTTGTTATTTAATGTTAAGTCGCTCACTCGCAGAAAACCCACAAACTTGTTTTGCTGATTTACCTTCTATCATTATGCTGGACTTTGAAACCACGGGTATGAGTCCAGAACAGGGTGCGAGAATTACGGAAGTCGCCGCCATACGTATACAGCAAGGTGAAATCGTTGATCGGTTCGTGTCTCTAGTTAATTGCAATGCGCATATCCCTGCATTCATTACGCAATTAACCGGTATTACACAAGCGATGGTGAACAAAGCGCCACCAGTGACTGAAGTGCTGCCAGAGTTACTGGCTTTTATAGGCAATGATTATTTGGCTGCGCATAATGCTAGTTTCGATGAGAAATTTTTATTGGCAGAGGCGCGTGCGTTGGGCTTAGCGTCTCAGCATCAAGCCGCGATTTGTTCAGTTAAGTTGGCGCGTCGCGTCTTGCCGGGTTTGCCTAGTTATGCATTGGGTAGAATAGCGTCCCAACTTGGATTACGATTTAAAGGGCAGGCGCATAGAGCCGAAGCGGATGCTGAAGTGGCGGCGAACTTATTGCTGCATATTGAATCTCATCTGAAACAGCAATATGTACTAGGCCAAGTACATCCTTCCCTGTTTGTTAGTATTAATCGCTTAGCCGCGGCGAAAGTACCAGCCTATTTGAGCAGCATATAGTGAGAATTTAAAGTAAGTAATAGAGCGCTTAGAATAGCGAGTTAACATAAAGGTTTCGAGATGAAGCAGAATCAGCGTTTTCGACATTACAAAGGCGGCATTTATCAATTGGTGTGTGAGGCAACACAAGAGTCAGATTTGAGTCCTGTGATCGTTTATAGTGCCGCAGATGGTAGTCTTTGGACTCGTCCACGTGCAGTATTTTTTGAGTCGATTGAAGTGGATGGTCAAACCGTGCAGCGCTTTGTTGAGATTGATTAAATATGGATAGCCAAGATTTGGAAGTACTTAAGATGTGCGAGCGCTGGCTCTATGCTGGACAAGCCTGCGAGTTGGTGACAGTGGTAAAAACCTGGGGTTCTAGTCCACGTCCTGAAGGCTCGATGCTGGTGCTAGGTGAGGGCGGACAAGTTGTTGGTTCAGTCTCCGGCGGCTGTATAGAAGATGACTTGATTGCTAGTGTACAAGAACGAGGATTTCAACGTAGATGTCCTGAGCTTATTAGCTATGGGATTACCGCAGATGAGGCACATCGTTTTGGTTTGCCATGCGGTGGAACGATACAGTTGCTGATTGAACCTTTGACACTTGATAGTAAGATCAGTGAATTGTTAGTAAGACTGGGACGTCATGAATTGGTGGCGCGCCATGTGGATATTGAAACAGGGGCAGTAATTTTAAATACCGCACAAGCAGATGATGTATTGACGCTTAATGATCAGGAGTTAATCAATATTCATGGACCGCGCTGGCGTTTATTGATCATCGGTGCGGGACAGTTATCTAGGTTCTTAGCAACAATAGCGTTGGGTATGGACTACCAGGTTACGGTGTGCGATCCTCGTGAAGAATACCAGCAAGGCTGGCAAGTTGATGGTGTACGTTTGGTGCATGAGATGCCTGATGACACCGTATTGGCAATGCAACTTGATGGGCGTAGCGCAGTTGTGGCATTAACCCACGATCCCAAGCTAGATGACATGGCATTGATAGAAGCATTGAAGTCCCCCGCATTTTATGTCGGCGCAATTGGTTCGCGTGCCAATAATGCCAAACGTAGAGAGCGCTTGTTAGAATTCGATCTTAGTGAAACCCAGGTGCAAAAATTGCACGGCCCAATTGGTATATTTATAGGCAGTAAAACACCAGCTGAAATAGCGATTTCTATTTTGGCAGAAATGACCGCGATTAAAAATAAGGTGGTATTGGCGCCGGAGAATCGCATCGATATCGGCAAACAGCAAATGACGAATCAGATGCAAGCTGGCACCTCAGCTAGTTCAGCCTAAATCAGTGAATTGAGCCTATTTTTGATTTGTAACATCGATATTAGGATTTTCCTGCAAGATATCGAAAAAAAGCGATAGAAAACCGGGTTTCGAAATCGCTTTTATCAGATTTTCAAGAGGTTTTCGCGTAGAATTTCGGCTAAATTAGAATCAAACCCGGAATCAAACTAGGCAGGAGCAAGAATGAGCATTAAATCGGATAAGTGGATACGTCGAATGGCTGAGCAACATGGGATGATAGAGCCGTTTGCGCCCGGTCAAGTACGTCAGGAAAATGGACAGAAGATCGTCAGCTATGGCACATCATCGTACGGTTACGATATACGTTGCGCTGATGAATTCAAAATTTTTACCAACATCAACAGCACCATCGTTGACCCTAAGAATTTTGATGAGAAATCCTTTGTTGATTTCAAAGGTGATGTTTGTATTATTCCGCCGAATTCTTTTGCCTTGGCACGTACCATAGAATATTTCCGTATCCCACGTAGCGTATTGACGATTTGCCTTGGTAAATCCACTTACGCGCGCTGTGGCATTATCGTGAATGTCACGCCATTTGAGCCTGAGTGGGAAGGCTACGTTACTTTGGAGTTTTCCAATACGACACCTTTGCCAGCCAAGATCTACGCGGGTGAGGGCTGCGCCCAAGTATTGTTCTTTGAGAGCGATGAAATTTGTGAAACTTCTTACAAGGATCGCGGTGGTAAATACCAAGGACAAGTAGGTGTCACTTTGCCGAAAGCTTGATGTAGATAATCATAAGATTCGACACTAGAAGAGCGATGCACATAAAAAATGCATCGCTTTTTTACATATTTAACCCATAAAACCTAAATTGCGATTGCTGAAGTTAACAATGTTGGGGAAAACATCATTAATCTGCGTGTTACTAAGGCCGAACCAATTTGCCAGAGTTGCCCCATATTGATCGACTGAAAATTGGGGTAACAAGCTTCCAGATCCTACGTCTTGGCTATGCTTGAGGCCAGTCACAGGGAAAGTGCCATAAATGTCTTTGCCTTTAACCGCACCGCCGACGATGAAGTGATGTGAGCCCCAACCATGGTCGGTGCCATCGCCGTTGCTTGTGAAGGTGCGGCCAAAGTCGGATGCAGTGAAAAGCGTTACTTGATTACGCATGTTACTGCCGACTAGATTGCCCATGGTGGTATCAAAATAGGCAATCGCATGCGATACTCGTGCGAGTAAATCTGCCTGTGCTGTGCGTTGTGCATCATGCGTATCAAAGCCGCCCATGCTAACAAAAAAAACCTGACGCTTTGCGCCTAATGTGCTCCTGCCTGCAATGATCCTAGCAACCGTTTGTAATTGAATCGCGAGGGCATTATTTGCTAGCGCACCTGTATTTGGATTAGTGTATTGGCTCGGGTTCGGAACTCCGTTGCCACCAGCTGCCGCCATAGCAGGACTGAGTAAGCTCTGCGCATTAATGGCACGACTCGTCACCGCGGCATGCTCTTTTTGGAAATAGTTTGATGTGTCGCCGCTGATGATGTTGCGTAAAGTCGATCCTGCTGTCGCAGAGCCAAATAGACTGCCACTCAGGCCAGCGATTGGTACTGCTCCAGACGATCCAACCTGATATTGGATGACATTCCGCCCAGACAGGAAAACGGCATTCCCTGATGCAGATATTGCGGTGAATACTGGGTTGCTATTGTTTGCCGCGAGCAGGTCACCCATGCGTCCACCCCAGCCATAGCTAGCACCTTCAGGCGCATACGCCTGCCAGAGCGACTGCTGATCGTTGTGTGAAAATAATTTCGGCGGTAATTTAACACTGCCCGCTTTGTATTGCTCTAGGGTAGTCGGCATAACCAGCGGGCCGACGTTGGAAATAATGGCGGCGCGACCAGCATCGAATAATGTTTTAAGTTCAGTCATACTAGGATGCAAGGCAAAACTGCGTCCCGCCTGAGTGGTGTTGCTAACAATAGGTATAACGCCACCGTTAGCCCCAATCGCTGGCAAAGCAATTGAACCTGCCTCATTCGTCGTTCTCACAGTTTGATACTGTGTCCAAGAAGTGGAGTCCGTTGCTAATACCGTGTTGGCATGGTCGTTCGCTCCGTACAAGAATAAGCAAACAATCGCCTTATAGTCGCCCACGCTAGTTTGTGCTGCTGCAGAGCTCATTGTGGCAAGATTAAGTGCAAATGGTGATGCCACCCCTAGTGCGCCAGCGGAGCTAAGTAGTGAAGAAAGTCGTAAAAATTCTCGACGAGAAGCATTAAGTTTGGACATGAGATGCTCCTTATTTCTGTACCAGATATTCTGGTGACGCCATTGTTAAATAGATGCTCATATAGACGCGATTTAGTTTCGCGGTATCAATGGCGCTTTGCGTGCTGCTTGGAATAGCGATTGAATTAACGCCAGCCAAAATCTGCGAACGTAAGTTACTGCTCATCTGGTTTGCCATCAGCAGCAAATTGACTTGGTCGACCAATGACTCTGGCGTAGTCGCTAATGACGTCAACGAAGAATAGTCACCTTTGGTATCACGCGATGTTCCGATTCCGTTGGGAATTGCATCTCGTAGTAAGTTTAAATAGCCAACCACGGAAGTCTCCGCGGTAATTTGCATCTCAGGTGAAACGAGCTGTGCATTGGCTATTTCTGAATTGGGAGGTACATATCCGGGACGAAAGAAATTGAAGACCGTTGGTGATCGCATTGGTGTTTGTGCCAAGCCTGTTAACGGATCGTCCAAACTTGTGATACGGAAAAACCCCGAAGCTGATTTTGCATTACTTGCTCGTAACCAGTTAGAAAGACGTAAAACGGGTTCACGTAATTTACCAACACCAACATTAGTCAAAATTGGATTATTACGTGCTTCAGTATCTAGTAAAACTGCCTTGATGACTGCCTTCATATCACCCCGTACACCTTGCCCGTTATTCGCGAAAGCGGCGCTGACGCGAGATACGTATTGCGGACTCGGGTTGCTGGTAACTAATCGCTGGATCAATTGCTTGCCAATAAACGGACCAACATTTTGATGATTGAACAGAGTATCCAAAGCAGTTTTTAAGCTGGCTTCTGGGTTTGCAGTGCTCTGCGCGGCGATACTGACACCTAAAAACTGTTTGACACTAGTGGAGTGATAAGCTGGATAGCTTTGCATTGGCATCCAGTCGCGATTTGCGTCGGCATTGCCACCAAAAAAACGTGTACTAGATTTGTCAGGACCTGCCCAGCTCCAGCCAGTAAATACTTTTGCCAGCCCTGCGATGTCATCATTACCGTAAGTTTCGACTGGTTTCCCATTTTCTAATGCATAACTTCCGTCAGGGTTGAGTTTATACAAGCCTATCGTAAACAATTGCATAACCTCGCGTGCATAGTTTTCGTCTGGTACACGAGTGCCAGATTCTTTTTGATTACGGATTGAAGTTAAGTAAGTGCCCATCATGGGATGCAGGCTGACTGCCTCCAAGAGTGTGCGGAAATTGCCAAAAGCATGTTGTCCTAGAGTGTCGTAATAAGCTGCGACTCCTCTTGGATAGTTTGCAACGCCACTATCTTGGAATGAAATTACCAAAATTTGAGAGAGCGCAAATGTGACGCGCTGGCGCAGCTGGTCATCCGAATTGATTGCCTGCTGCCAAAAGGATTCAAAGAAATGATTTTGATTGAGACCGCTTTGGCCAGTGCTCAGACCAGCAGCAACTTGATCCATGTAGTTGCGATGGAGTGTTTGTGAAATAGAAAACTGGGTGTTTATCCAATTTTCATAACCGACCGCAGTCAATGAATTGATCGAGGTGGTGCTTGCACCGAATGTCGCTTGCTGCAAAAAGCGTGAGGCTTGCGGTGCGCTAGGTAATCCTGAGTTGCCGCCGCTCGTCCCGATCAATGAACCGATGAGTCCTTGCGCAACGCTAATGTCAGTTGAGGTGACAGTCGCAGCTATCGCCATCCCTTTGCTGATGGAGTCAGCAGGGTTGATGTAGCTAATGCCTTGGGTGATTGAAAAACTTTTTCCAACAGTATTTTTGTTATCCAGTAGTTGTGCTACCCAACCATAAGTAGGATCACCACTATAGGTGTGTGCTGCGTTCAAAATGGAAAGTACTAAGGTTCCACGGGTCTCTTTTCCACTAGCGAGACTGGCAGTCCAATAATCCAATCCTTCTTTATCAGGACTTGGTCGACCTAAAACATTCTTGTAGATGATGCTTACAAAGTCAACATTTGTCATGTTGGCGCTATAGCCGGTTTGGGCAGAATAGAGAATCGCGGCGGCATAAAATGACTCACCTATTTTATCTAAACTCACACCATTTTTGATTTGTGCGATCCAGTAACTCAGCCCATTTGCATCAGGTACGCGATTAAAATAGGCAATGTAAAGTTCAACCAGTGAGTTAAGATCTTTAGTGCTGATTTCTTTCGCTTTCGCCACGACATCTAAGTTGATAGAGATGTCAGAAAATAGCAGGGTTTTAACATTGCTATTTAAAACTACCGTGCCATCGCTGCCAACATTATCTTGTACGGTCGTACTGCCATCGGTATTGGTCGTGACCAGATAATTTGAACGCGGCCCATTAAAACTTGCATTGTTGGTCGTTACCACGGGTGGTGATTGATAACTTACACTTATACCTGGTACGGTAGTTGTTTCATCAGTTGATCGACCACAAGCGGTCAGGCTACCAATTGACAATAGACACCACAAATAGATATAGAGCCGAGAATGTTTCATATAAGATTTAAGGCCTAATGTTGGCGTAAAACAGTATTGAGGTGCAGACATGGCTTTTCCTCACAAAAAGGTAGCTTGGTTATGCAACTTTGCGCAGTTAAAGATAGCTTATTCTATTTCCGCCAAAGTTTGATGCACAAATGAAGATAAAATAATTTTTGATTGCGTCGGTATATTGACGAATTCAAATCCATAGCGGAATTCTTCAGAATTTTCTGTTTGTACTATGGATCTGATAATAAGTGGAATGATCAAGTAAGCATCTTCGCCCGCTGTATTGACTTTGAACTTAATGACGCCACTATCTCCTTTTTTTCCTATACTACGTTTGAGCAGACCAGATGTTCCACCCATACTAATATCGGTCAAAGTCGCAGCGCCTATTTGCTCTGGTTCTCCAACGCTGAGAGATGCAATAATTTTGACGCTAGCACGGGAGCTTTGACGGATTGCAGTACAGCGTACGATTTTAGGGTATGAGAGATGTAAATACGGATGTGGTGTATAGACCGATTTTAAGGCTGAGGCCGTAAAAGCGTAGGCTTTCTTTCCGGGAAATGCGCGCACGATGAAAGTCTGACCATCGCGAATAATCGCACCACGACCATCAATACGAGGGGCAGTGACTAAGATCGATTGGTTTTTTACGAAACCAATCAGGCGCACCGTATAGCGTATGGTGGCGTTATCGTGGACCTGCAGAAAAAAAGTTTCTCCAACATGCCAACGTACACTGTCCAAGTCCAAAATGACGGATTCTTTGTCGAGGTCACTGGTGTTATTTGGATTACTACTGTCGATTGCGTTACTCACCAAGACAGGGTCTATTTTAGAATCTAACTTTGGCGCTGGTTGAGAAAAGCTGTTTGCCTGACTGGCTTTTGGTAAGGGCGTTTGATCGTTCGCCGTGTTGTCGTCAGAAGTATCCTCAAAATAACCGTCTTCAATAATCAGGTCTAAGTCTTCCTGGCGGTCGATCACCGTTCCAGCCTCATGCAAAGTATTACCCCAAGCATCAAAAACAGCCCAAGGTAGTGCTTTTCCAAGTGTTACTTGTTCTTTGTTAATAGGGCTTAGCGAACCGAGTTGACTCATATTAATTTTTTACTATGAGAGTTTGATATGTTTGATATGTTTGATTGTATCTCGAATGCGACTGAGTCTAAAGCGAGAATAGATGAAAAAAAGCCGCGAAATGCTTCATCGCGGCTTTTTTTATGATAAATGGCTTGTTCCTTGTCGGCAGTTGCTGTAATTCACCAACATAGATTTACCCTTATTCCACATTCTCGGAACCTAATGGCACGCAATCAACGAAGTAACCGCGTTTGCCTTCCACTTCAGCTTTGACCAGACCATGGCAATCAGTCTCGAAACCAGGAAATTGTTCATTAAATGCACGTACAAACTTCAAATAATCGACGATCGTTTTGTTAAATCGTTCGCCCGGGATCAACAAAGGAATGCCCGGTGGATACGGGGTTAACAAAATCGCCGTGACACGGCCTTCCAAATCATCAATCGACACACGTTCAATTTCACGATGTGCCATTTTGGCAAAAGCATCGGAAGGTTTCATTGCTGGTTGCATGTCAGACAAATACATTTCTGTTGTCAAACGAGCCACGTCATGCGCTTTGTAAACTTCGTGAATGCTTTGGCATAAATCACGTAAACCAGCACCTTCATAACGTGGGTTTGCAGTAGCAAACTCCGGCAAGATACGCCACATAGGCTGGTTCTTATCGTAGTCATCTTTAAATTGCTGCAAAGCGGTCAATAAGGTATTCCAACGACCTTTGGTGATCCCTATTGTAAACATGATAAAGAACGAATACAGACCACATTTTTCAATGATAACGCCGTGCTCAGCTAGATACTTGGTGACGATTGACGCAGGAATTCCAGTGTCGCCAAATTTGCCTTCGAGTGATAAACCAGGGGTAACG
The DNA here is from genome assembly GCF_049340325.1 of Undibacterium sp. Di24W. Taxonomy (NCBI): domain Bacteria; kingdom Pseudomonadati; phylum Pseudomonadota; class Betaproteobacteria; order Burkholderiales; family Oxalobacteraceae; genus Undibacterium; species Undibacterium sp. Di24W. The sequence goes on from NZ_JBMPOP010000012.1 coordinate 53,799, forward strand.
ATCGTCGCTTTAATCGGATCGAGCATATTGAAGCCTGGTGCGAGATTGCCAAAACCATGCCAGTCATCTTCAGCGTGAATCATCCAGTCTTCTTGTGTACCAACACCATTTTCTGACAAATTTTCTGGTCCCCAAACCTGGAACCACCAATCCTGACCCCATTCTTGATCGACTTTGCGCATAGCGCGACGGAAATCCAGTGCTTCTAAAATGGACTCTTCAACTAAGGCCGTACCTCCGGGTGCTTCCATCATGGCTGCGGCGATATCGCAGGAGGCAATAATAGAATACTGTGGCGAAGTGGAGGTATGCATCAGATAAGCTTCGTTGAAACTGTCTTTATCCAATTTTACTGTTTCAGATTCACGTACTAAAATTTGCGAAGCTTGAGAAATACCTGCCAATAATTTGTGTGTAGACTGAGTCGAGAATATCATCGATTTTTTAGCGCGTGGACGTTCTTTACCAATCGCATGCATGTCTTGGTAGAAGCTGTGGAAAGTCGCATGTGGCAGCCAGGCCTCATCGAAGTGCAGGGTATCGATTTCGCCGTCGAGCAGGTCTTTTAGCGTTTCTACGTTGTACAACACGCCATCATATGTTGACTGAGTGATAGTCAGAATGCGTGGTTTTTTGTTCTTTGCTTTGCGGGCAAATGGATTGGCTTCGATTTTTTTGCGTATGCTTTCCATGGAAAACTCTTCCAGTGGAATAGGACCAATAATGCCGAGGTGATTTCGAGTTGGCATCAAAAACACTGGAATGGCGCCACACATGATGATGGAATGCAGAATTGATTTGTGGCAGTTACGATCCACCACGACGATATCGCCAGGTGCGACAGTGGAATGCCATACCATCTTGTTCGAAGTCGACGTACCGTTCGTCACGAAATAGCAATGATCCGCATTAAAAATACGCGCTGCATTGCGCTCAGAGGCAGCTACAGGACCGGTATGATCGAGTAATTGTCCAAGTTCCTCCACTGCGTTACAGACGTCGGCACGCAGCATGTTTTCACCAAAAAATTGATGGAACATTTGACCAATGGGTGATTTTAAAAATGCCACGCCACCTGAGTGACCCGGGCAATGCCAAGAGTAAGAACCATCGTTGGCATAATGCACAAGCGCACGGAAAAACGGTGGCGCCAAGCCATCTAAATAGGATTTAGCCTCGCGAATAATATGACGCGCTACAAACTCAGGCGTGTCTTCAAACATATGAATGAAGCCATGCAACTCACGCAAGATATCATTCGGAATATGGCGTGAGGTACGCGTTTCACCATATAGGTAGATTGGGATATCAGCGTTCTTGTAACGAATTTCTTCAACGAAGGCACGTAAAGGTTTCAGCGCGAAATCGCTTTCTTCCTCGGTACCTTCACCGAATTCTTCATCGTCAATGGAAAGGATAAAAGCTGAGGCGCGCGACTGCTGTTGGGCGAATTGAGATAAATCACCATAGCTGGTCACACCAAGGACTTCCATACCTTCTTTTTCCATGGCATCGGCGAGTGCACGGATACCAAGACCAGAAGTGTTTTCAGAACGGAAATCTTCGTCGATGATGACGATGGGGAAGCGGAATTTCATTTAGGTCTCCAAAAAGTCTGTTACGGGAGACGCCTGGGCCAGTGTGTTAAACCGCTTGCGCGCCGAAAAAATAAAGATGCGAATTTTCGCAGAAATGCCGAGATAGATGTCAAAAATATTGAGCTATTTTGTACAGAAGGCACGCAAATCCATGATATTTCATCCCACTGTCATATAAAGTCGCAAGATGTGCTTATTTGCGAGTCATAAATGCAACATAAAAAGTAATTGATGAATCATTTTTATACGGCCATTTAGTCAGATCAGTTACTGTTAACTGAAGCTAAGTTGAAGTGTTCTCAGTTGGTTTCTGTAAAAAATTAACACGTAAGCCGTCAATAGAATAAAGCGCAAGACCAGTCCAAATGCCTATAAAGCCCAGCATACGTTCATGGCTAAATTGTTCATGATAGAGCCAAACGCCAATAATTAACTGCAGGCTAGGGGAGATGTATTGCATTAGACCCAAGGTCGCCATAGGAATCCGCCTTGCCGCAGCAGCGAACATTAACAAAGGTATGGCTGTGATGGGGCCCGCCATGAGTAAAAGTAACTGAGTTTGAGTAGGCGCGGTGGCAAATGCGCTTTGGCCATGTAAACCTAGATAGATTAAATAAGCTAACGCAAAGGGAAACAGTAGCATCGTCTCTAACGATAAGCCTTCTAACGCGCCCAAAGCGGCTGTTTTCCTGAGTAAGCCATACATACCAAAAGTTGTTGCCAGTATTAGTGCAATCCAAGGTGGATGACCAGTGTGTAAGCTGAGCCAAATGACGCCGAGCGCGGCGCAAGTGACGGCGAGCCATTGTATTTTTCGCAGACGTTCCTTAAGTAAAATAAAACCGAGAAATACATTTACCAGTGGCGTCATAAAATAACCTAGGCTGGCATCAATGATTCTGTCGTTATTAATAGACCAGATATACAAAAACCAATTGGCTGAGAGCAGTAGAGCGCTGGCAACGAAACCTGCTAATAATTTAGGTTGGCGCACGACGCCTGGTAGCCAGCTCCATTGTTTGCGCCAAGCTAGTACTAACAATAGAAATATTAAAGCCCATAGCATGCGATGCAGCAAAATTTCTATAGAAGGAATTGTATGCAAGGCTTTGAAATAGAGTGGGAACAAACCCCAAGCCGAGTAGCACGCCGCAGCGTACAGTATCCCTTTGCGCATAGATGATCAATCAAGAAATGTCATAGAAAAAAGCTAAATAAGTCAGGTTTTGGCTTCAAAACAATATTATCGCAGCTAATCTTTGCGTCCGCTGAATGTAGCGAATATTGGCCTCGAATTAAGAATTTTGCTATTGAGTTCAGACAACCGATGCCCATCTTATTTTTGTAGACTCGAAATTGGCACGCAGAAAAATGCGTAATGCATTCAAAAAAATAGCCAAGCATTGCTTTTTTTGTTAAATAAAGGAATACGATGGGCTTTCTCGCCGCATTGGTCGTTATGTTGGTATTGGGTTTTATCGTTGTGCCGAAACTCAGGCTACACTATGTGCTGGCACAAGCATTTCCCTCTAAGTATTCCAAGATATTGAGAAAAAATCTGCCTGGCTATAGCCAGATGCCGACCGATTTGCAGCTGCAGTTAAAGCGGAGAATCAAGCAATTTCTTTTTGAGAAGACCTTTGTTGCATGTGATGATCTGGTGATGAGCGATGAAGTCAAAGTAACGATCGCGGGCAAAGCGTGTTTACTGTTACTTAATCGTGAGACCGAAATTTTCCCTAAACTCACACATGTTTTGGTTTATCCCCATCCCTTTGTCGCGCCGCGACAGAAAACATCGACGGGTGGCATTGTGACGCATACCAATCAGGGATTAAGTGGTGAGTCTTGGAGTGATGGCAGAGTGATTCTGGCTTGGGATCAGGTCGCACGAAATCCCGAGGCAGAGGCCCTAGGCCAAGATGTGGTCTTGCATGAATTTGCCCACCAGCTGGATAGCGAAACAGGCAGTACCAACGGTGCTCCCGCGCTCAGGAGTGCGGCTGCTTATAAAGCTTGGTCGCAAGTTATGGAGGCTGAGTACACCAATTTGTTACGTGCAATCGAGCATCAAGAAGCGACCACCATCGATCCTTACGGTGCTACTAATCCAGCCGAATTTTTCGCCGTAACGACAGAAGCTTTTTTCAAAAAAAGTCAGGCATTGGCGTATTACCATCCTGCATTATATGAACAATTAAGGCGCTTCTATCAAGTGGATCCGCGTGAATGGGCGCGATAATTTTTGAGATGTTTGACGCATTTGTCTTCATTTTAAAAAGATAACCGCATAAAAGTAGTTTAGCGACGCAGATTAAATTTTTTGACGGGCATCACGAATATCTTTACATAAACGCTCGGTCGCATCTAAAACACGGGGACCCGCGCGGTGAAGCCAGTCGCCATTGATGCTATAGAGATTTTGTTTTTTTACCGCAATTAAATTTGGAAATTGGATCCACTCTTGGCGCAACTTACTGTCATCCTTACCGCTACTAAAAATCATGTCTGGGTTGGCAACCAATAAGGCTTCAGTAGTAATTGTCGCGCTGATGTCCTTGAGGTTCGCAAAGACATTATGCCCGCCGCACAGCGTGATCATTTTTGAGATGAAGTGCTCTTGATTTACCGTCATCAAAGGATTTTTTACCATTTGATGAAAAACACTGACTGGTTTTTCTTTGTCTTTGAGACGATAAGTGTCGCTGAGATTTTGCAGTCTTTGACGGAACTCTTTTGCGGCACGTTTTCCTACCGTTTCTGTTCCCGCTAATGTGGAAATGCGTTCCAGTGAGCTGGCGATGTCTTCAAAGTTATGTGGTTCGCTTTCGAAGACAATAACCTTGTTGTCTCGGAGCTTTTTTGCTAGTTGTTTAGCATTACCTGAACCCCAAATTACTATCAGATCAGGTTTGAGTGCGAGTACGCGTTCTAAATCGAGCGCAAAAATATTGCCAACGGAAACTATTTTCTTGGCTTCCTCTGGATAGTCGCTGTACTCGCTGACGCCGACCAACAAATGACCTGCGCCTGCCGCAAAAATCAATTCAGTCACATGCGGCGCTAAGCTGATGATACGTTTCGCAGGTTTATCTAAGCGCACTATGCGCTGCGCGTCGTCCAGTACGCTGACATCGGCTGCGGCTGCGGCTGTTTGCGTTGTGCCGATCGCTAGCATCAGTACTGTTAAAACGAGTTGAATTTGACGCAAACAACTTTGAGTGAGGAAAGACATAGAGCTAATGCAAAAATTTAAACTTCTAAATTGTCAATCAGACGCGTATTGCCAAGCTTCGCAGCACTCAGAACTACCAGAGCTTCTTTGTTGGCAATGTCATCCATGCTAGGCGCTTGTAGATTACTGCGTTTGCGAATTGCGACGTAATCGGGCTTCCACTCACGTTGTGCGAGTTGATGCATAGCCTGTTGTTCAATTGCCGGCAGGTCGTGACGACCCTTGCGTACTTCATCAGCAACCTGATTCAAAATTTTGTAGAGGGTTGGTGCTTCAGTGCGTTCTTCTGTACTCAGATAGCCGTTGCGGGAAGACAGGGCTAAACCATCTTCGGCACGCCAAGTTTCGGCAGCGATAATCTCTGTCGGTAAGGCAAATTGTTTCGCCATATTTCGAATGATCATCAACTGCTGGTAGTCTTTTTTTCCAAACACCGCAACGCGAGGCTGCACGCACGAAAACAGTTTCAAAACCACGGTGCTGACGCCAGTAAAAAAGCCTGGACGGAATTCACCCTCCAAGATGTCACCCAAATCGTTGGGCGGTTGTACCCGATATTCTTGTGGTTCAGGATAGAGATCTTTTTCGCTTGGGGCGAACAGCACATACACGCCTTCTTTCTCCAATTTTTCCACGTCAGCCTGGAAGGTTCTTGGATATTTATCGAAGTCTTCGTTGGGGCCAAACTGTAAGCGATTAACAAAAATAGAGGCAACGACTGGGTCGCCATGACGACGTGCCAGACGCATCAAGGACAAGTGACCTTCGTGCAGATTTCCCATTGTAGGAACGAAAGCCGTGCGTAATTGGCCACGTAGTTGATCGCGTAGTTCTTCAATAGAGGAAATAATTTTCATGGGGGAGGTGGTAAGGAAATAATGGGAGCGGGGTGAGTGCTTGTTGTTTATTTTTTTTGTAATGAGTCAAACGGGCGCGTAAGCTAATCTGACATAAATGGGGGCATAGGCTTCTGCTTGAGTAATTTCAATCAGAGTCTCTTTGGCCAACTCAAGTAGGGCGACAAAATTCACTACCAAAACCGGTGCGCCACGACTCGGGTCAAACAGGTCGGCAAATTCGACAAACTTGCTTGATTGGAGTCGACGCAAAATGCTACTCATGTGCTCTCGTACTGACAATTCTTCACGGCTAATCTTGTGATGAGCGACCAATTTTGCGCGGCCTAAGACATCTGCCCAAGCTTGCTGCAAATCAGCAACATGCACTTCCGGCCAATGCAAAACGGTGTTCTGTTCTATGAATACCTGCGCATGTAAAAAATCGCGCCCTAATTGCGGCACAGCATTTAAGTCGTAAGCCGCTAGTTTCATCTGCTCGTATTCGAGCAAACGACGTACCAATGCGGCACGCGGATCATCGGCTTCTTCGCCTTCTTGTGATTTATTGCTCGGCACCAGCATACGTGATTTGATTTCAATCAGCATGGCAGCCATGAGCAAATACTCAGCCGCAAGCTCTAGATTATGTTTGCGGATTTGATCGACGTACTGCAGGTACTGCAAGGTCACCTGCGCCATAGGGATATCAAGAATATTGAAATTCTGCTTGCGTATAAGATAAAGCAAAAGATCTAGAGGACCTTCGAAAGCCTCTAGGAAAATTTCCAGTGCGTCAGGCGGTATGTACAGATCATTTGGTAGCTTGAATAAGGGTTCGCCATATAATTTAGCGAATGCCAGTCCGTCCACCACATTGGGCGTGCTATCGGCGTTACCAATGATAGGTAGCTCTGTTGCCGGTAAATTGGGAGTAGACATGCGTCTGCGTTCTCGTTGCTGCTGGTTTAGTCCAAACAATCAGCGTTGGCGCTGAACCAGTATCTCTACGATTTGCTTAGTTTTTGTTTTGATAAACATACGGCTGCTGCATGACTTTAGATTCTATCGTGCGGCGTTGGCTGTCTAAATCAATCGGCGCTTTATCCCATAACAAAGCGCGGCCATCGCGTTGGCTCTGCTCTAGCTGAGGATTGGATTCTTTTAAGCCGTTGATAAACTGCGTGGCTTCAGATTGATAGAGCGAAAATTGTTTGGAAAATTTCATTGTTTTTTCAATCGAAAGTAAAAATAAGTGACGTTTGTTAGCAAAATAACTCAGTGAGTTCAGTTCGCCGTCGGGGTTCGCATTTTACCTTGTTATTGAAGGTTTTCTTGCGAATAAGGTCGATATACCTGGAAAATGTTGCTTGTTGTATCGGAATTCGTCGTACGTTTTACGCAAAATCAATTCCTTTGGCCTGAATTGCGTCCTCAAAGTGTTGCATACGGCTCAGTAATAAGGATGGGTCAATTTCTTTGATTAATAAGGCATTATGTTCTGCTTTTAAAAATCCTGAAAATACGGCGTGCTCTAAGAATTGTAGGAGATGGTCGTAAAAGCCGTTGACGTTTAATAAGCCTAAAGGTTTATGATGAAAACCCAATTGTAGCCAGGTAAACATTTCGAATAATTCTTCCAATGTTCCTATGCCTCCAGGCAATGCGATAAAGCCATCGGATAGTTGCGCCATGAGTGCTTTACGTTCATGCATATTCGCGACGACATGCATTTTACTTAATCGACTGTGGCCAACTTCACGCTCCATCAGTGCTTGTGGGATAACACCAGTGACGTGACCACCAAGCCGCAACATCTCATCCGCGATAATTTTCATAAGCCCGACATCACCACCACCATACACCAACTCCAATTCGTGGGATACCAATTGAGCGGCGAGCGCGACAGCCGCTCTATGAAATGCTGGGGAATTGCCACTGGCTGAGCCACAATAGACGCAAATAGATTTCATGTTAAGAGATCATCCTTGGCGTTTAATTTTGAGTAAGTAATCGTGCGACAGTTTCTCGAAAACCTCTTTCGCGTGCCCACGCAAATACGGACTGATTTGAACTATGACTTGGTAGCAACCTCGCGCCAAAGACTCGGACATCGTTTGTAACTCGGTGTACTTACGCGGATTACGAACATATTCATATGACAGCCAATAAGAGGCAACCACCACCATATTAGTAGCTAATGCGTCAATGGTAATGTCGTCTGCATCAAACTCTCCGTCATTACGTAATCCTATGCAAAGTTCTGTTGCAACTTTAATTTTGTGGTTGAGAATCTGCTTGAACGTGAGCTCCAGCTTGCGGTTGCGCGAAAGTAAATCATTCAAGTCACGGTAAAAAAAACGATAACGCCAAATCAGTTCGAAGGTTAAGTGAAGGTATGTCCAGATGTCTTGGATATTTGCCTTGCGTCCTTCAGGAAATGCCAGTTTCTTGTTGATTTCCTCTTCGAACTGGAGAAATAAAGAGTTAACGATGTCCTCTTTGTTTCTAAAGTGGTAGTACAGATTGCCAGGCGAAATACTCATTTCGTCAGCAATGATCGTAGTGGTGATATTCGGTTCACCAAAGTCATTAAATAGCTTTAGTGATAAATCTAAAATGCGGTCGCGGGTTCGTCTTGGTGTCTTGGTTTGCATCTCGAATGCCTATTGATCTTGTCGTATCGCAACAGCGATAATTTGGCAATAGAATATCATTGAATTAAGCAAGAACCCAAATTTAAGCGCGTAAAAAAGTGCTTGGGCGAAATCAAATACGAAATGGATGCACTTCAAGTTTGCAGAATAGTGTGAGGTTTGATTTTACTTAAAACCTAATTCAGTAGCGCTCAAATATGAATTGCTTGGGCTTAGTTTATTTTTGCTCATTGGGTTTAGGTACTTCGACTAATCGTGTTTTAGCTAGCTTATCGTGTAAAAATTGCCCATCTTTGACAAACAAAGCCGTAGCTGCCCAAACGCAGAAGCCAATGGTGACTGGTATTATGATCTGACTATTCTTCAACCCCAGCTGATATGAAATGATGAAGCCAGGTAAAAACCACATCCATGCGAGACAATAACGCACTATTGCCTTAATTAAAGGGACGCGCTGATCGTTATCATTCACTAACTTAATGCGCCAAGTTTGCATCGCAAGAGTTTGTCCGCTGCGATGCCAAAAAAACACAAAATAACTACCGATTATAAAGAAAAGAAATATTTCACGTGCTAAACGCATCGTTAGAGCGCTTTTGCTTTGAGTACTAACATCAAAAATGAAACCGGCAAAGAATATTACGCCAAAAACCAAAGCCGCTTCGTAAATCATCATGCATACGAGGCGGCGTTTCAGTGTTGGTGTGGGGTAGTGCGGTGCTAAGTTGATTTGATTCACGTGCAATTTTCTAGTTTCTTAATGATTGGTAAGCTTTAGTCAACTAGCGATAAAACTGGCTTGTTTGAACCAGAAAAAACTATTTGATGATCGCTTGAGATGCCGCACTGTTTGCTGGATTTATCGGAGGCGGGCCTTTCTTAAGCGGTGCTAATATTGGGCTGGTCCGTTTTGATTCAGGCTGAATGGTGGTAATTGTTTTCTTTGTTTTTGCTTCATTCGCAAGTTTTGTTTTTTCTTCTTCGCTTAATTGCTGATATTGCTGCCATTGTGCAGATTTTTGCTCAGGCGTTTTCTTCGCGGTATTGGCAAAATTTTCTCTGACTGCCATACGCTGCTCCGGTGTCATGTTAACCCAAGCTTGCATGCGCTCTTGCACCCGCTGCTGCTCTTCAGGTTTCATGTTGACGTATTTGTCGGCAATACCCAGCCATTTTTTCTTGCGTAGTTCATCCATTTTGTTCCACTCTGTGCCGAGTGGTGCGAGAGCTGTTTTTTGTTCGGCTGTTAAGTCAGACCAGTTTGACTTGCCGCTCGTAATCGGCGTAGATTGTGACGTAACTTTAGAACTTGATTGTGTTGTCGATGACTTAATTTGGCCAGTAACCGGCATAACCGTTGCAGTGACTGGAACACTTGCTGCGGATGCTATTGCTGAATTATTTGCCGAAGTTGGTGCTTGTGCAGCCACCGATGGGTTTTGCGTTGCAAATGAAGCACTACTAGCACCAACAATGATGAAGGACGCAATGATGTAATGATATGAGAAAGCTAAAGAATTTTTGATGCTCACTCTTATTCCTCTGTCTTTGCAGGTGGCGCTTCTTTGTTCAAATATGCATTAAACCCATTATCTAAATACGCATCTGGTGGCAATTCATCCACTAAAACAGCCGCATCTATTTCAGCCAAGTCATTTATCTGTTGTTCTTGCTCGTATTTATAAATACCATAAAGGCCAATTATCAAGGCCAAGAGTGGCAACGTGAGCCACATTTTTCTTACCCAATTTTTTTGAGAAAGCGAAACACCATTACTACCCGCAAGCACGCCACCAAAAGCCAATGCGCGGCTAGGTTCAATCTGCTTTTGACGCGATAAGGCAAGTTGACGCGCAGTTGCTAAACGTTCCAAAGTAGTCTCTGGAAGTTTTTCGCTTGATTCAGTCATCGCACGGCGCACTTTGTAGGCGAAGTCGATTTCCTCTTTGTCTTTTGCGTAAGTCATAAATGTATCCCTATTGCTTTAAGTGAAGCTGCCAGTGCGTGAGTTGCTCTTGAGCAATGTGTCTTCACGCTCCCCTCTGAACAACCCATGGCAATCGCAGTCTCTGCGACGTCCATGTCTTCCCAATAACGCATGAGGAAAGCTTCTCGTTGACGCGTAGGTAGTTTTTTTATTTGCTCATCAATGATATTTAAAACTTGCTCTCTTTCCAATTTCTGCTCAGTGGATTCAGCTGCTTCACTGCCTTCTTCGGATGAATGCACCTCTAATATATCAAAATTATCGTCATCTTGATTATTAGTTGTGATGTTGGAAAATAAACTTACTCGATTGTTTCTGACTTTTTCTCTTCGGAAAAAATCCAAAATGGTATTTTGTAGAATACGTTGAAACAACATTGGCAATTCGTTAGCAGGTTTGTCACCATACTTTTCTGATAGCTTGATCATCGCATCTTGAACTATGTCTAACGCGGATTCATCGTTGCGGACCATGTACACGGCATGTTTGTATGCGCGACGCTCTACGCCTTCGAGGAAGTTGGATAATTCTTTATTGGTTGCCATTCGGAGGATGGTGCCTTGAAAAACGTAAAATTTCTAAAATGTTAGAAAAAGCGAAATGCAAGCGTAAGAGTCTTAACGATCAAATCGTAAAAATGGTTTACATTTTTTTGCACATTTTCGGTGCGATGCTTTTTGTGTCAGCGTACTAAAAGTGCGCACATGCTAACAAAAAAGCCAGTCAATGTCCTCCTATTTCATGAAATTCTTCACTTATTTGTTTGATAAATAGGCGGTAAATACTTGAATTTAGGGATTTCTTTTAAATTTCTTAACTTTAAGCTCTAAATAGTCTTGACCAAATTGTTGCATCGCAGTAGTGTAGAGGCTCGCTCCAAAATCTCGGAGTACCAACACTTGTTTGATCTGGCTCACAATGCCTCTGTCAGCAAGTCACTATCAGTAAATTGTTAGTAGCAGTTTGTTCTAACCCATGCCACAAGCGTGAGAAATTCGTTATTTCTTAGCCTTACCCTGACCGCACGAGTCGCCATTAAGCTTTGCCTGGAATATTATCCAACGGATAGTAGAAGGGGGAAGTGACCGCACAAAAAGGAACGTCAGTTGACCGCTTTTGAAGTTTGAATTTCGTCAGGAAAGAGCATCCGATCAATCTCCAATGGACCTTGAAAGGAAATAAAATGAGTTCAGAACGACCGTCCGATCGTCAATCGGATCGCGGAGCCGAGAAGAGTCTCGACCGCAATAATGACCGCCACACGGAGTACACAGGCGCAGAAATTCTCGTTAAGTGTCTCGCAGAGGAAGGCGTTGAGCATGTATTCGGATATCCGGGTGGTGCCGTCCTTTATATTTACGATGCGATTTTCAATCAAAGTAAATTCCAACATATCCTAGTTCGTCACGAGCAAGCCGCGATTCATGCTGCGGATGCCTATTCTCGTTCATCGAATAAAATCGGTGTCGCGCTAGTGACTTCTGGCCCGGGTGTAACGAATGCCGTGACCGGGCTCGCAACAGCCTACATGGATTCTATTCCCATGATCGTCATTTCAGGACAAGTACCTAGCCATGCAATTGGTGAGGATGCGTTCCAGGAGTGTGACACCGTGGGTATTACTCGTCCTTGTGTGAAGCACAATTTCTTGGTAAAAGATGTGCGTGATTTGGCGGACACTGTGAAGAAGGCTTTCTTCATCGCGACTACAGGTCGTCCAGGTCCTGTCTTGATTGATATTCCTAAAGATATCAGTAATCACAAAACCACTTATCACTATCCAAAAGAAATTGAAATGCGCTCTTATCGCCCAGTCGATAAAGGACATTCAGGTCAAATTCGTAAAGCAGTTCAATTGCTTTTGCAGGCTGAGCGCCCAATGATTTACACCGGTGGTGGTGTGATTCTGGCAAACGCTGCACCGGAATTGAATAAATTAGTTGATCAATTGGGTTTTCCAGTTACTAATACCTTAATGGGGCTTGGCGGCTACCGTGCGGCTGATGATAAATTTGTTGGCATGCCAGGTATGCATGGGACTTATGAAGCCAATATGGCAATGCAGCACTGTGACGTGTTGATTGCGATTGGCGCGCGTTTTGATGATCGCGTGATTGGTAATCCTAAGCATTTTGCATCCCACCCGCGCAAGATTATTCACGTGGATATCGATCCTTCATCGATTTCTAAGCGCGTCAAAGTGGATATTCCCATCGTCGGTAACGTGAAAGATGTATTGGTTGAGATGCTCTCGCAATTAGCAACATCAGATGCTAAACCAAATGCTAAACCTTTAACCGACTGGTGGAAGCAAATTAATAAGTGGCGCGAGCAAGATTGTCTCGGTTATACAGATTCTTCCGAGATTATCAAACCACAATCGATAATTCAAAAAGTATGTGAAATTACTAAGGGCGATGCATTTGTAACGTCTGACGTTGGTCAACACCAAATGTGGGCGGCACAGTACTACAAATTTAATCAACCACGTCGTTGGATTAATTCCGGTGGTCTCGGCACCATGGGTGTGGGCTTACCGTACGCGATGGGCGTACAGATGGCTAATCCTGATGCCACAGTTGCCTGTATTACTGGTGAGGCGTCAATTCAGATGTGTATCCAAGAACTCGCCACATGCAAGCAATACCATCTGACACCTAAAATTATTTTGCTGAACAACCGTGCACTTGGCATGGTACGTCAATGGCAGCAAATTGATTATGCTGGTCGCTATTCTGAATCCTATATGGACTCTTTGCCTGACTTCACTAAGTTGGTTGAAGCCTATGGTCATGTTGGTATGAAAATCGAAAATCCTGCCGATGTGGACGGTGCTTTGCAAGAAGCATTCGCCATGAAAGATAAATTGGTTTTCATGAATTTCATTACAGATCAAGACGAAAAAGTGTGGCCTATGGTGAAAGCCGGTAAAGGTCTGACTGAAATGTTGCTTGGTTCGGAGGATTTGTAATGCGACATATTATTTCCGTATTGCTCGAAAACGAAGCGGGCGCTTTATCACGTGTAGTCGGTTTATTCTCAGCACGTGGTTATAACATCGAAACTCTGACGGTAGCTCCAACCGAAGACGCTACGCTTTCACGTATGACCATCGTCACTACTGGTTCTGATGATGTGATTGAGCAAATCACGAAACATCTGAATCGCCTAATTGAAGTGGTCAAGGTTGTCGACTTAACCGAGGGCGCCCATATCGAACGTGAGCTCATGCTCATCAAGGTACGTGCTGTCGGCAAGGAGCGTGAAGAAATGAAACGTACCGCGGATATTTTCCGTGGTCGCATCATCGACGTGACTGAAAAAAGCTACACCATAGAATTGACCGGTAATAAAGGGAAACTCGATGCCTTCATCGACTCCATAGAACGTACCGCGATTCTAGAAACAGTTCGTACCGGTGGCTCTGGTATTGGCCGTGGTGAACGCATACTCAAAGTGTAATCAGATTTAGCAGAAGAAGTAAAACCGCGAAGGCGCAGAGGATACAGAGAATTGCAAGATTCTCCCTCCGTGCTCTCGGTGTCTCTGCGGTCTAGGTTATCGCTTGAATTTTGACTCAAGCAAGCATTTTCAATTTCGAATTATTTAAATTTATAGGACATCAAAATGAAAGTTTTTTACGATAAAGATTGCGATCTCTCTTTGATCAAAGGCAAAAAAGTAGCCATCATCGGTTACGGTTCACAAGGCCATGCACATGCGTTGAATATGAGTGAATCTGGCTGTCAGATCACGGTCGCATTGCGTAAAGGTGGCGCTTCTTGGGATAAGGCAAAGAATGCTGGTTTGCAAGTCGCTGAAGTGAATGATGCGGTGAAAGAAGCCGACGTCATCATGATCCTGTTGCCAGATGAAAATATCGCTCAGGTTTACAACGAAAATGTCGCACCGCATGCAAAACAAGGTGCCGTTTTGGCATTCGCACACGGTTTCAACGTGCATTACGGTCAAGTCGTTCCACGTGCCGATATGGACGTCATCATGATCGCACCAAAGGCACCTGGTCACACTGTACGTGCTACGTACACCCAAGGTGGCGGTGTGCCGCATTTGATCGCTGTGTATCAAGATAAATCTGGCTCGGCTCGTGATATCGCATTGTCTTACGCAATGGCAAATGGCGGCGGTCGTGCTGGCATCATCGAAACCAACTTCCGTGAAGAAACTGAAACGGATTTGTTCGGCGAACAAGCTGTTTTGTGTGGTGGTGCGGTGGAATTGATCAAAGCTGGTTTTGAAACTTTGGTTGAAGGCGGTTATGCGCCAGAAATGGCCTATTTCGAATGTTTGCACGAGCTGAAATTGATCGTCGATTTGATCTATGAAGGCGGTATCGCTAACATGAATTACTCGATTTCGAACAATGCGGAATACGGTGAATACGTGACAGGTCCACGCATCGTCACAGATGAAACAAAACAAGCGATGCGCCAATGTTTGAAAGATATTCAGACTGGCGAATACGCGAAGAGCTTTATCTTGGAAAATAAAGCTGGCGCGCCAACTTTGATTTCTCGTCGTCGTTTGAATTCTGAGCATCAAATTGAACAGGTGGGCGCAAAATTGCGTGCGATGATGCCTTGGATTGCTAAGAACAAGATGGTTGATCAGTCAAAGAACTGACTATTGATTTTATCGAGGCATCATTCAGCACACGCAAGTATGCGTGCGCCGCTCGAAGACTAAAAGTCACCCGCAGGGGTGACTTTTTTTACGCCTTCAAGTGCACTTGGATTGCAAAAAACCAGATGGTTGATCAGTCAAAGAACTAATCAGTATGATTGATAATTAATGCAAAAAAAGCCGTCGAAAATGACGGCGTTTTTAACAATTGAAATTTTGATCCTAACGATGATTACGAGACATCATTATTAGTCGTTCAAATAAATGCACATCTTGTTCGTTCTTTAAAAGTGCTCCGTGCATTGGCGGGATCGTACTTTTGTTCTCTTTCGAGCTCAGAGCTTCCGCAGGAATATTTTCTGCCAAAAGTAACTTTAGCCAATCAATGAGTTCAGAGGTAGATGGCTTCTTCTTGAGGCCATTGACTTCACGTAATTGATAAAATGCTTCCAATGCATTGGCTAATAAGTCGACTTTTAAGTTAGGGAAGTGTACATTGACAATCGCTTGCATAGTTTCTTTGTTGGGAAATTTAATGTAGTGGAAGAAGCAGCGACGTAAAAATGCGTCAGGTAATTCTTTTTCATTATTTGACGTGATGATGACCAATGGTCGATGCTTTGTGCGCACCATTTCTCGCGTTTCATAGACATAAAATTCCATGCGATCCAACTCGCGTAACAAATCATTCGGAAATTCGATGTCGGCTTTGTCGATTTCATCAATAAGTAAAACGACGGGCTCATCTGCATTGAATGCTTGCCACAAAACCCCCTTGACGATGTAGTTGTGAATGTCTTTGACGCGTTCATCGCCCAACTGCGAGTCACGCAGGCGTGAAACAGCGTCGTATTCATACAGGCCTTGTTGTGCCTTGGTAGTCGATTTGATGTGCCACTGTAGTAGCGGCATGTTCAATGCTGTCGCAACTTCTTCGGCTAGCATAGTTTTACCTGTGCCAGGCTCGCCTTTAATTAATAAAGGGCGTTGTAGAGTCAGGGCAGCATTGACCGCGAGTTTTAAGTCATCGGTGGCGACATAATTGTCCGCACCGTTAAAGCGAAGAGTATTTTTCATTGAGGTCAATTGGTGTTGTGGCATTTGGAAAGATTTAACCACGAGTATAAACAAAAAAACTCGTCGGGAAGTTGTGCTTGACTATTCTGGTGTCAAGCCTCGAATCACGAAAATTGTAGAATTGTGTTTGCATATGACTTAGGGAAAACCCTTAAGAACCGCAATTTGTGTCTGAAAAGCACATGAAATTTGCGCAAAATTAATGGTTATCGGCTAAAATGCTGACTTCGATCAAATCGCTGTTTTGATTTTCCTGATTATTTTCTCTCAGCTAATATGAAAAAATTATTTGCTCTACTTGCCTTAGCGAGCGTCGCACAGGTTGCTGTGTCGGCTGAAGTCGTTGGTAACGCGAAAGCCGCAGAAAACAAAGTGGCGATGTGTATTGGTTGCCACGCCATTCCAGGTTATAAAGCGACTTTCCCTGAAGTGTATCAAGTACCTATGATAGGTGGGCAGTCTGCTAAGTACATTGAGAATGCATTGAAAGCCTACCGTAAAGGCGATCGCAAGCATCCATCGATGCGCGGCATTGCAGGTAGCCTGAGCGATCAGGATATTGCTGATTTGGCTGCTTACTACTCACAACAAAACGCACAACAAAAATAAGCTGAGGATAATGATGAAAAAAATCGCTTTAGTCGTTTCAGTTGCTTCTGCGCTGACATTCTCTGCTGGTGCATTTGCCGCCGGTAATATCGATGCAGGTAAGGTCGCTGCAACAAAATTTAACTGTGCGTCTTGCCATGGCCCGAATTACAATGATCCAATTGATCCTAGTTATCCAAAATTAGCGGGTCAACATAAGGATTATCTGGTTCAGGCGCTGAAGTCCTATCAACGTGGTGCTGTTGGTCTTGCTGGTCGCAGCAATGCGATCATGGAAGCTCAGGCAAAAGCCTTGAACAATGCGGATATTGAAAATATTGCCGCTTACTTGAATAGTTTGCCAGGTGGTTTGGTTTTGAAGAAATAAGTTCTGATTATCTGTGTCTAGTCCTAAAATAAGTTGGCAACTAAAAGTGTTGCAAACACGCCCGATGAACCTCATTGGGCGTTTTGTTTTTGAGACTCGAGTGTGGTCGTTCGTTGTTATAAATTTGAATGGATTGTGCG
>NZ_JBMPOP010000013.1:0-50436 GCF_049340325.1 Undibacterium sp. Di24W
CAAACTCACCCGGAGGATTTTGTTTTTGCTACGAAGCGTTGTGTTCGTCAGCAGCAGAGAAACGAGATTATGCAGCACTTCTTTATTTCCGTCAACCCCCTGTTTTAAACACCGTTTAAATTTTAGTCTCTTCAACTTCAATTCAAACATCAGGAACTTAACGACCAGCTACTTGCATTTCTCTTATTTCAGCCCAGCATTTCTGCGGGAGGCGAACTATAGCAAGCACCGCTCCTCTTTGGCAAGTATTATTTGGATAAACTGAATAAATCATATAAATCCTCAACTTGAGCTGTTAGCCAAAGTGCAAAACCATCGCTACAAAAGAAAAGCGCTCCGCAAGCGGAGCACTTTATAGAACAAGGCTTAATAGCTATTACACAGCAGGTGCTTACTTATTGCGAAAATTAGCTGGGCGTTTTTCCAAAAATGCCTTCATGCCTTCGCGCTGATCATGTGTACCGAAACTTGCATGAAATAAACGGCGCTCATAATGAACACCCTCTGTTAAGCCAGATTCAAATGAACGGTTCACCGCATCTTTAATCATCATCACTACAGGCAAAGACATAGAGGCTATCGTCGTCGCAGCAGCTAAAGTTTCTTCCATCAATTTATCTAGAGGCACAACACGCGAGACCAAGCCCGCACGCTCCGCTTCGCTCGCATCCATCAAGCGTGCAGTCAAACACAAGTCCATCGCCTTAGATTTAGAAATGGCACGAGGTAAGCGCTGAGTGCCGCCACAACCAGGCAGTGTTGCTAATTTAATTTCGGGCTGTCCAAATTTCGCATTATCAGCCGCAATAATAAAATCACACATCATCGTCAACTCGCAACCACCGCCGAGAGCATAACCAGCCACTGCTGCAATCACTGGTTTGCGCACGCGTAAAATATGCTCCCAGTTCTTAGTAACATAATTCCCGTTGTACGCATCCATATAGTTATAGTCGACCATCGCAGCAATATCAGCACCCGCCGCGAAGGCTTTTTCACTACCAGTAATTACCATGCAGCCAATGTTCTCATCTTGATCGAAGGCGAATAGCGCATGGCCTAACTCGTCCATCAACTGATCATTTAAGGCGTTCAATGCTTTTGGGCGATTTAAGGTAATCACGCCAACTTTATCCTTAGTCTCTACAAGTATGTTCTGATATTCCATATTACTTACTCCAATAAATAAATGTGTTTAATTATTCTTGACTTCAAAAGTCTTAGGCAGCAACAACCACATTGCCCCACGCTGCTTCATACGTCCAGCCAGCTCGCCCGGCTCACGACCAAAACCCCAGAAGAAATCAGCGCGCACCGCACCGCGAATCGCGCCACCGGTATCTTGCGCCATCATCAATCTCTGCAGTGGGATACTGCTAAGCGGCATTGTAGTCGACAAAAATACGGGTGCACCTAGTGGTAATTGCGTAGGATCAACCGCAATTGATCTTTGTGGCACCAATGGCACACCCAATGCACCTTTTGGACCAATGCTAGGATCCAGCAATTTTTCCTCTTTAAAAAACACCACACTAGGATTGGCGTTTAATAATTCATCCTGACGCGAAGGATTCTTGGCAATCCAGCCTTTAATGCCCTGCGCTGAAGCTTGATCCAAGGTTAGCTCTCCCTTATCGACCAAATAGCGACCGATGGACTTATACGGATGTCCGTTTTGATCTGCATAGGCCACGCGTACAGTTTCGCCAGTTTCATTCAATTGCACACGGCCAGAACCCTGTATCTGCAAGAAAAAAGCATCGACAGGATCATCGACCCAAACCAATTCTTTCCCTGCGAGGAAAGGCAAAATTTCAGCACGTGAAGAGTAAGGGATAACTTTATTGCCGACTAGTCGCCCACGCAAACGCATATTCTTTAAATCGGGATAGACACTACCTAAATCGATCGTCAGCAAATCATTCGGTACCGCATACAAAGCAGTCTGAAACACGCCGCCTTTGGTACGGGAGCCCTTCAACAGTGGCTCGTAATAGCCAGTGACCATGCCTTCGGTTGCACCGTCAAGATGCTGCACTTGATAAGGAGCGAAGTTCATTTCAAAGAATCCGCGAATGGAAGCGACATCTTTCGCATCTACATTTTTAAGTTTACTGCAGACTTCCTTCCATTCTGCTTTATTCTTCAGCGCAAAACAGGAGTTAGCAAAAGCCGGCCACGCCTCACGTAAATCATCATTACCCCAACCAGGCATTTCACTGAAAGAACTTAATTTGTATGCCTGAGTGTAATTCGTAATTGGTGCTAACTTAGGCGGGACTGCTGGAGGTACCGTCGGCGGTATAGTCGATATCACAGGCGGTGTTACTGGCTTTGTTTCCGTTGGCAGCTGTTTCGGTGGCGTCGTACAAGCCACCAAAGTCAAAATCAGCGATGCTGCTAAAATGCGTTTTTGTTCGAACAAAGAATTCATAAAGGATTAATTATGTGGTTATTAGCAGTTGAAGCTTTAGGCGCTTTCGGTTTATTTGCTTTTATCGTTTGGTGGACGATGTTTTCAGGAAAAAAACCGTCGAATAAAAACACGAAAAACAGTAGCGAAACAGATAAAAACTAAAGCAAACCCAAGAAGCCTCAGGTTTAATGCAAAGTGCGCGGCAAAGATAAAACAAATTCAGGAATCAGAGCATCGAATTTATGTCCATCTTCCGCGACACAGAAATAAATCCCCTGCATCGTCCCATGCGGTGTTTCCAAAGAACTGCCGCTGGTATACTCAAAAGCTTCACCCGGTTTAAGTAGAGGTTGATGCCCCACCACACCTAAGCCCTGTACCTCATGCACTTTATTATTCGCGTCAGTAATGATCCAGTGACGCGAAATCAACTGCGCCGGAATATCACCGGTATTCTTAATCGTAATCGTGTAAGCAAATACAAAATGCGCTTTATCTGGATTCGACTGCTCTTCCAGATACTGTGCCACAACAGACACTTTAAATTCATACTTAGTCATAAAACCTCGCCCCAATCAATGGCAAATACGAAAAACAGGCAAATCACTCGCCGAATGCGTGTTTATCTACATTCAGAAAGCGCTTAAAACGTGCATCTTACAAGAGCACAGCATTCTTCGCAGGAGTAAAATAGCGGATTCAAGACATTTCGTCTGTCAAACCTATCATTTTGCGTACTTATTTTGCACACTTAGCCGAGATTTCAATATGACAACTTACCGCATCGCCCCTAGCATTCTCTCTGCTGACTTCGCTCGTCTAGGCGAAGAAGTTCGAAACGTCGTTGCCGCAGGTGCGGACATGATTCACTTTGATGTCATGGATAACCACTATGTGCCAAATTTGACCATAGGCCCTTTGGTCTGCGAAGCGATTCGTCCGCATGTGCAAGTCCCGATTGATGTACATCTCATGGTGAAACCCGTTGATCGTATCATTCCTGACTTTGCCAAAGCGGGTGCGAATATCATCAGCTTTCATCCAGAAGGCTCCGAGCACATCGATCGAAGCCTGCAATTGATTCGCGATCACGGTTGCAAGGCAGGATTGGTGTTTAATCCAGCAACGCCTTTACATGTCTTGGAACACGTGATGGATAAGCTAGACCTGATTCTTTTAATGTCAGTCAATCCTGGCTTTGGTGGACAGTCTTTCATTCCCCATACTCTGAAAAAAATCGCTGCTGTACGCAAATTAATTGATGAAACTGGCCGTGACATTATGTTGCAAGTGGATGGCGGTGTGAAAGTGGACAATATTCGTGAGATCGCCGCGGCGGGTGCGGATACTTTTGTGGCTGGATCTGCGATTTTTGGTAAGCCTGATTATAAGGCGGTGATTAATGCTATGCGGGGTGAGTTGGCTTTGGTGGGTTAATTCAAATCAGCAATTAAGAAAACAATCACCGGGGAGCTAAAATGGAAGAAGAAAGAATAAGCACTCGCAGCAAGATCATACTCATTTTATTGTTTCTCGCAATTAGTTTTACCTATATTGGGGCGAGTTTGTACGCAGGGTCACCTGAGACATTTGAAAGTTGTATAAAGAAATGCGCTAAAGTTGGAAAAAATATGAATGCAGAAAAAGACACGACTGACGCATGGAAAAGCAAGATAGGCAGCAGTTACAAAATGTCCTGTAAGTGCATTTAAAACAGAGCTCGTTCAATCATTAAAAAGTCCCCAAAATAAGTAGTGCAATTCGCGACATGCCTAAATTTCAAAACATCCAAGCCGCCATCATCGATCTAGATGGCACCATGCTAGATACCGCACCTGATTTTTTAGTCGCCATCAATCGCATGCGTGCAGAATTTTCACTTCGGCCTTTAGACATCGTCACCATCACCAATTTCGTCGGCAAAGGCTCAGAAAATCTCATCCATCGTGTGCTATCAACCGATTTCGCACCAGATCAAGTTGAACAGCATTTTGAACAAGCGATGGCGAGCTATCAAAAGCACTATCTGGCGATCAATGGCGATTACAGCACTTTATATCCCGATGTCGTCGAAGGCCTGCAAGCACTCAAAGCACAAGGATTGCGTCTGGCTTGTGTAACGAATAAACCCATCGCTTTCACCACGCCGTTACTGGCTAAAAAAGGCCTGGGCGACTTTTTTGAGATCGTGTACGGCGGAGATTCTTTGGCCCGCAAAAAACCTGATCCTTTACCGCTGTTACAAGTTTGCTTCGATTTTCACTTGGCGCCGACACAGGTCGTCGCGATTGGCGATTCGTCGAATGACGCCAAAGCAGCGCGCGCAGCGGGCTGTCCAGTGCTGACGGTGCCGTATGGCTACAATCACGGCGAGGCTGTACAAACTATTGAAAGTGATGGTATAGTCGAAACCTTATTGGCTGCTGCTCATTTTCTAGTCAGTAAAAAAACATTAACCAATTCATCAAGCTTCTAACAAAATTAGAATGTTCCTCGATAAGAAACGTCCATCAACTACTCCAGGCACTTTTGAGGCCTGGCTATGGCGACGCTGGCAATCTACCTGACCAGTGTGGGCGCTTTCGTCTGTGTGTCTGAGTTTTATCCAAACCCTGATTCGCGCCAACGACGTTTTTTCATCTCTCGTCATCTTTGACAAGATTCTGTAAGTTTTCGCTGTACCGTTTCGACCTTTTGATTTCACATTTTTGAGCTAGCCTCGTCTGCATTCCTGACGTCTGGCGCTGATTGAATGTGGTCTCTTCGGTCAAACACATTTAACGCACATACATCATGACTGAACTCGAATTTAAATCCTTGGCCGCACAAGGCTTCAATCGTATTCCGATGATCGCTGAAGCTTTTGCCGATCTGGAAACGCCACTCACGCTCTACCTGAAACTGGCGCAAGCTACCAATGGCGGCAAAAACAGCTTTCTGTTGGAATCTGTCAAAGGCGGTGAACGCTTTGGTCGTTATTCCTTTATCGGTTTACCAGCATCCACCGTAGTTCGCTCCACTGGCTTTCACACCGAAGTCATCAAGAACGCACAAGTCATAGAAACACATGAAGGCAATCCTTTAGATTTCATCGCTGAATATCAATCACGTTTCCGCGTGGCCTTGCGTCCAGGTTTACCACGCTTCTGCGGTGGTCTCGCTGGTTACTTTGGCTACGATGCCGTGCGTTATGTGGAAAAGCGTTTAGAAAAAACAGCACCAAAAGATGATCTCTGTTTGCCAGACATTCAACTCCTGCTCACCGAAGAACTTGCCGTGATCGATAATGTCTCCGGCAAATTGTATTTGATCGTTTATGCCGATCCAACACAGCCGGAAGCTTGGAGCAAAGCGCGTCAACGCTTGAAAGATTTGCGTGCGATGTTGCGCCGTAGTGTTGATGTACCTATCACCTCAGCATCAGTGCGTACCGAAGCGATACGCGACTTCGCTAAAGAAGATTATTTGAAAGCGGTGCTGAAAGCCAAGGAATACATTATGGCGGGCGATTTGATGCAAGTGCAGATCGGTCAGCGCATCAAGAAACCTTATGTCGATTCACCGCTGTCTTTATATCGTGCACTGCGTTCGATCAATCCTTCGCCGTACATGTACTTCTACAATTTCGGTGACATGCACATCATTGGTGCTTCACCGGAAATTTTAGTGCGCAACGAGCAGCTTAGCGATGGCAATAAAAAAGTTACGATCCGTCCATTAGCTGGAACACGACCACGTGGCGTAACGCCAGAACGTGACGAAGAGCTTGCGGTTGAGTTATTGGCAGATCCAAAAGAGATCGCCGAACACGTGATGTTGATCGACTTAGCGCGCAACGATATCGGCCGCATTGCGCAAACCGGCAGTGTCAAACTGACCGAAAAAATGGTGATTGAAAAGTACTCCCACGTGCAACACATCGTGTCCAATGTTGAAGGTTTATTGCAGCCGAATATGTCCAACCTAGATGTACTCAAAGCCACCTTCCCTGCTGGCACTTTATCTGGTGCTCCGAAAGTTCGCGCAATGGAATTGATAGACGAACTCGAACCAGTCAAGCGCGGCATTTACGGTGGTGCCTGCGGCTATTTGTCATTTGGCGGCGAGATGGATTTGGCGATTGCAATCCGTACTGGCGTGTTGAAAGACGGCATGTTGTACGTGCAAGCCGCAGCGGGTGTAGTTGCCGACTCTATACCTGAAATGGAATGGCAAGAAACCGAGAATAAAGCACGTGCGATGCTGCGTGCTGCCGAGCAAGTACAAGATGGTTTAGACGGAGAAATTTAACTTATGACGCATAAATCCAATAAGCGGGCGCAGCTCTTTGTTGCACATGCTCGCAATATAGACATATTGCTGCGCTGTGCGCCTCGATCTGCATCCCGCTGATTGAATTTCTCTCGCCACAAGTACCGTATTCGATTTTTATAAATGAATTCAAGTTTCTCTTTATTGAGAGGTTTAAAAAAATGCTACTAATGATAGACAACTACGATTCCTTCACTTACAACCTCGTGCAATATTTTGCTGAGTTGGGTGAGGAAGTTCGCACGTATCGTAATGATGAAATTACGCTGGAAGAAATCGAGGCGATGAAGCCTGATCGCATTTGCATTTCCCCTGGTCCTTGCACACCTTTGGAAGCGGGAATTTCTGTGCCTGTGCTCAAGCGCTTTGCTGGTGAAATTCCTATTCTTGGGGTTTGTCTCGGACATCAAAGTATCGCCGAAGCTTTTGGCGGCAAAGTCATTCGCGCTAAAGAAGTGATGCATGGGAAGACCTCGCCGATTGCGCACACTGGCGTTGGCGTGTTCAGCGATTTGCCTAGTCCTTACACAATCACTCGCTATCACTCGCTGGCCATTGAGCGTTCAAGTCTGCCAGATTGTTTAGAGGTCACTGCTTGGACGGAAGATGGCGAGATCATGGGAGTACGTCATAAAACTTTTGATTTGCAAGGGGTGCAATTTCATCCTGAATCAATTTTATCGGAACACGGTCACGCATTATTAAAGAATTTTTTATTGGGGAAGTAAGATGACGATCTCACAGCAAGAAGCTCTAACCCGCCTCATTGAACATCGCGAAATTTTCCACGATGAGATGTTGTCGCTGTTCCGCAAAATCATGGGTGGAGAAATGTCGCCGATCATGATTGCGGCGCTCACTATGGGCTTACGCGTAAAGAAGGAAAGCATAGGCGAAATCACCGCAGCGGCACAAGTCATGCGCGAATTTTCGACCAAAGTGCCGATGGCAAACACCAAGAATTTAATTGATATCGTTGGCACTGGTGGTGATGGCGCACATACCTTTAATATTTCGACCGCATCGATGTTCGTTACAGCTGCGGCTGGAGCACGCGTCGCTAAGCATGGTGGTCGCAGTGTTTCATCGTCGTCAGGTAGCGCCGACGTACTCGAATCGCTGGGCGTAAACATCAACTTACAACCTGAACAAATCGCGCAATCAATCGCGCAAACTAATATCGGTTTCATGTTCGCACCAAATCATCACGCGGCGATGAAACATGCTGCACCAGTACGACGTGAATTAGGTGTGCGTACGATTTTCAACATCCTTGGTCCGCTGACGAATCCTGCTGGTGCACCAAATATTTTGATGGGCGTGTTTCATCCTGATCTGGTCGGCATTCAAGTGCGCGTCTTGCAACGCTTAGGTGCGCAACACGCGATTGTGGTGTGGGGTCGCGACAATATGGATGAAGTCTCACTCGGTGCACCAACCATGGTCGGTGAATTAGTCAATGGTGAAATCCGCGAATACGATATTCATCCTGAAGACTTTGGTTTGCAAATGGTCTCGAATCGCAGCTTGAGAGTGTCAGGCGCAGAGGAGTCCAAAGCACGTATTCTCGATGTATTGAATAATGTGCCCGGACCAGCGACCGATATCGTCAGCTTGAATGCAGGTGCTGCTTTGTATGGCGCAGGCATTGCTGATTCGATAGCCGATGGGGTAAAGAAAGCGCAAGCGGCTATCGCCTCTGGTGCAGCGTTGACAAAGTTAAATCAGCTGGTCGAAGTCACACAACAGTTGGGAAAGTAAATAATTCAAATGTAGGGAGGGTTATAACCCGCCGCCCGCACGAATAAAACTACTACGAAACGGCGGGTTACAACCCGCCCTACGTTTGAAAGAATTAAAAAGCCTCTCAAACAAATTAGATTCAGGAAATCCGATGTCAGACATACTCAACAAAATTCTCGAAGTCAAAGTAGAAGAAGTCGCGCGCGATAAAAAAGTGCAGAGCTACACCAGCTTGCGCGCTGACGTAGAAAGCAACAAAGAAGCACAACAAACATTGCGCGGATTCGAAGCGAGCCTGCGCAACAAAATCGCCATAGGCGATGCAGCGGTGATTGCTGAAATCAAAAAAGCGTCACCCTCCAAAGGTGTGATCCGCGAAAATTTTCTGCCCGCAGAGATCGCCGCTAGTTACGCTCAACATGGCGCAGCTTGCTTGTCGGTGTTGACCGACGAAGTGTTTTTTCAAGGCGCACCCATTTATTTGCAACAAGCACGCGCTGCATGTACTTTGCCAGTTTTGCGCAAAGACTTCATGATCGATCCCTATCAGGTGTATCAAGCCAGAAGTTGGGGGGCAGATTGTATTTTACTGATCGTTGCGGCACTCGATCATGGATTAATGGCGGAACTCGAAGCCTGCGCCCACGAACTGGGCATGGGGGTTTTGGTTGAAGTGCATAACGGTGAGGAACTCGATGCTGCATTAAAGCTTAAGACCAATCTGCTTGGCATCAATAACCGCAATCTGCGGACTTTCGATGTCACACTAGATACGACATTGGGCTTGCTGCCACGGATTCACGATGGGAAGCTCGTCATCACAGAATCAGGTATTATGAATAAGGCTGATGTACAACGTATGCGTGATGCGAATGTGCATGGATTTTTGGTGGGGGAAGCTTTTATGCGCGCTGAAGAACCGGGTGTAGAACTAGAAAATCTGTTTTTCTGACTTTCACTTACAAAGCTCAATTAGTTTTAAATGTGATGCCGCGCCTAGAAAAACCACGACTAACGTCGTGGTTTTTTTCTTACGCGGCTTCATTTTTTATTCACACTAGTTCAAACTAAGTTAGGCGAAGTATTTTTCCAAATCACTCTAATTATTACCACTCGATTGGAAGAATAAATTAACTTCCGGTGCAAACGCTGCATTTCGAATCAAGCGAATCACGATTAACAAACAAAACATGAATTAACTTAATTCTTACTAGCTTGCGCCGCCTTTTGTGCTTCGCGTGATATGTGTACTAATTCAGCGCGCGACAATGGATATTGATCAAGTTCAAGCCGATACTGCTTATATTCGCCCTCGCTCATCATTTTTATTCCTTGATTAAATTGATTTAAATGTTCACGGCAAGCTAGCAACATACCCTCTTGTGACTTTAATTGGAGTTCAGTTTTCTTGGCCCGATCTCGCAACATCGCGTTTATTGCTAAAATTTCTTCTTGCATGACTTGGGTCGTGGTTTTATCCCAACCAAGATTTTCACCCATTTTTCTGGCGATTCCGAAATCAATTATGGATCCATCTTGACGCAGTAATTGCTGCGTTATTTCCTCACACATCTGACGTCGATTGCCGTCGTCGAGGAGGTTTCCCTTACATGCATTTATAATTAGTGAATAATGTGGCAATGGTGACTTAATCAATACCTGCCAAGCCAAATTTTGCATTCGTGCTTGCGCCAGCGTATCTTCTTTTGGCATAAACTGCTCAGATAGATAGGAAGAAACATCAATATACGCATCAAATCGTTTTGCCTTCGACAGTTTATAGAGCGCATTAGCAATCATGCTTTGATTTTCTGCAGCACCAGCTCGACTTAGCTCCTGAAAAACGTGCATCCATGTAGTACCGTTTTCAGGATCACGACTCGCCCACTGCGTAGCATTAATCTGGGTACAAAAACCTCTTTGAGCGGCTAACGGCTTGCAAGCGTTATAAGCCATCGCATACAATTTTGGATCAGATGAATACACCGCCATCTTGGCAATTGCATCAATCTGCGTTTTTGCTGCGCTCTCTACCGCCATCGACAATTGTGCTTCACAGTCCTCGTTGTTCTCACAATTTGGATGTAAGTCTAAGAACCGATCACGTGCCTTGCTTTCTTGTATCTCCGCCTGCAACGCCAATGCACTCCCTTTTTGCCTAGGATCACCCGTTTGCAATATCTGCATAAGTGCTTGTTCAATGGCAGGATCAGCCTGTCGCAAATACCGTTCCAGTATTGGTTCCATGTCTTTCGCGAGTCGACCATGATCAGATGTCTTAACGATGTCGCTGCAAATATCTGGTTCGTCGTGACTTCGCGTTTTTGTAGATGAGGCATCAGTAAATTTCTGCGCGGGCGACGCACTTGTGACAGACTTAGACTTGGAATTCGAATCAGAATTTAAACGGGCAAACCACACATAGGTATCGTCAACAGCGCTAGTCGATGCATCGCGATGTTGGGTATCGCTGCCCCACCACAAACTCAACATCAAGAAAAGCAATACGAACAAGAACCAAAGTTTTTTATAGCGCTTAGGTGATTTCATACTAAGAAAATTCCGATTTAGCCAAACAAAAATGCCACGGTAAATCGACTTTTACTGTGGCATCTAGCTTACACTGTTTTGCTTATTCTATTAACTAACTAGTTCACCAATCTCGTCCAAATAGCTGTTGTCGCCGCAGCCTGATTCAAAGAATAGAAATGCAAACCCGGAGCACCACCAGCTAACAAGCGTTCACACATCTGAGTGACTACATCTAAACCAAAAGCTTTAATCGAAGCACTATCGTCACCATAACTAGCCAACTTCAAACGAACCCAGCGTGGAATCTCTGCACCGCACATTTCCGAGAAACGCATGAGCTGACTGCTGTTCGTAATTGGCATGATGCCTGCAACGATAGGCACATTCACACCGGCTTTTTGGGCATTTTCTACAAATTGAAAATAAGCATCTGCATTGTAGAAATATTGGGTAATCGCAGCGTTCGCTCCTGCTTGTACTTTCCGCACAAAATTCTGCAAATCATCTTGTGGTGATTTAGCTTGCGGATGCATCTCTGGATAGGCTGCCACCTCGATATGGAACCAGTCACCCGTTTCTGCACGAATAAATTCGACTAATTCATTGGCGTATCGGAACTCACCGCCCATGCCATAACCGCTTGGCAAATCGCCACGCAATGCTACTAGACGATGGATGTCGTGATCTTTATAGGTTTGCAAAATCTGACGAATCGAATCGCGGGTACCACCAACGCAAGACAGATGGGGCGCTGCGTCAAAACCTTCTTTGCGAATTTCAACTACGGTGTCCAGCGTACCTTGCTGCGTGGTACCACCTGCACCAAAGGTTACCGAAAAATACTTAGGATTTAACTCCGCCAGTTTTGTGCGCGTGACCCGTAATTTCTCGGTTCCTTCTTCCGTCTTCGGCGGAAAGAATTCAATACTAAAATTATGTGGTTTCATTTTTTGTTAGGAGTAACGTGGAGAGTGTCCATGAGATCACGCTGTACAACAAGGCACCGAAAACCGCAGACCAAAAACCCTCGACATGAAAGCCATCAAACATACTGGCCACTGCCCAAAACATCAGTCCATTAATCACAAAAATAAACAAACCCAGACTTAAGACGGTCACAGGCAAAGTGAGGATTAACAAGATGGGACGGATTACGGTATTCACAAACCCGAGGACCACAGCTACTAACAATGCGGTCGTGAAACTATCTATCGTGATCGAGCTGAGTAAATATGGTAGCGCGAGTAGCGCTAATGCATTGATTAACCAAGTAGCGAGTAAGCGCATGGAATCTCCAAAATTTTCACAAATTTGAAAAGCTAAGATCGACAGAAATTCAATTACTGGGATGCAGACCGCGAAGTAAAACACAGCAATATTGCGATATTGCGAATATTCACGACAACGATATGCGCCCAGCAATCGGATTTATGGCGCGTCTTAGTAGCGGTAATGCTCTGGTTTATACGGGCCTTCTTTTTTCACGCCGATATAGTTCGCTTGCTCTTCCGTCAAAACGCTCAGTTGCGCGTTGAGTTTTTTCAATTGCAAACGTGCGACTTTTTCGTCGAGATGTTTCGGCAAAGTATAGACGCCGACTGGATATTGAGCGGTATTGCAGAACAATTCGATTTGCGCAATGGTTTGATTGGCGAACGATGAGCTCATGACGTAGGAAGGATGACCAGTACCACAACCCAGATTCACCAGACGTCCTTCAGCCAACAAAATGATACGACGACCGCTTGGGAAAATCACGTGATCGACTTGTGGCTTGATGTTGTCCCACTTGTATTGCTTGAGCGCGGCAACGTCGATTTCATTATCGAAGTGACCGATATTACAAACAATCGCTTGATCCTTCATCTTCAACATGTGCTCATGTGAGATTACATGGTAGTTACCCGTCGTCGTCACGAAGATATCGCCGTGTTCACAAGCGTAGTCCATCGTTACAACGCGATAGCCTTCCATCGCTGCTTGCAATGCGCAAATTGGATCGATTTCTGTGACCCAAACTTGTGCCGACAAAGCACGCATCGCTTGTGCAGAACCTTTACCTACATCACCGTAACCAGCGATAACGGCGACTTTACCTGCGATCATGACGTCGGTTGCGCGCTTGATACCATCGACTAAAGATTCGCGGCAGCCATACAAGTTATCGAACTTGGATTTCGTGACAGAATCATTGACGTTGATTGCGGGGAAAGCGAGCTTGCCTTCTTTATGCATTTGATACAAACGATGTACGCCTGTCGTGGTTTCTTCTGTTACGCCTTTGATTGCCGCTAAGCGTTTGGAGTACCAAGTTGCATCAATTGCCAAATGCTTTTTGATGGAATTGAACAGGCAAGTTTCTTCTTCTGAACCTGGGTTGTTCAACACGGAGATATCGGATTCAGCACGTGTGCCAAGGTGCAGCAACAAGGTTGCATCGCCGCCGTCATCCAAAATCATGTTGGAGTAACCACCATCGGTCCAATCGAAAATGCGATGCGTGAATTCCCAATATTCATCGAGGTTTTCACCTTTGAATGCGAACACCGGAGTACCGCCAGCAGCGATTGCGGCAGCAGCGTGGTCTTGTGTTGAATAGATGTTGCAGGATGCCCAACGAACTTGTGCACCAAGTGCGTTCAATGTTTCGATAAGCACCGCTGTCTGGATCGTCATGTGCAATGAGCCAGTGATGCGTGCGCCTTTCAAAGGTTGACTGGCAGCGAATTCTTCACGAATTGCCATCAAGCCGGGCATTTCTGTTTCCGCGATTTGAATTTCTTTGCGACCCCAGTCGGCCAAACTTAAATCAGCAACGTGGAAATCTTGAGTGGATTGAGATGTCATGATGGTGGCGTTCTCACGCCCTCCTTTCTAGTGAAAAAAGTAACGTGAGCGCAGTTGCTGTGAGTATGATTTTTAGGGTTTCCTAGCTATCCACTCGTCTAATCCAAGCCTGGCAGTGTGCTTCATTATGAAAGTATGAAGGCAAAAAAACTGTCGCAGCGCTCCTTGGAGACTTCGGAGTATAACTCAATTCCCGTAGGCTTGTTAGGCGCCAAAAAAATATTTGCTTAAATTTTAGGCAAAATAAATTACTAAAATCTCAGTGTCCTGCAAAATCACAGACTCTAAAAACGGGCAATCCACTCGCTTCTATCAATTTTGATCCACCTAGTTCCGGCAAATCCACGATCACCGCCCCCTCAACTACAATTGCACCTAGCCGCTCTAAAAGCTTCTTACCGGCCATCATAGTGCCACCTGTTGCGATCAAATCATCTATCAATAACACCCGATCGCCACTGCTGCATGCATCGGTATGTAACTCAACCGTTGCACTACCGTACTCTAGTTCGTATTGTTCTGAGACCGTGGTGAAAGGCAATTTACCTTTTTTGCGAATCGGGACAAAACCTAAGTTCAATTCATAGGCAACGACCGAACCGAGAATAAAACCACGAGCATCTAAACCAGCGATCAAATCTAGCTTCGCATTCGCATAGCGTGCTAAAAAAATATCGATCAAGACACGAAACACTTTAGGATCTTGCAACGAGGGCGTGATGTCGCGAAACTGCACGCCCGGCTGCGGCCAATCGGGAACGGTGCGTATATGTTCTTTGATGTAAGTATTCGCATTAATCATGGCGGCACTCTTTCTGATATTTTTTATTTTGCTTGTTCTTAATTTTGCGTTCTTCGTTTCTGCTTCTTACTTTAACAGTCGCTGTTCAGCGCGAGCAACGCCTTCGGCAGTACCTCGCAAAACCACCACGTCTGTGGCTTGTAGAAGTAAATCGGCAGTCGGTTCCAAACGATTCTTGCCTCGCCGTATTGTCGTCACATCGACTTCAAATTCATTCAAGTTGAGCTCAGCAATGGTTTTACCTAGCGCCTTCAATCTATCCGTAAGTACGACGGTATGCAATCGTATTTGCATGTTCTCAGTATCGTCCGCAGCGTCGCTTGCACCACGGAAGAATCCACGCAGCGATTCGTAGCGCGCATACCGCGCTGCCTGCACAGTATGCACTACGCGGCGCAAAGGCACACCAAGCAATACCATGGCATGCGAAGCTAACATTAGACTGCCTTCCATAGAATCAGGCACCACTTCGGTCGCCCCAGCGGCACGTAGTTTTTCTAAATCTGTATCGTCATGACTACGCACCACGACTGGCAAACTAGGATTTAACTCATGCACCAAATGAAGAATTTTTAAAGCTGATGGCGTATTGGTATAAGTAACCACCAATGCTGCTGCGCGATTAATACCCGCAGCCGTCAGACTCTCTCGCCGCGCGGCGTCACCATAGGAAACATTGGCACCTGCGGTCTGCGCTTCGCTAATACGATCAGGGTCTAAGTCGAGTGCGTGGTAATCAATTTTTTCTTCAGTTAACAAATGCGCCAGACTCTGTCCGCTACGTCCAAATCCAGCAATGATCACATGTTTTTTAGTGGTCATCGTTCTGGCGGCAATCTGCGTCAATGCGAGCGATTGCATCATCCATTCACTCGAAGACAATTTCAGTACTATCCAATCGGATTTCGCCAAAATGAATGGCGAAATCAACATAGACAAAACCATTGATGCTAGGATTAGTTGCAGTAATAAGGGATCAATCAAATTTAAACCGCCGGCCTGATTTAAAAGTACAAAGCCGAACTCACCCGCCTGCGCTAAACCTAAACCCGTACGCAAAGCTACACTGGTTGGGCATTTAAACAAACGTGCCAAAGCGAAGATTAAACCGAATTTGAGTAAGACCGGGCCGATCAAGAGTATCAAGATGAGCCAACCGTACTCCACAATCAGCCCCAGATTCAAAAGCATGCCGACGGTGATAAAAAAAAGTCCTAATAAAACATCACGAAAAGATTTAATATCTTCTTCAACCTGATGTTTGTATTCCGTCTCTGAAATCAGCATGCCTGCGACGAAAGCGCCTAGCGCTAGGGACAAGCCTGCTTTCTCCGTTAACCACGCCGCGCCTAGCGTGAACAACAACAGGTTCAACATAAACAATTCTTGCGAGCGGCGTCGCACTACGATAGCAAACCACTCACGCACAACTTTTTGACCGACAAAGAACAAAAGAAAAAGTACCACTATCGCTTTACCTCCCGCCACGGCCAAACTCATAGGCAGGTTTTCAGAATTGGAAGCCAACGCTGGAACCAAAATTAATAAGGGAACGACGGCCAAATCCTGGAACAACAGCACGCTAATAATTTGACGTCCATGCGGGCTTTCCAACTCCAATCTTTCTGTAAGCATTTTTGAAACGATTGCCGTTGAAGACATGGATAAGGCGCCACCAATGGCAAATGCGGCTTCCCAAGTCATATCAAAATATTGCGGCAAAATGATAGCTGCGCCCATACAAAGCGCCATCGCCAGAACAATCGTAAAAATAACCTGCGCCATACCCAATCCGAATACAGCGCGACGCATAGAAACAAGTTTGGCCAATGAAAACTCAAGGCCGATAGAGAACATCAAAAACACGACACCAAATTCAGCAAGCAAATGGGTAGTGGAGCTATCCTGCGCCCATCCCATCGCATGCGGCCCAATCACAATGCCGACAGCCAGATAACCTAACATGGGTGGCAAATTCAACATGCGCAAAGCGACCACGCCAAGTACAGCGCTGCTGAGCAAAAGTAAAGTGGTATCGAGAGCATTCATGTGTACTATTATTACTGATTATGCGTGCTCATAGGAATGGAGAATTCAAGTAAGTTTAGAAAAATGACAGCGAGACCACATTTGACGTAGGTGGCACTCAAAAATGAAAGCGAAAAAAAACGCAGAGTGTCACCACTCTGCGTTCAATCAAGCAAATTTCAGGAAAATTATTTCAAGAAAATATCGCGGTAAGCCGCATACATCGCACCAATCAAAACAGGACCAAGTACCAACCAACCCAGTCCCAAAGGAATCGTAGCAATAATCGCAAATACGATGTACAACACAAAAAACACTAAAAACGCGACCCAGTTTTTTAAGCTGGCTTTCAGACTCGTCATCAAGGCGTCAATTGGCGCAATATTGTGAAATACCACTAGAGCAGGTGCGAACCAGATCGCCATCGCCATCGGAATTGAAATAATCATTGCGACTACAACAAAGCCTAATACCGCAGTTATACCCAAGCCCATCATGGCACCTGCACCGCCTGTTAAAGCGCCGGTTGCCATTGCACCACCAAATAACAAAGCGGCGAAGATACCAGCAACCACAGTAATTAATACAATAGCGATCATCCAAAACAAACCTAATAATGCCAACGGACCAAACTTATCTTTAAATCCAGCAAATAAGAAATCAAACGTTACTATTCGACCTTCTTTTTGCGCTTGGCACGCGAGCATTAAGCCGCCAAAAAACACTGGCATTAATACATTCGATGCCAAACTACCCAGAACAGGTACAAATGCCAACACCATCATAATCAAAAACAGTACCACCAGCATGCCGATCCAGACACCAGCATTGGCTTTAAATTGATCGAAGCCATAGCCATACCATGCTGTCGCCCGTCCCGCATCAATCGAATTCCCTTCCTGAACAAATTGAGCGCCATCGGAGGCGGCTTGGGACTCTATGACTTGTGACGCTGGATCAGAGGAACTACCGTTCGGATCTACTGAATAGGGATTCATAGTATGACTTTCACAAAATAAACAAATAAAAAATACGCAAAAATGAATACGAAAAATCGTATTCGCAAAAGTATCCTTGATTACATTTTAATTTACAAGCTTGGCAATTCTTTCTGTAACAACAAAAGCAAATTCAAGCATTTACCCAACACATTTTTGAAGAATTGTTTGATTTGGAGTGAATCATTTTAACTCTGGCAGAGTTCTTGCTTGTTCGTATTTGGTTTATACTCTGAATATGAGCACACTAATTACTCCATCCCCAACTCCTTTCTCTAGCGCATCTGACGCGACTTCGGAGCAAACCACGAGCCATGCGTTGCAATTAGCATGCGAGACGCTACAAATTGAAGCAGATGCCATCTTAAATCTCAAACAACGATTGGCAGGCAGCGACGCCCACAGTTTTTGTGCCGCGCTGTCCATGCTTTTGCATTGCCATGGTCGAGTTGTCGTGTCTGGAATAGGTAAATCGGGCCATATCGCGCGAAAAATTGCGGCGACATTTGCTTCAACTGGAAGCCCATCGTTCTTTGTCCATCCCGCTGAAGCGGCACATGGTGATCTTGGGATGGTGACGGCACAAGATGTTTTTATTGCGATTTCTTATTCTGGCGAAGCGGGCGAACTCATTGCGATCCTGCCGATTCTAAAGCGACTTGGCGTCAAGCTGATCGCATTTACAGGCAATCCTGAGTCCACCTTAGCCAAATTGGCAGATATCCATTTAAGTGTGCACGTAGAAAAAGAAGCCTGCCCGCTCAACCTCGCGCCGACCGCCAGCACAACGGTCACTTTGGCTTTGGGTGATGCCTTGGCGGTGGCGGTATTAGATGCGCGAGGTTTTAAGGAAGAAGATTTTGCGCGTTCCCATCCAGGTGGTGCCTTAGGTCGGCGTTTACTCACGCATGTCAGAGACATTATGCGAACGGGTGCAGCCATTCCACAAGTCACACCGGATACCAAACTTACCAGTGCCCTGCTGGAAATTACGCAAAAAGGCATGGCAATGACTGCGATCGTCGATAAGGACAATCGAATTGTTGGCGTATTTACTGACGGTGATCTGCGCCGCATGATGGAAAAGCAAAGTAACTTCTCTGACCTTATTATTGCTGACGTGATGGCAAAGAATCCACGCACCGTGCGCCCAGAACAATTAGCGGTCGAAGCAGTAGAAGTGATGGAGACGCATCGTATTAATCAATTGCTGGTAGCGGACGCAGAAGGCAAATTGGTAGGTGCCTTACATATCCACGACCTGACTCGCGCCAAGGTGATTTAATGAGTGAAATCACCTTCTCCACAGCACAAAACAAAGCTGCACAACTACGCTTGATGATATTTGATGTTGACGGGATTCTGACCGATGGTAGTTTGCATTTTGGCCCCGAGGGCGAGATGATGAAGACCTTCAATGTATTGGATGGTCAAGGCATTAAATTGTTACAACAAGCAGGTATTGCAACGGCGATTATCAGTGCCCGGAAATCCGCCATTGTCGCTAAGCGCGCAGCGGATCTGGGGATTAGCCATGTAATGCAAGGCATACATGATAAGAAATCGGCGTTTCTAACACTGACGCAAGATTTAGGTATCACTCACGCACATTGCGGCTTTATTGGTGACGATGTGATTGATCTACCTATACTATTGCGCGTGGGCTTTGCTGCCAGCGTTCCAAATGGACATCAAGAGGTGCGGACTCGGGTTGACTACATCACTCAGGCAAGCGGCGGACGTGGCGCTGCACGCGAAGTATGTGATTTTATTCTGAAAGCGCAAAACAAATATGAAGCTGCATTAGCTCCCTTTTTGGATGTGAACAATGACGGCTGATCGTATCCGCGTTTGGCTAGGAGTAGCTCTGCTTGGTCTATTGATGCTAGGTAGCTTTTGGGCCTATGAGGTCATGCGTCGAAATAGTGAAGAGCGCGCAAACGGCTCAAAGGTGCGTAGCGAGCCGGACTACTTTGTAGAAGATTTTAATTTTGTGCGCTTATCACAATCAGGTAATACGAATTATCGCGTCACAGGTGAGAAACTCACACACTTTCCGCAAGAAGATGAATTCGAAATTCTGCATCCACGAATTGTAAGTATTGATGAAGAGAAGACGCCTATGCTAATTCGTGCAGATCGTGCCATCGTAAAACAGAAAGTCAAAGAATCCGCTAACGCGAAACCAGAAGATCAAATTCACATGATTAACAATGTGGTCATTGAAAGAGCAAAAAGCGCGCGAACTGCCGCGATCATCATGGAAACAAGTTCTTTAATTCTTTACCCCGATAGCGAGAAAATGAAAACAGATGCACGGGTCAAAATGACGACATTAAGAGCAACGATTAGTGCCTATGGCATGGAAGCGAACAACGCCGACCAGAAAGTGCGTTTCTTGAAGAACGTACATATTGAAATTGACAATAAGATTGAAAACAGGATTGAAAATAAGGTAGTGAACAAGGTGGGGAAATAACGGGGCTTTAAAAAAAGCCGCACACTTAGTTACTATGAAATCAATGGCAAAGGATCAAAAAATGCATTTTGCAATCAACTCCACCACACGTTTTTTAACGCTTGCTGGTGGCGCACTATTACTCACGACTACACTGGCTCAGCTCGCTCATGCTGAAAAAGCAGATAGCCAAAAAAAGACCTTAATAAACGCAGAGCATACGGTCTACGACGGTAAAACTGGTACCAAAACATTGGCGGGTAATGTCGAGCTGACACGCGGTACTTTGTTGATCAAAGCAGAAAATGCCGTAGAAACCGAAACAGCAGATGGTGGCATGGTGATCTTAACTGGCAGGCCAGGTAGCCAAGTGTTTTTCCGTCAGAAGCGCGATGGTGGTAGCGACTTGTGGATAGAAGGTTCAGCGGATCGCGTTGAGTATGACAAGAAGACTGAAGTTGTTAAGTTTATTGCGAAAGCCAATGTCCGCTACTTAAGCCAACAAAAAATGACACAAGAACAGAATGGCGAATTCTTGTCTTACGATAGCATTAACGACGTATTTACTGCAACTAACTCTACTTCAGGCAAACGCATCCCTGGTGGTGGTCGTGTGACTATTACTTCCGAACCTAAGCAAGCAAAAACAGAAGTTAAACAAGAAAAATGACTACCAGTACTCTCGTAATTCAAGGCCTGCAAAAACGCTATGGCATGCGCCAGGTAGTTCGTGACGTCTCGCTTCAAGTCAAAAGTGGTGAAGTCGTCGGATTGTTAGGACCGAACGGTGCTGGCAAGACAACGTCCTTCTATATGATCGTTGGCTTGGTGCCATCCGATGCAGGCAAAATTGATATCGACGGCACCGACATTTCTCATTTGCCTATCCATCAAAGAGCACGTTTGGGTCTATCTTATTTGCCGCAAGAAGCATCGGTATTTCGTAAGCTTTCGGTAGAAGATAATGTACGCGCAGTGCTAGAGCTGCAACATGACAAGGATGGCAAAGCGCTTTCCAAAAAAGAAATTGAACAGCGATTAAATACGCTATTGGAAGAGCTGCA
Organism: Undibacterium sp. Di24W; assembly: GCF_049340325.1. Classification (NCBI taxonomy): domain Bacteria; kingdom Pseudomonadati; phylum Pseudomonadota; class Betaproteobacteria; order Burkholderiales; family Oxalobacteraceae; genus Undibacterium; species Undibacterium sp. Di24W. The sequence continues at coordinate 21,200 of NZ_JBMPOP010000013.1, forward strand.
AATTGATGGCTTGCGAGAAAGCCCAGCACGCGCTTTATCCGGAGGTGAACGACGCCGCGTAGAAATCGCACGCGCCCTCGCCACCAATCCACGTTTTGTATTACTGGATGAACCCTTCGCGGGCGTAGACCCTATTGCTGTGATTGAGATTCAACGAATCGTTCGCTTTTTAAAAGAACGCGATATCGGCGTATTGATCACGGATCACAATGTACGTGAAACCTTGGGTATTTGTGATCACGCCTACATCATCAATCAAGGCTCGGTATTGGCGAGTGGACGCCCTGACGAAATCATCACCAATGAGACGGTACGTCGAGTCTACTTGGGTGAACATTTCCGCATGTAAGCGATTGGCATAACCATGAAGCAGAGCTTACAGCTACGCACCTCGCAACATTTGGCATTGACGCCGCAATTGCAGCAATCAATACGTTTGCTGCAATTGTCCACCTTGGAATTACATCAAGAGCTAGAAGTGTTGTTGACGGAAAATCCCTTACTGGAACGCGTCGACGATGCACTGGACAATGCAGTTCGTTTACTGGCGGATGGCTGCATCAACAATGCAAGCCAGCAAAGCGAAAGCGAATTTCAAAATACAGAAAAAGCACCCGACAACGGCAGCAGCACGGAAGCCGTCCCAGAACAAGTCGCCGACTGTGAAGCAGCAACCGCCAACAATGACGACTGGAGCTTCGATGATGCACCTGGCAGCGGCTCTAAATCCAACAACGACGAGGAAGATGGTCGCCCGCAATTAGAGGCCGCACAAACCACCTTAAGAGAACATTTGTTAGAACAAATGCGTCTGAACATCAGAGAGCCACGTGACCGAGCACTGATCGAATTAATCATCGATGCCATCGACGAGAATGGTTATTTGTGCGAGAGCCTGGATGAAATCTATGAAAGCCTTCCTATTGACCTTTGCGTCGAGTTAGAGGAATTACGGTTTGCCTTAACCATGCTGCAAAGCTTCGAACCCGAAGGCGTAGGTGCACGCAATACCGCTGAATGTTTAGCACTGCAAATCAAGCGTTTCCCTAAGATACCCTTTGTGACGCGTCGTTTAGCACTGCAAATCGTCGAGCAATATTTGCCCTTGTTTGCCCAACGCGACTTCACCAAGTTACGCAAATTCCTACAGTGTGATGACGAAGATTTACGTGAAGCACAAGTTGTCATCCGTCAATGTAATCCCAAGCCTGGCTTAGCATTTGCGATTGCAAAATCTGACTACGTGGTACCTGACGTTGTAGTCAAGAAAATTGGCGACGAGTGGCAAGTGATGCTGAACCGCGATGTGATGCCTCGCCTGCGCATCAACCAAATGTATGCAGGCTTAATGAAACAGCAACGCGGTGATCCTTGCCTGAATCCGCAGCTACAAGAAGCGCGCTGGCTTATCAAAAATATGCGGCAACGTTTTGACACTATTTTGCGCGTCGCGCAAGCCATAGTGGAAAGGCAATATAATTTTTTCACGCATGGTGCTGTCGCAATGAGACCCCTTGTTTTGCGCGAAATAGCTGATACACTGGGATTACACGAGAGCACTATTTCGCGTGTAACAACTCAAAAATTTATGCTGACACCGCACGGCATGTTTGAGTTGAAATATTTTTTCGGTAGTCACGTCGCAACGGAAACCGGTGGTGAAGCATCTTCCACAGCGATACGGGCTCTGATCAAACAATTAATAGGAGAAGAAGACCAGAAAAAACCCCTCTCGGATAGCAAGATCGCCGACATATTGGGAGAACAAGGCATGGTCATCGCGCGCCGTACTGTTGCAAAGTACCGTGAGGCTCTGAAAATTCCCCCTGTCGGTCTAAGGAAATCTTTATAAACCAGTTCTTGAAATATTGTTTTCTATCGTTATATATGATTTAGCTCAAAACAAATTTCTGCCAATGAGCGATCGTAATGACTGGCAACTTAGAAGCAAATAAAACAATATCACCATAGGAGCGTAGTATGAATCTCACCATCAGTGGACACCACGTCGAAGTTACTCCTGCAATTCGTGAATATGTACAAAGCAAGCTAGAGCGGGTAAGACGACACTTCGATCAAGTCATTGATATCGCCGTCATCCTGACGGTTGATAAGCTCCGGGAAAAGGACAAACGCCACAAAGCTGACATTAATTTACACCTTAGCGGTAAAGATATACATGTAGAAAGTCTGGCGCACGATTTGTATGCTGCCATCGACACCTTAATTGACAAACTCGATCGTCAGGTCATCAAACACAAGGATAAAATTCAAGACCATCAACATGATGCGATCAAACATATTCCTGACCCTGCCTCTACACAATTAGATTAATTTAGAATACTGAATCATCAATTCGATGATCCCTAGGACGCTTTTTAGCGTCCTTTTTTATGTCCATTGAAACGTGAAGAAAAACTATTACAGTTACATTGCAAGCCATTTTTTCCATCTATGTCTGATGCCCTAAGGTAGAATTCTCATATGACAATTTTCGACAGATAAAAATGAGCTCCCACGTCCTGACAGAAATCCACAATCATGTTGGCATCATCACTTTAGATCGCCCCAAAGCACTAAATTCCTTGTCCTTAGAAATGGTTCGTGGACTAACCGCCACTTTACGCGCTTGGCATAACGACCCCGAAATTCATGCTGTATTCATTCACAGTAGTAGCGAGAAAGCTTTTTGTGCTGGTGGCGATATTCGTTTCTTCTACGATGTTGGCACATTAACGCCTAAGGGTGACAGCGCACTACTCGAAGATTTTTTCACCGAAGAATATGCACTGAATCATTTAATTCATTTCTATCCAAAACCCTATATCGCTTTGATGAACGGCGTAGTCATGGGCGGTGGCATGGGTATCGCACAATCAGGTACAGCCAGTCGTTTGCGCATCGTCACTGAACGTACCAAAATGGCGATGCCAGAGGTAAATATTGGATTATTTCCCGACGTGGGCGGCGGTTACTTTCTCAATCAAACGCCGGGAGAGATTGGTACGTATTTAGGACTCACTGGGGAAATAATTCAGGCTGCCGATGCGATCTATGCCAATTTAGCCGATGTCTATATTCCGACCGTACAAATTCCAGCTTTAATGGATTTAATTAAGCACAACACAGAAGCAGATTTACGTGTTGCGATTCGTCGTTTCTCCGCGCAATTTGAGCATGAAATAGCGCATGCTCAATGTCAACTTGCAAATGATCGAACGAAGATCGACCAACATTTCACTGGTAATAATTTACACAATATTTGCGCCACACTTGCCAGCGACGAAACAGAATTTGCAGAAAAAACACTGGCTATTATGAACAAACGTTCACCGCTATTGATGGCGGTTACTTTAGAACAATTACGACGCTGCAAATCAAAGTCCGTTGCTGATTGCTTGCGTCTAGAACGCACTATGGTACGTCATTGTTTCAAACATGGTGAGGTACTGGAGGGTGTGCGAGCCTTGGTGGTAGACAAAGACAATTCGCCATTATGGTCGCCACCAACTATTGCCGAAGTTAAGCAAGAAATGATCGCCCAATTTTTTGTCGAAGTATGGCCAAGCTACGCCCATCCATTGGCGCATTTGCCGTAAAAGAGTACCAATTTTTCGACGAAAAAAAGCCGAAAGATGTACGAACATCTTTCGGCTTTTTTAAATGCTTGACAAATTATTTCAGCAAGCCAAATACTTTACCAATAATCTTACTGCCAGCAGCCAAAGGATCTTGGCGTATCGCTTTTTCTTCTTCCGCTATCATCGTATAGAGTGCATCAACCGCACGGTTGCTGACATAGGATTCTACGGTCGCTTCTTTCTCTGGCACCGCACCTAATTTTTGAGCTTTGCCCATAACGGCATTGTACTTGGTCGACAATCCTACTTTATCGGTCACATTTTTAACCAAAGGTAAAAATTTAGCACTTAAAGACACCGAGGTTTTTTCACGGAAAAAATTCGTTACCGACGTATCACCACCACTCAAAATATTTTTTGCATCGGTGACCGACATGCTCTTTACTGCATCCATCAACAAGGGTTTTGCCATAGGAACGGCAGATTCCGCTGCACGATTCATGGCAACGACTAGTTCATCTAGCTGCTTACTTTGTCCACTTAACTTCAACAAAGGACGAGCTTTTTCTAGCATTGATGGAAGCGGGATTTTTACTTTGTCGTTCCCTAAAAAACCATCAGCGACGCCGAGCTTTTGTAGGGCTGCATTCGCACCCGTTTCCAATGCGGCCTTTAAACCAGCATTCGCATCTTGGTTGCTAAGCTTACTCAAATCTGCAGCTTGTGCTTGTAAAGTTACGCACGCCACGACGATCACGCTCGCACTATGTTTTATCCACGTTTTCATTTTATGTCCTTACAATTAATCAACTTGTATCTTTAAGTACTAACAAGAATTCTCACGTTATATAGTCGAAAACCTAGCGTCAAACTTCTTCTATCAAAAATAAACGTTTATGTTCACGAATCGCAAAACGATCCGTCATTCCCGCGATATAGTCGGCTATGCGACGCGCTTGCAGAAACGTTGTTTGCTCATTATCTGACGAGACTTGTACACGATAATCAGGCGGCACTAAATTAGTCTGAGCCATCATCACTTCAAACAATTCCCGTACTGTATTTTTGGCTTTATGACTCATACGATTCACCAAATAATGCCGATATAGGTGCTCGTATAAAAACTGTTTCAGCGACTTGGCGTCTTGATAGGTAGCATCTGAAAACGCCATCATGGCGGGCAGTGCACGCACATCATCAATAGACTTCGGTGTTGCCTCACGAATACGTCGTAGTGCGGTTTGGGTTAGGTCACTAATCAACATATTGATCATGCGTCGTATCGTCTCTGAAATAGCACGCCGACCGCCTATACCAGGATATGTATCATCAACTTCACGACGAAAACGGGCGTAGCAATCGACTTCCATCAACTGCACTTCAGTCAGCAAACCAGAGCGCAGGCCATCATCAATATCGTGATTATTGTAGGCAATCTCGTCTGCCAGATTGGTGAGCTGTGCTTCAAGGCTCGGTTGCGTCTTATTAATGAAGCGTTGACCCAATTCCCCCAGCTCTCTGGCATTATTTAGCGAGCAATGCTTGAGTATGCCTTCGCGCGCTTCGAATGTTAAATTCAGACCTTCGAAGCTGGCGTAACGCTCTTCTAATGTATCGACGACTCGCAGACTTTGTAGGTTATGTTCAAAGCCCCCATAGTCTTTCATGCAGGCATTCAAAGCATCCTGCCCGGCGTGGCCAAAAGGTGTGTGACCTAAATCGTGCGCTAAAGAAATCGCTTCCACCAGATCTTCATTCAAACGCAAATTTCTAGCGATAGAACGCGCGATTTGGGCGACTTCAATACTATGTGTTAGACGTGTACGAAACAGGTCGCCCTCATGGTTAACGAAGACCTGTGTCTTATATTCAAGGCGACGAAACGCCGCACTATGAATAATGCGGTCTCTATCGCGTTGAAATTCGGATCGAGTGCCAGGACTAGGTTCTATGAAACGCCGCCCTTTAGTTTGCGCAGATTGTGCAGCGTAAGGGGCTAGATGCGTATCGGTGAACATACTATCCTCGGTGATTTTATGCAGACATCAGGTAGACAAAATACAGGCGCTAAGTGTTGCCAACAATGTGGCTTGTGGAACTTGCGTGATGATACTCTGCCCCAATGGTTTAAGCAGAATGAATTTGATTTGACCGCCTTCATTTTTCTTATCAACTTCCATCAGGTCCACCCATACTTGCTCACCCAAATCAGGTGCAATTGTCGGCAATCCTGCAGTCTCGACCAATTTACTAATGCGTACCTTACTCACATAGTCGAGATAACCAAGCCGATAGGACAAGTCGGCCGCCATGACCATACCACAACCGACTGCCTCGCCGTGCAACCATTTGCCATAACCAAGTCCAGACTCAATCGCATGTCCGAAGGTATGTCCAAAATTCAAAATAGCACGCAAGCCACCTTCGCGCTCATCCTGGCGAACAACATTGGCTTTAATTTCGCAGGAGCGCAACACCGCATAAGCCAATGCTGCAGGATCTTTGGCTCGTAGCTTTTCGATATTTGCTTCTATCCAATCGAAGAACGCTAGGTCGATAATCGCGCCGTGTTTAATCACTTCGGCCAAACCAGCGGATAGCTCGCGATCAGGTAAGGTATTTAAGCTACACGTATCTGCGATCACAGCTTGCGGCTGATAGAAAGCACCTATCATATTTTTGCCGAGCGGGTGATTGATACCTGTCTTACCACCGACCGAAGAATCAACCTGTGCCAGCAAGGTTGTCGGGATCTGTACAAAAGGAATGCCGCGCATGTAGGCCGAAGCAGCGAAGCCCGTCATATCGCCAATCACGCCACCACCCAATGCTAACAAAGTGGTTTTACGGTCACATTTTTTCGCCAACAATCCGTCAAACACCAGCATCAAGCTTTCCCAGGTTTTATGTTCTTCCCCGTCGGGAAGTACGATAGCCTCAACCTGTTTTCCGAGCAGACTTAGTTGTTTTTTCAAGGAGTCTAAATAGAGGGGCGCGACCACGGTATTGGTCACAATCACCACGCGATGCCCCTTAATTCGCTCTTGCAACAAGCTGGAATTCGAAAGGAGATTTTGACCTACGGTAATCGGATAAGCACGCTCGCCTAAATCCACGTTCAAGGTTTGTGCTTGCGCTGATTCAAATTCCATATTTGACTTTGTTTTGGCTGTCGGATGAAGCTGTTTTGCTACTTGCTGCGTCACGTCATCTGGGCTGGCAGATGCGAGCGATTCCGCGGGCATTTTTTCAATAATCGTCTGCACCAAGGTCTGTAATTGTGGCTGCCCAGTCTCAATGACCATATGTGCCACCTCTCGATACAAGGGATCGCGTTGCTGCTCAAGCTCTTCTAATTTTTTACGGGGATCTGCGGTACGTAACAACGGTCGTTTTTTGTCATGCCGGGTTCTATGCAAAATACTGCTGATACCGGCTTTCAAGTAAACCACCGTTCCACGTGTATGAAGAAGGGCACGACTTTGAGGATTAAGAATCGCACCGCCACCTGTGGCCAGCACGATGCCATCTTGTTGGCAAAGGTCACGAATCACATCAGCCTCGCGCTGACGGAAACTAGCCTCGCCTTCAATTTCGAAAATCACTGAGATAGCGACGCCAGTACGCGCCTCTATCTCATGATCAGAATCCACAAATCGCTTATTAAGTTTTTTTGCGAGGGCTCTGCCAACCGTTGTTTTGCCAGAGCCCATCAGACCTACTAAAAATATATTTTCTTTCACAAAGGACTTTACCGCCAAATTAAACTTTAAAAAACCGCCGAATCAAGATGGCGCGGCCATTGTTGCTAGTTCTACATTTCCACGCTATGGACAACCAGCAGGAATGTTGACAATAGTCATTACACTGGTAGCGGAATTATTTAATGCGTCTTTCACCGTCAAGGTAACGACTGTGTCCGCAGCAACACACCGATTCCCTTGTGTACCTGTACTCACGTTGACAGTACGTCCAGTAAAAGTTAATGGGTTAGTCGCATCAGGACTGGTTCCGCTGACTGCAGACAGCAATGGAGTATCCGTAAATACTTGGAAAGGACCATTTCCGCCGGAGATTACAAGCGGTATGGTGGCACCATTCGTTTCATTGATACTCCATGCGGCAGGCGTGAATCTCAAGACCTGAGGAATTGTCGCCGCAATCGTTATATTAATCGTCTGTGACAATCCATTTGCATCTGCGACCACCACTTGGGTTTTACCCGCCTTTGCAGAAAATACAGTGATGGTACCCGCACTAGCAAGTACAGAACCGGACGTTATGCTGGCGATGGCATTGTTTGTCGAAATGACGGAATAAGGTGCGGTTCCTCCATCAACACGGAAGTAAAGGACGTCGCCTGGATAACTATCTGTTGCTATTGGAGAAACGATCAATGTTGGACTAGTTGCACCCAAAACATTTGTCGTCACGGTCAGTTTCGCTCCGACATTATCGAATAAGGACAGTGTTGCAGTTCCTGGCCCCACGCCTGTAACGGTTAATACCGAGCCTGTCACGGATACCGTAGCGACCTTGACGTCAGAACTGGTCGCCACATAAGGAGAACTCCCGCCACCTAACAAGAAAGTTGGTGAGGCGCCCGTTGCTAAATTAAACGTCGATGGGGCACTAGTATAAAACTGAACCGCAACGCCACCTGTTCCAACAGTCACAACAATCGTTACTGGAGTGCCCAAAGCGTCTTTAACCACGATATTTGCGGTTCCAGGTGCAACGCCAGTAATTGTGAGAGTACCGCCCGCAATTGTCGGATTTGCAATCGCTAAATTACTACTAGCCGCCGTGTATGGACCTGTACCGCCAGCCACGAGATAAGAAGGGGATGCGCCGGTCGCAATATTCAATGTCCCTGGTGCAGAAACATAAAATGGATTGTTAACACCGCCGTTACCTACATTCACAACGAGACTTATTACTGTTCCGTTCGCGTCTCTGAGCAGGACATTGGCGATACCGCCAGTTACCCCCGAAATCACGAGGTTAGAGCCTGACACTGAAGTTGTAACCAAAGAGGCATTGCTGCTGGTTGCTGTGTAAGGCGCGGTTCCTCCACCGAGGACATATGCACCAGTTCCGCTTACTGGTATCGTAATCGTTCTTGGCGCTGTAGTATAAAAATCAACAATCGAACCTACCACAACATCAAATGTGACCGTCTTACCAACTCCATCCTTGACAGTAATGGTCGTGACACCATTGGCAACACCACGAACGATAAATTTGTTTTCGTTAATACCGACTGTAGCAACTTGAGGATTTCCACTCACAATCGAATAAACTTGATTGCCGCCGGAAATTGTAAATTCGGGGCTAGAAACACCAATTGCGACACGTATTTGCGCAGGCGCAGTTGTAAATAAATCAAGATTAGAGCCGACTACAACTTTTATTTCAACCACACCATTCGTAGCATCTCTAACTACGATTGTTGAATTACCAGCTGTTTTTCCTGTGATGGTCAGTTTATCCCCAGTAATCGATACAGTTGCCACTGAAACATTGCTACTTGCGACACTGTAAGAACCATTTCCACCGCCCACTGTATAAACAGAAGCAGCACCAATGGCGACATTCACATCACTAGCGGCCGTTGTGAAAAGACTAAGACCAGTACCAATCGTCACTTCGATTTTTTTTGTTATCCCACCAGAATCAGCAACAACAACTGTCGTCTTACCAGCGGAAACACCGGTTAAATAGAATTGGTTACCGTTTTGAGTGACCGTAACCACTTGCCTGTTTCCACTGGATGCCTGATAGATTCCAGAGCCACCACCAGCAGAAAAGGTTGAACTTGTTAGCCCAATACCTAACGTCAGCGTTTCTGGCGCTGTGATAAAGAAATCTGTACCCGTGCCAGCAATTACATCTATTTTGACAAAAGCTCCTGCTGCGTCAGTGACTGTCACTGTTGCGCTTCCACTTCCGACACCAGTAATCGTTAATGTCGTTCCTTTAATACTAGCGGTGATTGCACCAGTGTTACTTGTTGCCGTATAAGCAGGAATACCTCCACCAACATTATAGGTTTGTACTTGCCCTGAAACGATAGTCAACTTCTCAGCTGCCGTGGTAAACAATGCTTTCCCGCTAGTGTTACCAGCTGAACCGCCACCGCCGCCACAGGCAGATAGCAAGGCAAATGTGGTGATTGCTAGAACTGCGCGAATATACTTCATCATGGAACACCTATTAAATATAAATTGAAACAAGGGACCAACCTACTTAGCCCGCAAACTAAGTGCTGTCCTATGGTTTACTGATTTGCGAAACTACCTGTTAACTGAACTTTTGGCGTAATAAAAATCAACAATTCGGTTTTATTATTTGTCTTGCCGCTCGTCTTGAAAAGATTCCCAAACAGCGGGATATCACCTAGGAAAGGTATCTTGGTAACGTCATTACGCTCCTCTTGCGTATAAATACCACCCAGCACGACAGTCCCACCATTTTCAACTAATACATTGGTTTTGACTTGTTTAGTGTTAATTACTGGGCCACCGCGAGTCTCCTCTCCACGGCTGTCTTTGTGGACATCCACAGCCAAAATAATCGTACCGTCGGGCGTAATCTGTGGCGTAACATCGAGACTCAAAGTCGCCTTTCTAAAGAAAATCGAAGTCGCACCGCTAAAGGTAGACACTTGATAGGGAATTTCTTGACCTTGCTCAATGTGTGCTGGTGTTTGGTCTGCTGTTACTACACGAGGACTAGAAATAATCTTACCTTCACCATCCGCTTCTAATGCGGACAACTCTAAATTGAGGAAACGATTTGCGGCAGCAGAAAACAAACTCACTGCAAAACTGCCTGCATCCAAACCGCCAAGACCCGCTGCCGGCAAATTAATAAATTGGGTATTAGGTACAAAGCTTTTCTCAGTCACTTTCGCCTGCCCAGTTTGTTCGCCTACACCTAAATAATTTCCCGTAATGGCAGCTCTCTGATTGCCAGACACACCGAAACCAACGTCACCGCCTCTAAATCCACGCATATCTGCAAAACCGAGTTTAGCACCAAGATTTTTACTAAATTTATTGTCTGCTTCAACGATTCGAGCTTCAATGACAACTTGTTTAGTTGCAACGTCTATTTTCTGGATCAACTTGCGAATTTCTTCCAGCTTAGAATTGACATCCGTGATGAACAACTGATTGGTTCTGGGTTCAGGTGATGCACTGCCACGCTTTGACAGCATACGATTTGCTGGTGTTTCACCGAGAAATAACTTTTGTAGATTTTCTGCTTTTTGATACTTCAATTGAAAGGCCTCTGTTTTTAGAGGCTCAAGCTCGGCGATTTGTGCTTTGCGTTCTAATTCAAGTTTTTCTTTGGTCTGCAGTTCTTCTTTAGGCCCAATTAAAATCACATTGCCATTTTTTCGCATATCCAAATCTTTGATCTGCATGACAATTTCCAACGCTTGATCCCACGGTGTATCAATCAAACGTAAAGTCAAGTTGCCGACTACAGAATCCGTCGCAATGATGTTGACGCCGCCTTGCTCAGCAATAATTTGCAGAGCTGCACGTACATCCACATCTTGGAAGTTCATACCGAAACGCTCGCCTTTGTACCCCTGAGTTCCTTGGGTCAACTTATTTGGGTCTTCTTTAATAGGCTTAACCTCTATCACCAATTGCGTATCGCTTTGATACACGCTATGTTCCCACAAACCTTTAGGCTCAATCGTCATACGGACGTTTTCACCTTTTCGTTCTGTGCTAACTTTCTGGATCGGAGACCCATAATCGGACACATCTAAATTGCGCTTTAGAATTTCAGGCAAATTCACATTAAATAAATCAACAACAATTTTTTGGCCTTGCAGTTTCGGATCAACTGCAATTTGATTGCTGGGCAGATCAATTATCACGCGACCTTCACCAGCGACACCACGACGAAAATCGATATCACGAATACTTTGTTTACCCACAGACTGCGCAGCTTTGTCAACGACAGGCAATCCGACAGAATTCACTGGTGTTGCCAATCCTCCTGAGCCATCAATAGTAACAATTAATGAATTGCCTTCAACCAAAGTTGCATAGTTTAAAGATCTATTTAAGTTAAATACCAAGCGTGAACGTCCGGGCACTTCGATCAAATTGAGGTTGCGAACTTCACCTAATCCAATATCAATCGCTGTTTTTCCTGTCGCATTGCTGGTATTTGCAAAGTCCAGAGAAATACGCGCAGGATTAGCAATAGAGAATGCAATTGGATTTTTTTCAATTGGCTTTTTGAGATTAATTTTGACGACCACATTAGCACCTTGTTGATTGGCGGTAATGGAATCAATTGAGTTATCATTTTGAGCAAACACGGATTGACAAATCAATGCCAGACCCAGAAAAAGAAACTTAATGCGCATGGCGCTCCTCGTGCTTTTATTTATCAATGCGTTCATCTTTTCGCCTCTTGCAATTCTAAGCTTGCTTTTCGTTCAGTCCATTCACCTGTCGCATCCTGGACCGTCTCGACTATATCTATCTTGGTGTCAGTAATACTTACAATTTTACCAAAATTTTGTCCTATATAAGCGCCCAAGGTGGCTGGAAAAACGGCCTTACCGACTTGTATCAAGGCCTGAAATGCCTTGCGATTATCAAAAGTACCAACCATCTTCATAGCTTCTAATGGATATCCCTCTAAGGCTTCTTTAGGGCGATCAAAATTCGGTTTCAGTCCATTATCATTCGCAGCCTTCAATCGGGCAAACACCACCATTAACTTACTGGCATCAAACGGGTCAATCAGACCTCCTTGCTCATATGAAACTGGAACAAATAATTTTGGTTCCGGCACGGGCTTGACCCTTACTTGCGTCTCTTTCTTTACTTGATCCATCCAAACCTTCAACTCACCAACACCATTATCGCCGCAAGCGGTCAATACCAATAGCATCAAAAAAGAGCTAAGCGCTTTAATCAATCTCATTTCTTCGCTCCTTTCTCTTTTTCTTTTTTCTTCAATTCCTGCTGAGTCGAAACTTCATCTGGATCTAAATAGCGATAGGTCTTGGCAATGCCATCAAGCACAATTCCAGGTTTCTTAGCATCTTTACTCACTGAGAAAGTCAGATTATTTAAAGTAGTAATACGCGGCAATTTTGCAATATCGCTAACAAATCGTCCTAATTCGTTATAATTAGCAATCATTTGAATATCAATCGGTAGTTCCGCATAGTAATCTTTCACGACAACAGTACCTGGTTTAAACAAATCAAAACTAAGCCCACGCCCATTAGCAGCTGAGTTGATATCATCAAGCAAGGCTCCCATTTCGGCACTGCTTGGCAACTGTTTTTCCATACGCAAAACATATTGATCAACCAGCTTTTTCTGTTCCTTTAGTGCTTCCAGACTTATAGACTGCTGCAATTTTGCCTTGTAAGTATCTTTGAGCTTCTGCTCTTCCTGTTGTCCACGATCAATGGCTTCAATTTGCGGGTCCCAATAAAAAAACCACCCTCCCACAAGTACCAACAACAACAGAGCACCTGCTGCCATCATGCGCGGCGCGGTTGGCCACAATCCGGGATGCAAGCCATTGAGGTCGCGAAACTGCGATTCTATAGACTCAATAGTTTCCTTAAAATTTGCCATATTCTTCTCTATTATGGTTTTTTACTCGCCGCACTAGTCGCCTTAGACGACGCTGCAGAACTTGCTGCAGCAGCTTCCAACTCGCGTGGTCGACGTATACCGACGTTCATATCAAACTCAATAACACGTTTAGCGTCGCGGTCTTTACCTATAACTGTAGCCTTGTTTTGAATAATTTCTGGTTTTGACATCCATTGGGATGCATTCAATTCATTCATAAAGCTACCAACCACCGCGTGGGACTGAGCATAGCCTTTGATGGAAATTCTTTGTCCATCTTGTTTAATTAAGGTCAAGTACAAACCCTCTGGCGAAAGCTTAACCAATTCATTCATCATGAAAACGGGTTGATTTCGGTCACTTTGTAAATCCTCTACCGCTTCCTGCCTAGCTTTCAAAGCGTCAATTTCCTGCTTTAAGGTGGCAACTTCTTTAATCTTCTCATCCAATTCAAGATTTTCTTTGGTGATAAAAGCATTCCGTTCATTCTGAGACGATACTTGAGCTGAGAAATAGAGCCCACCCAAAATCAAGATCACGGCAGCAATCAAAGCTGCAAAAGCCATCAACGTGTAAAACTTATTTTTAAGTTCTTTGCGCTTTTCTTCCCTGTGCGGAAGTAAATTAATCTTAATCATTAGCCGAACCTCCGCATCGCCAATCCACATGCGACCAAGTATGATGGCGCATCATTACGCAGAGATTTTTCGTTAACATTGGATCCTAAATCCATGCCCTTAAAGGGAGTAATTACGGAAGTAGATAATTTAGTCCGTTCGGCCACTATATCCACCAAACCAGGCAACATCGCGCAGCCGCCTCCCAAGAAAATTTGATCAATACGGGTGTAAGGCGTGGATGTGAAGAAGAATTGTATGGCTCGAGTAACTTCTAACGCAGCATTTTCTAGGAAAGGCTCTAACAGCTCCATTTCATAACTGTCCGGTAAATCTCCCTGGCGCTTTTTTGCTTCAGCTTCATCAAACGAAAGACCATAATTACGAACAATATCTTGCGTTAATTGATTACCGCCAAATTGTTGGTCACGCTCATATACGACTTCCCCATTTAACAATATCGAGATATAAGTCACTTTCGAGCCAATTTGAAATAAGGCATAAATTTGATCTTGTCCGCCATTCGCTTGCTGCTCGATCAAGCGCTCCACAGCAGAACGCGCCGCATAGGATTCAATATCCATAACCTTTGCTTGTAAGCCAGCCGCTTGTGCTGCAGCCACTCGGTCTTCGATTTTCTCTTTACGCGATGCTGCCAATAAAACATCAACATCTTCTTCAGAATTAGCACTCGGGCCAATTACACAGAAATCAATGCTTACCTCATCCATCGCAAATGGAATATATTGACTCGCCTCAGACTCAACTTGCAATTCCAGTGCTTGCTCATTCATATTGCCAGACAACATCATTTTTTTTGTAATGACGGAAGAAGCAGGCATGGCCAATGCAACATTTTTAGTCCCAGTACCAGCGCGCTTCAATACCTTCAGAATCGCTTCTGAAACCTGTTCCAGATTTTCAATATTGCCGTCAACCACTGCGCCTTTAGGTAAAGGCTCGGTAGCACAGCGTTCTAATTTGAAACCTTTTTCGCCAGAACGAGAAAGCTCCACCAGCTTGACGTCGGACGTACTGATATCCAAGCCCACCAAGGGCGGATTCTTTTTTCCGAGCAATGATGCAAGATCTAAAGCCAAGGATATCCCCTCAAAAAATAATATTTTATTTGCAATTTTATCACTAATTTCAAGCTTAAATTGCAAATAAAAAACAATTTAAATCGTTCCAAAACCCATTTTTTCTTTTAAAAACCGCTATTTAGAAGACACTCATACTAGCTTACGTTAAATCCTAGCAATAAGGGATGTGTAATGTAAAGCATTTTCAAGATTGAAAGCATGTTTTACGTTGTCAATTCTCCACTTCAGCCCCAAAAAGCCCAAAATGCAATTTTTATAGTTTGCTGTGCAACCGTTATAATGCCAATCTATATTCTATTTCGGATTTGCGCGAATTGCCTTGATCTTGCGATTACAGCCAGTCATGCGCGTTTGACGCAATCCCTTCCTATCGAAAAGTGCTATGTCCTCCACCACATCCTCCGAGACTTCAAACGTGCAGCCACCTGAAGAGAAAAAGCATCGATCTAGGGCAATGAGTATTTTTTTGAAAACATTGCTAATCTTTGTTGGCCTTGTACTAACAGGCATACTCGTTCTCGGTTTCGCGCTAACTATGGCATACCCCAACCTGCCCGAACTCGATGCCATCACTAGCTATCGCCCTAAAATGCCAATGCGTGTCTACTCATCAGACAACATGTTGATTGCTGAATTTGGAGAAGAACGCCGTAACGTCGTCCATTTTTCAGAAATACCTGAAGTGATGAAAAAAGCCGTATTGGCCATTGAAGATGACCGCTTCTACGAGCACGGCGGCGTGGATTATATAGGGATCACTCGTGCTGCTTTGAACAATGTTACTAGTGGTAACAAACAAGGCGCGTCAACCATCACTCAGCAAGTCGCTAGAAATTTCTTTTTATCAACAGAACAAACCGTGAAGCGTAAGGTATATGAGATCTTGTTGGCATGGAAAATAGAGCAAAATTTAACTAAAAATCAAATCCTCGAAATCTACATGAATCAGATTTATCTCGGGCAACGTGCATACGGGTTCTCATCCGCGGCGCAAATTTACTTTGGCAAGAGTCTAAAGGATGTAACAGTAGCGGAGGCAGCTATGCTCGCAGGCTTACCAAAAGCGCCGTCTGCTTACAATCCTGTTGCAAACCCAAAACGGGCCGCTGTTCGACAGCAGTATATTTTGCAAAGGATGAAGCAGCTTGGCTACATCACCGAGGCTCAATTTGAAGCTGCAAAAACCGAAAAATTGCATATCAAAACGAATAGCGCCGAATTTGGTATCCATGCGGAATACGTTGCAGAACTTGCGCGGCAGTTAGTCTATGAACAATTCAAGGAAGAAACCTATACCCGTGGTTTGAATGTCTACACGACGATTACCAAGGAAGAGCAAGAGGCGGCCTACACTTCCTTACGTAAAGGCGTAATGGACTACGAACGTCGACACGGCTATCGAGGTCCAGAAGCAATTATTGAGCTACCCAGAAACAAAGAAGCGGCAGACGAACTAATTGAAAAGGAACTCGCTGATCATCCTGATAGCGATGATATATTGGCCGCGATGGTACTTGACGCCAATCCAACTGCTGTACGTGCGGTGTTGGCAAATGGCGAAGAGATACAGATTACCAGCACAGGTTTGACTTTTGCTGCAGCAGGATTGAAGCCAAATGCACCAGCAAACAAACGGATACAACGTGGCGCGGTAATACGTGTCATGTTGGAGGGCAAGAACTGGTCCATCATACAAATGCCTGAAGTTCAGTCTGCTTTTGTCGCTGCGAATACAGATGATGGAGCGATCCGAGCTCTGGTAGGTGGTTTCGATTACAACTTTAATAAATTTAATCACGTCACGCAGGCTTGGCGTCAACCAGGATCCAGCTTCAAACCATTTATCTATTCATCGTCCCTAGAAAAGGGTTTATCACCGTTAACCATTATCAATGACGCGCCGATCAGTTTTGATGCGGGTCAAACTGGTGGACAAGCATGGGAACCGAAAAACTACGATGGTAAGTACGAAGGTCCAATGTCTATGCGTAAAGGACTGACCAAATCGAAAAACATGATTTCTATCCGCATTTTACAAAAAGTCGGTGCAAAGTATGGACAAGAATACACCAGCCGCTTCGGATTTCTTCCAGAAAAAAATCCTCCATACTTAACTTTAGCGCTGGGAGCCGGTGCTGTAACACCACTACAAATGGCGGGCGCCTACGCCGTATTTGCAAACGGTGGCTACAAAGTTAATCCTTACTTAATTAGCAAAATCACAGATACAGACGGAAAAGTTTTATCGCAAGCACGTCCGGATACCTCAGATGACGAAGCCAATCGTGTTATCGATGAACGCAATGCATTCTTAATGGATAGCATGCTGCGCGATGTGGTGCGTTTTGGGACCGCTACGAAGGCACTTGTTCTAAAGCGACCAGACATAGCAGGTAAAACTGGAACCACAAATGACTCGATTGACGCCTGGTTCGCTGGCTACCAGGCGAAGATTGTTGGTGTTGCCTGGATTGGCTATGACCAACCGCGCAACTTAGGCAACCGAGAAACTGGCGGTGGCCTCGCTTTGCCGATCTGGATTGGTTACATGCAACGTGCATTGCGAGATGTTCCGATAATGGAACGCCCAGTTCCGAACGGCATCATTCAGGCGGAAGGCGACTATTTTTACGTTGAGAATCCACCGGGATCAGCTTTACGCAATCTAAATTCGGAAGAAGTCATCGTAGAGTAGGACTTAAAACGCATGCCGTGGCTGAAGACAAAAAAAGGCGAGATCTTCTCGCCTTTTTTATGGTTTCTGGTCGAATTGACCGAGTTGCAAAATCACAGTTTGTTTTGTGCTTCCGCACTACTACGTAGAGTGGCAAACAATTCAGAACTATCTCGCGTATTGAGCCAAGATGCCCCGTCATACTTGTAATGAAATCCCCCAGCGCGTGCGGCTACCCACATCTCCTGCATCGGTGCCTGGCTATTTACAATAATTTTCGAACCATTCTCGACAAACTCGATTTCCAATACATTGCCGCTACGCTTGCAATCAACATCCCAAACATCGGTTTCAAAGGCTTGTTCAAACATATCCTGCGCTTGTTGCAAGCAAGTATCTGCCAGCGATAAAAATTCTGATTCCGTCATGTTACACTCCTGCTTTCATTGATGTTCTACTTCTACCATTTCTTCAAGCAGCATTCTATACGGGTTCTTAGATTTTGAATAAACGCACTTACAAAACCCTGCTTTTGACAGGGTTGATACTTTCAAGCAATTTACTCTTGAGTGCATGTGGGCAAAAAGGCCCTTTGTATTTGCCTGAGAAAAAGTCGGTGACACCAGTCGCGCCCCTTACTCCTGCAAACTCAACGAATGCTAAGGCTGCCGATAGTTCGCAAAAATAACCTGGCTATTTTTTGACGCTAGCCTGAAAACGCCAGTACAGACGTATTCCTAACAGGATACTGACTAGGGCGGCAAATAGTAAAGGTTGTAACAACAAGTTTTTGCCCGCCTTCATCCAAAAATAATGCAACACACCCAAAGGTACGATCACATAGACCAGTCTATGTAGTAATTGCCATTGCTTGCCGCCGAGACGCTTAATCATGACATTATTGCTAGTGATCGCCAACGGTAACAGCAAAACGAAAGCAATAAATCCCACTGTAATAAATGGACGCTTTACGAGGTCGCGCCACATATCGCCAATGTCAAAAAAATGATCAAACCAGAGAAAGGTGAGGAAATGCAGTGAAGCGTAAAAAAAGCTATATAAACCCAGCATCCGGCGCAGGCGGATCAGCCAATGCCATTGCAGTAATTTGCGAAGTGGTGTCAGCGATAAAGTCACGCACAGAAAATACAAAGTCCAATCGCCCGTATTACGCGTAATGAACTCTAGAGGGTTAGCACCCAAATCATCACGATACACCGCAAAAACAAGACGCAAAAAGGGTAGCGCAGCCAGCATAAAGACGGCGATTTTAAGCAGTTGCAATTGACGATTACTTAATGATTTCATGCAAAGCCTTAATAAAACTTCTTCAAATCCATACCTGCATACAAGCTGGCCACTTCGCTATAACCATTGAACATTAAGGTCTTGCGCTTGCGTGTTAAGAAACCATCTTCCCCTATGCGGCGCTCAGAGCCTTGCGACCACCGTGGGTGATCCACTTCAGGGTTCACATTTGAATAAAAGCCATATTCATCCGGTGCAGACACATTCCATGAAGTCCGTGGTTGGTCTTTCGTTAAACGAATTTTGACAATAGACTTTGCCGACTTAAATCCGTATTTCCATGGCACGGTCAAACGCACAGGTGCACCGTTTTGGTTTGGTAATACTTCACCATACATTCCCAAGGTGAGCAGTGTCAGCGGATGCATCGCTTCATCCATGCGCAAACCTTCGGTATAAGGCCATTGCAAAACGGGGCGATTCACACCCGGCATCTGCCGCTTATCAGCGAGCGAAATGAATTCCACATAACGCGCATTACTGGTTGGCTCGACTTTTTTCAACAAATTCGATAAGGAATAACCTATCCACGGAATCACCATAGACCAGCCTTCAACACAACGTAGTCGGTACACTCGCTCCTCTAAGGGCGCTAATTTCAACATACTATCAAGATCGAGCGTGATAGCCTTTTTGACTTCACCCTCTATCGTCACAGTCCATGGTCGTGTTCTTAAACTACCAGCAGTTTCTGCGGGGTCTGACTTATCCGTTCCAAATTCATAAAAATTATTATAGGTAGTCGCGTCTTTATAAGCGGTTTTTTTATCAAGACTGATATAGGCGGGGTTACTTACAGCAGTCAACTTAGCACCTGCATTTTGCGCAAAGGCTTCGCGTTGCGCCATTTCTAATAGGGCAGCGCTAGCTATCGAACCGACTGCCATTTGCCGAATAAAGTCACGACGTGATTCGAATATCTCACGCGGGGTAATCTCTGAAGCGACAGGTGGGTGATCACCAAATGTTTGGGACGGCGTGCGCATATTGACTCCTAATTAGTGATACCGACGAAAACTGAATAGCTCTAGTGTGTCATAAGTCGAGCTTATGTGTTTGAACCTTACAAAATGGAGAAAGTTTCTGCTCCTTCTGAATTTTTTGGGGCAAAAAAAACGGCACAGATCATATTGATCCATGCCGTCGTTCAAAATTCAAAACAGTTTAATCTATAGTGCGCCGTAAGAATGCAAGCCAGACAAGAACATATTCACACCCAAGAAGGCGAAAGTTGTAACCAACAAACCAACTACCGCCCACCATGCCGCGACTTGACCTCTTAAGCCTTTCATCAGACGCATGTGTAACCACGCAGCATAATTGAGCCAGACGATCAACGCCCAGGTTTCTTTTGGATCCCAAGACCAATAACCACCCCAAGCTTCCGCCGCCCACAACGCACCTAGGATGGTCGCAATCGTGAAGAAGGCGAAGCCAACTGCTATCGCTTTATACATCACATCGTCTAAGACTTCTAAACTTGGCAGTCTATCGTGCAAGATGCCTCTTACCTTGAACAAATAAGCGACACCCACCATTGCCGCTAACGAGAAAGTCCCATAGCCAATAAAATTGGCTGGCACATGAATTTTCATCCACCAACTTTGCAATGCTGGGACAAGAGGTTGGATTTCTGCCGCATCGCGACTGACTGTGTACCACAGCAAGAAAGCAACTGCAGCGGAGATCACTAACATGACAAACGCACCCAACTGCCGAGTGCCGTAACTGCCTTCGTAGTAGAGATAAAACAAAGCGGTAATCATGGAAAATAAGACAAATACTTCATAAAGATTAGAGACAGGAATATGCCCAACGTCCGCGCCAATCAAATACGATTCATACCACCGGACTAACAAGCCAGTAAAACCCATCACGACAGCGGCCCAACATAAAGCCGAACCAACCGAAGAACCAAAGTCAGAACGCGCTATTAAGCCGCCCCAATAAAATAGTGTCGATAAAAAGAAAAAAGTACTCATCCACAAAATAGCAGATTGACTAGAAAACAAGTACTTTAAAAAGAATCTTTTGTTCGCAGCATCCAAAGATCCACCGTACTGAGAAATCGCAAACAAAGATAACAGCGCGAGCGCCATCATTAGCACACGCATCGGCTTCCAATTCCAGCCCAACCAAGCGAAAGTGGGTACACTAAACAGCAAGATGGCTTTTTCGTAGCCATCCATATAGCTTCCATAGCGGCTCATCGCATACATAGAACCCATAGATAGCAGTACCGCATAGAACCAGTCGAAAATCGACAGACGCTTAAAATAGCTTTGGTAAGTCAAACTCGTTTCCATTGAAGTTTCCATAATAGTAAATTCCTGTCGCGTGCTAAGCCAGAGTTTCAGGCTGGGTCTTAATCGTGTTTCCGACCGCACTATTAACTACCAGTGCGGGTACACCCAACTGCAACTTTAGCTGTTCAAATTCTTTTTCAAAATCCAATGTTTTACGCTGTGAACTTAATGCCATCAACACTGCACTTTGCTGACCATCACGTTTAATCCATAACCACAAGCGGCGCTCACGGATATAGAACATCGAAAACACACCAATGACTAAAAATAAGCATCCAAGATACACGACATTTTGGCCTGGTGCTCGAGTCACTTGAAACACCGATGCTTTGATTTCGTCGAAGCCAGTCATTTGTAAATATACAGGTGCACCGTAGAAGAAGGCATCGGACAAAGCGGCGGTTGCCAGTTGTAAAAATTCGGCTCTTTTTTCATTCAATTCTAAAATTGGCAAACCATCTTTTTGACGTGCCAATTGCCATAAATCCCACATACTGCCATTCAAGATTTTCATAAATACATCGGCGGCCTTGCCTTGCTCCGTACTCGGAATATTTTCTAAAAAACCAGCAATCGCGGTATATCCTGCCAACTTAGGTGTAGCACCCTCGCCTGCGAAAATACTCAATCCCTTATTGGCCGAAGCCGCAAGCTGCGCCTGCATGCTTTGGCCACTTGATGTCGGCAAAGCACGCTTGGCGTAATTTTCTGCCGCCTTCGCACGCAATTCCGGATCTGCCAAAGCCGAACGCAAACGCATCCACTCTTCCATGCTGTCATTTTCATCTGCCGGGATTCTCAAATAACGGAAAGCCTCATTGGGAGAATCGCGCGTGCCCGCTAAAAATACCCAGCGCCCTTCCAATTGCACTGACATCATATAGTTATGGAATTCACGTGCCTGGCCATTCTTATCACGCAATTTATATTGCATACTAGGCCCAACGTTTTTAAGGTCTTTGTTATTCGCATTCTTAGCGGCGGAGCCTGAGTGTTTATCTAAATCGGAACGCAGTTTTTGGGTAAAATTTTCGTTAGGATTTACTGCACGCAAGTCTTGTCCGTCACGCACCATGTTCTCTACATTGAACGGACGGAATCCTGTCCATTCGATTGTAAACTCACCACGGTCGCCTGTTTGCTGCGCCGTTAATAAAGTAGCACCACCGATAGTCGCGTCCAAACCAAAAGTAGTACTATCGCTACCCTGCATAGGATGCGCTTTAATCTTCAAACGACTGCCACCGTCATCAAAACTGGATTGAAATACCGCGATGCCTTTATAGACCAAAGGATGATTCACTTTGATCGTCGCTGGAAAGCTTTTACCTGTCTCATGATCCTTAATCATGACTTCGCTAGCGAACAATTTCGGCATACCTGTAGAGTAAAAATCGATATTGAATTTTTTTAACTCAATTGTAAATGGCAAGTCTTGCAGAAGCACGCCTTTAGTTCGCGGAATCACTGCTGTATTGCCACTCATACCTTCGGGAATCGCAATGTTCCCGCGGAAAGTAGGATTGGCCAAAGAAAGTTTATGCTGCTCTGGAATTTGAGAAATGAGTACACCACTACCTTCGAATGGTACTTTCCCGCCAAACCAGGTTTGAAAACGTATCGCCAAATCCGAATCTAACAAACCGCCGACGCAAATCACGACAATGGCGGCATGAGCGAAGATGTAACCCCATTTATTACCGGCGCCTTGCTTTGCGGCGATCAAACTGGCCTGATCTTTTTGTACTATTTTGAATTGATACCCGAGTCGTTTAATTTGAGCAGAAAGTTGCTTAGCTAATTCGTCCGTCGGGAGAGCACTATTCCACTCCGCCTTGTGATGAAAATTGCGCAAAGATTGTTCTCGGACGTTTTCACGCCAACTGCGCATATCCTTTAGCATTTTTGGCGCATTACGGATCAAACATAAGCTAGTTGAAAGCACCAAAAATCCCATGATAGTGAGAAACCACCATGCCGAGTATAAAGAATACAAACTTAAATGCTGAAATACCTCGAACCAGAACGGGCCAAATTGATTCACATAATTTGGCAAGGGTTCGTTCTGCTTAAGCACGGTGCCAATAATGGAAGAAATCGAAATAATAGTCAGCAAACTGATTGCAAACCGCATAGACGACAACAGCTCTACACTATTCGCTAGCCAAGCTCTTTGCGTCTTAATTTTTATACCAGAAGTATTTGATTCAAGTTCCATACAATTCCAAAAGCAAAAAGGGGATGGCCTGCGCCACCCCCTCCGTTAATTTTCTTATTGACTTTGAATTACTGACTGCGAATGCTTAACTGAAAAGGCAAAAATTACTTCAAACCTGCAATGTAATCAGCAACCGCTTTAATCTCGTCATCGGACATACGTTTTGCCAACGTCACCATTTGCGCACTGTTCTTACGAACACCAGTACGGAACGCAGTCAACTGAGCGATCGTGTAATCCTGATGTTGACCTGCAATACGTGGAAATTGTGCTGGGATACCGGCACCATTCGGGCTATGACATCCAGCACAAGCTGCGACGTTCTTCTCAGCGATACCAGCGCGATAGATCGTTTGACCTAAATTCACGATGTCTTTATTTTTTGCAGCGCCCGCTTTTGGTTTTTGCACAGCCAAGAAAGCAGCGACATTTTTCATGTCTTCAGCTGTCATTAATTTAGAGAACGTTGTCATTACAGCGTTGTTACGTGCAGGCGTGGTGAAATCCATTAATTGCTTAACCAGATACGCTTCATGCTGACCGGATAATTTTGGATTCACACTAATGGTTGAATTGCCGGCGGCGCCATGACAAGAGACGCAAGCAACAATACCGCGCGTCGCGTCACCATTATTGTAAAGCGCATCACCTTTAGCAGGATCTGCCTTTACTGGCTTAGCTGCATGTGCAGTTTCATTCGCGGAGGCAACAGAAACAAGCGAAGATGCCGCTAAAGCGAGAATACTGAGGGACTTGGAAAATGATAAAAATGCACGGTTCATTCAAACACCTTGAGACTAAAAATTGGAAATCGGTTCTATCGAAGCGCCAGGGAAGCTAAAGAAGCTAAAAAGCATACGGAACGCACATTGTGTCATGAAGCCCACGTAGCTAACCCCTTATTGTACAATAGCTTTAGTGGAAATGTTGAGCTATTCCAAGTCAATTGACGCTAGGAAACCTCACTTTTCAGGGGAAAACATCTGTGTTTTGCCCCGTTTTTCGCATTTTTTATGCTTTACTCCTTTTGATTGGCTCCTACCTATGTCCATCCTATGGCAAGCCCGGTTCTTTACTACCGTTAACCATTTGCGCAATTTACCAACACTACAGGTGCCGGAAGTCGCGTTTGCTGGCCGCTCCAATGCGGGCAAGTCTACTGCCATCAATATCTTGTGTAACCAGAAGAAACTTTGCTTCGCTTCCAAAACCCCTGGTCGCACCCAGCACATTAATTTTTTCTCTATCGGCGGTGCTCATGTGGGGCAGCATCGTAAAGATGAAACACGCCAAGACGAAATCCGCGCTTTGCTGGTTGACTTACCTGGCTACGGCTATGCGGAAGTTCCTGGCGCAGCGAAGAATCATTGGAATATTCTACTCGGTAACTATGTACAAACGCGCGAGCAATTATCCGCCTTGATTTTAATCATGGACTCACGTCGCCCGTTTACAGATCTGGATAAACAAATGCTGGAGTGGTTCGCACCTACAGGTCGCCCAGTTCACTGCTTGCTCACTAAAGCAGATAAACTGAATCGCAATGATGCAACCAATGCTTTACGCTTGGCACAAAACATTCTTGCAAGCTACACCGATAAAGATGGGGTCCCCTATCCCTACACTGCACAATTATTTTCAGCATTAAACCGCACCGGTATAGAAGAAGCAGACGCAAAGATTCGTGAATTAACTGGTTTAGATCAAGCGATTGAATTCAGTATCGAAGGGCCTGGTGAAAACAACCCTACTTCTGATTTTGTGTAAACGCAGACTAGAATCTGAAAAAAACCCCGACACTTGAAGGTGTCGGGGTAAAAAAAACGCCAATCGAATGGGAACAAATGGCGCCCCGCTTAGGGAGGACCAGCGGTAAGCGTAATGCCTGATACTATGAGTTAAATTCGTAAGAAAAGTTTCATTAACCTCGATAATTTTTTATTGCCATGTCTAATACACTGTCCGCCCATTTTCCTCACATTCGCATGCGTCGTATGCGCCGCGACGCTTTCTCCCGTAGACTCATGCGCGAAAATCATGTCACCGCATCTGATTTAATTTATCCCGTATTCCTGATTGAGGGAGAAAACAAAGTTGAAGCGGTCGCATCGATGCCGGGTGTGGAGCGTCTGTCTTTAGATAAATTATTAGAGGTTGCAGATGACTGCGTGCAACTGGGAATCCCGGTATTAGCACTTTTCCCATCTATCAATAATTCATTGAAGACTGAAGATGGTGTCGAAGCGACCAATCCTGATGGATTGATTCCGCGTGCGATTCGCGCTTTGAAAGCACGTTGTCCAGAGCTCGGCATTCTGACCGACATTGCTTTAGATCCTTACACTAGTCACGGTCAAGATGGCTTGATTAATGAGGAAGGTTATGTGCTCAACGATGAGACAACCGCCATGTTGGTTAGACAAGCATTGACGCATGCAGAGGCGGGGGCAGACGTGGTTGCGCCTAGCGATATGATGGACGGACGCATCGGCGCGATTCGCGCTGCATTGGAAAGTAATGGATATATTCACACGCGCATCATGGCTTATTCAGCCAAATATGCGTCGGCTTTTTACGGTCCTTTCCGCGACGCAGTTGGTTCAGCGGGCAATCTGGGCAAAAGTAACAAAGCAAATTATCAAATGGATCCAGCAAACAGCAACGAGGCCTTGCGCGAAGTTGCTTTAGATTTGGCTGAAGGCGCAGATATGGTGATGGTGAAGCCAGGTATGCCTTATCTGGATATTGTGCGCCGCGTGAAAGACGAATTCAAAGTGCCGACTTTCGCATATCAAGTCAGTGGCGAATATGCCATGATTAAGGCAGCCGCACAAAATGGCTGGCTCGATCATGACAAAACAATGATGGAAGCGATACTAGCGTTTAAGCGTGCTGGTGCTGATGGTATATTGACTTACTTCGCGCGCGACATTGCGCGCTTGTTAAAATAAATCTACACACAACTGATCGACACTATTTGATGGCTTAGTTTGTAAAACATGGATATTTTTTTCATCAGCGAGACACAGGTCGCACTTAACGCAAAAACTTTTAGCAACGACGATGGCCTGATTGGAGACGGTGAGAACGATCAAATTGATAACGCGCCTCATTTCATGTGGATCGATTGCACGCACAACGAAGTAGCTTGCAACCCGGAGGCGTGGCGCGATGAAGTGGAAAAGTTAACCGGTATACGTGTCTACGATTTGCATTTGAAAAACATCTGCAATCTAAGCCACCCATCCTACTTTGACGCCACTCAAGATTATGACTTAGTCGTCTTTCAGAAATTAGCCTTGAATGCTGAAACGAATGCTAAGGTCGAATCCAACAAAAAGAAAATCCCAGCTGCTTTGCATCGATTGCAAACACAGCCCGTTTCTTTTCTTTTGCTAGACAATTCTCTAATCACCGTACGTTCGCTGCAAAGCCGTACGGTAGAAGGAATGCGCGCACGCCTGCTTAGCTACAAACCCAAAGATGGGAGTAACCTCAGCAGCCGTTTGCCCGCATCACCTGAAGATTTGATGCTACGCTTATTAAATTTGATGGTGGATCAATACCTCGATCTGCGCCAACCGCTGACGACCCAGTTAGATCGCTGGCAGCGTGCTTTATTGGATCCACGAAAGCCTTTTAATAATTGGGTCGCCCTGCTAGATTCACGCGTTGAGCTACGTAAGCTAGAGCATCTATGCGAAGAGCAGTACGATGCGATTCAGGAATTACGCGATCACTTTGTCGACACTTATGATGCCAAAGGGGGCGAGCTTAGCCGTGCGAAAGATTTGCTTTTAGTACGCACAAATGACGTGATGGAACATATCAATCGCGTCTTAAACCATACCCGTAGATTAGAAGCGTCTTTAGAATCCTCCGTGCAAATTCACTTTGCGGCGGTCGCACATAAAACCAGTGAAACCATGCGGCTCTTGACCGTTATTACAGCGCTGTTTATGCCTTTAACTTTGATCACTGGTGTCTTCGGGATGAATTTTACGAAAATGCCGTGGATTAATGAAGAGACTGGTTTTAGTTGGACCATAGGTCTCATGGGCCTATCAGTATTATTATTTCTATTGGCGATAGGGATACAAAGTTACATTAGAAATCGAGAAGAGCGCTCCTCTAAATAAGTTCTCAGGTTCATTCAATCCTATATAAATCTACTGGCATGTATACACATAGCTTTCTCTGGCACGACTATGAAACTTTTGGCGCACAAACCAGAAGGGATCGCCCAGCCCAATTTGCGGCGATCCGCACCGACGCAGATTTAAATGAGATCGGCGAACCTATTAATATCTTTTGCCGGCCTGCAAATGATTTTTTGCCTGATCCGCAATCTTGCCTGATCACGCATATCACGCCGCAACAATGTCTGGAACAGGGTTTGCCGGAACATGAATTTGCAGTACAAGTTGAACGAGCGTTGGCAGCAACAAGTACCATTGGTGTGGGCTATAACACGATACGTTTTGACGATGAGATTACACGCTTCATGTTCTGGCGCAATCTGATTGATCCCTATGCGCGCGAATGGCAAAATCAATGTGGGCGCTGGGACATTATGGACATGATTCGCACCACCTACGCGCTGCGTCCAGAAGGAATCAACTGGCCTTTAAATGACGAGGGGAAACCGAGTTTTCGCCTAGAACATTTGACTGCAGCCAATGGCATTGCACATACTAAGGCACACGATGCTTTATCGGACGTACGCGCCACGATAGCCTTGGCAAAATTGATCAAAGAGAAGCAACCCAAACTATTTGATTTTTGTTTTGCATTGCATAAGAAAGACAGGGTTGCTACTGAGATCGGTCTGCCCTCGCTCGGCAAACCATTTCTACATATTTCGGGCATGTTCAGCACCGAGCGCGGTTGCCTTGCGGTGATGTGGCCACTAGCCATACATCCGACCAACAAAAATGAAGTCATCGCCTGGGACTTGCAATTTGATCCCGGCGAATTGCTACACCTAGATGTGAGCACGATACAGCAACGCATGTTTAGCAAGACGGATGCATTACCGGAAGGCATATCACGCCTTCCTGTGAAGACCGTACATCTGAACAAGTCACCTATCGTGATCGGTAATCTAAAAACGCTGAGCAGTGACATGACTGCGAAGTGGAACATCGATATGCAGCAAATAATGGCGCACGCTGATATCGTGCAAAACATACTGACAAGAATTAGCCCGCAACTGTGGGAGCAAGTTTACACTCGCCCCAGCTTCGAAGCTGTCGATGTTGATGAAGATTTGTATGGCGGCTTTATTTGCGGCGCAGATAGAAAAGTATTGAATGATTTGCGCCAGATGAATCCACAGCAATTAGCAAACGCGCGTCCGTATTTTAGCGATCAACGTTTAAGCGAATTATTGTTCCGCTATCGGGCGCGTAATTTTCCTCACTCCCTCAGCAACGATGAGTTGCTTGCTTGGGAAGAACACCGCGTATCGCGTCTATTAGATGGCGAAGGGAATGCAAGGACAGTCGATATGTATTTCGATGAGATCGATCAACTTTCAGAATCCGCTGATGAAGAGGCAGAGGAAATTCTTGGCGCACTCTATGATTATGCGGAGGTGGTTGTTCCAATTCGTTAGGGCCTACAAAAAAGCTGGCTCGGTATTCAACCAAGCCAGCTTTTTTTCATCGTCGTGACCCGTCCTGAAATAGATTGACAGTTTTCTTCGTGATTGAAAGGAACGTCAATGAAATCAACAGAACGCAGGAGCCAAAGAGATTACACCTTGGCCTTTAAATTATCAGTGGTTGATCAGGTAG
>NZ_JBMPOP010000014.1:0-17788 GCF_049340325.1 Undibacterium sp. Di24W
ACAAGCACCCCAACTTACTAAAGGCAGGTTCTCAGCAAGTGCTCGCTTCTAAACCAGAACAAGTCTGGGTCGCCGATATCACCTACATACCGACAAGTGAAAAATTTGTTTATTTAAGTTTGGTGACAGATATCTACTCAAAAAAGATTGTCGGGCATCATGTTCACGCCAGCCTGCAAACAGAGGAAGTGAGTGTGGCCTATCGACGTGCGCTGCGTGGTAAAAGTAGCATGTCCGATCTAATACACCACTCAGATCGAGGCATTCAATACTGCTCTACTTATTACCAACAGTTACATGAGAAATTCAAGGTGCGATGCTCAATGACAGATGGATATGATTGCTATCAAAATGCTCTAGCTGAGCGGGTCAATGGCATTCTCAAGGGAGAGTTCTTATTGCACACCCCAGCAAATCTTGCCCAAGCACGAAAGCTTATCGCACAATCCATTCAAATTTATAACAACGAACGACCACACTCGAGTCTCAAAAACAAAACGCCCAATGAGGTTCATCGGGCGTGTTTGCAACACTTTTAGTTGTCAACTTATTTTAGGACTAGACATCGATTAATCTCAAAATCTCACTGGATCATTTTAGCTTCTGCAAAGAATTTAAAAATTTGTCTGCGTTCTGATAACCGATTACGCGCGTATTTGAAATCTCTTTTCCATCAGCTCCAAAGAAAATAATTCCGGGCGGTCCGAACAAACCGAAGCGTTTCAATAACGCTTTATCGTCTGCGTTATTCGCTGTGACATCGACTTGCAGCAGCAACATTTGATCCAGTTGCGCTTTCACTCTTGGCTCGACAAATGTTAGTTTTTCCATCTCTTTGCACGACACGCACCAGTCTGCATAAAAATCTAACATCACA
The DNA here is from genome assembly GCF_049340325.1 of Undibacterium sp. Di24W. Classification (NCBI taxonomy): domain Bacteria; kingdom Pseudomonadati; phylum Pseudomonadota; class Betaproteobacteria; order Burkholderiales; family Oxalobacteraceae; genus Undibacterium; species Undibacterium sp. Di24W. The sequence goes on from NZ_JBMPOP010000014.1 coordinate 878, forward strand.
ATTTTGCCATTGGATTGTGCCAAGACAGCATCCAATTCGGCAGACGATTTGATGCGTTGAAACTTCACATGCTGGACATTGCCAGTGAGATGCGCTATCGGAGCCAATGCGTCACGTCCACCCGTCACAACACCTAGTAATTGCGTCGCGCCACCCAGCACAAAGAGAATGGCGATCAGCTTGGAAAGTACTTTACCTCGATACAGAGCCAACTGATAAATCCCATAACCCAACAGCAAAATTGCCCAGGCACTCATTTGCACCGCAGGCGGCAAGACTGGTGACACCATCCAAATCGCCATTGCCAACATCAACACGCCGAAGAAGCGTTTGATCTGCTCCATCCAAACACCGGCGCGTGGCAATAGACTACCTGCGGATATGCCTACTAACAGCAATGGGACACCCATACCCATCGCCAGAGAAAATAAAGCGGTTCCACCAACCACGACATCCTTGGTTTGACTGATGTACACCAAAGCGCCGGCCAAAGGTGCCGCAACACAGGGTCCAACTATGAGTGCGGAAATCGCCCCCATAAGAAACACGCCTGCCATCTTTCCGTTGCGTTGACCTTCAGAGAAATAGGTCAGGCGCGTTTGAATCGCTGCTGGCATTTGCAATTGATAAACACCGAACATCGACAGAGACAAGCCGATCATTAATGACGCAAAAGCAGACAGCACCCAAGGATTTTGCAAAGCCGCCGCCAGGCCTTCACCTAACAACCCTGCGGCGACACCCAAACTGGTATACACCAATGCCATGCCCAGAACGTAACTCAAAGACAGGAAAAAACCACGGCTACGTTTTATTGCTGCGCCTTCGCCGACAATAATGAACGAGAGGATAGGTACCATAGGCAATACGCAAGGTGTCAACGATAGACCCAAGCCAAGAAGCAAAAACAAAGGAATGATCAAACTTAAACGACCACTTTTCAGGGCATCAGCGATGCTAGATTGTTCACCGCTACTTTCTGCGATCTGGGGCGCCACTTTCACGTCACTCGTGATATTTGTCAGCGTTACTGGCAAAGTCAATTCCATAGGTGGATAACACAGACCAGCTTCAGCGCAGCCTTGCAGTTCCAATTTCAATTGAAAATCAGCAGTTGCCTTCACAGGTATAAGCACGACCAATTCGTGGTGATAGGTTTCGACATCCTTCTGAAAAGTATCATCGAATTTGACTTTACCTGGGGGGAGTTGAACTGCACCCAAATCAGCGCCTTGCGCGGCGAATTTCAAACGTTCACGATAAAGATAGTAAGCATCCGCGATGGTGTAAGTAATCCTTACCTGATCCTTGTTTAGCATCTGCGCCTTGACCTGGAATGCCTTCTCTGGCTCCAGGAAGTCTTCCGCTCTCACCGTTGATACAATGAGCAGGAGAACACACAATAACCCCAGGAACAGCCTTATAGCACGATTAGCTGAGAATAATGGAAGCAAGTTATCGCGCATCAATTGCATACTGGGGGAAGATTTCATAGTTCTCTTTGAAATTCAAAACATTTGCATTCTGATTCGGACAGACCATCGTAGTTCATTTTAACTAAGACGAACAGACCAGCGGCTCAATTTGCTATCTTAACGGAATACGGAAGATGGCGCCGGCGGAGCCAACTTAGTCTGGCATCGATGTGGAAGGAATAAGTACTGTTGACTAAGTCGAACCAATAAGTCAAGTATCAATATTTTTATAAATTGGGAAAATTCTCTACTTGTATTTATCCAATCACCTGCAACAAGCAATAAAAAAAGCCGTTCATTTTACTGAGCGGCTTCTTATTTCAGAAATGCTAACTACAACTTAGCTTATTCGTCAACTGTTGGTGCATCAGCAGCATCAGAGACTTCTGGGCGATCCAACAATTCTACATAGGCCATAGGCGCATTGTCGCCAACGCGGAAACCCATTTTCAAAATACGCAGATAACCGCCATTGCGATTTGCGAAACGTGGGCCCAATTCAGCGAACAACTTTTGAACGATTTCACGATCGCGCAAACGGTTGAATGCCAAACGTTTGTTGGCCAATGTATCTGTTTTGCCTAAAGTCAAAATTGGCTCAACAACGCGGCGCAATTCTTTTGCTTTTGGCAAAGTTGTTTTGATTGCTTCGTGGCGCAACAGGGAAACTGTCATATTGCGCAACATTGCTAAACGGTGTGATGATGTACGATTCAGCTTACGTAAGCCGTGACGATGACGCATGGTACTTCCTTTCGATTGTTTAAAAATTCCAGTTCTTCTATCGTCAAACCATTTGACGCGGACCGGTAATGTTCTTACTACACACTACAAACAATACGTCGGGTCAAATTAATCGACCCGACATAAAAATTACTTCTCTAAGCCAGCTGGAGGCCAGTTTTCTAACTTCATGCCCAAAGACAAACCACGGGAAGCCAAGACTTCTTTGATTTCGTTCAAAGATTTGCGACCCAAGTTTGGTGTCTTCAACAATTCGTTTTCGCTACGTTGGATCAAATCGCCAATGTAGTAAATGTTTTCTGCTTTCAGGCAGTTTGCTGAACGTACAGTCAATTCCAAATCATCAACTGGACGCAACAGTACTGGATCAACAGCAGGTGCTCGTGATGGTGCTTCTGCAGCTGCTTCTGTGCCTTCCAAAGCCGCGAATACATGCAACTGATCGACCAAAACGCGAGCCGATTGACGAATTGCTTCTTCTGGAGTGATCACGCCATTTGTCTCGATGTTGATGATCAACTTGTCCAAATCTGTACGTTGTTCAACGCGGGCAGATTCAACAGAGTAAGAAACACGACGCACTGGAGAAAAAGACGCGTCCAGAATAATACGACCGATTGTTTTGTTCGCATCTTCGGACAAACGACGTACGTTACCAGGAACGTAGCCACGACCTTTTTCCACTTTGATTTGCATATCCAATTTGCCGCCAGCAGTCAAATTCGCAATCACGTGATCTGGATTAATCAGTTCTACGTTATGTGGCAAATCGATGTCGGAAGCCAATACTGCGCCTTCGCCCTCTTTTTTCAAAGTCAGAGTCACTTCGTCACGCTCGTGCAACTTGAAGACTACGCCTTTCAAGTTCAACAAAATATCAACGACGTCTTCTTGCACGCCATCGAGAGTTGAGTATTCATGCACGACACCAGCGATGGTCACTTCTGTTGGCGCATAACCGACCATAGAAGACAACAAGACACGGCGTAAAGAGTTACCGAGTGTATGACCGAAACCACGTTCAAATGGCTCCATCACTACTTTCGCTGAGCCAGGGCCCAACATTTCAACATCGATAATACGAGGCTTAAACAGATTGTTTTGCATTATTTGTCCTTTTCAATACCCTCGGTTCGTTACACCGATAAGGCTGATGGCAAAAAGAAAAAAGCCTGCTCATCGTAAAATGAGCAGGCGGTGAAACTTAATATTAACGTGAGTACAATTCAACGATCAGAGATTCGTTGACATCGTGAGCGATGTCGCTACGATCAGGCATAGCCTTGAAAGTACCTTCCATTTTCTTGGAGTCAACAGACACCCAAGATGGCATACCGATTTGCTCAGCCAAAGCCAATGCTTCAACGATACGAACTTGCTTTTTAGACTTTTCACGAACTGCAACAACATCACCAGCTTTAACTTGGTAAGAAGCGATGTTTACTACGCCACCGTTGACTGTGAATGCTTTATGGCTGACCAACTGACGTGCTTCTGCACGTGTGGAGCCGAAACCCATACGGTATGCAACGTTGTCCAAACGGGATTCCAACAATTTCAACAAAGTTTCGCCAGTGTTACCTTTTTGACGATCAGCTTCTGCGAAATAACGACGGAACTGACGCTCTAACACGCCGTACATACGTTTAACTTTTTGCTTTTCACGCAACTGATTACCGAAGTCAGAAGTACGTGCGCCAGATTTTGCGCCGTGTTGACCTGGTTTTACATCTAATTTGCATTTTGAATCCAAAGAGCGACGAGCGCTTTTCAGGAACAGATCCGTGCCTTCGCGGCGGGATAACTTTGCTTTAGGTCCGATATAACGTGCCACAATAATTTCCTTTAAAAATGACGTAAGTGCCGTTTGACAACCTACGCTAGTCTGATCTACTTGCAATCAGACAGTGGTCTTATTAAATAAAAATCGAATAAGAAAATAAAATCGTATCAAAAATACGAAAGACAAAACCCACCAAATCAATTGGCGGGCTACATTCTAACATGATTGCTAGAATTATCCAAAGCTTAGCCTAAGCTAAGCAGTGAATTAGATACGACGACGCTTTGGAGGGCGGCAGCCGTTGTGTGGTACTGGCGTAACGTCTTGGATCAAGGAGATCTTGATACCCAAATTATTCAAAGCACGCACAGAAGATTCACGGCCTGGACCTGGACCTTTGATGCGAACTTCGAGGTTTTTGATACCGCACTCAACCGCAACTTTACCTGCCGCTTCCGCTGCAACCTGAGCTGCGAAAGGAGTAGATTTACGTGAGCCTTTAAAACCTTGACCACCAGCTGTTGCCCAAGACAATGCATTGCCTTGACGATCAGTGATCGTGATGATGGTGTTGTTGAAAGATGCGTGAACGTGTGCGATACCTTCAGCCACATTTTTCTTAACTTTTTTACGAGCGCGTGCTGCCGCTGCGTTATTTTGTGCTTTTGCCATAATTGGTTCCTTGAATCCAGTTGGTTTCAACTACGCTGGATTATTTTTTCAATGATTGCGCTGCTTTACGTGGGCCCTTACGTGTACGTGCATTCGTACGTGTACGTTGACCACGAACAGGCAAACCTTTGCGATGACGCAGACCGCGGTAGCAGCCTAAGTCCATCAAACGCTTGATGTTCATCGAGATTTCACGACGAAGATCACCTTCAACGACGTATTTTGCAATACTGTCGCGAAGCTTTTCTAACTCGTTGTCGTCCAGATCTTTGACCTTTTTAGTTGTCAATACACCCGTTGCTGCACAGATATCTGCTGCGCGTGGGCCGCCAATACCATAGATTGCTTGTAAGCCAATTACGGTATGCTGATGATTTGGGATATTAACCCCTGCTATACGTGCCATTCGTTATTCCTCGTTCAATAACGTTAATTAACCTTGGCGCTGTTTATGGCGTGGTTCTGTGCAAATTACACGAACAACACCTTTGCGCTTGATGATCTTGCAGTTGCGGCAAATCCGCTTAACTGATGCGAGAACTTTCATTTTTGCCCTCTTCCCTTCTAGTTCAATTTAATTTACTTGGTCCGGAACACAATGCGTGCTCGGCTCAAATCATAAGGCGTCAATTCTACTGTCACCTTATCACCAGGAAGAATGCGGATATAGTTCATTCGCATTTTTCCTGAAATATGGCCAAGCACAACATGCCCATTTTCCAACTTAACTCGAAATGTTGCATTCGGAAGATTCTCTAGAATCTCTCCCTGCATCTGTATAACGTCGTCTTTTGCCATTCGATCTGCTGTTCCTTTGGTGTGCTTACCGTGAAGGTATGCCGCCCTTGAAATTTGCTTTACGAAGAAGCGATTCGTATTGCTGTGACATTACGTAATTCTGCACTTGAGCCATAAAGTCCATGGTCACCACCACAATAATCAACAGCGATGTGCCGCCGAAATAAAATGGTACCTTCCAATGAGCGATCAGCAATTCAGGCAACAAGCAAACCAATGCAATGTATACCGCGCCAATCAAAGTCAAACGCATCAAAATCTTGTCGATGTAACGGGATGTTTGATCACCTGGACGAATCCCTGGGACAAAAGCACCACTCTTCTTCAAGTTATCTGCTGTCTCTTTGCTGTTGAATACCAGCGCAGTGTAGAAGAAGCAAAAGAAGATAATCGTTACAGCGTACAACAATGCATGCACAGGTTCACCAGTCGTCAGAGAACTTGCTAAATCTTGCAAGAACCGAACAAATCCAGAATCCTGATCTTGCGCTCCTTTTGCAAACATGCCAGTAATCGTGGCAGGCAACATAATAATAGAAGAAGCAAAAATCGGAGGAATTACCCCTGCCATATTCAACTTGAGTGGCAAATGACTGCTTTGACCACCATAAACTTTATTGCCTACCTGACGCTTCGCATAGTTGACCAGAATCTTACGTTGGCCGCGCTCTACGAACACAACCAGATAAGTCACTGCAACAACCATCACGCAAATAATCAACGCGGAAAACGCTTGCATAGAGCCGGTACGAACTAGTTCGAACAGTCCTGCTAACGCACCTGGTAAGCCAGCCACGATACCTGCAAAGATGATGATAGAAATACCGTTACCTAAACCGCGCTCAGTGATTTGCTCACCTAACCACATCAGGAACATCGTGCCAGTTACCAAGGTAACGACAGTGGTAAATCTAAACGCCATTCCAGGATCTAAAACCAAACCCGCCTGCGTTTCCAAACCAAAAGCAATGAAGAAAGCTTGCACCACGCCTAGTACCAAAGTACCGTAACGTGTGTATTGAGTAATCTTACGACGACCCGACTCGCCTTCTTTCTTCAGTGCTTCTAGCTGCGGGGACACAACTGACATCAACTGCATAATAATAGAAGCAGAAATGTAAGGCGTAATTCCCAGCGCCAAAATAGTGAAGCGAGACAAAGCACCACCAGAGAACATGTTAAACATACCCAAAATACCATTTTGGTTCTGCTTAAACAAATCTTCTAATACCTTTGGATCAATTCCAGGAACAGGTATATGTGCGCCTATCCTATATACAACCAGTGCTGCTAGCAAAAACCAGAGCCTTCCCCAAGGAAAACCACTTGCGGCACTTTTAGTTTGTTGAGGAGATGTTGCCAATGTTTGCTCCTGTTATGACTTAATTAAGCAGATGCTTTAGCTTTAGCAGGTAATTTCTTAACCACTGGTGCAATCACTAATTCAGTCACTGTTCCGCCAGCAGCTTCGATCGCAGCCTTAGCACCTTTGCTGACGATTAAGCCATTCAAAGTTACTTTTTTAGTGATCTCGCCTGACAAAATAACGCGAACAACGCGCGCCAATTCAGAAACGACACCAGCTTGCTTCAATGCCAAGACATCGATTTCTGTAACTGGCAAACTTTCCAGGTCAGACAAACGAACTTCTGCTTTGTAAGGTGTTGCCAAAGACTTGAAACCACGCTTAGGCAAACGGCGTTGCAAAGGCATTTGACCGCCTTCGAAACCGACTTTATGAAAGCCACCTGTACGAGATTTTTGACCTTTATGACCACGACCCGCTGTTTTACCGATACCAGAACCGATACCACGACCAACACGACGTTTGTAGTGTTTAGCGCCATCAGCTGGTTGGATTGTATTTAATTCCATAATTTGCTCCGATCGTAAACCCTAAGGCTTACGATACAACCTTCACAAGATACGAGACTTTATTGATCATACCGCGCACTGCTGGTGTGTCTTGCAATTCAGAAACTGAATTTACGCGACGCAGACCTAAGCCGCGCACAGTAGCACGATGTGACTCGCGCGTACCGATCAAACCCTTGACCAATTGTACTTTAACTGTATTTGTCATTTCGCTCACCTTAGCCCAAAATTTCTTCAACGGACTTACCGCGCTTTGCAGCGATATCGGAAGGCGTACTCATTTTCGACAAACCGTTCAAAGTTGCACGAACCATATTGTATGGATTAGTAGAGCCATTTGACTTAGCAACTACATTAACAACTCCCAATACTTCGAAAATCGCGCGCATTGGCCCACCAGCAATAACGCCAGTACCTTCTTTAGCAGGCATCATCATGACTGATGAGGCGCCGTGCTTACCAGTCACTGCATGTTGCAATGTACCGTTTTTTAAAGTTACTTTAATCATTTTGCGGCGGGCTTCTTCCATCGCTTTTTGTACGGCTACAGGAACTTCTTTCGATTTCCCCTTACCCATACCGATGCGACCGTCACCATCACCAACGACTGTCAGTGCGGCGAAACCCATGATACGACCACCCTTAACCACTTTGGTTACACGGTTGATCGCGATCATTTTTTCGCGCATGCCATCATCCGGCTTGTCGGCTGCTGTTTTTGCTTGCATTTTTGCCATGACAATATTCCTTAGAACTTCAAGCCGGCTTCACGCGCGGCTTCTGCCAACGCCTTCACACGACCGTGGTAACGAAAACCGGAGCGATCAAACGCGACTTCGGTAACTCCTGCTTTCAATGCTTTTTCCGCAACGCGCTTACCAATCAAAGTGGCTGCCGCAGCATTACCACCGTGCTTAGATGCCGCTGCCAATTCTGCACGCACTTCAGCTTCCACTGTAGAAGCAGATGCCAATACTTTGGAATCTGCATCAATGATGCTGGCGTAGATATGCAGGTTCGTACGGTGCACAGATAAACGTGTGACCTTGAGCTCTGCGATCTTGGCACGGGTTTGAGTCGCGCGGCGCAGACGTGATTGTTTCTTATCCATCGTCTAACCCCTATTACTTCTTCTTGGTTTCTTTAATCACAACCACTTCGTCCGCGTAGCGGACACCCTTGCCTTTATAAGGCTCTGGGCTGCGGTATGCACGAACTTCTGCTGCGACCTGACCAACTTGCTGCTTATTCACACCCTTGATGAGAATTTCAGTTGGAGTTGGTGTTGCACATGTCACGCCAGCTGGCATGTCATGAACGACAGGATGAGAAAAACCCAAGGAGAGATTCAACTTGTCGCCTTGCGCTTGCGCTTTATAACCAACGCCGACGAGGTTCAACTTCTTCTCAAAACCTTTAGTAACACCGTTAACCATGTTATTGACTAAGGCACGCAAGGTACCAGTCATAGCATTAGCTTCACGGCTGTCATTTGCCGGCTTGAAATTGAGGACACCACTGTCGTTTGCGATAGACACTAAACCATTCAAGCTTTGTGTCAATACGCCCATTGGACCTTTTACTGTAATCGCTGCTGCTGAGATTGCAACTTCTGCACCTGCTGGCAACGCGATTGGCATTTTACCTACTCGAGACATCTTGCACTCCTTAGGCGACGTAGCAAATAACTTCGCCACCGACACCGGTTGCGCGCGCTTTGCGGTCAGTCATAACGCCCTTAGGTGTGGACACAATGGCCACGCCCAAACCGTTCATCACACTTGGGATCTCGTCTTTACCTTTGTAAATACGGAGACCTGGACGTGATACACGTTCCAAGCGTTCGATAACAGGACGTCCTGCATAATACTTCAAACCGATTTTCAATTCAGATTTACCAGCAGCGTCAACTACTGCGAAATCCTCAATGTAGCCTTCGTCCTTCAGCACGTTTGCAATTGCAACTTTTACCTTAGAGGACGGCATCGCGACGGCAGTCTTTTGAACAACTTGCGCGTTACGGATGCGGGTCAGCATATCGGCGATAGGATCGCTCATACTCATTGCTTATTCTCCTATTACCAGCTAGCTTTAGTCATACCCGGGATTTCACCACGCATGGCGAATTCACGGACTTTAATACGGCCCAAACCGAACTTACGGAATGTGCCACGTGGACGACCTGTCAAAGCGCAGCGATTGCGCTGACGAGTCGGATTAGAATTACGTGGCAATGCCTGCAACTTCAAACGAGCTAAATATTGCTCTTCTGGAGTTTTTGACTGGTCATCAATGATGGCCTTCAATTCGGCGCGTTTGCCAGCGAATTTCTTCACCAAATCTGCACGCTTTTGCTCACGATTAATCAGTGCCAATTTTGCCATGGCGACCTCAGTTTCTGAACGGAAATTTAAATGCGGCGAGAAGCGCTTTTGCTTCTTCGTCGGTCTTAGCTGTCGTGGTAATACTGATATTCATACCACGCAACGCGTCAATCTTGTCGTACTCGATCTCAGGGAAAATGATCTGTTCCTTGACACCAATATTGTAGTTACCACGACCGTCAAATGCGCGGCCAGATACACCACGGAAGTCACGAACGCGTGGCAAAGCCACAGTCACGAAACGATCCAAGAATTCGTACATATGATTACCACGCAGGGTGACCATACAGCCGATTGGATAGCCTTCGCGGATTTTAAACCCAGCGATCGCTTTACGTGCCTTAGTTACGACAGGTTTTTGACCTGCAATCTTCGTCAAATCACCAACAGCGTGCTCGATAATTTTCTTATCAGCGATCGCTTCGGACAAACCCATATTGAGGGTGATCTTCAAGATGCGAGGAACTTCCATTGGAGACTTATATGAAAACTTCTCAGTCAAATCTGCAACGATTTTATCTTTATATAATGCTTGTAGACGGGCCATGACTTTATGCCTTCACAACTTCGCCAGTCGACTTATAGACGCGGACTTTCTTGCCATCCACAACCTTAAAGCCTACACGGTCTGCTTTACCAGATGCAGCATTAAACAACGCCACATTGGAAACATGAATCGGCATCACTTTATCCACGATGCCACCAACTGCTCCAGTCATTGGGTTAGGCTTAGTCGCTTTTTTAGCAACATTAACACCTGCAACAACAACGTAATTTGCGTCAATGCATTGCTGCACTTGACCGCGCTTACCTTTGTCTTTACCCGTCAAGACGATGACTTCGTCGTTTTTACGAATCTTATTCATCACGACTCCTTACAGCACTTCTGGAGCAAGCGAAACGATCTTCATGAAACGCTCAGTACGCAGTTCACGCGTTACTGGGCCGAAAATACGAGTCCCGATAGGCTCAAGTTTTGCATTTAACAACACTGCAGCATTGCTGTCGAACTTCACCAAAGAGCCATCCTGACGACGAACACCTTTAGCAGTACGAACCACAACTGCATTGTAAATTTCACCTTTTTTTACGCGACCGCGTGGAGCAGCAGACTTGACTGTTACCTTGATAACATCACCGATCCCTGCATAACGACGCTTAGAGCCACCCAATACTTTAATGCACAAAACTTCGCGCGCACCGGTATTGTCAGCCACTTCTAGCCGGCTTTCTGTTTGAATCATATTGTTCTCTTTCCCAACTTAATCCACACAATCCGCACATTGCAAATCTGTAGTCAGTCTTGGTCCCGCCAGCCAACTCTTTTATTGTCAGACGCCTTAGAAGCACAAATAACAATGCACGAGTCAACCGATTAGGTGGACGATTTTTTAACCACTCTCAAATTAATCCTTGAGAGACATTTAAGCTGTCATTTGCAAGCTTTGCAAATGACAGCCCATCATTATTACATCAAAAAACGATTACTGCAACAACTATTTATAAAACTGGCGCAACTTGTACAACTCGAGTCAATGTCCAGGCTTTAGTTTTAGAGATTGGACGACCTTCTTGAATCTCGACTGTATCACCGGCTTTTGCTTGGTTAGCTTCGTCGTGCGCATGATATTTCGCAGTACGCACAATGATCTTACCGTACAAAGGATGTTTAACATGACGCTCAACTAATACTGTCACTGTCTTATCCATCTTGTCGGAAACAACTTTGCCAATCAATGTGCGCTTCAGGGCAACTTTAACTTGATCGTTCATTATTTGGCATCCTTCTGATTCATGACTGTTTTAACTCTGGCGATGTCACGACGAACTTTTTTGAGTTGCGAAGTGTTATTCAACTGTTGCGTTGCGATTTGCATACGCAGGCTGAATTGTGCCTTCAACAAATCATTCAATTCTTTCGTCAAAGCTGCGGAGTCTTTGCCTTGGAGTTCAGATACTTTCATTTACAACTCCCTATTAAGTGCCGACTTGACGTACGACAAACGTTGTCAACAATGGTAATTTAGCAGCTGCTAAGCGGAAAGCTTCGCGTGCCAGCGCTTCATCAACGCCATCCATCTCGTACAACATTTTGCCTGGTTGAATCTCGGCTACGTAGTACTCTGGATTACCCTTACCATTACCCATACGAACTTCAGCTGGTTTCTGAGAAATTGGCTTATCTGGGAAAATACGAATCCAAATACGGCCACCACGTTTGATATGACGAGTCATAGCACGACGTGCAGCTTCAATTTGACGTGCTGTAATACGGCCACGTGCAATTGATTTCAAACCAAATTCACCGAAAGAAACTGCTGTACCACGATCATGGGAAATACCCTTGTTGCGGCCTTTTTGTTCCTTACGATATTTTCTGCGTGCTGGTTGCAGCATGATTATTCTCCTGCTTTCTCAGCTGGTGCCGCTGCGCCGTCAGCTGCTTTCGTGCGAACACGTTTAGCTGCTGGAGCTGCTGCTGTACCAGTTGGAGTTTGACCTTCAGGGCGCTTTGCACGTGGACGGCTATTTGGCTTGCCATCTTCGCGACGTGGGCCACGACGTTTTTTGTCGTCTTCTGGTGTAGATTCGATTACAGGAGCGTCGCCATTGGCTAAACGATCACCTTTATAGACCCACACTTTAACGCCAATAATACCGTATGTCGTAGATGCTTCGCTTGTACCGTAATCGATATCAGCACGCAAAGTATGCAGAGGCACACGGCCTTCGCGATACCATTCTTTACGTGCAATTTCGATACCATTCAAACGACCACTAGACATGATCTTGATACCCTTAGCGCCCAAACGCATTGCGTTCTGCATCGCACGTTTCATCGCGCGGCGGAACATAATACGTTTTTCGAGCTGCTGAGAGATAGAATCAGCGATCAATTGAGCATCGATTTCTGGCTTACGAATTTCTTCGATATTTACGTGCACTGGCACGCCCATGATCTTTGCCAAATCCGCTTTCAAGGATTCGATATCTTCGCCTTTTTTACCAATCACAACACCTGGACGGGAGCTGTAAATAGTAATACGTGCATTTTTTGCCGGACGCTCAATAGTGATACGACCTACTGATGCATTTTTCAATTTCTTTTTGAGGTACTCACGTACTTTGATATCTTCGTTGAGCATAGTGGCAAAATTTGCATTGCCAGCATACCAGCGTGAAGACCAATTACGTGTTACCGCTAAACGGAAACCGGTTGGATGTATCTTCTGTCCCATCGTGACTCCTTAGTTACCAACAGTCACATAAATGTGACAGGATTGTTTAGAGATACGATCACCACGACCTTTTGCGCGCGCGGTAAAGCGTTTGAGAATTGGTCCTTTTTCGACATAAATCGTCGTAACTTTCAATTCATCGATATCGGCACCATCATTGTGCTCGGCATTAGCAATTGCTGATTCCAAGACTTTCTTAATGATAGTCGCGCCTTTTTTCGGACTGAAGGCTAAGATGTTTAATGCTTGATCGACTTTCTTACCACGGATCAAATCTGCTACCAAGCGACCTTTTTGCTCGGACAGACGTACACCCTTCAATATTGCTTTGGTTTCCATATTATCTCTTCGCTTTCTTATCCGCGATATGACCTTTAAATGTGCGAGTCAATGCGAATTCGCCCAATTTATGGCCTACCATGTTTTCAGAAACGTACACTGGTACGTGCTGCTTACCATTGTGTACAGCGATAGTCAGACCGATGAAATCAGGCATGATTGTCGAACGACGTGACCAAGTCTTAATTGGCTTTTTGTCTTTATTTGCTTGCGCAGCTTCGACTTTCTTTACCAAATGGGCGTCGCAAAACGGCCCTTTTTTAGCTGAACGTGTCATGTGTTACCCCTTATTTCTTGCCACGGCGTGAAACGATCATGGAAGTCGTACGCTTGTTGCGACGTGTCTTCTTACCCTTAGTTTGCTGACCCCATGGAGAAACTGGATGACGTCCTGCTGCTGTCTTACCTTCACCACCACCGTGTGGGTGATCGATAGGATTCATGACAACACCACGAACTGTCGGGCGAACACCGCGCCAACGCATCGCACCAGCTTTACCAATTTTACGTAGGTTATGCTCACCGTTACCGACTTCACCGATAGTTGCACGGCATTCGATATGGATACGACGAACTTCACCAGAGCGCAAACGCACTTGAGCGTATGTACCTTCGCGAGCCATCAACACAACACCAGCACCAGCAGTACGAGCAATCTGTGCACCCTTGCCAGGCAACATTTCTACGCAATGCATAGTTGTACCGACTGGGATATTGCGGATTGGCAAGCAGTTACCAGATTTGATTGGCGCTTGTGAGCCATTCATAACCTGATCACCAGCAGCCATACCTTTGGATGCAATGATATATGCACGTTCACCGTCCGCGTAGCACAACAAAGCAATGTGCGCTGTACGGTTAGGATCGTATTCAATGCGTTCAACTTTCGCAGGAATACCATCTTTAGAACGTTTAAAATCGACTAAACGATAGTGCTGCTTATGACCACCGCCGATGTGGCGAGTAGTGATATGACCATTGTTGTTACGGCCAGCAGTTTTATTTTTCTTTTCCAACAAAGCAGCAAACGGACGGCCTTTATGCAAGCCTTCAGTTACCACTTTAACCATACCACGACGGCCTGGTGAGGTTGGCTTCATCTTAACGAGTGCCATGCTTATGCCCCCTCGGTAAAGTTAATTTCTTGACCTGGCTTCAAACATACAAAAGCGCGTTTTGTATGATTGCGACGGCCATTAAATTTACCAGTACGTTTTTGTTTGCCCAAGCGGTTAGCTACCTGCACAGATTCAACTTGAACCTTAAACAGCAACTCAACAGCAGCCTTGATTTCTGGCTTAGTTGCATCTGGCATAACCAGGAAAACAACTTGCTCGTTTTTCTCTGCAACCATGGTTGCTTTTTCAGAGATCACCGGAGCCAGCAACACCTTCATCAGGCGTTCTTCACTATGCTTGATTACGCTCATGCCAGCATCTCCTCAATCTTTGTCAAGGCCGCTTTAGTGATCAACACTTTCTTGTAGAACACCAAAGAAACTGGATCAGCATAACGTGGCTCAACAACCAAAACGTTAACCAGATTGCGAGCAGCCAACATCAAGTTTTCGTTGAAGTCTTCAGTAATAATCAATACTGAATCCAAGCAACCCATTGTCTTCAATTTCTCGGACAACAACTTAGTTTTTGGCGCATCAACAGTCAAACTGTCAACAACATTCAAACGACCTTCACGAGCCAACTGAGACAAGATCGAGCAGATACCTGCACGATACATCTTCTTGTTAACTTTGTGAGAGAAGTTCTCATCAGGAGAGTTAGGGAAAGCGCGACCGCCTCCACGCCACAATGGGGAAGATGACATACCAGCACGAGCACGACCCGTACCTTTTTGACGCCATGGCTTCTTAGTTGTGTGGTGAACTTCGTCACGACCCAATTGTTTGCGATTACCACTGCGAGCATTCGCTTGGTAAGCAACAACAACTTGATGAATCAAGGCTTCGTTGTAGTCACGACCAAAAATAGTATCTGGTGCAGCAACATTAGAAGCAGATTGACCATCCGCATTTAGGAGCTTCAGTTCCATAGATTAAGCCCCCTTCTTTGCTTTAACTTTAACAGCTGGCGATACAATCACCTGACCGTTTTTCGCGCCTGGAATAGCACCTTTCACCAACAACAATTGGCGATCAGCATCTACACGAGCGATGACAAGATTTTGCACTGTACGCGTAACATCACCCAAGTGACCAGTCATGCGTTTACCTGGGAAAACGCGACCAGGATCCTGCGCCATACCGATAGAACCAGGTACATTATGCGAACGTGAGTTACCGTGAGTTGCACGACCAGATGCGAAGTGGTGACGTTTAATAGTACCGGCATAGCCTTTACCAATTGTCACACCTTGCACGTCGACTTTTTGACCAGCTTCGAACAAGCCAACAGGCACAACATCGCCTGCTTTCAGTTCAGCAGCTTTAGCAGCGTCAACACGGAATTCTTTTAAGACAGTACCAGCTTCCACGCCCGCTTTTGCGAGGTGACCTGCAGCCGCTTTAGTTACACGGGATGCACGGCGCTGACCGAATGTTACCTGAACAGCGGAGTAACCGTCTGTTTCAGGAGTTTTGATTTGTGTCACGCGGTTGTTTGAGACATCTAATACTGTGACTGGAATTGAATCACCATCATCAGTAAAAATGCGCATCATACCAACCTTGCGACCAACTAGGCCCAAGCTCATTGTTTTCTCCATTCTCACCTACGATTGGGTGAGGCTGATGTTTAGAAACTTACTTTTAATACTTAAAAATAGACAGACAAAAGCCTATCAAAATCTAAGCCTTCGATTGTAACCCGAAAAATTTCCACTTACAAGATAAATTTATTTGAAAATGGAAAATTTTATGGTATGTCAGTTTTCCCGATTTTTTGATGACCACCTCAATTTCAAGCAATCATCAATTCATCGAGAACTATTGCTGATTATTGCAATTTGATTTCTACGTCAACGCCAGCTGGCAAGTCGAGCTTCATCAATGCATCAACAGTCTTATCCGTTGGATCAACGATGTCCATCAAACGCTGGTGCGTGCGGATTTCGAATTGATCACGGGAAGTTTTGTTGACGTGCGGGGAACGCAAAACGTCGAAACGTTGAATACGTGTTGGCAAAGGAACTGGGCCTTTAACAACAGCGCCGGTACGCTTAGCTGTTTCTACGATTTCCAAAGCAGATTGGTCGATCAACTTGTAATCAAACGCTTTCAAGCGAATACGGATTTTTTGATTTGCTGTAGACATGATATTTCCTATAAAGAACGAGCCACGATGCATTAACTGTGGCATTTTTAACAAAGAGCGAATACTAAAAAACTACGGCTGTCGCACTTAAAAAGCACGACAGCCGACTAGTGTACACCAAATTTCGGATTATTCTAAATTTTATCGATGAAACTAGCGAGCCTCACCGATAACTTTTAAAGAATAATTAACCAACGATAATCTTAGCAACAACACCAGCACCAACAGTACGACCACCTTCACGAATCGCGAAACGGAGACCTTCTTCCATCGCGATCGGGTTGATCAACTTAACTGTGATAGAAACGTTATCACCTGGCATAACCATTTCTT
>NZ_JBMPOP010000015.1:0-5788 GCF_049340325.1 Undibacterium sp. Di24W
AAGCGCAAAAAGCAAAAGCCCCTGATTCGAAGTGAATCAGGGGCGATGCGGAATAAGAGCCTGACGATGACCTACTTTCACACTGGTTGCAGCACTATCATCGGCGCAAAGTCGTTTCACGGTCCTGTTCGGGATGGGAAGGTGTGGTACCAACTTGCTATAGTCATCAGGCATAACTTGTTGATTCGCTGTTTTCACGTTGAGTTGTGAAGAACAACAAATCCAATTGGGAAGAAGTATGACGGTATTACCGTCAGAAATAATCGGTTGTGATCGCTCAAACTTACGTTTAGCACACACTATTGTAATACTTGTCGTAGTTTCTGATTTTCATCAGATCTATAACTGACCAAAGTTATAGGGACAAGCCTTACGGGCAATTAGTACTGGTTAGCTTAATGCATTACTGCACTTCCACACCCAGCCTATCAACGTCCTGGTCTCGAACGACCCTTTAAAGAGATCAAGTCTCTGGGAAGTCTCATCTTAAGGCGAGTTTCCCGCTTAGATGCTTTCAGCGGTTATCTCTTCCGAACATAGCTACTCGGCAATGCCACTGGCGTGACAACCGATACACCAGAGGTTCGTCCACTCCGGTCCTCTCGTACTAGGAGCAGCCCCCTTCAAACTTCCAACGCCCACGGCAGATAGGGACCAAACTGTCTCACGACGTTTTAAACCCAGCTCACGTACCACTTTAAATGGCGAACAGCCATACCCTTGGGACCGGCTACAGCCCCAGGATGTGATGAGCCGACATCGAGGTGCCAAACTCCCCCGTCGATATGAACTCTTGGGAGGAATCAGCCTGTTATCCCCAGAGTACCTTTTATCCGTTGAGCGATGGCCCTTCCATACAGAACCACCGGATCACTATGTCCTACTTTCGTACCTGCTCGACTTGTCAGTCTCGCAGTTAAGCACGCTTATGCCATTGCACTATCGTCACGATGTCCGACCGTAACTAGCGTACCTTCGAACTCCTCCGTTACACTTTGGGAGGAGACCGCCCCAGTCAAACTGCCTACCATGCACTGTCCCCGACCCAGATAATGGGCCAAGGTTAGAACCTCAAACAAACCAGGGTGGTATTTCAAGGATGGCTCCACGAGAACTGGCGTCCCCGCTTCAAAGCCTCCCACCTATCCTACACAGATTGGTTCAAAGTCCAATGCAAAGCTACAGTAAAGGTTCATGGGGTCTTTCCGTCTAGCCGCGGGTAGATTGCATCATCACAAACATTTCAACTTCGCTGAGTCTCGGGAGGAGACAGTGTGGCCATCATTACTCCATTCGTGCAGGTCGGAACTTACCCGACAAGGAATTTCGCTACCTTAGGACCGTTATAGTTACGGCCGCCGTTTACTGGGACTTCAATCAAGAGCTTGCACCCCATCATTTAATCTTCCAGCACCGGGCAGGAGTCACACCATATACGTCCACTTTCGTGTTTGCATAGTGCTGTGTTTTTATTAAACAGTTGCAGCCACCAGTTTATTGCAACCCTTTCATCCTTCCCCCGCAGGGGGGTCAAACTACAAGGGCGTACCTTATCCCGAAGTTACGGTACCAATTTGCCGAGTTCCTTCTCCCGAGTTCTCTCAAGCGCCTTAGAATACTCATCTCGCCCACCTGTGTCGGTTTGCGGTACGGTCTCGTATGACTGAAGCTTAGAGGCTTTTCTTGGAACCACTTCCGATCGCTTCGACACCTAAGTGTCTCGTCTCAACCCCTTGAATTATGTACCCGGATTTGCCTAAGTACCTTCTACAAGTCAAGAACAGGCTCTTCCAACCGCCTGACGACCTTCCGCGATCCGTCCCCCCATCGCATCATACGACGGTGCAGGAATATTAACCTGCTTCCCATCAGCTACGCATCTCTGCCTCGCCTTAGGGGCCGACTCACCCTGCTCCGATGAACGTTGAACAGGAAACCTTGGGCTTACGGCGTGGGAGCTTTTCACTCCCATTATCGCTACTCATGTCAGCATTCGCACTTCTGATACCTCCAGCATCCTTTACAAGACACCTTCGCAGGCTTACAGAACGCTCTCCTACCATATCAATAAATTGATATCCGCAGCTTCGGTGTATAGCTTAGCCCCGTTACATCTTCCGCGCAGGACGACTCGATCAGTGAGCTATTACGCTTTCTTTAAAGGGTGGCTGCTTCTAAGCCAACCTCCTGACTGTTTTAGCCTTCCCACTTCGTTTTCCACTTAGCTATACTTTGGGACCTTAGCTGGCGGTCTGGGTTGTTTCCCTCTTGACACCGGACGTTAGCACCCGATGTCTGTCTCCCAAGCTCGCACTCAACGGTATTCGGAGTTTGCAATGGTTTGGTAAGTCGCGATGACCCCCTAGCCATAACAGTGCTCTACCCCCGTTGGTGATACTTGAGGCACTACCTAAATAGTTTTCGGAGAGAACCAGCTATTTCCAAGTTTGTTTAGCCTTTCACCCCTACCCACAGCTCATCCCCTAATTTTTCAACATTAGTGGGTTCGGACCTCCAGTACCTGTTACGGCACCTTCATCCTGGCCATGAGTAGATCACTTGGTTTCGGGTCTACACCCAGCGACTGTCGCCCTATTCGGACTCGATTTCTCTACGGCTTCCCTATACGGTTAACCTCGCCACTGAATGTAAGTCGCTGACCCATTATACAAAAGGTACGCAGTCACGGAACAAGTCCGCTCCTACTGTTTGTATGCACACGGTTTCAGGTTCTATTTCACTCCCCTTCCGGGGTTCTTTTCGCCTTTCCCTCACGGTACTGGTTCACTATCGGTCGATATCGAGTATTTAGCCTTGGAGGATGGTCCCCCCATGTTCAGACAGGATTTCACGTGTCCCGCCCTACTTGTCGCATACTTAGTTCCACAAAGATCATTTCGTGTAAGGGGCTATCACCCTCTATGGCCGGAGTTTCCAATCCGTTCCACTATGAAATCTGCTAAATCATGCAGGCTCTTCCCATTTCGCTCGCCACTACTTTGGGAATCTCGGTTGATTTCTTTTCCTGTAGCTACTTAGATGTTTCAGTTCGCCACGTTCGCTTTGCAACACTATGTATTCATGTTGCAATGACCTTACGGCCGGGTTTCCCCATTCGGAAATCTGCGGATCAAAGTGTGTTTGCTCACTCCCCGCAGCTTATCGCAAGCTACTACGTCCTTCATCGCCTGATATCGCCAAGGCATCCACCATGTGCACTTAGTCACTTGTCCCTATAACTTTGATTTCTGGCGTCTAGCTTTATTTCTAAAGTTAGGTTCATCACCAAAAAGTAGTTATAGTTCTTTACTACTATATGAGTATTACTTTAGCGTTTGCCGTAGCTCAAGTATCTTTGTATTTTAATGTTCAGTTCTATTGCTAAAACCAAACTACTTGGATCACTTTTACTACTTTGTTTGTTTGATACAATCACAACCCTTCCATAAACTTGTTTATCATTTCCATGACAAACGCCTTTACGAAATAAATTTTGATTATTTCTACTTTACTTCTTCTCAATTGTTAAAGAACGGTACTACTTTATTACTTTGCTTTCGTTTTGAAAGAACAAATCTCAATAGCGCTCGCGCTACTCACATTTGTTATTTCTTCTGATCTCTCAATCAGTTTCTCTTTCGATTCTCTGCCACCAATCTTACTTGGTAGGGCTGGTTGGGCTCGAACCAACGACCCCCGCGTTATCAACACGGTGCTCTAACCAGCTGAGCTACAGCCCCAGTCAATTACCACTAGTCTTACTTAACTTGGTGGAGGTTACCGGGCTCGAACCGATCACCCCCTGCTTGCAAAGCAGGTGCTCTACCAGATGAGCTAAACCCCCATTCGTTTTACAACTTAACCGGGCAAATCTCGAACAAGCTACTATTACTAGCGCTTCTTCTGCGTTCTTTATCATTAACAGTCAATAAGTGTGGACACTCAACATTTAGCGCACTCTAGAAAGGAGGTGATCCAGCCGCACCTTCCGATACGGCTACCTTGTTACGACTTCACCCCAGTCACGAACCCCGCCGTGGTAAGCGCCCTCCTTACGGTTAAGCTACCTACTTCTGGCGAAACCCGCTCCCATGGTGTGACGGGCGGTGTGTACAAGACCCGGGAACGTATTCACCGCGACATGCTGATCCGCGATTACTAGCGATTCCAACTTCATGTAGTCGAGTTGCAGACTACAATCCGGACTACGATACACTTTCTGGGATTAGCTCCACCTCGCGGTTTGGCAGCCCTCTGTATGTACCATTGTATGACGTGTGAAGCCCTACCCATAAGGGCCATGAGGACTTGACGTCATCCCCACCTTCCTCCGGTTTGTCACCGGCAGTCTCATTAGAGTGCTCAACTTAATGTAGCAACTAATGACAAGGGTTGCGCTCGTTGCGGGACTTAACCCAACATCTCACGACACGAGCTGACGACAGCCATGCAGCACCTGTGTATTGGTTCTCTTGCGAGCACTCCCAAATCTCTTCGGGATTCCAACCATGTCAAGGGTAGGTAAGGTTTTTCGCGTTGCATCGAATTAATCCACATCATCCACCGCTTGTGCGGGTCCCCGTCAATTCCTTTGAGTTTTAATCTTGCGACCGTACTCCCCAGGCGGTCTACTTCACGCGTTAGCTGCGTTACCAAGACAATTAAGTCCCGACAACTAGTAGACATCGTTTAGGGCGTGGACTACCAGGGTATCTAATCCTGTTTGCTCCCCACGCTTTCGTGCATGAGCGTCAGTGTTATCCCAGGGGGCTGCCTTCGCCATCGGTATTCCTCCACATATCTACGCATTTCACTGCTACACGTGGAATTCTACCCCCCTCTGACACACTCTAGCCATACAGTCTCAAATGCAGTTCCCAGGTTGAGCCCGGGGATTTCACATCTGACTTATATAACCGCCTGCGCACGCTTTACGCCCAGTAATTCCGATTAACGCTTGCACCCTACGTATTACCGCGGCTGCTGGCACGTAGTTAGCCGGTGCTTATTCTTCAGGTACCGTCATTAGCAAGCCGTATTAGGACTCACCGTTTCTTCCCTGACAAAAGAGCTTTACAACCCGAAGGCCTTCTTCACTCACGCGGCATTGCTGGATCAGGCTTGCGCCCATTGTCCAAAATTCCCCACTGCTGCCTCCCGTAGGAGTCTGGACCGTGTCTCAGTTCCAGTGTGGCTGGTCGTTCTCTCAAACCAGCTACTGATCGTCGCCTTGGTGAGCCTTTACCTCACCAACTAGCTAATCAGATATCGGCCACTCCATGAGCATGAGGTCTTGCGATCCCCCACTTTCAACCTTAGTTCGTATGCGGTATTAGCGTAACTTTCGCTACGTTATCCCCCACTCTAGGGTATGTTCCGATATATTACTCACCCGTTCGCCACTCGCCACCAGACCGAAGTCCGTGCTGCCGTTCGACTTGCATGTGTAAGGCATGCCGCCAGCGTTCAATCTGAGCCAGGATCAAACTCTTCAGTTTAATCTCTGTTACTTTTTCCATTTCTGGAATTCGTTCTTTCGAACGAGTCGCTCACTCAAAATACTGACAGTTGCGATAATGATTGCTCACTATCGCGTCTTATCTTTACTTCTTGTGAACATTTGATATTTTTTAAGTTTCTTAACTACCGAAATAGTTAATCGCTTCATTATCAAGTGCCCACATTTATTGACTGTTAATTGTTAAAGATCTGTATTCTTTTCCACTCAAACTCACCCGGAGGATTTTGTTTTTGCTACGAAGCGTTGTGTTCGTCAGCAGCAGAGAAA
>NZ_JBMPOP010000016.1:0-5619 GCF_049340325.1 Undibacterium sp. Di24W
GCGCGTAAGTTGCGCCTGCATCTAATTTACCAACCCAAAATGCCAAGCCGTCACGCTCTGGTGCGCGGCCGAATAGAGAAACGTATAACTCTGTAATCTGTGTGCGCATTGCCGCTGTAATTGCCATTGAGTGCTCCTAAAAAGTTTGATTTTTCTTACGTGGTGTTGAAGTATTTGTTTATGTAACTAAAAGCCAATAACGGATTCCGCCGTGAATATATCATGCTCAATGGCAAGTATAATGTGACGACGCGCACACACTAAGCTTAAAATTACACGATGTGCCAGATAAACACAAAAGTACAAGACATACTGGACATAAAATGAAAGCGTTACACTAGCGCACCCACAAACAGTTAAGCAGTCGAGCAAGACCAGCGGCACAATCCAGCGCCTAATGTCATTACTTATGAACTTACATACACCTCTTATTATTAATTTAGCCCCGACTGGCATGCTTCCTACGCGCAGCCAATCGCCCTACGTGCCCTTGACGCCGCAAGAAATCATAGAAAATGTGCGCAGTTGTTTTGCTTTAGGCGTCTCCATGGTGCATTTGCATGCCCGCGATCAAGACCACCATGCCAGCAATGACGTTAAACTCTATGCCGACATCATAGAGGGCATACGCTATCACTGCCCCAGCATCGTGATAGTCACCACCACCAGCGGCAGAAATACCCAAGATATTACTCAACGCGCCAGCAGCTTAATGTTGCAAGGTGCTAGCAGGCCTGACATGGCAAGCCTGACCTTAGGCTCCATGAATTTTGCCAGCACCGCTAGCATCAATTCACCTGCCGACATCACGCAGTTGGCGCGCATCATGCACGAACAAGGCATCAAACCAGAGTTAGAGATTTTTGATCTCGGCATGGTCAACTTCGCCAAAATCCTGATCGACAAAGGCTTGCTAAGCCCGCCATTTTACTTCAACATTATTCTCGGCAATCCCGCCACCGCACAGCTCAAACTAGCGCACTTGGCTAGTATCGTTGCAGATTTGCCAGAGCAATCGATTTGGTCAGTGGGCGGCATTGGGCGCTATCAAACCGCTGCAAACGCCTTGGGAATCACCATGGGTCACGGGGTACGTACGGGTTTGGAAGACAATTTATGGTATGACAATCAGCGTACGCAACTAGCCAGCAATCAGCAATTCGTTACGCGTATCGTGAGCTTGGCGCGCACCTTAGACAGAGCGATTGCGACACCCAATGACACGCGTGCGTTATTAGGTTTGTAGTCCCATTCACCAGCAAGATCTTTTGCAGCAAAGCAGCATGAACTCAAATTTAATTTCAAACGCGAAAAGTAATGAACGAGCACTCGTCATTTTTGGCGCTAGTAATATTCTCTCCGACATTTTCGACTGCGCTTTGGCGAATGGCATACGGATAAAAAAGATCGTCCTTCACATGCCCGAGTCTGAAGGCGAACGCGATCTGCCTTTACGCACCAGAATACAAAGTTGGGGCGCATACGGCGCACTACCAGACATTATCGCTATCGACGATTTTCAACCCGAGCCAAATGAAATCTATTTACTAGGCCCGACCACGCCAGAGCGCATCAACATAACGCAAATTTTGGCGCAAAAATTCGACATACAATACGGCACACTGGTTCACCCACAAGCCTATGTCTCACCTCTAGCGCGCCTGTCACCCGGCGTGTTTATTGGTGCCAAAAGTGTGATTGGCCCTGGGGTAGTTTTGCATCCCCACGTATTTATCAATCGCGGTGTGACGATAGGACACGATACTCAAATAGACGCTTATTCACGTATACAGCCAGGCAGCAATATTGGTGGATTGTCAAAAATAGGTCATAGCGTCACCGTCGGCATCGGTGCCACATTATTGGAACGTCTGGTCATAGGCGACCATGCCTTCATAGCCGCTGGTGCGGTCGTCACCAGCGATGTCGCGCCAGCCTCATTAATGGTCGGCATACCTGCCAAATTTAAGAAATCCCTAAACACATAGCATCAGCTCTGGGGGTGCGCATGCTGCACCTTACCTTACGTACGCAATCGATAACGCGTCACCGCCAACTCGCACGCCTGCTGCAAACTAGGTGCGGCTTGCGCCAAATCCAACGCTTGATTAAAGTGCGTTTGCAGTTGCAGTCCCATCGTTTGTCGGTATCCGGCGTCTTGAATCAAGCGCTGCAATAGTTCAAAGTAAGAAGGTAAATCTGATACCGCCGCTGCACCCAATTTGTCTCCCCCATCGGTATCGCGCATACTCACCGCTGGCACCGCTGCTGCCATCGCTTCTGCAACGGCAAAACCGCCCCCCATCATAGGCGGATTCACGTAGACGTGGGTGCAACTCAAATACTTCAATGCATCAGCACAAAATGGCACGCACCGTACCTGTGCCGCAACACCTGCCAATGCGGAGGGTAATTGCCCATTCCCGCCTACGATCAACCACCGTATTTGCGGGAACCGAGCCAGCACCTGACACATCCCATTCGCCCAAGCGCCACTAATGCGCGCTTCGGCCTCACTCACCAAGGTGGTCAACACCACATGATCCACGTTCCACTCCAGACTTGTCACATTCACTGGCAGCAATGTAACTGGGCGATCCAAGCGATAAGGATGATAGAACGCCACACCGTTATGACCCGCAGTACCCCAAGCGGAGAACGTGCTGTCATGTAAATCCTTTTGTGCAGTCAACCACAGATCAGAGGGCGATATCGGTGCCAAAGAATTCACACCCAAACCCAAAACAGGGCGTTGCGAGTACAACATCGCAAGTAAGCCTGAATACAAGCCCACAGTCATCACCAGATCAGGATCAAATTGCGCCATATGCGTCACCAGACTCAGCCAACGTTGACTGATAGAAAACCGCACATCACCCGTCATCACTTGCCCACCCAGCCCCAAATAATGCTCCCATCCTTGCGTCACAAACTGCGGCGTCTGATGCACGATGCCGCTTCCCAAATAGTGCTCACTATCGGGCCCCAACATTTCTTGTGCGGCATATAGCACCACTTGATAACCGCATTGACGCAAACAACGCGCCTGCTGTAAAGCCATCAACGTTGGAGGATGCTTAAGATTGGTCAACAAGGGCGCGATCAAGGCCACTTTGCGTATCGTCGAAATCGGTCGCGATGGCAGCTTTGGTGCAGGCAATTGTTGTACATGTTGATTCAAACGAGCAGCAATCTCGGGCAAGCTAATCGCCGACAAACGTGCATAAAACGAAGCTCGATCTGGAATATCCAAGAGCACTCTTTGCCAACTGCTCTGAAAAAAAATCACGGCACGATCAGGATCAAACTCGGGCAAGCTCAATAACACTCGCCCTCCTTGCGCCAGATACTCAGGCCGACCGGTCAGTACATCTAAAAAACTGGCACGCAAAAAGCCCGCATAACCATGCTCATCGACACGCGCCAAGATCGCTCGCTCTACTTGCAAGGACAGACGCGCATCCGCCAGTCGTCGCAACAAAGTCACCATCCTGTGCCAGCCAAAACTAGCGGTTGGATTCTTCAATGTACGCGCTAACGCGTCTTCTAAAAGACGCACATCGTCTTGCGGGGTTTCGATCATGGCGCTATGAATAGGAGTTAAACACGGATTGAGTAGATTACGCACGAAGTATATAAAAGAATGAAACCTAACAGTGAACTACAATTTTCTGTTTCACCCACAAAAAAACCCACCTCTTTGCAGACGTGGGTTTTTTGTTTCGCACAACAGGGAGGCTGTTATCCCCCTGCTGCTTGAATTGCATGGGTAGCTTGCGCCACCCATACTTTTGCTACTGAGCTTACTGAATTAAGCGATGAAGTCGCCAGCAACGATAGAACCCGCGCCAACGATTTTAACGATAAAGTCAGTTGCATCAACTGTACCTACTGTGCCACCGATGTTTTGGAAAGCATAAGTACCAGCTGCTGTACCAGCGCTTACAGTGATGATGTAAGCCTGTGTATTCGCTGCCAATGTTGCGCCAGCTGCTGTTGCTGCTGTTGCGATTGCTGCTGCCAATGTTGATACGTCAGCTGTAGCGATAGTCAAAGCATTCAATGTAGTTGCGTTTGTACCTGTCTTGAATACGTCAGCACCCGCTACTTTGAAGTTCGCTACTGTATCGATGTTCGCCAATACAGAACCAGTCGTGATAGTTTCAGCACCAGTTGCAGTTGCAGACAAGTTGATAGTATCAACGCCTGTACCGCCAGTTACTGTTACTGCAGTTGCTGCTGTACCAGACAAGTTCACAGTTTGACCACCAGTACCCAATACGACTACGTCACCAGTTGCGCCTTTAGCGAAGTTCAGAACAACGCCAGCACCGTTTTCGTTTGTGAATGTGTAGCCAGTTGCTGCAGAGCCAGTCACGTTCAATGTTTCAACGCCAGTTACCAATGCACTGATGTTCAAGTTAGCACCGATAGCACCGATGTTCAACACGTCTGAACCCAAGCCACCATCCAACGTTGTTGCACTAGCGATTTGTGTCGCTGTGTAGTTGAATGTATCAGCACCAGTACCGCCAACTACGCTCACTGTGTTAGTACCAGCAGTGAAAGTGTTTGTGCCGTTAGCCAATGTGAAACGCTCGATCGCTGCGTTAGCAACGATAGTACCGGCTGTCGTGAACGCAATAGTTTCTGTGTTGCCAGCAGTTACTGTACCTGAGAAGCTGTTGTATTGTGCAGCTGTCATTGTGTACACGCCAGTAGCAGACATAGTGACATTTTCGAAGCCAGAGATAGCAGCACCAGCGACGTTTGCACCAGCAGTTAATACCAATGTATCAGATGTACCTGCACCAGCACTGAAAGTACCAGTGTAAGTTTGCGCATCCAATGTCAATGTGTTGTTGCCTGTACCCAAGTTCACGTTACCAGAGTTGAACGTTGTACCAGTGCCTGTCAAGTTAACTGTATCATTACCTGTGCCGCCATTAACTGTAGTGATACCAGTTGTAGTTGCACCGAAAGTGATACTGTTAGTTGCGTTAGCCAAGTTCAAAGTCTTGATGTTAGTGATAGTACCGCCAGCTGTACCGTTACCGATTGCAACAGCTGCTGCATCAGTAATAGTCAACGTGTCAGCATCAGCCGCATTACCATTGACAGTAGTACCGTTCAATGTGGCAACCAAACCAGAGAAGTTGTCATTCACGCCTGCTGTGCTTGTGAATGTACCGCCAGCTGTCAATGCTGTTGCTGTCAATGCTGTACCGCCGCCGTTTGTTGGGTTAGTACCAACAACACCAGTAGTCACTGTTGCGCCACCAGACAATACCACTGCATTAGATGTTGTCGTGTTGTTCACGCTACCACCAGTTGCATTGGATGCTGATGTTGTATCGATAATCAATGTACCGCTAGTGACAGAGATCAAAGACAAATCGATGTTGTTTGCACCAGCGATATCGTCAACGATAGTCAATTGGTGTGGAACATTACCTGTGAATGTGATCACTGGTGTGGACAAGCTCAACGCTGCACGAGCTGCTACCAAGGCTGCGTATTGTGAAGCAGTGATAACTACAGCAGAGTTTGCTGTGATGTTTTCGATGCCAGACAATGTTGCGCCTGCCAAGTTGATCGCACCGTAAGTGACCAATGTAT
>NZ_JBMPOP010000017.1:0-3065 GCF_049340325.1 Undibacterium sp. Di24W
CAATCGACGCAGACCCGAAAGAGCTGAAGTTGACATCGATCGGAAAAGATGTGCTCAAACGAAAGCTCGCTTCATTACGCGGCAAAATATTATTTTTCTTCGATAGCTGTTACTCAGGTGCCATACTGGGTTCTAACGATACATTCGGAAACGTTAACGGCGTCATCAATGAATTATCGAGTGCAGAAAACGGCTGGGTTGTTTTCAGTTCAAGCACCGGAACTCAGAAGAGTTACGAAGACCCTGTATGGGGCAATGGCGCATTCACAAAAGCGCTGCTCGAGGGAATCGACGGGGCAGCAGACTTCGGCAAAACAGGTAAGGTAACTTATAAGATGCTCGACCTTTACATCAGCGGACGAGTCAGCACGCTGACCGAGGGAACTCAAACCCCAGTAACACAAGCTCCGGGCGGTGTCGTTGATTTCCCAATTTCGGTCAAGATGAAATAAGCTTCAATTCAGCGCCCTGCGGGACTTTCACTCAACCCAAGTTAAGGCTATGACTAGGTACTTCATCGAGGTACCTAATCCACATCTGCCGAAACTCGAAATATACGCGATCCGGGCACAAGGTATTTTGCAGAACTTACGGTACACAGAGTTCGACATCTATAACAAGCTA
Source organism: Undibacterium sp. Di24W (assembly GCF_049340325.1). NCBI lineage: Bacteria > Pseudomonadati > Pseudomonadota > Betaproteobacteria > Burkholderiales > Oxalobacteraceae > Undibacterium > Undibacterium sp. Di24W. The sequence goes on from NZ_JBMPOP010000017.1 coordinate 625, forward strand.
CGTTGTGTTTCAGTGCCAAACAATGCAACTCTGTAGATTGCTACCAATTCTAAATAGCGAGGAAGCTGGACACAAAGATTATTGCCCACTTTAAAAGTGCACTGATTACTTTCAAAAACGAAGGAATAAGAACATTTGGCATACAAGGTCATCCTAACTTAGAATGGTTCGAAAGCCTTATCCATATCATTTCAATCTATAGAGTAAGAGCAAAGGTGCCAAAAAATGGGATTCAAAATTTCCTTACGAGAATCGGAATTTATCTCGTCTATTCGACTCTCTATAAAATTGGAGCTACTAAGATATTTATGGCTAGGTCTCGTCTTGACTGTTTTATCGACTGTTTATAATAACTCCAACGCACAAGACCAATTTAAGCTTACTCTCAATTTAGAGCAACACCATGATTGGGTTAATCAAATTGCTGGGAATCCTAGCTCAACTTTTTTTATTACCACTTCATATGACGGTAGCGCTCGAGTTTGGGACTCCAACAATCTCAAGCTCAAGAAAGTTATTTGGGCACCGCTCAGTAAAGGAGAAACTAGGTATTGGGAAAGCGTTACAGTTTCGCCAGACAATAGGTTAATTGCCTTAGGATTATCTTCGAAGAGCGGAAGTCATCAAGTTTACTTTATCGACACAGAAAATTTTGAAATCAAGAATCAACTTTCTTTGGAAGGTGGCGTGCCAAAAGTGCTGCGATTTGCGCCGGACAATAAAACTATTTTTATTATCGAGGATGCAGCAAGTAAATTAGCGATTAAAATTTTTGATATTGAGACAAGAAAACATGTTAATTCCATTGCCCTTCCAGAGCGCTTTGCCGATATACACGGCTTTGAAATTTCACCTGATGGTAACTATCTTGCACTTGGAATTTTAAATCCTTTACCCTCTACTATTTATGTACTTAAGTCGACGGGAGACGGGTGGGTTCCTGTCAACACGCAATTAAGAGAAGGGTTTCAAATCCCAGAACGTGTTTCGGGCCCCGTATTTGCGTTTTCACCTAAGGGTGATCTCGCAGTGACATTTGAAAATGGATTCGGAGCCATTCAGATTTACCGAAAATCAAGCGACTATAAGAAGCGAACTTCACTCGTTGACTCTTGTGAAGATGGGAAACTAGAAACAGCAATAAAAAATAACATTTGTGACCTTCCAAATCCAAGAGGCTCCGAACGTTCATTTGGAGTAAAAACAATGCGGTGGACTATGAAAGGAGATAGGCTTTGGCTAGGATATCTTTTTTCGCGCCACGTAAGAGAACTTGATCTAGCAAATTTTCTACAGACAGATAGTGACGAAAATTTGCTACAAAAGGCGCCTTTTTCCGACATAAAAATCAATGAAACCGCAAAAATGATTCTCCCATTAGTTGACGGATCTATTATTGCAGCTACTGGTGTCGCAAAAAGTAACGGCCTTATAAAAATCAATTCAAATAGAGTTATTTTGGAAAAAAGCCCAGTAGATTTAAACGACGCTCTTTACTCCGAAACTAGCTTTCCCAAAAAAGAAATTGGAGAGAATAAATATATATGCTCCAAAAAATATAACAAAAAAGAGATCATTTTTGATGTGTCAACTAGTCAAATCATTTTCCCATCGGAAGACTGTTCTTTCTCGTTTCCATACTTGAATATCGACTCTACCGCATTTAAGTTAGGGCAATTTAAGCCGGAAATAGTTGAAAATGACTATAGTGACCAATTTGTACTTAGCTCGAGAGGGGTTAAACAATATTGGATTGGCGATTCATACTCGGACTTAAAAGACGGTGATCCGTTCGCCCAAATCAAGGCTGCCGTAAAGCATGATTCTATGTGGCCACCTGCCCCATATCCAACGCCCGGACATAAACATTTGATTTTCGTCTCGCCCGAGAGAGTCCAACTTATAAGTAACGATGGTCACCTTAAATGGCAATTTCTTTTAGCTGGCGCTTCGGTAAGTTTGATCAACTATTCAACAGATGGTAGCTTAGTTATATTCGCAATGAGTGATGGCACAAATCGCATTCATAAAATGGAAAATGGCAATCACTTGATGACGATGATCGTTGATAAGCAAGCAAATCGGATGGTGGCTTGGACGTCATCCGGATATTACACAGCGAGCCCAGGTGCAGAAGACTGGTTCGGGTTCTTGGTACAGAAAGAAAATCAGACGCTCCCAGATTTCGTTCCCGCTTCTCGATTTCGTGAAACACTCAACCGACCAGACATTGTCGAAAAAATTCTACAGTTCCAAGACGAATCTAAATCGATTGTCAGCGCAAATGAAAAACAAGGGATAAGACCGAATACGGAAACGACAAACTTCACCCCTATTAGTCAGCTTCCACCCGTGCTTGATTTACTAAGCAATATAGAAACAGAAGCAAACACACCCACGACAAAATTACGTGTGAGGGTTAGGACTTCAGAAAATTCACC
>NZ_JBMPOP010000018.1:0-2383 GCF_049340325.1 Undibacterium sp. Di24W
TTTTCTACCAATTCTTTGTTCGTGGATGATTTTGGATAGTAAGCACGTGCTGGATCAACATCAAACATTTGTTGAGCGATTTGCGCGTAAGTTGCGCCTGCATCTAATTTACCAACCCAAAATGCCAGACCGTCACGCTCTGGTGCGCGGCCGAATAGGGAGACGTACAACTCAGTTACTTGTGTACGCATTGCTGCTGTTATAGCCATTTAGAACTCCTTGTAGGATTAATTTACAACGAAAACTCGTTAACTCAATAGTGGAATGTATCAAAAACATAAAAATGAATTTTATGCCACTTGAAACGCCCATATTAAAAACGAGGCTTATTAAGTTTGGCAAGACTAACATGAGGGTCTGAAAGTCGATTGTGATGAACATCACATTTAATCGAAATATCGTCTTTTTTACTACAGGTTTTCAAATAAATGGGAAGTAGGGTGTGCAGCGCTTGGATTTCTCTTGCCGGCCTATCCTTGACCAAGCATTGGTGCGCATGGCGCACCCTACATTGGCGTTGCCGTTAACGGTTTCACCCACAAAAAAACCCACCTCTTTGCAGACGTGGGTTTTTTGTTTCGCACAACAGAGAGGCTGTTCTCTCCCTGCTGCTTGAATTGCATGGATAGCTTGCGCCATCCATACTTTTTGCTACTGAGCTTACTGAATTAAGCGATGAAGTCGCCGGCAACGATAGAACCTGTTGTACCAGTCAATTTCACGATAAAGTCAGTTGCGTCAACTGCGCCTACTGTGCCACCGATGTTTTGGAAAGCATAAGTACCAGCTGCTGTACCAGCGCTTACAGTGATGATGTAAGCCTGTGTATTCGCTGCCAATGTTGCGCCAGCTGCTGTTGCTGCTGTTGCGATTGCTGCTGCCAATGTTGCTGTGTCAGCTGTAGCGATTACCAAAGAGCTCAATGTAGCTGCGTTTGTACCTGTTTTGAATACGTCAGCACCGGCTGCTTTAAAGTTACCGATGGTATCGATAGCAGAGATCACAGAACCTGCAGCGATCGTATCAGCACCTGTTTGCGTTGCAGACAAGTTGATCGTATCAGCACCAGTACCACCAGTGATTGTAGCTGCACCAGTACCACTACCCAGAACGTTCAAAATCTGACCGCCTGTACCCAAAGTTACATTGTTGATCGCAGTAGCAGCAGACTTAGTGAAGTTCAAAGTCACGCCAGCACCGTTTTCGTTAATCACTGTCCATGTAGCAGTTGTACCACCAGTTACGTTCACTGTTTCAACGCCTGTTACTTTAGCAGACATATCCAAAGCTGCAGTTACTGCACCAACGGTCAATGTATCGAGACCGAGACCACCATTGATACCATTACCTGCAATAGAGGCTGTAATGATAGCATCGCTAACATTGATAACGTCAGCACCAGCACCACCGATGATGGAGACTGCACCAGTAGCCGCAGTGAAAGTGTTACCAGCAGCTGCCAAGTTGTAGTTCTCAATCCCTGCCAAACCAGTCACTGTACCAGCCGTTGTCAAAGTGATCGTTTGAGCACCTGCAACGTTAGCTGTTGATGTGAATGCAGCGTTCTGAGCAGCTGTCATAGTAACAATACCAGTATTGTTAGCAAAATCAGCGACTTCAAAACCACTTACGTTCGCACCAGCGATATTGGAACCAGCGAGGAAACCCAATGTATCCGCTGTACCAGCACCAGATGTGAATGTACCTGTGTAAGTGTTGCCCAACAAGAACAATGTATTAGTGCCTGTACCCAGATTAATATTACCAGCGTTAAATTGGTTCACTGTATTTGTCAAGTCAACAGAATCATTACCATTACCACCAGTGATCGTCGTGATGCCTGTAGTTGCATTAGTGAAAGTAATATTTCCACCAGTGTTGTCAGTGATCAAAGACTTGATGTTAGTGATAGTACCACCAGCTGCACCGTTACCGATAGCAACAGTGGAAGAACCTGTCAAAGTGATCGTGTCAACGTCACCAACGTTACCAGTTACAGTAGTACCGTTCAATGTAGCAACTGTGCCTGTGAAGTTATCGTTCACGTTAGCTGTGCTTGTGAATGTACCACCTGCTGTCAATGCTGTTGCTGTCAACGCTGTACCGCCACCGTTTGTTGGGCTTGTGCCAACTGTACCAGTAGAAACAACTGCACCACCAGATACTGTCACTGCATTAGATGTTGTCGTGTTGTTCACGCTACCGCCAGTTGCATTGGATGATGATGTTGTATCGATTACCAATGTACCGCTTGTTACAGAGATCAAAGACAAATCGATGTTGTTTGCACCAGCGATATCGTCAACGATAGTCAATTGGTGTGGAACATTACCTGTGAATGTGATCACTGGTGTGGACAAGCTCAACGCTGCACGAGCTGCTA
>NZ_JBMPOP010000019.1:0-1057 GCF_049340325.1 Undibacterium sp. Di24W
CCAGTCAAGTCACCGTCGATCACCAATGTATCGCCTGTACCAGCACCACCAGCTACTGTGTCAGAGATAGACAAACCAGCACGTGTGTCTTGGATGTTATCGAATACAACGGTGTCGTTACCTGCACCCATTGTGATCGACTGTGCACCGTTAGCCGCTGCGCTTGTTGATACGCGAACAGTCACGTTAGCCAACTCAGCTGCTGCTGTGATCGTTGCTGCTACCAATTTAACTTGACCTGCTGTCAAAGACAGATCCAATACGCCAGAACCGTCAGCTACGGCACCAGACACGTCCAGACGGTTCAAACCACCGTTAGCACCTGCTGTTGTTGTGTCGAAGTTGATGAAGCCGCCTGCACGGCCAGTACCTGTTGCTGTACCGATAGTGACTGTACCTGAGTAGTTTGCTGCACTTGCCAATGCGACTGTGTTGCTTTCAGAGTCAGCATCTGTCAATGTGAAGTTCGCTACTGAAGAAGAACTAGAGACCGTTGTGTTGAAACGTGGGTCTGTGTTCGTGCCTTCAGCGATGGTCAAACCAGCTGTCGTCGCTGTTGTGCCATAGTTGATCACTGTTTGGTTGATCGCGTTAGAACCTGTGTCACTATGCAATACCGTCACCGCTGTTGCTTGCGCTGCGCTCAATGTGTTCAAGTTGAACGTGGATGTACCCGCTTGTGGTGCTGAGTTAGCTGGTGCGCCTACGTTGGTGTTAGACACGTTACGTACTGTCACGCCTGTCACGTCAGGCAGCTTGATGAAGCTCACTGAAGAAGTAGCATTGTTCAACAACACTTGAACAGCTTCAACTTTAGTGACGATGCTAGAGCCTGATGCTGTTGTATTGCCTGTTACGTTACCGCCATTGACGATGATCAATGTGTCGTTACCGTCGCCACCTGTCAAGCTGTCGCCCGCTTCGATCGTGTCAGCCAAGATGAACGTGTCGTTACCTTTACCGCCAGTGACTGTCACGTTTTGTACTTGACCTGATGTGTCAGCTTTGCTAGTTGTGAAGATGCCGTTACCCAAGTTGATCGTCAGGTTGCCTTCGA
>NZ_JBMPOP010000020.1:0-921 GCF_049340325.1 Undibacterium sp. Di24W
TGGTCGCTGCCGACAAACTGACCGTATAGACTAAGTTTGCACCTTCCGTCACATTGTCATCGGCGGTTCCTGTCAAGCCCGGTTCTACTTTCGTCACCGACGGCTTTTCATTATCCAAGATACCGCCCGTACCCGTTGCGCCGCCTATCACTAAAGGCAGTGTTTCAGGGGACGCTGAATCAATCACCGTATCATCAATCGTGCTCACGGTGACCGTAAAGGCCGTCACACCACTCGGTACAATCACATTGCCACCGACCAAGGTAACGCCATTACTGAACACCGGGGTCGTGTTGTAGTCACTCGTAGCCGTGGCAGTTCCACCGCCCAAAGTGTAAGCATAGGTCGATAGCGTATTCGTCGCTGCCGACAAACTGACGGTGTAGACCAGGTTGTTGCCTTCGACCACATTGTCATCTCCAGCACCTGGGGCACCTGGTTCTATCGTGGTGATGGTCGGCTTCTCATTATCGAGAATACCACCCGTACCCGTCGCACCGCCAATGACTAATGGCAGTGTTTCCGGTGTCGCAGAATCAACGATGGTGTCGTCGATCGTGGTCACGGTGACCGTAAAGGCCGTCACGCCACTCGGTACAATCACATTGCCGCCCGAGAGCGTGACACCATTGGAGAAGACCGGTGTCGTGTTGTAATCGCTGGTCGCCGTTGCACTGCCACCACCCAAACTATAGGCGTAGGTCGTCGCCGTGTTCGTCGCTGCCGACAGACTGACGGTATAGACCAAGTTGTTGCCTTCCACCACATTGTCGTCACCACTACCTGGCGCACCCGGTTCCACTGATGTAATGGTCGGCTTTTCATTATCGAGAATACCGCCTATACCCGTCGCGCCGCCAACAACTAATGGCAGTGTTTCCGGTGTCGCAGAATCAACAATGGTGTCGTCGATCGTGCTCA
>NZ_JBMPOP010000021.1:0-876 GCF_049340325.1 Undibacterium sp. Di24W
GTCACCAAACTTAAATAAACAAATTTTTCACTTGTCGGTATGTAGGTGATATCGGCGACCCAGACTTGTTCTGGTTTAGAAGCGAGCACTTGCTGAGAACCTGCCTTTAGTAAGTTGGGGTGCTTGTAAAAACGGTGATGACTATGCGTAGTTTTATGATAGGCACGTTTGGGTTTGATCAATAGATGTCGCATTCTGAGAAGGTGGAACAAGGCATCTCGTCCCAGCTTAATACCAGCTTGTTGCTTTTTCTCACGCAGTAGGTAATGAAGCTTACGCGTGCCAATTTTCGGCTGACGCAGTCGAAGTTTCGTCACCCATTCGATGACTTGATCATGCTCATTTCGACGCACTTGGTCGCGTTCAATTTGTTGATAATATGCCTGACGTGTCCAACCAAAATAATGGCAAGCCTTGCTAATACTTATTTGAGGCGTTTTTTTGTGCTCAAGGACTTGCCTAAATGCTTTTTTGGAATGGCGATCCCAAAGTCATCTCTAATGACATTCACGATGGCTTCAAATAGCTGCGCTTTTTCGTTGGCGATCTTGAGTTGCTTTTCAAGTTCTTTGATCCGTTGTTCCGGCGTCAGTGGTAATGGTTCTTGGGACATGGCTAAATTGAGATTTTTCCTTAATCCCATATTATGCCAATCTTGCGTACCATGTTTACGTAACCACACTAAAACAGTTGATCTACCTTGTATCCCAAAGCGCGTTTGGGCTTGTTTGTAGGTCATGTCGCCTTTTTCTACCTGATCAACCACTGATAATTTAAAGGCCAAGGTGTAATCTCTTTGGCTCCTGCGTTCTGTTGATTTCATTGACGTTCCTTTCAATCACGAAGAAAACTGTCAATCTATTTCAGGACGGGTCA
>NZ_JBMPOP010000022.1:0-832 GCF_049340325.1 Undibacterium sp. Di24W
TCAGCCAAGATGAACGTGTCGTTACCTTTACCGCCAGTGACTGTCACGTTTTGTACTTGACCTGATGTGTCAGCTTTGCTAGTTGTGAAGATGCCGTTACCCAAGTTGATCGTCAGGTTGCCTTCGAGAGCGCTGGCATCGACTGTTGACAAACGACCTGATGCTTGCAAAATACCGCCGTTGTAGTTCACGGATTCGATAGTGCCGTTCGCAGCATTCACCACATTGCTTGTACCGCCCAATGTCAGGTTTTGTTTGCCTGTGATGATGACTTTACCGTCTGTACCGGTGTCCATTGGCAAGTTCAAACTACCAACAGCGTTAGATTGTCCATTGCTGGTCAATGTCAAAGTTTCGTAACCGGTGTTAGCAACACCAGCTGTAGCAACCGAAGTCGTAATGCCGCTAGCGTTTGCACCAAGATTCACAGAACCAATTTGAACGTTGTTCAAATTTAATGTACCAGCGCTTGCGCCTCTCAATACATCTGTTGCGAAAGAGAATTCAACCACGCCAGTGTTGTTGGCATTGGTGTTATTGATTGACATAGTCGTCAATGGCGCTTGCAAGTTTTCAATTGCAGCCACGTTAGACACTGACGTTACGCGATTAACCGAAACTTCTTTAACGTTCGTCGCATCTTGCAAATCCAATGTGGAAACCGCATTGTTGGACACATTGCCAGCAGATGAAGAACCCGTGAAGGTCAAATCCAACACGTTGATGTTGTTCAATTTTGGTGTAATGACGGTACCGCCGTTGTCATTCGCGTTACCCAAAGTGGCTGTCAATTTGTTGACGGTACCTGTACCTGTCAAGACGTCTTCGTCTT
>NZ_JBMPOP010000023.1:0-692 GCF_049340325.1 Undibacterium sp. Di24W
AACTTGGGCGACACGATTGCTTTGGGCGCATCTGAATGGACTAACGTTTCTGGTTTCGAAACTATCCGTTTGGTAGGCACATCAAACAACGCTGGCGTAGCGGGTGCTGGTAACTACCGTTTGACATTGACGAACGAATTGATCGCTGCGAACAACAACGCAGGCGTATTGGCGATCATCAATGACAACGATACAGCCAACAATACTGGTGCTGCTGCTGGTACAGCTGACACACCATTGACAGGCGTTGAAAGCGCAGTTGTTATCGATGCACGTACATTGAGCTCAACAAGCCGTTTCAGCTACAAAGGTGAAGAAGGCGCGAGCAGCACAGCTGACCGTATCATCTTCTCTGATGCGAACTTCAACGGTTCACACGCAATCAACGGCGGTGCAGTTGATAACAACACGACTAACAACAGCCAAAAGAACAATGACGTTATCGAATTGCGTAATGCAACAAACGCATCGATCGGTGATTTCAACGGTATCAGCAACATCGGTAACATCGAATTGACGAATGACACAGCAGTAACTCAAGTGTCACAAGTTCAATTGAACGATACTATCGTTGACGCATTGGTTGACAGCTTCCAAGCTGCTAACACAACAACACACATTGAGCGTTTGACTATCCGTGCAATCGACAACGTCAACGTTGCAGCAGCAACGGTTGGTGTATCGATCGATGC
>NZ_JBMPOP010000024.1:0-474 GCF_049340325.1 Undibacterium sp. Di24W
ATACACCAACGTTATCGCCTGCTTGACCTTGATCGAGCAATTTGCGGAACATTTCAACACCAGTACATGTTGTTTTTACTGTGTCTTTAATACCAACGATTTCGATCTCTTCGCCGACCTTAACGATACCGCGCTCGATACGACCAGTCACAACTGTACCGCGACCAGAGATAGAGAATACGTCTTCCACAGGCAACAAGAATGCGCCGTCAACAGCACGTTCTGGCGTTGGAATGTAAGAATCCAAAGCATCAGCCAATTTCATGATCGCTTCTTCGCCCAATGGACCTTTGTCGCCCTCGAGCGCCAATTTCGCAGAACCTTGGATGATAGGCAAATCATCGCCTGGGAATTCGTATTTAGACAATAACTCACGAACTTCCATTTCAACCAATTCCAACAACTCAGCGTCATCAACCATGTCGCATTTGTTCAAGAAAACGATGATGTATGGAACACCAACTTGACGTGCCA
>NZ_JBMPOP010000025.1:0-474 GCF_049340325.1 Undibacterium sp. Di24W
ATACACCAACGTTATCGCCTGCTTGACCTTGATCGAGCAATTTGCGGAACATTTCAACACCAGTACATGTTGTTTTTACTGTGTCTTTAATACCAACGATTTCGATCTCTTCGCCGACCTTAACGATGCCGCGCTCGATACGACCAGTCACAACTGTACCGCGACCAGAGATGGAGAATACGTCTTCCACTGGCAACAAGAATGCGCCGTCAACAGCACGTTCTGGCGTTGGAATGTAAGAATCCAAAGCATCAGCCAATTTCATGATCGCTTCTTCGCCCAATGGACCTTTGTCGCCTTCGAGCGCCAATTTTGCAGAACCTTGGATGATAGGCAAATCATCGCCCGGGAATTCGTATTTAGACAATAACTCACGAACTTCCATTTCAACCAATTCCAACAACTCAGCGTCATCAACCATGTCGCATTTGTTCAAGAAAACGATGATGTATGGAACACCAACTTGACGTGCCA
>NZ_JBMPOP010000026.1:0-464 GCF_049340325.1 Undibacterium sp. Di24W
ATCGTTAAGGTCGGCGAAGAGATCGAAATCGTTGGTATTAAAGACACAGTAAAAACAACATGTACTGGTGTTGAAATGTTCCGCAAATTGCTCGATCAAGGTCAAGCAGGCGATAACGTTGGTGTATTGTTGCGCGGTACTAAGCGTGAAGATATCCAACGCGGTCAAGTTTTGGCGAAACCAGGTTCAATCAAGCCGCATGATCATTTCACAGGCGAGATCTACGTTTTGTCTAAAGATGAAGGTGGTCGTCATACACCATTCTTTAACAACTATCGTCCACAGTTCTACTTCCGTACAACGGACGTAACTGGTTCAATCGAGTTGCCAAAAGACAAAGAAATGGTTATGCCAGGTGATAACGTTTCTATCACAGTTAAGTTGATCAACCCGATCGCGATGGAAGAAGGTCTCCGTTTCGCGATTCGTGAAGGTGGTCGTACTGTTGGTGCTGGTGTTGTTGC
>NZ_JBMPOP010000027.1:0-418 GCF_049340325.1 Undibacterium sp. Di24W
AAACGACAAACTTCACCCCTATTAGTCAGCTTCCACCCGTGCTTGATTTACTAAGCAATATAGAAACAGAAGCAAACACACCCACGACAAAATTACGTGTGAGGGTTAGGACTTCAGAAAATTCACCGATTTCTAGTTGGAGAATTAGGGTGAATGGCCTGCTCCATAACTTGATTGACACATCAAACGAAAAACAAGTTGATAAGTTAGCGTATGAAAGGGAATTTGAAGTCGAAACGCCTTTCGGAGTAAGCGAAGTCCAAATTTTCGCAGACAACCAGCATGGCACTTCGGTTCCTGCCACCTTTAAAGTGACTAGAAAACTCACAGCAAAGGAATCAATAAAACAAAAAGAAGAGGAAGAATTCGATTTTCGTCCGAGACTGTATGTCTTGTCAGTCGGCGCTGCCAATTATTC
>NZ_JBMPOP010000028.1:0-383 GCF_049340325.1 Undibacterium sp. Di24W
GTCAAATCCAACACGTTGATGTTGTTCAATTTTGGTGTAATGACGGTACCGCCGTTGTCATTCGCGTTACCCAAAGTGGCTGTCAATTTGTTGACGGTACCTGTACCTGTCAAGACGTCTTCGTCTTGCAGGGAGTTGATACGATTGCCGCCGCCTGGTGTGTAGACTAATTCTGATGTGAAATTCACGCCAGATACTTTGTCTGTACCACTGGTCAACACTGGGTTGTTACCGTTAGTTTGCTTCGCAACTTCCACAGACGCTGGGTCTTTAGTCACGTTAGCCATGATCGTCGTTGCACCAGCAACATCATTGCTGTTCAAGGTGAAACCGTAGTATTCACCCACTGCCACTTTGTTCAAGAACAGGGCTTTAGAATCCAA
>NZ_JBMPOP010000029.1:0-378 GCF_049340325.1 Undibacterium sp. Di24W
AAGACGAAGACGTCTTGACAGGTACAGGTACCGTCAACAAATTGACAGCCACTTTGGGTAACGCGAATGACAACGGCGGTACCGTCATTACACCAAAATTGAACAACATCAACGTGTTGGATTTGACATTCTCCGGTTCTTCATCAGCAGGCAATATCTCTAACAATGCGGTTACCACATTGGATTTGCAAGATGCGACGAACGTTAAAGAAGTTTCGGTTAATCGCATCACTTCAGTGTCTAACGTGGCCGCAATTGAAAACTTGCAAGCGCCATTGACGACTATGTCAATCAATAACACCAATGCCAACAACACTGGCGTGGTTGAATTCTCTTTCGCAACAGATGTATTGAGAGGCGCAAGCGCTGGTACATTAA
>NZ_JBMPOP010000030.1:0-374 GCF_049340325.1 Undibacterium sp. Di24W
GGGAATTCGTATTTAGACAATAACTCACGAACTTCCATTTCAACCAATTCCAACAACTCAGCGTCATCAACCATGTCGCATTTGTTCAAGAAAACGATGATGTATGGAACACCAACTTGACGTGCCAACAAGATGTGTTCACGTGTTTGTGGCATTGGACCGTCAGCTGCTGAGCAAACCAAGATCGCGCCGTCCATCTGAGCAGCACCAGTAATCATGTTTTTAACATAATCAGCATGGCCTGGGCAGTCAACGTGAGCATAGTGACGACCTGCTGTTTCGTATTCTACGTGCGCTGTATTAATTGTAATACCGCGTGCTTTTTCTTCTGGAGCTGCATCGATCTGATCGTATGCTTTAGCTTCGCCGCCAAA
>NZ_JBMPOP010000031.1:0-342 GCF_049340325.1 Undibacterium sp. Di24W
GCGGCATCTTAGACAATGAGAAACCCACGATCACCACGATAGAACCAGGTGCCCCAGGTGCTGGAGATGACAATGTGGTCGAAGGCAACAACCTGGTCTACACCGTCAGTCTGTCGGCAGCGACGAACGCGACGACGACCTACGCCTATAGTTTAGGTGGCGGCAGTGCGACGGCGCCCGATTACAATGCGACCCCGGTGTTTAGTAATGGCGTCACCTTGGTCGGTGGCAATGTGATTGTACCGAGTGGTGTGACGGCCTTTACGGTCACCGTGAGCACGATTGATGATACGGTGATTGATTCAGCGTCCCCTGAAACACTGCCTTTAGTGATAGGCGGCG
>NZ_JBMPOP010000032.1:0-324 GCF_049340325.1 Undibacterium sp. Di24W
ACAAGCACCCCAACTTACTAAAGGCAGGTTCTCAGCAAGTGCTCGCTTCTAAACCAGAACAAGTCTGGGTCGCCGATATCACCTACATACCGACAAGTGAAAAATTTGTTTATTTAAGTTTGGTGACCGACATCTACTCAAAAAAGATTGTCGGGCATCATGTTCACGCCAGCCTGCAAACAGAGGAAGTGAGTGTAGCCTATCGACGTGCGCTGCGTGGCAAAAGTAGCATGTCCGATCTAATACACCACTCAGATCGAGGCATTCAATACTGCTCTACTTATTACCAACAGTTACATGAAAAATTCAAGGTGCGATGCTCAA
>NZ_JBMPOP010000033.1:0-318 GCF_049340325.1 Undibacterium sp. Di24W
CCACTGATGTAATGGTCGGCTTTTCATTATCGAGAATACCGCCTATACCCGTCGCGCCGCCAACAACTAATGGCAGTGTTTCCGGTGTCGCAGAATCAACAATGGTGTCGTCGATCGTGCTCACGGTGACCGTAAAGGCCGTCACACCACTCGGTACAATCACATTACCACCGACCAAGGTGACGCCATTGCTGAACACCGGGGTCGTGTTGTAATCACTGCTCGCGGTCGCGCTGCCGCCACCGAGCGTGTACGCATACGTAGTCAGTCCGTTGGTCGCTGCCGACAAACTGACCGTATAGACTAAGTTTGCACCTT
>NZ_JBMPOP010000034.1:0-312 GCF_049340325.1 Undibacterium sp. Di24W
CGGTTCCTGCCACCTTTAAAGTGACTAGAAAACTCACAGCAAAGGAATCAATAAAACAAAAAGAAGAGGAAGAATTCGATTTTCGTCCGAGACTGTATGTCTTGTCAGTCGGCGCTGCCAATTATTCTAATAAGAAAATTACAAAACTAACATACCCAGCAAAAGATGCCACTGATTTTGCAAATACTGTCCGTAGACAAGAGGGTGCCCTCTACAAACAAGTTGAAATCAAACTATTGATAGATCAGGATGCAACTCAAACAGGTATTCTCCAAGGGCTAGAATGGCTGCAAAAGCAAGTAACTAAGCATG
>NZ_JBMPOP010000035.1:0-302 GCF_049340325.1 Undibacterium sp. Di24W
TTCGTCGCTGCCGACAGACTGACGGTGTAGACCAAGTTGTTGCCTTCGACCACATTGTCGTCACCAGCACCTGGCGCACCTGGTTCTATCGTGGTGATCGCAGGTTTCTCATTGTCTAAGATGCCGCCGGTACCCGTTGCGCCGCCTATCACTAAAGGCAGTGTTTCAGGGGACGCTGAATCAATCACCGTATCATCAATCGTGCTCACCGTGACCGTAAAGGCCGTCACACCACTCGGTACTATCACATTGCCACCGACCAAGGTGACGCCATTACTAAACACCGGGGTCGTGTTGTAGTC
>NZ_JBMPOP010000036.1:0-291 GCF_049340325.1 Undibacterium sp. Di24W
TCTACAAACAAGTTGAAATCAAACTATTGATAGATCAGGATGCAACTCAAACAGGTATTCTCCAAGGGCTAGAATGGCTGCAAAAGCAAGTAACTAAGCATGACGTTGGTGTCATATTTTTTGCTGGACATGGAAGAAATGAGCCCTCAATCGGTTACACCTTTCTTCCAATCGACGCAGACCCGAAAGAGCTGAAGTTGACATCGATCGGAAAAGATGTGCTCAAACGAAAGCTCGCTTCATTACGCGGCAAAATATTATTTTTCTTCGATAGCTGTTACTCAGGTGCCA
>NZ_JBMPOP010000037.1:0-287 GCF_049340325.1 Undibacterium sp. Di24W
GCCTATCGACGTGCGCTGCGTGGCAAAAGTAGCATGTCCGATCTAATACACCACTCAGATCGAGGCATTCAATACTGCTCTACTTATTACCAACAGTTACATGAAAAATTCAAGGTGCGATGCTCAATGACAGATGGATATGATTGCTATCAAAATGCTGTAGCTGAGCGGGTCAATGGCATTCTCAAGGGAGAGTTCTTATTGCACACCCCAGCAAATCTTGCCCAAGCACGAAAGCTTATCGCACAATCCATTCAAATTTATAACAACGAACGACCACACTCGAG
>NZ_JBMPOP010000038.1:0-261 GCF_049340325.1 Undibacterium sp. Di24W
GTACCCGTTGCGCCGCCTATCACTAAAGGCAGTGTTTCAGGGGACGCTGAATCAATCACCGTATCATCAATCGTGCTCACGGTGACCGTAAAGGCCGTCACACCACTCGGTACTATCACATTGCCACCGACCAGGGTGACGCCATTACTAAACACCGGGGTCGCATTGTAATCGGGCGCCGTCGCACTGCCGCCACCTAAACTATAGGCGTAGGTCGTCGTCGCGTTCGTCGCTGCCGACAGACTGACGGTGTAGACCAGG
>NZ_JBMPOP010000039.1:0-258 GCF_049340325.1 Undibacterium sp. Di24W
GTGCAGGTAACGACACCGTTGTATTCGATAACATCCAAGACACACGTGCTGGTTTGTCTATCTCTGACACAGTAGCTGGTGGTGCTGGTACAGGCGATACATTGGTGATCGACGGTGACTTGACTGGTGCAAACTTGGGCGACACGATTGCTTTGGGCGCATCTGAATGGACTAACGTTTCTGGTTTCGAAACTATCCGTTTGGTAGGCACATCAAACAACGCTGGCGTAGCGGGTGCAGGTAACTACCGTTTGACAT
>NZ_JBMPOP010000040.1:0-258 GCF_049340325.1 Undibacterium sp. Di24W
ATGTCAAACGGTAGTTACCAGCACCCGCTACGCCAGCGTTGTTTGATGTGCCTACCAAACGGATAGTTTCGAAACCAGAAACGTTAGTCCATTCAGATGCGCCCAAAGCAATCGTGTCGCCCAAGTTAGCGCCAGTCAAGTCACCGTCGATCACCAATGTATCGCCTGTACCAGCACCACCAGCTACTGTGTCAGAGATAGACAAACCAGCACGTGTGTCTTGGATGTTATCGAATACAACGGTGTCGTTACCTGCAC
>NZ_JBMPOP010000041.1:0-255 GCF_049340325.1 Undibacterium sp. Di24W
CAGACGCTGGGTCTTTAGTCACGTTAGCCATGATCGTCGTTGCACCAGCAACATCATTGCTGTTCAAGGTGAAACCGTAGTATTCACCCACTGCCACTTTGTTCAAGAACAGGGCTTTAGAATCCAAGGCCGCTTGGTCTGTACCTGTGTAGCCTTTTACCGCTGTGATGATTTGTGAGAATACGTCACCCACAGTCACTTTACCCGCTGCATCAAATTTGCCAGTCCAGAAAGTCACACCGTCCGCATCAGCAG
>NZ_JBMPOP010000042.1:0-255 GCF_049340325.1 Undibacterium sp. Di24W
CATTTTGGGTTGGTAAATTAGATGCAGGCGCAACTTACGCGCAAATCGCTCAACAAATGTTTGATGTTGATCCAGCACGTGCTTACTATCCAAAATCATCCACGAACAAAGAATTGGTAGAAAAATTTTACTCCAACGTATTGGGTCGTGCTGCTGATGCGGACGGTGTGACTTTCTGGACTGGCAAATTTGATGCAGCGGGTAAAGTGACTGTGGGTGACGTATTCTCACAAATCATCACAGCGGTAAAAGGCT
>NZ_JBMPOP010000043.1:0-255 GCF_049340325.1 Undibacterium sp. Di24W
TAAAGGCAGGTTCTCAGCAAGTGCTCGCTTCTAAACCAGAACAAGTCTGGGTCGCCGATATCACCTACATACCGACAAGTGAAAAATTTGTTTATTTAAGTTTGGTGACCGACATCTACTCAAAAAATATTGTCGGGCATCATGTTCACGCCAGCCTGCAAACAGAGGAAGTGAGTGTAGCCTATCGACGTGCGCTGCGTGGCAAAAGTAGCATGTCCGATCTAATACACCACTCAGATCGAGGCATTCAATACT
>NZ_JBMPOP010000044.1:0-255 GCF_049340325.1 Undibacterium sp. Di24W
TTGAGCATCGCACCTTGAATTTTTCATGTAACTGTTGGTAATAAGTAGAGCAGTATTGAATGCCTCGATCTGAGTGGTGTATTAGATCGGACATGCTACTTTTGCCACGCAGCGCACGTCGATAGGCCACACTCACTTCCTCTGTTTGCAGGCTGGCGTGAACATGATGCCCGACAATCTTTTTTGAGTAGATGTCGGTCACCAAACTTAAATAAACAAATTTTTCACTTGTCGGTATGTAGGTGATATCGGCGA
>NZ_JBMPOP010000045.1:0-249 GCF_049340325.1 Undibacterium sp. Di24W
TCGTCGCTGCCGACAGACTGACGGTGTAGACCAGGTTGTTGCCTTCGACCACATTGTCATCTCCAGCACCTGGGGCACCTGGTTCTATCGTGGTGATCGTGGGTTTCTCATTGTCTAAGATGCCGCCGGTACCCGTTGCGCCGCCTATCACTAAAGGCAGTGTTTCAGGGGACGCTGAATCAATCACCGTATCATCAATCGTGCTCACGGTGACCGTAAAGGCCGTCACACCACTCGGTACTATCACAT
>NZ_JBMPOP010000046.1:0-249 GCF_049340325.1 Undibacterium sp. Di24W
TGGTCGCTGCCGACAAACTGACCGTATAGACTAAGTTTGCACCTTCCGTCACATTGTCATCGGCGGTTCCTGTCAAGCCCGGTTCTACTTTCGTCACCGACGGCTTTTCATTATCCAAGATACCGCCGGTACCCGTTGCGCCGCCTATCACTAAAGGCAGTGTTTCAGGGGACGCTGAATCAATCACCGTATCATCAATCGTGCTCACGGTGACCGTAAAGGCCGTCACACCACTCGGTACAATCACAT
>NZ_JBMPOP010000047.1:0-249 GCF_049340325.1 Undibacterium sp. Di24W
ACGCTGAATCAATCACCGTATCATCAATCGTGCTCACCGTGACCGTAAAGGCCGTCACACCACTCGGTACTATCACATTGCCACCGACCAAGGTGACGCCATTACTAAACACCGGGGTCGTGTTGTAATCGGGCGCCGTCGCACTGCCGCCACCTAAACTATAGGCGTAGGTCGTCGTCGCGTTCGTCGCTGCCGACAGACTGACGGTGTAGACCAGGTTGTTGCCTTCGACCACATTGTCATCTCCAG
>NZ_JBMPOP010000048.1:0-241 GCF_049340325.1 Undibacterium sp. Di24W
CTGAATCAATCACCGTATCATCAATCGTGCTCACCGTGACCGTAAAGGCCGTCACACCACTCGGTACTATCACATTGCCACCGACCAAGGTGACGCCATTACTAAACACCGGGGTCGTGTTGTAGTCACTCGTGGCCGTGGCACTGCCGCCACCTAAACTATAGGCGTAGGTCGTCGTCGCATTCGTCGCTGCCGACAGACTGACGGTGTAGACCAAGTTGTTGCCTTCGACCACATTGTC
>NZ_JBMPOP010000049.1:0-230 GCF_049340325.1 Undibacterium sp. Di24W
TCGTGTTGTAGTCACTCGTGGCCGTCGCACTGCCGCCACCTAAACTATAGGCGTAGGTCGTCGTCGCGTTCGTCGCTGCCGACAGACTGACGGTGTAGACCAGGTTGTTGCCTTCGACCACATTGTCATCTCCAGCACCTGGGGCACCTGGTTCTATCGTGGTGATCGTGGGTTTCTCATTGTCTAAGATGCCGCCGGTACCCGTTGCGCCGCCTATCACTAAAGGCAGT
>NZ_JBMPOP010000050.1:0-222 GCF_049340325.1 Undibacterium sp. Di24W
CCTATAGTTTAGGTGGCGGCAGTGCGACGGCGCCCGATTACAATGCGACCCCGGTGTTTAGTAATGGCGTCACCTTGGTCGGTGGCAATGTGATTGTACCGAGTGGTGTGACGGCCTTTACGGTCACCGTGAGCACGATTGATGATACGGTGATTGATTCAGCGTCCCCTGAAACACTGCCTTTAGTGATAGGCGGCGCAACGGGTACCGGCGGCATCTTAG
>NZ_JBMPOP010000051.1:0-209 GCF_049340325.1 Undibacterium sp. Di24W
GGCGGTATCTTGGATAATGAAAAGCCGTCGGTGACGAAAGTAGAACCGGGCTTGACAGGAACCGCCGATGACAATGTGACGGAAGGTGCAAACTTAGTCTATACGGTCAGTTTGTCGGCAGCGACCAACGGACTGACTACGTATGCGTACACGCTCGGTGGCGGCAGCGCGACCGCGAGCAGTGATTACAACACGACCCCGGTGTTCAG